>CAZUMM010000001.1:0-310368 GCA_964621795.1 uncultured Flavipsychrobacter sp.
TTTATTCATAACGGTTACACTGTTTTTGTGTCAACCTTTTTTAGGACGAGGCAAAGTATTACTTCAAAAAAAGAGGCTCATGCAAAACATGAGCCTCTTTTTTTGTATTTATGTTAAGCCCTATTTTTTTAATTGTTCCACGTGGAACAATTAATTAGAATAATCATTATTCCCAAAATCTACTTACTAGTTTACTATAGGAATTGGAGTTTTACCCAGTACATTCCAGTACTGTACATTATACTATACCGTAGTATCTATTATTTCTACTGCGTTATACTAATTTGTAGCTAAACAATAAAAGGTGTTAATACCGTTTACGGTTCTTAACTTTGCAGCCTATGTTTCTGGAATATGATGTTATAGTTGTTGGCGCAGGCCATGCAGGATGCGAAGCAGCAGCAGCAGCTGCCAATATGGGTTCAAAGGTATTATTGATTACCATGAACATGCAGACTATTGCCCAAATGAGTTGTAACCCTGCAATGGGGGGTATAGCCAAGGGCCAGATTGTAAGAGAAATTGATGCCCTTGGAGGATATAGCGGCATCGTAAGTGATAAAAGCATGATTCAATTCCGTATGCTGAACAGGTCGAAAGGCCCGGGCATGTGGAGTCCGCGCTCTCAAAACGACCGGATGCTTTTTGCTGCTACATGGCGGGAAATGCTGGAACAAACCCCTAATCTTGATTTTTGGCAGGATATGGTGAAGGGATTAATTGTTTCACGTGGAACAATTAAAGGCGTAGTAACCGGAATGGGGCAGGAAATATATGGTAAAACAGTAGTCCTGACCAATGGAACATTCCTGAATGGAGTGATACACGTAGGTGAAAAGCAGTTTGGAGGAGGGAGAATGGGAGAAAAGGGGGCTACGGGTATTACAGAACAGTTAGTGGAAATAGGGTTTGAAAGCGCACGCCTGAAAACCGGAACACCCCCACGAGTAGACGGGCGCAGCCTTGACTATACTAAAATGGAGATACAGGAGGGTGATGAAGAAATAGTCGGTTTCTCCTATTTGCCTGTTGAAAAGATAAAGCCGGAGCAACAACGCTGTTGCTGGATAACGTATACCAGCCAGGAAGTACATGATATACTGAAGACAGGGTTTGAGAAATCGCCCATGTACCAGGGAAGAATAAAAGGGAGTGGACCGCGTTATTGTCCCAGTATAGAAGATAAAATAAGCCGCTTTGCCGAAAGGGAAAGACACCAGCTCTTTGTAGAACCTGAAGGCTGGAATACCGTGGAGATATATGTGAACGGATTTAGTACCTCCCTGCCGGAAGAGGTTCAATATAATGCACTGAAAATGGTACCGGGATTTGAAAATTGTAAGTTTTTCCGCCCCGGTTATGCTATAGAATACGATTATTTCCCGCCTACCCAGTTAAAATTCACCCTGGAAACCAAACTGGTGAATAATTTATTCTTTGCCGGCCAGATAAATGGTACTACAGGTTACGAAGAAGCCGCCTGCCAGGGTTTAATGGCTGGTATTAATGCACACCGCAACGCCCATGAACAGGAACACGTAGTATTGCAGCGCAGCGAAGCCTATATTGGCGTATTGATAGACGACCTGATAAATAAGGGTACGGATGAGCCCTATCGTATGTTTACCAGCCGGGCAGAGTTTCGTACCCTGCTGCGACAGGATAATGCAGACCTGAGGCTTACAAGACTGGGTTATAACATAGGTCTTGCAACAGAGGAAAGAATGCAGCTTGCGCAGCAAAAGGAGGGAAAGGTAATGGAAATAAGAAAAATACTGGCTGAATTCCCGGTGGAACCATCAGCGGCCAATGCGTTTCTTGAAGAAAAAGGCTCAACGCCACTTACAGAAAGAAGCCGTGCCCTGAAACTATTATTAAGGCCCGGAATAGGGATAAAAGATATGATAACGGCAATGCCTGAATTTAAAAAAGCTGTGGGAGATGTTGATAACCTTGTTTTAGAACAGGCCGAGATACAGGCAAAGTATGAAGTGTATATAGAAAAAGAAAAAGAACTGGTAAAAAAGATGGCAACATTAGAAAACCTGATGATACCGTCCTCTTTCGATTATCATAAAATATCCGCACTTTCTAACGAGGCCAGGCAAAAACTGGCAAAAATAAAACCGCATACACTGGGGCAGGCCAGCCGCATAAGTGGGGTGAATCCTAGTGATATTCAAATACTTATGGTGTACATGGGCAGGTAAATGGACGTTAAGAAGGCTATATACCATTACTGCACTTACCAGGAACGCTGTCATGCAGAAGTACGCAATAAACTGTATGAGCTGGGATGTGCCACACCGGAAGTGGAAGAACAGATTTCCCTGCTGATTGAAACGGGGCTATTGAACGAAGAAAGATATGCCCGCGCCTTTGCCCGCGGCAAATTCCGGATGAAACAATGGGGCAAGCAAAAGATAGTACAGCACCTGAAACAAAACCGCATATCAGACTATTGTGTTAAGAAGGCACTTACAGAAATTGACCCCGAAGAATACCAGGACACTACACAGGCGCTTGCCCGAAAAAAATGGCAGGAACTGAAAAGAGAAAGGAACATACATATACGGAAAGGGAAAGTGTACAGGTATCTTCTTCAAAAAGGTTATAGCAGTGGAGAAATAAATGAAGCTATAACATTTATTTTATCTGCCGGGGAATAGAAGAGCTGTTAAAAGCCGTATATTTACATAAAGAACTACGCTATGGTTCAAAAAGTAACTGAAGGGGTAAGTATAACGGTTGAGACCTTTTATCAGCCCGCGCAATCAAACCCGCTAAGCTCCGAGTACCTGTTTGCCTACCGTATTACTATTGAGAACCTGGGCGATGTACCGGTAAAGCTGTTGCGCCGCCATTGGCAGATAATAGACAGCAACGGTTCTTACCGGGAAGTAGAAGGAGAAGGGGTAGTAGGCCAGCAGCCCATAATAGAGCCAGGCAGCAATTATCAATATGTATCGGCCGCCAATCTCCGCAGTGATATGGGGAAAATGGGCGGTACTTACCAGATGGAAAATATGTACAACAAAAAGCTGATGGTTGTAACGATACCGGAATTCCAGCTTATCGCACCGTTTAAGATGAATTAATTAATCTCGTAATCATATTAACGCCTGTAGCCGATGCTGCAGGCGTTTTTTGTTGATATAATTATAGTAACCACTATATTTAATAAATAAATAATACATTATATATATTGATTATTACGTTTTTTGCGGTTTCCAAAATTCAACGATAAATTAACCTTTTCTTGATGTACGTATAGATATTTTCCGTACCTTTGCGCGACTTTTAAAAATCCCTCTGTCAGTTTGAACGCTAAAACAAAAAATATTTTAGCAGGTGTGGTTCAGGATGGCAGTTTTGAGACTGTCCAAAAAATAGCATAATAAAGGAAAATGAATATTCGTAACATAGCCATCATTGCGCACGTCGATCATGGTAAGACAACGCTTGTAGACAAAATAATACATGCCACCAAGGTTTTCCGCGATAACCAGGAAACAGGTGAACTTATCATGGACAGCAACGAGCTTGAAAGAGAGCGTGGCATTACCATCTTGAGTAAAAATATTTCTGTTATATACAAAGACGTTAAGATTAACGTAATTGATACCCCCGGCCACGCCGACTTTGGTGGTGAGGTAGAAAGGGTATTGAAAATGGCTGATGGTGTATTACTGCTGGTAGATGCCTTTGAAGGCCCTATGCCGCAAACACGTTTCGTACTGCAAAAAGCATTGCAACTGAACCTGAAGCCGATTGTAGTTATCAACAAAGTAGACAAACCTAACTGCCGTCCCGACGAAGTGCACGATGCAGTATTCGAGCTTTTCTTCCAGCTTGATGCAACCGAAGAACAGCTTAACTTTACAACCATATACGGTTCTTCAAAACAAGGCTGGTTCAATACATCACTTACACCAACCGAAGATATCACCCCCCTGCTCGATACCATACTTGAAAAAGTACCCGAGCCGCATGTGAACGAGGGCAACATGCAAATGCAGATCACCTCGCTCGACTATTCTACATTCCTTGGCCGTATAGCCATAGGCCGTGTAATGCGTGGTACCATTAAAGAAAACCAGCCCGTAATGCTGTGTAAAACAGACGGTAAATTCGAGCGCAGCCGCGTAAAAGAATTGTACGTATTTGAAGGCATGGGCAAAAAGAAAGTATCAGAAGTAAGTGCAGGTGATATTTGTGCAATAGTAGGTATAGAAGGCTTCCAGATTGGCGAAACAGTAGCCGATTTCGAAAATCCCGAAGCGCTGCCTATTATACCTATCGATGAGCCTACCATGAACATGCAGTTCAGTATTAATAACTCACCGTTCTTTGGCCGCGAAGGTAAATTCGTGACCAGCCGTAATATACGCGACCGCCTGTATAAAGAGCTGGAAAAAAACCTGGCCCTGCGTGTCCAGGATACAGACGATGCAGATAAATTCCTCGTATATGGTCGTGGTATCCTTCACCTGAGTGTTTTGGTTGAAACGATGCGCCGCGAAGGATTTGAACTGACCGTTGGCCAGCCGCAGGTAATTACCAAAGAAATAGATGGCCGTAAATGCGAGCCCTATGAAACACTGGTAGTTGACGTGCCTTCTGAATTCAGTGGTAAAGTGATAGACCTCGTTACACAACGCAAAGGCGAAATGCTGGTGATGGAAAGCAAGGGCGAGATGCAACACCTCGAATTTGAAATTCCTTCACGTGGTTTGATAGGCCTGCGTTCCAATATGCTAACCGCTACAGCAGGTGAAGCTGTAATGGCACACCGCTTTAGCGAGTACAAACCATGGAAAGGGCCTATCCCCGGCCGTAGCAATGGAGTACTGTTATCTAAAAACACAGCTACTACCACAGGCTACTCAATGGATAAATTACAAGACAGGGGTTCATTCTTTATCGATGCGGGTGAAGAAGTCTATTCAGGCCAGATAATAGGAGAACACATCAAACCGGGCGACCTGATTGTAAACGCAACAGAACCTAAAAAACTGACCAACATGCGTGCCAGCGGTAGCGATGATGCGACACGTATTGCGCCAAAAGTACAAATGACACTGGAAGAATGTATGGAATATATACAGCAGGACGAGTGTATTGAAATAACGCCGCAAAGCATACGCCTGCGCAAAATTATGCTGGATGAAAATGATCGTATCAGGTTCCAGAAAATGCTGAAAGCAGAAGCATAATAAAAATATACCTCTATAATAATCGAGACCTGCCCCCTGGCAGGTCTCTTTTTATGCGTAATATTCAATTCACTTTTAGGGAAGTCTGTTTGAATACCCCTTTTCTCTTAATTTTGTAATATGACAGCGAAAGAGCAGGAACTGAGAAAACTACTCTCTGAAAAGATATTAATGTTGGATGGTGCTATGGGCACTATGATACAACGGTTCAAACTGAACGAGGCCGATTATCGCGGAGAGCGGTTCAAAGACTGGCATATAGACCTGAAAGGTAATAACGACCTGCTGGTGCTTATCCGTCCTGATGTGGTGAAGAACATCCACCGCCAATATCTTGATGCCGGGGCTGATATCCTTGAAACCAATACGTTCAATGCACAGGCTGTCTCCATGGCCGATTATGAAATGGGGCAGCTTTCTCACGAGATAAATGTAGCAGCAGCAAAACTGGCACGCGAAGCCGTAGATGAATATATGAAAGAGCATCCGGGAACGCACAAGTTTGTTGCAGGGGCTATCGGCCCGATGAATAAAACGCTGTCTCTTTCGCCCGATGTGAATAACCCGGGTTATCGCGCTACTACCTTTGACGAGGTGGCCAATGCTTATTATGAGCAGGTAGACGGGTTAGTAAAAGGGGGCGTAGACATCTTGCTGATTGAAACTATCTTCGATACGCTGAATGCAAAGGCTGCGATTTACGCCATCAACAAATACTTCCGCGATACCAAACAGGAAAAACTGCCTGTAATCATATCGGGCACTATTACAGACGCTTCAGGCCGCACGTTGAGCGGCCAAACGCTCGAAGCGTTTTATATATCGGTAAAACATGCGGAACCGCTGGCCATAGGACTGAACTGTGCGCTGGGCGGTGCACAGATGAGGCCGCATGTGGAAGAACTGGCACAAATAGCAAGTTGCTATGTAAGCTGTTACCCCAATGCCGGCCTGCCCAATGCTATGGGCGAGTATGATGAAACCCCGGAACAGACGGCAGCCATCATAGGAGGTTTTGCAGACAACGGGTGGGTAAATATAGTAGGGGGCTGTTGCGGTACTACACCCGACCATATACGTGCTATAGCCGGCGAAATGAAAAGCCATGCGCCGCGTCCGCTTCCTGAAATGGCAGCGGCATAAAGGCAAACGGTAGCCAGCTATTTATTCAAGTTTTAATTTTTCTTCTACCAGGTAAACATTCCTGTCGGCTGCGCTGCGGGACGTTAGTTCGGCTGTGAATCCTGCCAGGAAAAACTGGGTGCCCATTATCATTGTTGTGAGCGCTATATAAAAAGGAGGCCTGTTAGTGAGCCCGTAATCCTGTCCGGCACTAAGCCTTTCCACTACCAGCCATACTGCCATAATAAAACCTATCAGGAACATCAGCATACCTATAGTGCCAAAGAAGTGCATTGGTTTTTTACCGAAGCGGCTTACAAACTGTATGGAAAGTAAATCGAGAAACCCGTTGATGAAACGTTCCCAGCCAAATTTTGAATGGCCGTACTTGCGTGCGCGGTGCACTACCACCTTCTCACCTATCTTCCGGAAGCCTGCAGCTTTTGCCAGTACAGGGATAAAGCGGTGCATTTCGCCATATACCTCAATGCTTTTCACCACATTTTTCCTGTAGGCCTTCAGCCCGCAATTCATATCGTGCAGCTTGATACCCGATATACGGCGGTTAACGGCATTGTATAATTTGGAAGGGAGGTTTTTGGTAAGCGCATTATCATACCGTTTTTTCTTCCAGCCGCTTACCAGGTCAAACCCTTCCGCGGTTATCATGCGGTAGAGCTCCGGTATTTCGTCGGGGCTGTCCTGCAGGTCGGCATCCATTGTGATGACCACATTGCCTGTAGCAGCTTTGAAGCCTTCATTCAGCGCTGCGCTTTTACCATAGTTGCGCTGAAATTTGATGCCTTTTACTGTAGCGTATTGTTCTGACAATTGCTCAATAACATGCCAGCTGTTATCTGTACTGCCGTCATCTATCATTATTATTTCATGCGAATAGCCATGTTCGCCACATACCCTTTCTATCCAGTCGGCTAGTTCGGGCAGTGATTCGTCTTCGTTGAAAAGCGGTACGATAATAGAAATATCGGGCATGTCAGGTTTAAGGTTGAAGCTGGTTTGGTTGCGGGTTCTTTTTAGCTATAGCTGCACCAAGCAATGAGAATATTGCCCCCCAGAATAAGTACATAAACAGGGCGCCGCCAACAGCGAACGGCAAAAAGAATTTCCTGGTCATTCCAACAGCCTGGTCAATCTGTTCGTCAGACATTCCTTTTTGGGTCATACCTTCCATTGCCATTTCAATTGCCTTTTCTTTGATTTCAGGGAAAATCATTAATGAAATGAATGTCCATAAAATCATTACTAGCGTGATAATCGCGGTTGCCCTGAAACAACTGCTGAATACGTTTCCAAATGTTACATTGTGGTCATTTGCTTTTGAATAGGCATTTGCATTTAAAAGAATGCCCGCAAGGAAAGGAAGCAGCTGAACATAAAACGCCCATTTCTCATAAGACAAGCCTGAAAAATGAAGGACGAGGCCTGTAATGATAAGTGCAAGCGCGGTAAAAAAACCGTATGACAAGTGGATTTTTTTGTTTTCCATAGTTATTTATTTACAAAGACTTCATGATCGTTAATGGTGGCTACTACCTTGCCGCTCAATTCTTCTTTTATGAAAGGGTTATTGGCAGAGGCAGATATTAAGCCCTTTTCATTCACGGCCTGGCTGCCTTTGAGCGTAAATATAGTCAATTCTGCTATGTCGCCTTCTTTTATCCCGCGGTCCTCCAACCCGAATATATGCCTCGGATTAGTGGTTAAGGCATGCACAATAGTCTGAATATCTATCTCGTTGTGTAGCGTCTGCCATAGCACGGGAAATGTTATTTCCTGCAGGTTCATACCGTCTGCGGCATATTCAAACTCTCTTGTTTTGGCATCCCAGTCCTGCGGACGGTGGTGAGAGGCAATGCAATCAATCGTACCGTCTTTCAGCCCGGCTATCAACGTCTGCCGGTCTGTTTCGCTGCGTAGTGGCGGGCTTACTTTATACATACTGCTGTAACCTGCCAGTTTTTCTTCTGTAAGCGCAAGATGGTAAGGGGTAACCGAACAGGTAATATCCAGTGCCGATTCTTTGGCTTTTCTTACCAGCTCAACCGATGCGGCTGTACTGATACCGGTAACATGCAGCCTTGAACCTGTATAGCGGAGCAGTTCTATATCGCGGTGTAATAAAAGTGTTTCCGCCATTTCCGGAATCCCCGCCATACCCAGCCGCGTAGACGTTTCGCCTTCATTCATAAGCCCCCCGGCAGAAAGGGACGCTTCAACAGGTATTTGTACCAATATGCCGTTAAAAGCTTTTACATACTCCAGCGCCTTCAGCATCAGGTTGGCATTTTGTACGGGTTTCCATCCGTCTGTAAATGCAATGGCCCCATGTTGGTGCATATCCAGCATTTCGGCAAGGTTTTTTCCGTCCAGGTCTTTACTGATAGCGCCAAGCGGGTGCAACCTTACCAGGTGGCCTGCTGCCTTTCTCAGTACGAATTCCACAACTGATTTTGTACTGATAGCAGGGTTCGTATTTGGGGTAATGAATACCTGTGTAAAACCACCCGCTGCGGCTGCATCCAAACCCGATGCTATGGTTTCCTTCTGCTCAAATCCCGGCTCGCGGTAATCGGCAAAAAGGTCTACCCATCCTGTGCTGACACAAAGCTCAGCCCCTTCAATAATATGTTCGGCTTGAGCATCTATGGCTGGAGCTATGGTTTTTATCTTACCGTTTTCAATAAGGATATCAACCACTTTGTTATGGAAATCTGACCGTGCGTCGACGATCTTTGCCTGTTTGATAAGCACGAGCATAAGCGCTATTGTACAGCTACATTTTGTTTGCGAAAACTACCCGCCAAAACAAGGGTTTCAGCGGCCAGCAATAACAGGGCTAAAATAACACAAACTTTCCAAAGCGGGAAGTTATTGCTATGGCCGCCATTACCCGCCGTGCCTGCTTTTGCAATATCAATCCAGTGAATGTTATCCCCTTTCCAGCTTGTTTTTAATGCGGCTATATCCCTGTTCTCCAGTTGCGATTCGGTGCGGTTGCTGTTAATGGCAATCATAGTGGTATCGCCCAACCCTGCCGACAGCATATAAAAGCCCGGTTGGTTGACAGACTGGTCCGGGAAAACATTCAGGCCAGAACCGCCCGGTTGCTGGGGGGGTATGGCATCCAGCCCTTTGGCATACAGGTGCAGCATATTTCTTTCATCGGCATCATTCAGCGGAATAAATGCAGCCTGCCCTTCACCCGCAGTCAATGCATATATATCGCTGCCATGCGATTGCATAGCCATCTGGTACAGGAAAGGAACAAAGAAATAGCTGGTAGCAAAGTTACCGGCTTCCAGGTCGGGGGTAGCTGCACATAAATATAAGTTGCCCTTACCGGGGCTGTATTGTGCCAGGAAGGGGTCTCCATTCCGGAAGCTAAGCACCGATTGCTGGTTGGCAGACAGGCCCGCCTCCATAACATAGTGCCAGTTTGCCACAGGCAATTGAACATTGGCAGGTATGGTTTCAAATATGTCTTTTATCAAAGGGTTGCCCTGTTGCAGGCTGCTTACCGTTTGTGCCGAAGAGTCGAGGCCGGTGATACGCACATCCGCCAGTTGTTTCAACCCCTCGTTCAGGGAAGCAGGATTGGGTGTTTCACCGGGAAAGATACACACACTGTGGCCATAGGCCAGTACCTTGCCCAGTGCAGTTGCAGTGCGGTCGTCCAGCGAAGTAATATCATTTAAAATAACAAGGCTGTACTCATCCAGGTTACCCGGTATTTGGCTAACGGGCAACTGCTGAAACCGGAAACCGTTGTTGGTACGGAAGGCCGCCTGTATATACGGGTTAGGCGCTGAGCCATTCAGCAATAAAACAGACAGGTTCGGGGTACTGCGGGCAGCTATGCGAAAAGTATCATCAAAGCGCAAAGCATCGTTTACGGTTAAAGATATTTCCTGCCAGCGGCTGTCGTTCAGTTGAAAGTTGATAGTATCGGTACGTTCGCTGCTGTTTATAAACCCCAGGGTAGCAGCGCTTTTCATTTGCCCGTTTACCGCCAATTGCAGCACAGGTATATCATCACCCTCTTTGCCTGTAGATTTTGTTCTTACTACCAGGCGGGCATTTGTGCCTGTTTGCAACGCAGGTGCATCAAAATAGGCGGTGTCGATGTACACATTTCTTATATCACTCCCTTGCAGCGGTATCCCGTAGAACTGAATTTTATCAAACTGCTTCTTGTCGTTTATTTCTGTGAAACTGTTAAGCTGGAAATCGGAATAATAATACAGGTCGGCGGCCGGATAATTTTCCGTAGTCAATATATTGTTTACAAAAGCAAATACCTGCTCCGAAGTGCGGCTTTTTGCTGAAATGCTGATGCCCCCCAGTTCTGCCAATACTTTATCGGCTGGTAAGGGTTTATAACTTACAGGCTTATCATTGGTCAATAGCAGGTAACGGGTGCCGGGTGCCGATTGTTGCACCTGCCTGCGTGCGGCATCTTTCGCTACATCCAGCAGGGTACGGGCGCCTTGTTTTACCGTCATGCTGCCCGAGTTGTCTATATACATTACCTGCAACCTATTGCCGGTAGCTTTTTTTTTGCCGCCCGTAAAAAACGGCTGTGCAAAAGCGAGTACCAGGAACAACAGGAATAACAAACGCAGGGCCAGCAGCCACTTATACCTGATTTTTGATTGTTTTTGCGATTGGAGCTGGATAGACTTTAAAAAGCGGGTATGCGGGAATAATACCGTTTTGTACCTCCGCAGGTTGAACAGGTGTATCAGCACCGGGATAGCCAGCGCAAGCCCGGAGATGAGAAAAAGAGGATATAGAAAGCTCACCTAACAAATATATGCTAATGTGGGAACTGGGCAATTCGTCAAATCGTTAATATTTAACAAACTGCTCCCCGGAATGCCATAAATTCGTTACAAGCCCGAATTATCGAATTACTATCTTTGCACATTCAATTTTATTAGTAAACAGTTATGCTTAAGGCCAGCGAAATACGCCAGCAGTTTTTAGATTTTTTCAGGAGCAAAGGACATATCATAGTGCCCTCGGCGCCTATTGTTGTGAAAAACGATCCCACCCTGCTTTTTACCAATGCGGGGATGAACCAGTTCAAAGATTATTTCCTGGGCAATAAGCAGGCGCCGGATACCCGTGTGGCCGATACGCAAAAATGCCTGCGGGTAAGCGGTAAACACAACGACCTGGAAGAAGTAGGCGTAGATACGTACCACCATACCATGTTCGAAATGCTGGGCAACTGGAGCTTTGGCGACTATTTTAAAAAAGAAGCCATAGCATGGTGTTGGGAGCTGCTGACCGAGGTATATAAAATACCTAAGGATAAGTTGTACGTGACCATCTTCCAGGGAGACGCATCTGAAAACCTGCCGAGGGATGAAGATGCCTATAACTTCTGGAAGCAGTATATAGCGGAAGACCGCATACTGATGGGCAATAAGAAGGACAACTTTTGGGAGATGGGCGATACCGGCCCCTGCGGCCCCTGCTCTGAGGTGCACGTAGACTGCCGCACCGACGATGAACGGAAACTGGTAGACGGCAAGACACTGGTAAATGCAGACCACCCGCAGGTAATAGAAATATGGAATAATGTGTTCATGGAGTTTAACAGGCTGAAAGACGGCAGCCTGCAATCGCTTCCGGCTAAACACGTAGATACGGGTATGGGTCTGGAAAGGCTGGTGCGTGTGCTGCAAAACAAACAAAGCAATTACGATACTGACCTGTTTACAGGTACCATTGAAACCATTGAGCAGATAACAGGTAAAAAATACACGAATACCGATAGCCGGCAGGATGTCGCATTCCGTGTGCTTTCAGACCATATCCGCGCCATCGGTTTTACCATTGCAGACGGACAGTTGCCATCCAACACAGGTGCGGGCTATGTGATACGCCGCATACTGCGCAGGGCTGCCCGTTATTATTATTCCTACCTCGATTATAAGCAACCGTTGCTGGTACAACTGATGCCTGTACTGGGCGACCAGTTTAAAGACGTATTCCCCGAACTACATAAACAAATAGACCTTGTTTGTAAAGTAGTAAAAGAAGAAGAAGAGGCTTTCCTGCGTACGCTGGATAAAGGGTTGAAGAAAATTGATGATATAGTAGCTGAAACCAAACAACAAAACACAACAATTGTAAACGGGAAATCGGCTTTTGAGTTGTATGATACTTATGGTTTCCCGATAGATCTTACACGACTGATAGCGCACGAGCAGGGGCTTGAAGTAGATGAAACTGCTTTTGAAGCTGAAATGAAACAGCAAAAGGAACGCAGCCGTGCTGCCACTGCCCTCGATACCGAAGATTGGGTAGTACTGAAAGAAGGTACACCACAGTTTGTGGGTTACGACAGCTACGAAGCCGCCGCTTCCGTATTGAAATACCGGAAAGTGAAAGCCAAAGGAAAAGAGCTGTATCAGGTTGTACTCGATACTACACCTTTTTATGCAGAGAGTGGTGGACAGGTAGGCGATACCGGAGAGCTTATTTTCCCTAATGAAACCGTGCAGGTAACCGATACCAAAAAAGAGAACGACCTCATTATTCATTTTACAGAAGTACTGCCTGAAAATCCCGCTGCTTCCATACTGGCTAAAATTGATGCAGGTAAACGGGTTGATACTGCTGTGCACCATAGTGCTACCCACTTGCTCCATGCAGCCTTACGCACTGTTTTGGGACCGCATGTAGCGCAAAAGGGCTCATTGGTAAATGAAGAACACCTGCGGTTCGACTTTTCCCATTTTGCCAAAGTAACGGATGAAGAGATGGCGCAGATTGAGGAAATGGTAAATGAGAAAATAAGAGAAAATATACCCGTTGTTATTACAGAAATGCCGAAAGAAGAAGCTGTAGCTATGGGCGCTATGGCATTGTTTGGCGAAAAATACGGGGATAAGGTTAGGGTAGTTGTCATGGACAAGGAATACTCCATTGAGCTGTGCGGCGGCACGCACGTAGGGGCTACCGGGCAGCTTGGATATTTTAAGATAAAACATGAAACTGCTGTGGCCGCCGGGGTACGTCGTATTGAGGCGGTTAGCGGGAAGGCAGCAGAAGAATATATTAACGGCCACCTGGCTACATTACATGCGGTACAGGCATCCCTGAAAAATGCCAAAGACCCGGTAAAAGCAATAGAAAAGCTGCAGGAAGAAAAACAACAACTGGAAAAACGCATAGAAAGCCTTGAGGCAAGGCAACTGGTAGCCGTAAGAAACGAGGTATTGACCAAAGACGAAATCATAAACCAGGTAACCTTTGTGGGCGATATAGTAGAAGTAAGCTCTGCCGACGCTTTGAAAAAGTTGTGCACGGATGTAAAACACCACCTGAACGACCATTTAATTGTGCTGTGTGCCAATATTGATGGTAAAGCCTTTGTAGCCATAGGCGTAGCAGATACGGTGGTAGCTGCCAAAGGGCTGGATGCGGGGAAAATAATAAAGGAACACGTTGCGGCCTTAATAAAAGGCGGCGGCGGCGGCCAGAAAACATTTGCAACTGCCGGGGGGCAGGATGTAGGCAACCTGCAGGCCGTAATAGAAAAAGTTAAAAGTCTTATATAACAGTAAAACCCCTGATTTCAGGGGTTTTTTAATGCAAAATGTGGGTTATTGCACGAAATATCCACACTATACGCATAATTTACCTAAACAATTATCTTTGTCTTTAAACCATTTCTAATAATGCGATTTATCGTAACCTCCACAGCATTGCTGAAAAATTTACAGCAGATAAGTGGTGTCATCAGCGCCAACACGGTATTGTCAGTCCTGGAAGATTTCCTTTTTGAATTGAAAGGGAATACGCTTACGCTGACTGCTACCGATTTAGAAACGATGATGCGCGTACAACTGGATGTGAATGATGCACAGGGTGACGGGCGTATATGCATACCATCGAAAATACTGACGGAATACCTCAAAAACCTGCCCGAACAACCCATCACATTTAATATCAACGAGCAGGACCTCTCCATAGAAATGTCGAGCGATGTAGGTAAATATAAAATCGGCGGTGAAAAAGCTGACGATTTCCCTAAAGAACCTTCGCCCGGCGATGCTACCACGTTTACTATGCCCTCCATCGCACTGATTGAGAGCATCAATAAAACGCTGTTTGCAGTCAGCAACGATACTTTGCGCCCTGCTATGACAGGTGTTTACTTTGAGCTGTCGAAAGCAGCAGGCATCACCTTCGTGTCTACCGATGCACACAGACTGGTAAGGTTTCAGCGCACCGATATTACTTGCCCTTCCGACGAAGGTTTTGTAATTCCTAAGAAGCCGCTACAGCAGTTAAAGGCAACTTTACCGGCAGATGAAACACAACTACAGTTATCCTACAATAGCAGCCACTTCTTCATCACCAGCGATAAGATGAGCATGAGCTGCCGCCTGATAGATGCGAAGTTCCCGCCGTATAAATCGGTTATCCCTGCTGATAATCCTTACAAGCTCACTATTAACAGGGCTGATTTCATCAGTGCTTTGCGCCGCGTAAGCATATTTGCCAATAAAACAACCAACCAGGTAGTGCTGGACATCAATGGCAATGCATTGCAATTGAGCGCACAGGATATAGACTTTTCTTATGAAGGAAAGGAAAAACTGAATTGCCAGTATACCGGTGAGGATATGAAAATAGCGTTCAATGCCAAATTAATGATTGAGCTTATCAATAATATGGATGGCAGTGAGATACAGGTAGAGTTGAGCACGCCTACCCGTGCAGGTATCTTCCGCCCTATGGAAAAAGCCGACAACGAAGATGTATTGATGCTGTTAATGCCGTTGATGGTAGGCGTATAACAAGACTAATATTTACTTTATAGTAACGGGGCTGCAATACAATGCAGCCCTTTTCTATTTTATCAGAATGTAGTTATCAATATCTTTTTTGGTTATCCGCTTGCCCGATAAGATGATAAGGCGCTCCACCACATTGCGCAGTTCGCGGATGTTTCCTGTCCAGTTATATTCCTGCAATGCCTGCATGGCATCATCGTCTATTTCTTTCGGGGTCTGCTTATACTCATCGCTTATCTCGTTCAGAAAATGCTGCACCAGCAAAGGGATATCATCCCGGCGCTCGTTGAGTGAAGGGACATGGATAAGTATAACACTGAGGCGGTGATACAGGTCGAGGCGGAATTTCTTTTCATCTACTTCTGCCAACAGATCTTTATTGGTAGCTGCCACCACGCGCACGTCCACTTTTATTTCCTTATCGCCCCCTACGCGTGTTATTTTACCCTCCTGCAGGGCGCGCAGCATTTTAGCCTGTGCATCGTGGCTCATATCGCCTATTTCATCCAGGAAAAGCGTTCCCCCGTTTGCCTGTTCAAACTTGCCGATACGTTGTTTGATAGCTGAGGTAAACGAACCTTTTTCGTGACCGAACAATTCACTTTCTATCAGTTCAGACGGAATGGCGGCGCAGTTGACCTCTACCAAAGGACTATTGGCACGGCTGCTTAACTCGTGCAGCCTGCGGGCCACCAGTTCTTTACCTACGCCGTTATCACCTGTTATCAATACCCTTGCATCCGTTGGCGCTACTTTTTCAATCGTATCTTTTATACGCAGCATACCTTCCGATTCACCAATCATCTCTGCACTGCGTGCTATCTTTTTACGTAGCTGCTTTGTTTCCGTAACCAGCGATTTTTTATCCATCGCATTACGAATGGTAATGAGCAGACGGTTCAGGTCGGGCGGTTTGGATATGAAATCGTAAGCGCCTTTTTTCACTGCTTCTACTGCGGTTTCAATATTGCCGTGACCTGATATAACGATGAATGGTATATCCGGTTTCAACTCCCTGGTTTGCTCCAGCACTTCCATGCCGTCCATCTTAGGCATTTTTATATCGCACAGGATACAGTCGTAGTTATTCTCTTTTATCTTTTTTACTGCCTCGGTACCATCGGCAGCTTCATCTATTTTGAAACCTTCGAAGGATAGTATTTCCGAGAGGGTTTTACGAATGGCTTTTTCATCATCTACTATTAATATGGTCTGGGACATAAGTACTATTTTAATTCTCCTTTTACGTATTTACTGTTTTTCGTGAAGTTACCGTTCTCGTCATAATTCTTCCATATCCCGTCTTTTTCGCCATCCACATAATTACCTTCGGTTTTCAGGTTGCCGTTTTCGTAATATTCTTTCCAGGGGCCGGTCTGCACATCCTCTTTATACTGTCCGCTTGCGCTGGCTTTCCCGTTTGGATAATAGGTAACAACATCGCCATCTATTTTACCATCCCTGTAGTTGTACTCTGCCGCCATAGCGCCGTTGTCAAAGTACCAGATAGATTTTCCTTGTCTTACATCATTAGCGTACACCCCCGTCTCCTGCTTTCTGCCGTTTTTATACCACATGGTATAGCCCCCGTGTTTCTTCCCTTCGGAATAGTATGTTTCTTCCAGCAATCCCATACCGTTTTCCGTATTGTATACACGTTTCGGCCCTTCCAGTTTGCCGTCTTTATAATGCGCTACACTCACAATCATCCCTGCCCCGTTCACTGTTATTTCTTCCCCGTCTTTTATACCGTGCAGGTAAGTGGTCAATTTTGAAGGAACGGTAGTGGGGAAATATTCATTCCAAACCCCTTCTGCTATGCCATTATGCAAATGCCCCTCTGTAGTCACTACATTGTAGTCACGCACCTGTATGAATTCCCATCCATTGGCATCTTTACGCCTTAGGGTGTCGTTTCGCTGGGCAAAAAGGGTGTTTGAAACTAATACCATAATAAGCAATAAACTAAAACGAGCGGTTGTGTGCTGCATCTGCCAGAATTTTTGAAAAGCCAATTTAATCATTTATATCTTTTTAGAAGACGTATCGACAATGATAATGGTTGTATAAGCTGCCAACATTACAGGTATTTATAATAGGCACTACATTTGCACTAATGTATATACAACAATAAAAACATTATTATGGAAAAGGTAATCATTCATAAAGCAGGGGCAAGAGGCCATGCTGACCACGGCTGGCTCAATGCATACCATTCATTCAGCTTTGCAGGCTACCACGACCCTGAAAAGGTGCATTTCGGCATGTTAAGGGTGCTGAACGATGATACGGTATCGCAGGGGATGGGCTTTGGGAAACACCCGCATGACAACATGGAAATCATCACCATAGTGCTGGAAGGTGCATTGGAGCATAAAGACAGCATGGGCCATACACAAGCCATTCATCCTGACGAGGTGCAGGTAATGAGTGCAGGCAGCGGTGTGTTTCACAGCGAATACAACCACAACCGGGATAAAAAGGTCAACCTGCTGCAAATCTGGATATTCCCTGATAAAAGAAATGTAGAACCACGCTACGACCAGAAGCTTTTTCCTGCCGAAGAGCGGATAAATAAACTACAGACACTGGTTTCTTCTATAGATGGCACGGATGACGGGCTGAAAATTCACCAGGATGCAAGAATATACCGTACGAACCTTGAGGAAGGCAAATCGCTGAGCCATACAGTAAAGGGCAGTCACCATGGCGTGTATGCTTTTGTAATAGACGGAAGCGTGGATATAAACGGCCGGCAACTGGATAAAAGGGATGCCCTTGGCATTTCAGGCGTTGAGCAACTGGACATTAAAGCTATGGCCAATACTGACCTCTTATTAATAGAAGTACCGATGACGGCTTAATTGGTTTTTGTGTGTTATTTTTATTGAAAGCGGAAACGTATTGTACACAACAGAATTAATAGATTGGCTTAAAGACAGGCTCCAACAACCGTTACCGGGTTTTTTGGGACAGGAACGCATGGCGGCAAGGGTGAAACCTATGCCCCCTGAAATACCGCAGGATGCACGGCCAAGTGCCGTGCTGAGCCTGCTCTTTCCCGTAGAAGAACAATTGAATTTATTACTGATAAAAAGGGTAACTGACGGGAAGGCCCACAGCGGGCAAATCGGTTTTCCGGGCGGGAAACAGGATAGCATAGATGCAGACCTGAAGGCTACTGCCCTGCGCGAGGCGCAGGAGGAAGTGGGCATCCTCTCTTCAGAGGTGGATATACTGGGACACCTGACCCCCTTATATATCCCGGTAAGTAATTTCCAGGTCCATCCCTTCGTAGCTTTTGCCGGGAAAAAACCGGAGTACAATATCAGCAAAAGTGAAGTGGAACATGTGCTGGAAATCCCGGTTTCAGAATTATTTCATGCAGACAGGAAAACAGTAGTAAATGTAACCTCACCCGTAATGCCGGAAATACTCAGGAGCGTGAGGGCGTACAAACTGGACAATGGCAGTATTATATGGGGGGCTACGGCAATGATTATTTCGGAACTGGAAACAATACTCGAAGAACGTTTGTAATAGCAGACAGGTTGTAATAAAGAAAACCCCGCATTAAAAAATGCGGGGTTTTCTATTATAAAGTAACGCTTATATATTGCTCAGGAACAGTTGAGGTGCTACACCTATCAGCAATACCAATACGCATGTAATACCTAATAACAGTTTATCGCCAAAAGTTACCTCGCTGGAAAGCTCTGCATTCCCCTGTTTGAAATACATAGCGATAATGACACGGAAATAATAATAAACACTTACTGCCGCCATCAGCAATCCGAAAATCACCAGCCAGAAAAGCTGACCCTGCTCTACTGCTGCAAGCAATACAAAATACTTGGCCATAAAGCCGCCGGTAAGCGGAATGCCAGCAAGGGATAGTATGAATACGGTTGTAAAGAATGCCAGTAGGGGGTCTTTCTTAGCCAGCCCGTTAAAGCCATCGTAAGTGTAATCTTTCATCTTCATCAGTACGGCAAAAACGCCAATCGTCGCAACGGTATAGGCTACTGCATATATCATCATACCCTGCCATGCGGTCGCATTTACCGATACAATGGCAAAAAGCATAAACCCGGCTTGTGCAATGGATGAATAGGCCAGCATACGTTTTACGCTCTGCTGGAAAACTGCGGTAATATTTCCGACGAACAACGTTGCGGCGGTAATAATAGCGAGTATCAGCATCCAGTGGTTGCTGAGCATACCGAATGATACGGTGAACAAGCGCATGAACGCAATGAAAGCACCGGCTTTTACAACCGTGGCCATGTAGGCTGTAAACGGTGTAGGTGCGCCGTCATATACATCGGGTGTCCATGTATGCATAGGCGCCGCAGATACTTTAAAGCCAAGGGCAACCATAATGAATAAAATACCTGCCAATGCCATAGGGTTTAAAGACTCGGTTTGCAGGAAAGTAAACGCTGTAATATTAAAGCTGCCTACTGCCCCGTACAACAGGGTAATACCCATCAGCAATATACCCGTAGAGAAAGAACCCATCAGGAAATACTTCAAAGAAGCTTCACTGCTTTTCAGGTTACGTTTATCGCTGCCCGCCAGTATATATTGTGGTATGGACATGATTTCAATGCCGATAAACATCATCAGCAGGTTGTTATACCCCGTAAGTATATATACCCCGCAAAGAATGAAACAAATCAATGCAAAATATTCAGCCACGTGGTTGCCCACTTTCCTTATTTCTTTTCCTACCAGCAGTGAATATAACAACGTACAGCCCGTCATCAGCATATTGAACCATAGCGCATAACGGTCGATACGGAGCATATTGTTGAAATAAGTCTGTGGCCTGTCGGCTGATGCGGTAACAATTTCGCAGATAGTAAGGCCGAATAAAACCAGCAGCAGTACAGATGCCAGTGTTGTTACCGGCTTCTTCTCTTTGAAGAAAACACCGGAAAACATCATTATGACACCGATTAACGTAACAGCAATAATTGCGTTCATTTATCTCAATAAAGGTTAAAAGTCAAAAATTAGGGTATTATCATGTTGGCAACTCCTGCGGTCATATCCAGCAATGGCTTGGGATAAAAACCGAGGAATAATATCAAACCGATAATAACAGCCAGTCCTATATATTCATTCACGGAAAGGTCTTTGGCAACAACCATAGCGGTTGCATTGCCATAAGCCGTACGCTGCACCATGTTGAGCGTATAAACAGCACCCAGTATGATACCGAGGCCGGCAATCACCATGAATGTAATATGATAAGAGGAGGCACTCGCAAATAAACCGTTGAACAACATAAACTCGCCCACAAAGCCATTGGTAAGCGGCAGGGCCACATTAGCCAGCGATATGATGACCAGGGCAATCGCCATTTTCGGGGCAGTACTGGCCATACCACCCAGCTTCGTCATATCGCGCGTTCCCCAGCGTTGCTCTACCATGCTTACAATCAGCCACATGCCGGTGATATTGATGCCGTGGTTGAACATCTGCACCATCAGGCCGTGCATACCTACATTGGTTTGTGCAAAGGCGGCGGCACACATCAGGCCCATGTGGGCAATGGAAGAATAGGCTACCAAACGTTTCAGGTCTGTTTGTACAATCGCTATCAGCGAAGCATATACAATACCTATGATAGAAAGAACAATTACCGTATCAGACCAGAAGGCAACCCCTTCAGGCATAACCGGCATCAGCCAGCGGATAACGGCAAACAGGCCCATCTTTACCATCAGTGCGCTCAGCACAATGGTAACGGGTGTGGGCGCCTGCTCATAAGTATCGGGCTGCCAGGTATGGAAGGGGAAAATAGGCATTTTGATAGCGAAGGCTATAAAGATGAGCCAGAACATCCACTGCTGCTGGTCGGCAGGAAGCGACATACCGGCGCGGACGATATTAGGCCATGAATAGGCATCAGCCCCCGGGTTCATCAACGAAAGGTATATGAGCGCAGAAAGCATCATCAGGCTACCTACGAATGTGTATACAAAGAACTTGAACGTAACTTTAATGCGGCGCTCACCACCCCACTGCGAGCAAAGGAAATAAACAGGTATCAATGCCAGCTCCCAGAAGAAATAGAACAACAGGGCATCGTAAGCGAGGAATACGCCTGTAATGCCTGCCTGCGCCAGCAACATTAAACCATAAAAAGAACCGGGGCGTTCTACTTCCTTATTCCAGTTGCTGATAAATACTACCGGCATAATGATGCCCGTAAGCAGGCAAAGCATGGCACTCATACCATCGGCCTGCAGGCTCAGTTGCGCACCCAGCCTGGGTATCCACGGCATACTCCATTCCAGGACCCGGGTACCAGAAGCAGATACACTGACCACGGCAGCAACAGCCAGTGTAGCCAGTGAACCGATGAGGGCTAATCCTTTCGCACCATTTCCTTTAACGGCAAAGCTGACTATGCCCGCCAGTAAAGGAATTAATATGAGTAATGTTAAAATCATAATGATGATTACAATGCTTATTGTTTACTATTGAATCCAGAAAAAGCTAAGGGCAAATAATATGGTCATGCCTATTACCATTACAAAAATGTAAAAACCTACCTGCCCGGTTTGTAACAGGCGAACCCTGTCACTGCCCCAGCGAACAGATTTTCCAATGCCGTTTACAAAACCATCGATACCGGCTTTTTCTACAAAACGGTTCAGCACATTGGCAAATGCACCTATAGGACGCACGATAACCGCATCATACAGTTCATCTACATACCATTTATTTTCCAATGTGGCTGCCAACCCTTTGTTAGGCGCAAAATTTGGATTTTTATTCAGACTGAATGCCAGGATAATCATAACAATCACCAGGGCGGTAGATATACCCATCAGCATCCATTCCGTATTATGTGCCAGGTGGTGCACGTTAAAATTCGTTACTACAGGGGCAAGGTATTCATTAAGGGCATGATGCTCGGTAATAACACCGGGTAAGCCTACATAACCGCCAACTACAGCCAATATGGCAAGAACGATTAAGGGAATGGTCATGGCTGCGGGGCTCTCATGCAGGTGATGTTCCTGCTCATGCGTGCCGCGGAAGCTCCCGGTAAATGTGAGGAAGTATAGGCGGAACATATAAAAGGCCGTCATCAGGGCCGCGCCTAATGCTATGTAATATAACACAGGGCTATGCGCGAAGGCAGCGCCCAATATTTCATCTTTTGAAAAGAAACCTGAAAAGCCGGGTATGCCGGATATAGCGAGGCAGCCAATAAGGAAAGTGTACTGGGTAGTTCGCATGTGCTTGCCCAGCCCGCCCATTTTACGAATGTCCTGTTCGCCGCCCATAGCATGAATGACACTACCGCTGCCAAGAAACAGCAGGGCTTTGAAAAAGGCATGTGTCATAACATGGAAAACGGCGGTAGTATATGCACCTACACCCAGTGCAAGGAACATAAAGCCCAACTGGCTAACAGTGGAATAAGCCAGTACTTTTTTAATATCATATTGCTTGATGGCGATGCTGGCAGCAAAAACAGCCGTAGCAAGGCCAATGATAGCTACCAAATGCAGTGCTTCAGGGGCAAGGTTGTACAATGCAGCACTACGGGCTATCATATATATACCGGCGGTCACCATGGTAGCGGCGTGGATGAGTGCCGATACGGGAGTAGGACCGGCCATCGCATCGGGCAGCCATGTGTATAAAGGTATCTGTGCACTTTTACCCATAGCACCTATGAACAAACAGATAGCTATCCACATATAGGTGCTGCTGCTGACTGCAGCCGTGCCACTGCTCAATTGTCCAAAGAAATCCTGATAAGTGAGCGTACCGAAATTGAATAATATCATGAGCATACCAACAAGGAAACCGAGGTCGCCTATACGGTTCATGATAAATGCTTTTTTGGCAGCGTTGGTATAATCGCGGTTTTTGAACCAGAAGCCTATGAGCAGGTAAGAGCAAAGGCCGACACCTTCCCAACCGATGAACATAATGAGATAGTTGGCGCCCAATACCAGCAAAAGCATGGAAAACACGAAGAGGTTCAGATAGGCAAAGTATTTCACCATACCCTCATCATCGTGCATATAGGAGGTAGAATAAATATGTATCAGGAAGCCTACGCCGGTAATAATGAGCAGGAACAGGGACGATAGGGCATCTACCTGGAAAGCAAATGGTACATACAGCTTTCCGGACTGGATAAAATCGAACAGGTGTACGATAGTCGTTTGCCCTGATGCTTTTACCTCGAAGAAAATACCGAGAGATACTGCAAAAGATGCCAGTATAGCCAGGCTGCCAATAATGCCACCGGCGGCTTTAGGTAATTTTCTCCAGCCAAGGCCATTGATTAAAAAGCCAATCAATGGAAATAATGGAACTAAGTAAACTAAGTTTGTCATACCCCAAACCCCTAAAGGGGCTTTTATTTTTTATCATAAACCCCGCAGGGTTTACTGTGATTAATTATAATTATAATCCCAACTCTGGAAGAGTTCCCCCTATAGGGGGCGGAGGGGGTTAATTCTTTAACCTGTTCAAAATATTGATGTCAACCGAATGTACTTTCCGGTACATCATCACAATTACCGCCAGTCCCACAGATACCTCTGCTGCAGCTACCACCATAATGAAAAATACAAATATCTGGGAAGCAGCATCGTTATACATCTTTGAAAAAGCCACCAGCAACAGGTTCACGGCATTCAGCATCAGCTCAATGCACATAAAGATGATGATGGCGTTGCGGCGCATCAGCGTACCCATAATGCCTATGCAAAACAAGGCCAGGCTTAAGAATAAATAGTATTGTATTGGCATAGCCGAAACCCCAAACCCCTAAAGGGGCTTTTTTTAACCCTAAATCCCTACAGAGACCCGGGATAGTTATTAATTATTGTTTTTATTTTTTCAATTACTGTTTCCAGTTTCTTTTCCACCTCTTCGTTTTTAAACCTTATTACAATCAGCCCATGTTCTTCTAAATGCTCTTGTCTCCTCTTATCCCATTCCATCACTTCCGGTTCTTCATGTATACTTCCATCAACTTCAATGACCAGCTTTAACTTATGACAATAAAAATCTACTATATAGTTGCCTAAAGGATGTTGTCTTCTGAATTTATATCCTGTAGGATTTTGTTTTAAATAGTTCCAGAGAACTAACTCTGCATTCGTTAAATTTTTCCGTAATTCTTTTGCCTTTTCAAATATCAAATTGTCCGCACCGTAAAACATTTTCTTTTTCATAGGAAGTTGTTTTACAGTTCCCCCTTTAGGGGGCGGAGGGGGTTTCCTCTTTCTTACCAATCACCACGGCACCTATCATAGCACTCAGGAAGAGAACACTGCTTATTTCAAACGGTAATACATATTGTGTAAATAATGTTTTACCGAGGTTTTTTATCAATCCTATATCTGTTGATTGCGGTTCGACCATTCGTACCGAGGTAGTGCGCATAGCTGCCAATATTACGAGGAACAGTGTTCCGCCCGATATAACGCCTGCCAGTTGCACTAGCCGGTTTTTTTGAGGCTCGGTATCGGCATTCAGGTTCATCAGCATGATAACGAACAGGAACAGGACCATAATGGCCCCTGCATAAACAATGATGTTTACAATAGCGAGGAACTGTGCATTCATTAATATATAATGGCCGGAGATAGCAAAGAATGTTGCTATAAGAAATAATACACTGTTTACAGGATTACGGCTGAGCACTACGCCCAATGCGCAACTGATAGCCATAACGGTGAGAAACCAGAACAATGCTTCAAAAATACCCATAGTTGTTATTTGGCGCCTTCCTGTTTTTTAGGATGAGGAATCAGCAGGTCTTCTTTTTTATAGATAAAACTTTCGCGTGTATAATTCGATGGCATGATTGTCTCACTCAGGTACACCGCATCTTTCGGACATGCTTCTTCACAGTAACCGCAGAATATGCAACGCAACATATTTATTTCGTACTTAGCCGCGTATTTCTCTTCACGGTACAAATGCTCTTCTCCCGGTTTACGCTCTGCGGCTTCCATCGTAATAGCTTCTGCCGGGCATGCCAGCGCACAAAGACCGCAGGCAGTACAACGTTCACGTCCTTCTTCATCACGGTTCAGAATGTGCAGCCCGCGAAATACGGGGCTGAACGGACGTTTCTCTTCCGGGTAGCTAACCGTCGCTTTCTTTTTAAATATATGGCCCAGTGTAATGCTGAGTCCTTTGGCTATAGCAGGCAGGTATATCTTTTCCCCGAAAGTCATGGGGCTGCGATCTACCTGTACTGACCTGTCTGTTAGTTTCATTTCAAATTCAAAATTTAAAAATCAAAATTCAAAAATTAAGAATGTGCAACTCTTTTGGTTTTTGAGTTTGACTTTTGATTTTTAATTAAATACCCACAATATCACGATACCTGTTATCAGCATATTGACCAATGCCAGGGGTATCAGCGATTTCCATCCTATGCGCATCAACTGGTCGTACCGGAAACGGGGCAACGTCCAGCGGATGAACATGAAAAACAGTATAAAACAAATAACTTTTGTTAATAGTACCAGTACACCAATAAGCGCAAATACTGCAGAAGGAACTGCCGCCTGCACCTCATTCATGAACGGGAAATTATATCCGCCGAAATATAAAGTAGCTAATATGGCCGAGCTAACGAACATATTGATATACTCTGCAAAGAGGTAAAAACCGAGCTTCATCGAAGAATACTCCTGGTGATAACCCATGTTCAGTTCGCTCTCGCATTCGGGCAGGTCAAAAGGTGCACGGTTCAATTCTGCAAAAGCACAGGTAAGGAATATAAAAAAGCCCAGCGGCTGTTTGAAAAAGTTCCACGTAAAATAACCGTCTGCCCAAAAACCATGTTGCTGGTTTACAATTTCGCGCAGGCTGAGTGAGCCGGTCATCATCAGCAATGCAATGAGACTGATACCCATAGCCAGTTCGTAAGAAATAGCCTGTGAAGCTGCCCGTATACTACTCAGGAGGGAAAACTTATTATTGGAAGCCCATCCCCCCAGCATGACACCATATACACCCAGGCTCACTACACCAAAAACAAAGAGGATACCAATGCTGATGTCTGCTACCTGCAGAGAAATAGTGCCGTTGGCGGTAACAATATCCGGCCCCCAGGGTATGATGGCGCTGGTCATCAATGCGGTAAGCATAGCCAGGCACGGGCCGAGTATGAACAGGAAACGTGTAGAGCGGTCGGGTATGATTTCTTCCTTAAAGAATAGTTTCAAACCATCGGCCAGCGGCTGTAACAAGCCAAGAGGGCCGGCACGGTTAGGGCCGCGGCGGTCCTGCATAACAGCGGCTACCTTACGCTCTCCCCATGTGGCATACATGGCTATACCCAGTGAGCCCATCAGGATAACCGATATAAGGATTACCTTTTCCAGTACTAAGCCCCAAAAACCCGGGTCAATTTGCAATAACAGCATAATGGCGCAAAAGTAATTAGTTCGTTAAAATTTTTTAATTCTCTTTATTCGGCTTAAAATCGTCGGAATGTGCAGGGCCTTCAATCTTCGACAATTCTATCTCCGGCCTGTTCACATCGCTTACATCATGAATATGCAGCAACAGTTTGGGATCTTTGCCAATTACCTTATCAATCAGCACATGAGGCTTCTCTGCACCTACATAGTGCCCTTGTGATATAACGCTATGGCGGTCAATTCTTGAAGGCCCTTCTATTACCCAGTCTTTTACTTCTTTTTTATGGAAGCGGCAATCGTTACAAATCCAGTCTTCCACTTCACCCCATTTGTCTTTGCGGGCAGTTACGCGGTATACTTCATCACCACGCATCCACAGGCGCACCTTGCCGCTACATGTCGGGCAATCGCGGTGGGCATCTACGGGCTTTGTAAACCATACACGGTTTTTGAAACGGAATGTTTTGTCGGTAAGCGCACCCACAGGGCAAACATCTATTACGTTGCCTATAAACTCGTTATCGAGCGATTTGCCAAGCAAGGTGCTAATCTCTGAATGGTCGCCACGCTCCAATACACCATGCTCGCGCTGGTTGGTCAGCTCTTTGGCCGTATTCACACAACGGTAGCACAGGATGCAGCGCGTCATGTGCAGCGAGATATATTCGCCGATGTCTTCTTTCTCGAAAGTGCGGCGGTCAAACTCGTAGCGTGTACCCGATGCACCATGCTCATAGCTTAAATCCTGCAGGTGGCATTCCCCGGCCTGGTCACATACCGGGCAGTCGAGTGGGTGATTGATGAGCAGCATTTCCACAACACCGGCACGGGCATCGCGTACCCTGTCTGAAGTGATGTTTTTCACTTCCATACCATCCATAACGGTAGTGCGGCAGCTTGCTACCAGCTTGGGCATAGGGCGCGGGTCTTTCTCAGAACCTTTGCTCACTTCTACCAGGCAGGTGCGGCATTTACCCCCGCTTTCTTTCAATTTGCTGTAATAGCACATGGCAGGAGGAGTAACTTCCCCGCCTATCATACGTGCAGCATTCAGGATAGTAGTACCGGCGGGTACTTCTACCGTTATATTATCAATCGTTACTTTAAAATTCGTTTCGCTCATAAGTAAAAAAGCAAAAATTAAAAAGCAAAAATTCAGTTGCCTTTCATTTTAATAATGCTTGAAGCAATGATTTTTGAAATTTCATCTGCTTCATTTATTAAAGAACTTATTATTTCCTTATTACACTCGAATGAATCTCTTATCAGGCATAGCCAATACTTTGTTTCATTCGCTGATTTTAATGCGATGTGGTAAAATTTTATCACATCCCTTTTACTACTTCCTACTCCACCTTCTACAACATTCGCCCCTATTGATGTACCACTTCTCAATAGTTGGTCAAAAATTGAGAAATGGATTTTACTATACTTTGCTTCATCTACAAACTTTAAAAGAACTCTTGAAAATTGATAACATCTTTTCTTTATGTCAAAGGGCTTTTCAGATGATATCATTTTTCTTTTTTACTTTTTCTTTTTGCTTTAAGCTTCTGTTGGTACATGTACCGGATCTGCATAATGTGCCAAACCATAATTTCTCGTCTGCGCCTCGTCAGGATGCAGCACATGCCATTCAAACTCGTCGCGGAAGTGGCGGATGGCAGCGGCTACAGGCCATGCTGCGGCATCGCCCAGCGGACAGATGGTGTTACCTTCTATCTTGCGCTGAATGTCCCAAAGCAGGTCTATATCGCTCATCTTACCTTTTCCGTATTCTATGTTCTTCAGTATTTTATACATCCAGCCGGTGCCTTCGCGGCAGGGGCTGCATTGTCCGCAACTTTCGTGGTTGTAGAAACGGGCCAGTGTCATGGTATGGCGTACTACGCACTGGTCTTCGTCCAGCACAATAAACCCACCTGAACCCATCATCGTACCACTCACAAAGCCACCGTCCGAAAGGCTTTCGTAGTTCATATACCTTGTTTCGCCTTTTGCTGTTTTGAAGAGCAGGTTGGCCGGAACTATGGGTACTGATGAACCACCGGGGATACATGCTTTCAGGCGTTTGCCATTGGGTATACCACCACAATATTCATCTGAATAAATAAACTCCTCAACGGAGATGGTCATATCTATTTCGTAGATGCCGGGTTTGTTTACATTGCCACAGACTGAAAGCAATTTGGTACCTGTAGAGCGGCCTACGCCAATTTTGGCATACTCTTCGCCACCCATATTGATGATAGGCACTACGGCAGCCAGTGTTTCTACATTGTTTACTACTGTAGGGCGCATCCATACACCTTGTATGGCGGGGAATGGCGGTTTGATGCGGGGGTTGCCGCGTTTGCCTTCCAGGCTTTCTATCAGGGCTGTTTCTTCGCCGCAGATGTAAGCACCTGCACCACGTTGTACATATATTTCACAATCGAAGCCTGAGCCTAATATGTTATGGCCCAGCCAACCCATTTGTTTCGCTTCTGCTATGGCTTGCTCCAGGATGTCTACTATCCATGCATATTCGCCGCGTATATATATATAGGTTGCATTACTACCCAAAGCGAAACTGCTTACTATCAGGCCCTCTATCAGCAGGTGCGGAATGTATTCCATCAGGTAGCGGTCTTTAAACGTACCTGGTTCCGATTCGTCTGCATTACATACCAGGTGACGGGGCACTCCCTCGGGTTTGGCCAGGAAACTCCATTTCATCCCGGTAGGGAAACCTGCGCCCCCACGACCACGAAGCCCGCTTTTCTTTACCTCTTCCACTATTTCGTCCGGCGTCATTTTCAGCGCCTTCTCTACAGAGCGGTAGCCGCCATTCTTACGGTAAGTATCGTAATAACGGATGCCTTCCTTATCAGCGTGTTCTAATAATAATTTAATTGCCATACTTCAAACCCTGAAAGGGCTTTATTATAGTTATTATTTTTTTGTCAAAATAAACCTGTTAGCTATATCTCCTTCTATCCTGTTGCCATTTCCATCCAGTTGTATAAGCCTGTTCTCTTCTACCCTATATTTCTCCGGTGAATTTTCACCGTTTAAGGTTAACGTATTCTTTTCTACCTTCCAGGTTCCTTTACTTTCAAAATCCGATTGCCGGTCTATGTACTTTCTTTTAATTGCGTAACTATTATCCTTATTCAGGGTAACAGTGGTTATTATTCCCGGGCAATCTGCACAAGGCAAAGTGCCTTCATACGTACCTGCTATATCTAACGAAGTAGCAGCATTATGCACAGTATCTACAGCCATGGTCACTTGTTGTTCCTCACTTTTCACTTCTACAGTATCATCTGTTGCCGCTTTTTCTCCTGTTCTGTTGTTGCAGGCAGCTATCATAAGCCACCCTGCTATACCCAATGCTATGTATTTTACCTTACGCATCAATTAATAACGGCTGCACCGCTACGGCACTCTTCTATTATCTGGTCTACTTTTTCTTTGGTCAGGTGTTCCCGGTAATATTTTCCCAATTGCATCATAGGGGCATAACCACATGCACCCAGACATTCGGCCGGTTTCAGGGTAAACATCCCGTCTGCGGTGGTTTCCCCTTCATTTATGCCCAGCTTTTGTTTGATGTATTCAATAATATCATCGCTGCCATTGAGCATGCAGGGGCCTGTACGGCATACTTCAAATACATATTTGCCCACCGGTTTCAGGTTGAACATGGTATAGAATGTGGCTACCTCATACACTTCGATAGGTAATATGCCCAGCAGATCTGCCACATAGTCCATCACAGGCACATCCAGCCAGCCTCCATTGGCGTCTTGTGCCAAATGCAACAAAGGTATCAATGCACTTTTTTGTTTCCCTTCCGGGTAGCGTGCAATGATTTCGTTTACTTTTTCCTGATTCAGTTTGTTCATAAACCCCAACCCCTAAAGGGGCTAATACGTTTAATAATATAATTACCCTGTTCCCCCTTCAGGGGGTTAGGGGGTTTTTACGCGTCCAATTCTCCTGCTATCACATTCAGGCTGCTGAGGGTGATGATAGCATCACTCAGCAATCCGTCTTTAATTATTTCAGGGTATGCCTGGTAATAAATAAAACATGGCCTGCGGAAGTGCAGTCTATATGGAGCACGGCCACCATCGCTGATGAGGTAATAACCTACCTCGCCGTTAGCACCTTCTACGCCATGATATATTTCACCGGGTAATACATCTATTTCACCCATTATCATCTTGAAGTGGAATATGAGTGCTTCCATCTTCGTATATACATCTTCCTTTGGCGGCAGGTGGAAATGGTCGGCCTCAGGTGCATAGAAAATATTTTTCTGTGCTGGGTCGTCTTTTTCCAGTTGGGCAATTTTTTCCAGTGCCTGTTTTACAATGCCATAGCTTTCCCATATCTCCATGTTCCGAACCAGGTAGCGGTCATATACATCGCCGGTAGTACCTACCGGTACTTTGAAATCGAAATCTTCGTATGAAGAATACGGTTGCGCTACGCGAACATCATAATCTACACCTGCGGCCCGCAGGTTAGGACCTGTAAAGCTATAATTCAATGCACGCTCTGCACTGATGGGGCCTGCACCGATGCAGCGCTCCATAAAGATGCGGTTGCGTGTAAGCAGGTCTTCAAATTCATTCATCACCTTCGGAAAGGTTTCGAGGAATTTGTGGATTTTAGCAAAGGCCACATCAGAGAAGTTACGCTCAAAACCACCTACACGGCCAATATTGGTAGTAAGGCGGGAACCGCATACTTCTTCATATATTTCATATATCAGTTCGCGCCACTGGAATACGTATGTAAAACCGGTAAGCGCTCCTGTATCAACTGCTACAACAGAGTTACAGATAAGGTGGTCTGCAATACGTGCCAGTTCCATGATAATGACACGGAGGTAATCGACACGTTTAGGTATTTTTATGCCCAGCAGCTTTTCAATTGTCAAATGCCAGCCCATATTATTGATAGGGGCAGAACAATAATTGAGACGGTCTGTAAGCGGGGTGATCTGATAGAACGGACGGCGCTCTGCAATTTTTTCGAAAGCGCGGTGTATATAGCCTATGGTCGGCGTAGCCTCCAGTACTTTTTCACCGTCTATCTCCAGTATATTCTGAAACACACCATGCGTGGCCGGGTGCGTTGGCCCCAGGTTCAGCGTAGTGCTTTGTTTTTGCAACGATTCTTCGGCAAGTTTTATATGATGCCGTTCTGTTTTTTCAATTTCTGTCATAACTCTCAACCCAACAGGGTATTAAATGGAGTTTATAATATCAATGGTTTATACAACAGTACCTCCCCGCCCAAACATCTCATCGTCCTTATCAGTACGCGTAGGGTCTTCCAGGGTATATTCTTTACGCATAGGGAAGTAGTCCATTTCATCTACATTCAATATGCGTGTAAGGTTCGGATGCCCGATAAAGTTGATGCCAAAAAAATCATATGTTTCGCGCTCCATCCAGTTAGCTCCCGCAAACAATTGGGTAGCAGTAAAAACATCCGGCTTTTCTATAGGAACATATACTTTCAGGCGCAGGCGGACATTGTCTACCAGGTTGTGCAGTAAGTATACAATACACAATTCTTCATTTTTACGGTCAGGATAGTGCACAGCAGTAAGGTCTGTAAGAAAGCGGAACCGCATTTCTTCATCATCATACAGAAACTGCATTATTTTCAGGTTCAGCTCAGCAGGTGCTGTAACATTCAAGATACCATACGACTCAATAACCCCTCCCAACTGGTCGCTAAACTTCTCATTCAGCCGTTGTATAATCCTTTCGTTTGTCAGTGACATATTTCAAAGTCAAAAGTTAAAAGTCAAAAGTCAAGGTTTTTGCATTTTGACTTTTGAATTTTATTGTATTCCGTAGCTTTCCAATAATGCTTTGTATTGCGGGCTGTTACGGCGGCGCAAGCTTTCATTTTGTACCAGGTCCTGCAATTTCAATATTCCATCCAGTATGCCTTCGGGCCGGGGAGGGCAACCTGAAACGTATACGTCTACAGGTATTACCTGGTCGATACCCTGCAATACAGAGTAAGAATCAAAAATGCCACCGCTCGATGCACAGGCGCCGATGGCTATTACCCACCGGGGCTCTGCCATTTGCAGGTATACCTGGCGCAATATCGGGCCCATTTTCTTTGCTATGGTACCCGCTACCAGCAACATATCGCACTGGCGGGGGGTAAAACCCATACGCTCCGAGCCGAAACGGGCAAGGTCGTAGTTGGCACCCATAGTAGCCATGAACTCAATGCCGCAACAAGATGTGGCAAAGGGCAGGGGCCACAAAGAATTTTTACGGGCAAGCCCTATCACTTTATCAAAAGACGTTGCAAAAAAACCCTCTCCGCTATACCCGTCGGGCATTTTAGCTATCTTAATATTCGTATTATATTGAACCGGACGACTCATAAAACTTGGTTTTGTTTCACAATAAGAGCAAAAACTTCGTTCCAGAAGAAACTCTTACCTGAATTATTCACATTAATCTTCCCACTTTAAAGCGCCTTTCTTTATGATATATATAAATCCACACAGGAAAAAGCCTACAAACATGATGACAGCAAGGAAGCCCTGTGTGCCCAGCTCACGGAAATTGACTGCGTAAGGATAAAAGAAAATAACCTCCACGTCAAACAAAACGAATAAGATGGCAACAAGAAAATACTTGATAGCCATAGGCTGGCGGGCATTTCCTACAGATGGGATACCACTTTCAAAGTTGATAAGTTTATCGCTTGTCTTTCTTTTCGGGCCGAGAAGATGGGTCACCCACATCATAACGACAATAAACCCGATAGCTACTATAAGTTGCAGCGCTACGGGGAAATAGTTGAATGGCGTATTCGTTTCTGCCGCCAACAATAAAAAATTCATATTGTGTACCGTACTTCAGGTAAAACTTGGAATACACAAAGGTATGTTTATAGCTTGAAAATACAAGGTTTTATAATTATTGAATTCTTAGACAAGTACCATGCGAAATATAAAAAAATTCATATGCCAATATTTAAAAATACTCTTTTAGATTTGCAAGGCACTGGCATACATAATTATATTAATGCGATGTTTAAAATACTCGGTAGAATTATTTATAAATTGTTCAAAGTAGAAGTACGGAGGCGTAGAAACTGGAAAAAAGAAAATAAATGGTTAATAGATTATAGTTTTAATACAATAATAGATGTGGGAGCAAACGAGGGGCAATTTGCCCTAAAGATGCGAAAAATGTTTCCGGAAGCGACCATCATATCCTTTGAGCCGATACCACAGGTTTTTGAAAAGTTGCAGGATAATTTTAAGCATGATAAAAATTTCATATCCTTTTGTCTAGGGTTAGGAGAATCCGAGAGTACAACTTCCTTTTATCTAAATAAGAATAGCGCATCATCATCGGTTTTACCAGTTAAAGAGCATATTACACACTTCGAAAGTGCAACAGAGGCGGAAAAAATTATTATTAATATCAATAAACTTGATACAGTACTGAATATAAATGAGTTAAAAAAACCAATTTTAATTAAACTGGATGTACAAGGATATGAAGATAAGGTAATAGCCGGTGGTACAGATGTATTAAAAAATGCTTCGGTTTTACTTACTGAAGTTTCTTTTGTTCAGCTATACGATGGCCAAATGCTATTTAATGAAATAAACCATCTGTTACAGAATTCCGGCTATAAGTATAACGGCAATTATGAACAACTCTATTCACCGGTTAATAACATGGTACTGCAAGCAGATGCAATTTTTATTAACGCAAATAATCTTTCCTATTGAACCCAAGGATTTCAGTAATTATTCCCACATATAATGCCGGCAAAACAGTTGAAGCCGCTATAAAAAGTGTGGTGGAACAAACGTATGAAAATATAGAATTGATTATAGCAGATGGGTTATCTAAAGACAATACTGCAGCTATAGTATCAGCATATACTAAACAATATAGCAATATTGTATCGATAGGAGAAAAAGATAAGGGTGTATATGATGCAATGAATAAAGCTATTGCACGCGCTACGGGTGATTGGGTATTTTTTTTAGGTGCAGACGATATTATTTATAATAATAATACGATTTTTAAAATATTTGACAATGTAAGGGGCGATTTAAATAAAACCGACCTAATATATGGGAATGTTTTACTAAAAGATAGTAGAAAAATATACGCTGGACCCTTTACAAAATGGAAACTCCTAAGGCAAAATATCTCACACCAAGCCATTTTTTACAAAAAATCATTGTTTGATAAATATGGAGTTTTTGATTTAAAATATCCGTTACTGTCTGATTATGTATTTAATCTTAAACTCTTCTCAAAAAAAAGCCTGAAAAAAATATATATACCTGATATAATCGCTGTTTATTGCGAGGAAGGACTTTCAAGTACTAACCGGGATTTGAATTTCAAGAAAGATTGGGGGCAGATTGTAAGGCAGCATTATTCATTTCCCTACTATATTTATGGTGTTTATATTTTCCCTGTCGTAAAAAAAATAAGTAAATATCTAAGTACCAGATGATGTTTGAGCTTTAAAAGACTCATACGCTTTTAGAAGACCTTCTTTTAAACTGGTTGTATATTTCCAGCCCAGTTGCTGAAGTCGTGTGCTATCCATTAGTTTTCTTGGTGTACCATCAGGTTTTGCGGTATTGAATTTTATTACACCCTCATATTCTACAATATATTTTACTAATTCAGCAAGCTCTTTAATGCTTACTTCTTCACCTGAACCTACATTTACGAATTCTCTACCTGCATAGTTTTCCATTAAAAAAAGACATGCGTCAGCAAGATCGTCAACATACATAAACTCCCGAAGCGGTTGGCCGGAGCCCCAAATTTCAACTTCAGGCGCATTATTAATTTTGGCTTCGTGAAATTTACGCAGTAATGCAGGTATTACATGCGAGTTCTGAAGATGGTAATTATCGCCCGGTCCATACAGGTTGGTTGGCATTGCCGAAATAAAGTTGCAACCATATTGATCATAATAAGCTTCACATAATTTAATACCTGCAATTTTTGCAATTGCATAGGGTTCGTTGGTATTTTCGAGATACCCACTTAACAGATATTCTTCTTTTAATGGCTGAGGTGCGAGTTTAGGATATATACATGAACTCCCTAAAAAAAGTAATTTTTTTACTTTATAAATATAAGCTGCATGAATAATATTAGCCTCTATCATTAAATTATCATATAAAAATTCCGCTCTGTATGTATTATTAGCTAAAATGCCTCCCACTTTTGCAGCAGACAAAAAAACATAATTGGGTTGCCAGTCTTCGAAAAAGTTATTTACTGCTACTTGATTACGTAAATCAAATTCTTTGCTACTATGACCTTTGATATTTTTATAACCGGCTTCCCTAAGCCTTCTTGTAATAGCGGAGCCTACCATGCCATTCTGCCCCGCAACATACACTTTACTGTTCAATTCCATTATTCAAATTGGTTTAGTGTATAAAATCCTGATTCTTTTAATAATAAATTCATGCGAAAATGCTGTATATCTGAGTCCACCATTTCTTTTATGATATCTTCCAGTGCATAACGGGGTTTCCAGCCTAATTTTTTGTTAGCTTTTGATGGATCACCTACAAGTAAATCCACTTCGGTAGGGCGAAAATATCTCTTATCTATTTCTACTACTATATCCCCAACATTCGCTTTCACTTCACTGTTAAGAATATTAGTTACCACGCCTTTTTCATTTTCACCTGCGCCTTCAAATTTTATTTGTAATCCTGCATGCTCAAATGCGGTTTGTACAAAGGTTCTTACGCTAGCAGTTATGCCCGTAGCAATAACAAAATCCTCCGGCTCATCTTGCTGTAACATTAACCACATTGCTTCCACATAATCTTTGGCATGGCCCCAATCACGCTGAGCATCAAGATTGCCAAGCCATATTTTCTTTTTCAGACCTAGAACAATTTCAGCTACTCCACGTGTTATTTTACGTGTTACAAATGTTTCGCCTCTTATAGGACTTTCATGGTTGAATAATATGCCATTACAAGCATACATATTATATGCTTCACGATAATTTACTGTTATCCAATATGCATATAGCTTTGCCACACCATAGGGAGAACGGGGGTAAAAAGGTGTTATCTCGCTCTGTGGTACTGCCTGCACTAATCCATAAAGTTCTGATGTAGACGCCTGATATATCCTGCATTTCTTTTCCATGCCTAATATCCGTATAGCCTCTAATATCCGGAGGGTGCCAAGACCATCAACGTTTCCTACATATTCAGGTTCTTCAAAGCTTACCTGTACATGACTCATAGCGCCAAGATTATAAATCTCATCCGGCTGCACACTTTGTATGATACGGATAATGTTAGTTGAATCGGAAAGATCACCGTAATGCAACTTCATTTTTACATCTGTTTCGTGAGGATCCTGGTACAGCTTATCTATTCTCTGAGTATTGATTAACGATGTTCTCCGTTTTATACCATGCACCTCATACCCTTTTTTTAATAATAATTCTGCGAGATATGCTCCGTCCTGTCCTGTTATACCAGTAATCAGTGCTTTCTTCATTCTTGCTTTTTGAACAAATGTAGCAGATTTTTATTCAGTATTTTAGCAGCCACATTATCCCTGAGTTGCTATTGCATCTCTTTATTGGAGAAATATGCAAGTATCCATAATTATTATTAATTATAACACTTATACACTGACTTGCCAGTGTATAGAAAGTATATTGTCATATACTTCAGCAATTGATTATGAAATTGTTGTAGTTGATAATGCTTCTACGAAAGAAAATCCTGAAGATTTTCTTATACGGTTTCCTGATATAAAACTGATAAAAAGTAATGAAAATGGAGGATTTGCCAAGGGCAACAACTTAGGTATAAAACATGCATCTGGAGAGATTTTGTTGCTATTGAACTCAGATACATATCTTACAGAAAACAGTATTTTCAAGGCATCTGATTTTTTGAATAAAAACCCATGTATGTTAACTGTAAAGCTGGTATATGAAGATGGAACATATCAACATAATGCCAGAAAATTCAGAAGCATAAAAAACGAGATACTTGATTTAATTAGGCCTTTATTATGGCTATTGCCCTACAGGAAACGCGCACAGCTAATGCTGAATCAATATTTCCACGGAGATTTCAATACTGCCTGCGACTGGGTTTCAGGGGCTTTTATGATGTTTCCCAAAACGATACTTGAACTTCTGCCGGATAAAAAACTGGATGAAAGATTTTTTATGTATGGAGAAGACCAGTTGTGGTGTTATCAATTATTAGAAAAAGGTATATCGAGTTATTTTTTATCAGAAACCAGCGTAGTACACATTGCTAATGCCAGTACTGAACCAGTGAAGCAACTAAAACTTTTAAAGACAATCTTTAACCGGGAAATGGAGATAATAAAATATATATATGGAAAATCTCTATACTATGTATTATTTTACATTATTTTTGGTATTAAGGAAAATGCCCGCTATTATGTAAAGTTCTTAGTTCATAAATTTTTTAAATTCCGTATCAGGTAATAATGGGGGTTGTTATCCGTCAATCTGTAAAAACCACAATTGTAATTGGAATGGGTGCCATACTTGGCACTATTTTCAATTATGTAGGTGTATATGTATTGGATAAACAACAGTTTGGGTTTCTTACAAACTTTATTTATTTAGCTGCCATCATCCAAAATATTATATTAGTAGGAACCGGGTCATTAATAGCCACTTATACGCCTAAATACAGCATTTCTGATAAACGTAGAAATGTTCTAATTTCTTTCTGTATACTGTTAACCTTATTTGCGGGTGTCATTTTTACAATAGCTTACCTGGCGCTAAAAAATAATGTAATAGCCCACTACCAGGTTCAGGACAGGGTATTTATGAGCCGGTATTATACATGGCTGCCGGCACTTGTTTTTATATGGAGCTTCTCTTCTTTGCTGGAACTATATTTAATAGGACATTCCAAAGCAGCAGTATCGTCTTTTATGCGGGAAGTATTGCTTCGCGTATGTAACCTCGCAATTATCGTATTGTATTTTTTTAATGTCATTTCGTTTGATAATCTGATCATTGGCAGCGTACTGGTTTATTTTATACCTACTTCCATTCTATTGTTTGTTGCCGGGAAACAAAATTTTGGAATTTCATTCAATTTTAGCGTATTCAGTAAAACTGAATATAAAGAACTGTTTAATTTTTCGTGGTATCATTTGTTGTTAAGCATATCATTGAATTTTATTGGATATATAGATATACTTATGTTGGGCCCCCTTGATAAAAGTGGTCTTGCCAGTCTTGCTGTATATAGATGGGCAATTCTTGTAATCAGTATCATGGTGATACCATATCGCGCCATGCAATCAGCTTCATTTGCAACACTAAACCGGGCATATATAGAGAAGAACCAGTATAAACTTTCAGATTTTTTTCACCGTGCAGGGATTAATATGCTTATCGCTGCTTTTGGTATGTTTCTACTGATAGCATGTAACCTGGACAATTTAATAAGGATTTTACCTCCGGGATATGGTGTAGTAAAGCCGTTAGTTATTATTTTAATGGCAGGAAGGCTTATAGATATGGCAACTGGGTTAAATACCGAACTCATTAGCATCTCGGAATATTACAAGTTTAATTTCAGAGTGTCGTTCTTTTTAATGGTAATGATAGTAGCATTAGATAGAATATTAATACCTATATATGGTGTTTATGGGGCAGCATGGGGTACTACCATTTCCCTGGTCCTCTTTAACATAACCAAAATGCTATATCTATGGAAAAAAATGAAAGTGCAACCGTTCACAATTCATAGTTCAACTGTAGTTTTAGCAGGCGTAATAGCAGGTATAGCGGGATACACATTACCTTATTTAACTAATCCATTTTTCGATACAGTTACACGCTCTTTGCTAATTGGAATAGTATATTCCTTTTTGTTAATAAAGCTCAAACCTTCGGCAGATCTGAACATTTATTTTCAGTCCGTATTAAAAAATAAAAAACTGTTTTAGGCCGGATAAAAATAAATGTCATAGTTTTGACATAAGTAGCCAATTCCTTTACTCCTCCCAACACAGATATAGATATATAGTGTCTATATTTGCTTTCCACTACAATATATAATATATATAATTGTATTATACTGCTATAAATAATATTAAAACCTAACAGACGATGAAATTGTGTTTACGCGCTTTACGCAGGTCAGCCCTATTCTTATGTGTATTGTTATTCTCAAAAAGTGCCGAGGCCTCCCATTTATACGGGGCTGATTTGTTTTATACACATGTAAGCGGTAACTCATACACTATCACTATGGTAATATATGGAGACTGTAACATAAACACCGGTGCCGTATTCCTTACGCTTTCTTCATCAAGCCCTGTTATTGAAATATATAATGGGTTCTCATTTTCTCAAAGTGTAAGCCTGGTACTGCAAAGCCCCACTACGGGGCAGGAAGTGACGCCTGTGTGCCCTTCGCAGTTAAGTAACACAACCTGCGTATCGACATCGGGAACCGTACCGGGCGTAAAAAAGTTTACCTATAGCCGTACTGTAAACCTTGGCGGAACATCGTCAAACTGGAGGTTTGTTTTTAAGGGTGCTTTAGGCGCAAGTTCGGCAGGCAGAAGTAATAGCATAACAAATATCAACTTAGGTTCGGGAGGCAGTATTACAGGTCTTGAGGCTACTCTTAACAATTTAAACGCCCCCAACTCTTCGCCAACGTATACGACCATACCTACTCCTTTCTTTTGCATAAACAAGGCAGCCAGCTATAACCCGGGTACTGTAGATGCCAATAATGATGCGCTGACTTATTCCCTTGTCCCTGGCATAGAGGCTTTGACATCCGGCACAGTCACTTATCTTACGGGCTATTCAGCCACCAACCCGCTGGCAGCCACAGGTTTTTCTTTTAGTAATACAACGGGGCAGTTAAATTTTACGCCCAACCTGGTACAACGCTCGCTGGTAGTAACAAAAGTAGAAGAATACCGCGGTAGCGTACTGGTAGGTACCAGCATGCGCGAAATGACCTTTGTTGTACTGAATAACTGCAATAATAACCCCCCCGGAGGAAATATCAGTAACGTAAGCAATGGGACCCAGACTACCAATACTACAGTTTCTGTATGCCAGAACGAGAGTTCATTCTCTTTCAAAATAAATCCTACCGATCTTGATGGAAATAATATAAATGTTTCGGCCTCGGGTGTTCCTACCGGTGCCACATTTACGGTTATCAACAATAATACTACAGCACCTTCAGGCACTTTTAACTGGAGCCTGAATAATGTAACGCCCGGCACATACAACTTCTTTATTACCTATACCGATGACGGTTGCCCTTTGTCGAGTAAACAAACGACTGCATACACCGTAACCGTAACGCCTGCCCCTAAAATTGCCTTTGCGCTTGTTTCTTCCGCCACTTGTAGTAAAAAAGCAAAGTTTAATGTAACGCCGTCTAACACATCCTCCCCCTGGGTTATTACCGTACTGCAGGGCAGTACAGTGGTACATACGATTACTAATGTAACCGGTACCCAGCTTGACAGCCTTTCTCCCGGTACCTATATCTTGCGTGTTACGGCAGCCAACACCTGCTCAAAAGATACAACGATAACAATAGCCCCGCCGCCGGCTATTATACCGGCGGTAACTATGGTGTCGCCTACCTGCAACGGGGGTAATAACGGTAGTATTATCTTAACAGCCACAGGTGGCCTGTCGCCTTTCCAGTATGCAATAGGGGCAGGAACATTCTCTTCTTCAAACGTATTTACCGGCTTGTCTGCCGGCAGCTATACCATGCATGTAAAAGATGCGAATGATTGTATAAAAGATACGGTTGTACAGCTTTTGGATATACCACCCATTGATGCAGTTATCAATTTTACCAAACCACCTTGTAATTTTTATAGCAGCGGTGAGATAGTAGTATCTGCATTTAATGGGACAGCACCCTATCAATATGCTTTAGGGGCGGGTTCTTTTAGTACCGTCAATACATTCAGCAGCCTGCCTTCAGGCAATTATGTCATTCATATCAAAGATGCGCATGGTTGTTTAATGGACTCTTTGTTTAAACTCCCTGATTCCATATCAGTTCATGCAAATGCTATTGTTACAGATATTCTTTGCAACGGGGATGCTGCCGGGGCTATCACCCTGAATGCTTTTGGTGCTACAGCACCCTATAAATATAAAAAGGGAGCAGGTACCCTTGGCAGTACAAACTCGTGGAATGGCCTTACAGCAGGAAACTATAGTTTCCATATAGAAGACGTAAACCAGTGCTACCTGGATACTATTGTAACGGTGGTAGAGCCTCCCTATCTTACCAGCAGTACAGTAGTAACAAATGTAAGTTGTAACGGGTTGAGCGATGCCGCTATCACAACTACAGGGAGCGGGGGCGTATCTCCATACACGTATGCTATTGGCGCAGGTGCGTACAGTGCTGCCAATACATTCAACTCATTACCTGCCGGAACATATACCGTACATATAAAAGATGCCAATGGTTGTATCCGCGACACAAGTATTATTGTAAATGAACCGCCGGTACTGGAGTTTTCGAATATTGCCGAAATTACGCCGTCCTGTTTCGGCTTTTCAAATGGCTCATACACCATTACCGCTACCGGGGGCACTACACCTTACAATTATGCAGTAGATGCCAATCCGTTTGGGGCAAGTAATATTATCGCGGGGTTAAGTGCAGGCACCTATACACTGCATATTAAGGATGCAAACGGCTGTACGGCAGATTCAATTGTAGTATTAACAGAACCGACTGCTATAGTGCCTGCCATTGCATTAAAAAATGCTACCTGTGCAACATTAGCAAACGGGCGGATTGAAGTAAGTGCTGCCGGGGGTACTCCTTCTTACCTGTTTGCGCTCAATGCCGGTCCGTACAATACCTCTCCGGTATTTACCCCTGTTGCTGCGGGTACGTATACAATACACATCAGGGATAGCAGGAACTGTCTGAAAGATACGGTTATCCAGGTAATAGATTCCATAGATGTTGTGGCAGCGGCTACAGTTACCGATGCAAACTGTTTCGGTGATACGAACGGAAAAATTGTATTAATACCTGCAGGCGGCCTTGCGCCTTACACCTTTGCCAAAGGCTTTTCAGGCCCTTTCACCAGCAGTAATACATTCGATAATCTGGGTGCTGCAACCTACCTGGTTAAAATCAAAGACGCCAACGGCTGTATAAAAGATACAAACATAGTTGTGGCAGAGCCTACAAAACTGGTACCGCAAATCAGTTCGTTCAACCATATCAGTTGTTATGGATTTAATGACGGAAAGGTATCCCTGGCAGCTACCGGCGGTACACCCTCCTATACCTTTGGTGTAGATGCGGGGCCTTACTCCTCAACCAGTGTGATTATTAACCTGTTTGCAAATACTTATGTGCTGCATGTGAAAGATGCTCATGGTTGTATCAGCGACACTACATTAACATTGACACAGCCGGACAAACTGGAAATGAGCGTATCTGTTAAAAACGTGCTTTGCTTTGGCGATACCAGCGGGCAGGTAACGGTCACTGCCGGTAAGGGTACGCCTCCCTATTCTTATCGTACCGATTTCGGCGCTTATAAACCCGGTAATGTGCTTACAGGTATCAATGCAGGCCCGCACCTGATAACAGTGCAGGATTCCAAGGGCTGTCTGGAAGATACTACTGTGACCTTAACAGAGCCGGATAAAATAATCATAACCGGTTTGGATATAGTAAATCCTACATGCGAGGGCTTTAAGGATGGTGGCGTAAACATCTCCGGTAAAGGAGGCGTACAACCTTACCAGTACGGGGCAAACGGGGCGTTTGGTTCTTCCGGTATAATCAGCTCGCTTACCGAAGGTGAGTATACAATTACGATTAAAGACCAGAATGGCTGTACAACAGACACAAACATTACCCTTACCGGGTACCCGCACATTCTGATTAACGGGATTACCCCTAAAGATGTAAAATGTTTCGGTTCGGAAGATGGTACTATAAAAGTAGATGCACAGGGTGGCGTTCAGCCATTGGCATACTATATAGGTAGCCAGACACCGGTTGAAAATACTTTTAAAGGTTTAAAAGCTGCGTCTTATACAGTAACCATAATAGATAGTAAAAATTGTAAAAAAGATACCACTGTAACCATCGGTTCTCCTGAACAGCTGGAAGTGAAACTTACGGCGGTACGAAACGATTGTGAAGGCTTTGATGACGGAGGGTCGGTTTCTTCGGAAGTTAAAGGCGGGACACCGCCTTATTACTACAAATGGAGCACTGTGCCTGAACGTTATACCTCGGAAATTGCAGGACTTGCCAACGGAAAATATATGGTATGGGTGACCGATGCCAACGCATGTCCCGATTCGGCAGTTGCGGAAGTGGAGTATAATAATTGTTGTAAAGCGTTTGTCCCCAGTGCGTTTACGCCTAATAACGATGGTAAAAACGATAAATTGCGCATACTGTTTAAAGGCAATATGACTATAAAGCAGTTCATCATCTATAACAGGTTCGGCCAGAGGGTATTTGCGACTGATGATGTATCGGAGGGCTGGGACGGCATGTTTAACGGTGAACCGCAGGATTTGGGAACATATAACTATTATATACAGGGAACCTGCGGAAATACCGCCCCCCGGGATGTTGAATATAAGGGTACAATAACCCTGATACGATAACAGTACATGGCCTGTTTTTTTATAAAACAATTATATTTCAGATAAGTGGAGGGAGTTTATTATAAAAATTTTATTTTTGCTCCCCTTCAAAGATTAGTATGGAATACAGAGAAATAGTAGCAGTGACCGGAATAGGCGGTCTTTTTCAATTGCTGGCAACAAAAAGTGATGGCGCCATAGTGCGTAGTCTTGCTGATAATTCAACAAGGTTTATTTCGGCCCGTTTGCACAATGTTACCCCTCTTGAAAGTATTGAAATATATACTGTTGGCGATAACGTAAGACTTCACGAAGTGTTTCAGAAAATGAAAGATAGTGAAGGAGAAACCGAAGTAATTGACGCTAAGGCCGATAATAACGCCATAAAGCAATATTTTAAAAGTGTTTTTCCCGATTTTGATGAGGAGCGCGTATATGTGAGTGATATGAAGAAAATGGTAAAATGGTATGATATTCTGAAAAATGCCGGCTTACTGAACTTTGAATCAGCACAGCAACCGGAAGAAACGGATGGTGGAGAAACAACAGAAACACCTGTAGAAGAAAAGCCGGCCAAGAAAAAATCAGCAGCGAAGAAAGAAGACGCTGCCGAAGAAAAGCCAGCTAAGAAAGCACGTGCTAAAAAAGCTGTAACTGAGGGTGATGAAGAGAAACCTGCCAAAAAAACAGCCGCACGTAAAAAGAAAACGGAAGAATAAAAAACGTTCATTCTTTATACTAAAGGGGCTGGTGGTATCATCAGCCCCTTTAACTTTATTATTAAATACCCTTCACTAAATTTGTACATCTACATTCAAATCCCGGTTACTTCATGCGTTTACTTCTTCTGTTTGTTTTCTTTATTGTCTTTAACGGTGTAGCTAAAGCCCATTTTCCCAAAAGAGAGTTCAGGGCTGCATGGATAGCCACAGTTGCCAATATTGACTGGCCGTCAAAACCGGGGTTGCCTTCCGTTCAGCAACAACAGGAGTTCATCCAAAGGCTTGACCAGTTGAAAGAGCTGGGCTGTAACGCAGTAATTGTACAAGTACGCCCTGCTGCAGATGCTTTTTACGAATCGGACGAAGAACCCTGGAGCCGTTATCTGACGGGCAGGCAGGGACAACCCCCTTTTCCATATTACGACCCGCTTCATTTTATGATTACGGAAGCGCACAAAAGAAATATGGAATTTCATGCATGGTTCAATCCGTTCAGGGCGCTTACAGATAGTAAAAAGAACCCTAATCCCCCCGGCCATGTAACGCGCAAACATCCTGACTGGATTGTGAGCTATGGCGGTAAATCATATATTAACCCGGGCATACCTGAAGCAAGGGAATATGTCATAAGAATAATAACGGATGTAGTAAAGAGATATGATATCGACGCAGTGCACCTCGACGACTATTTTTATCCTTACCGGATTGCAGGCCTGGAGTTTGGCGATGCATCTGCCTATGCTAAATACAAACAGCATTTTACCAATAAAGATGATTGGAGAAGGAACAATGTAAACCTTTTCATTGCTACACTAAATACCAACATCAAAAGGATAAAGTATTATGTGAAATTCGGCATAAGCCCGTTCGGTATATGGCGAAATGCCGGTACATGCCCGGACGGTTCGGCAACCCGCGGGGGCCAAACATGTTATGATGACTTGTATTCCGATGTTTTATTGTGGATGGAAAAGGGCTGGATAGATTATTTGTTGCCGCAGTTATATTGGGAACATGGCCACAAGGCAGCAGCTTTTGATGTACTACTCCCCTGGTGGGAAAAACATAGCTATAAAAGGCATATATACTATGGGTTGGGGGTTTACCGGATGGCAGACGCCACAAGAGGGCCGTGGACAAGTACGAAGGAATTGCTATCGCAAATAAGAGATATTAGGGAAACCGCAGCTAACCCCGGTTATTCATTGTACAGCACATCCAGTTTCGATAAAGTGCGCCTGCCAATTGGCGACAGTATAGAAAAATACAATGCATACTACGCCTTTCCACCGGTTATGAAGTGGATAGACAGCATACCTCCCCCCGCCCCTGTTGTAAAGGCAATACCTTCTTCTGGTGGTACCCTGTTGCAGTGGCAGCAGGAAAAAAAAGATAAGCAAACGGTTTGTTACGCTGTTTACAGGTTTATTGATAATGAGCCTGTGAATATTAATAAAGCAGAGAATATTATAGCTGTTGTACAGCATACGGAATATGTGGATAAGGCTGCTAATAAATATAAAAATGTACGTTACGCCGTCACAGCATTCGACCGGCTGTGGAATGAAAGTATACCCAGCAATATTGCATATAATACGGCTGAATAGCCGTGATAACTATTTTTTTAGCTGCGTAGCTATATAATTTGCCGTTTTTTGTATCTTCAACTCCATTAAAATTGATTTTCATGAAATCAAACTGGTTTGGCGCTATATTACTGGCGGGTTTATTTTCTGTAATATTCTTTAGTTGCGTAAAAGACGAAGAAGATGCAAAGCCTGCAACTAATACCACTACTGTGAACCATATTGGTGGTAAAGGCGGAAATGCCACCTTAAAAGTTATACCACAGCACAATGGTATTGATGTAGACAGCTGCTATATATATATAGCTTATAATACTTTAGATACTACTAAAAACTACGACGATTCAGGATATTGCTACCGCGAAAACGGCAGGCCGACCGTAACATTCCGCAACCTGAAAGCAGGCAACTATTACATTGCCGGCAAAGGCTGGGATTTATATAAATCTGTTATTGTAACAGGTGTCCGCGCAATATCCCTGGATGATTCAACTACTCTTTACACAGTGGAATTGCCGGTAGATTAATATTATTTGTTGTTTTATCATATTTAAAAGTCGATTCTACAGTCATGTAGGGCGACTTTTTTACATCCTGTTGATAACATGTGCATTTTTACAGTGCCTTAACATTGCCTGCTGGGGAAAGGGCATTTTATTTGTTAACTTTGGTATAAATCGATTCCTATGTTTGATGATGATTACTTAGATGAAGAATGGGACTCGCTTGATGAACTGTTGCAACGGTATGAAGAAGTGAAAACAGGAGAGTCTGCCAGGATGATGGAAGAAGAGGAGTTTGAACGTGTGATAGAGTATTATTTCCAGAACAGCAACGAAGAGCAGGCAATGCTGGCATGTGAAATTGCCGCTACATATTATCCCTTCTCCGGTTCTATATTGCTTTTAAAGGCAGAAATACTAACCCAGGCACAAAAGTATGGACAGGCATTAAAGGTGCTGGATGAAATGGAACAATACGAGCAGAATAACCTGGATGCTACATTGTTGCGGTCGGATATATTGCTTGGGCAGTTTAAATATGACCAGGCTGCTTTATGGCTGGAGCAAAAATCGGAAAATTTTGAAGGCAAGGAAAAAATAGAAGTACTGCTGGAATTATCGGATGTTTACGATGAATGCGAAGAATTTGATGCGGTATTCGATACCCTGAAAAGAATAATTAAAATAGACCGCCGCAACGAAGAAGCACTTCAGAAAATATGCTTTTGGGCAGAGTTTACCCAGCGTATGGAAGAAAGTGTTACCCTGCACACCAGTCTTACGGAAGAAGATCCCTATAATGCACTTGCGTGGTTTAACCTGGGCGCTGCTTTCCAGGGCCTGAAGCTTTATGAAAAAGCAATAGACGCTTACGAGTTTTGTGTGGCGATAGACGATAAGTTTGAGTTTGCCTACCGAAACATGGCAGATGCTTACATGCGGTTGAAATGGTATGAAAAAGCCCTTGAAGTGTTGGAAAAACACCTGGAGATAGCCAAACCGGAAGATGTGATTTTTGAGGCGATGGGCTATTGCTGGGAGAAGCAGAAGAATTTTAAGCAGGCAAGATATTACTACCGCCAGGCATCGCAGCTCAGCCCGCAGGACGATTCTATATTTTACAAAATAGGAGAGACCTACGCAAGGGAAAGACAATGGGAGAAAGCGGTAAAAGCCTATTCTGTAGCCCTGCACCTGGACAAGGAAAATGCAGCTTACTGTATGGCTATAGGCAACTGCCTGATGGAAATGGATGTGAAAAGTGAAGCATTGGTGTGTTACGTGAATGCAGTAAGGTTAAAGCCCGGTAATAAAACCACATGGGTAGCATTGATTCGCGGCCTGTATATTGCAAACTTTTATGATGAAGCCCTGACACAGCTTGAAGTGGCACGGGAGCACTGCGGGGACAAACCTGATTTCAGGTATTACCAGGCAGCCATTCTTTATGAAATGGGTAAAACAAAAGAAGGGGTCATACAACTGGAAAAAGCGCTTAAGCTGGCCCCCAACCGTTCTAAAATATTTACTGATCTTAATCCTGAATATATAAGAAGGGCCAGTGTGACAGATTTAATAAGCAAGTATAAAAAGAAATAAAAAAGAGGGTGGAAATTCCGCCCTCTTTTTTGCCGTATATTTTACTACCATGCTTCAGAACCTCCTGAGCCGTCAAGCATCCTTTCGAACCTGGGGCATTCGGTCTGGTAGCCCATGTGTTGTGTTTTTTTATAAGTACCGCGAATAAATACAGACATTTCCATACCACCTACACCATTACTCGCCGGTTTTAGTTGAGATGTATTTACATCATAAGAAGTGATGAAGGAATACTGTTTATAGTCCACCTTAATAGTAGGGATTATAGCATCTTTGAAACGTAAGAACATACCGGCATAGAATACAAATTTATTATCCTGGTCTTTTATGTTGCGCCAGCTAAGCAAGCCTCCCATTATCGTTTCGCGGTAGCTGCTTTGCATTGTATAGTTCATGTGCATCGTCAGGCCATATTCGTCTGTAATGTTCCATTTGAAACCCATATTGGCTATGAGTTTAGGAGAAAGATTAACAAGTGTCTGGTTGCCCTGGAAGCTTTGTTTGGGTTTGGTGATGTGGTAACCGGCCGCGCCTACATAGTAATTTACATTATTGTTGGGACCTGCGGAGCTGTTATAGCTGATACCTGCCGCCACATCATAATACTGCAAAGTAGCATTATAGATGTTTTCTCCTGATGCATTACCGGAGGCATAACTTCCGTTTACATACTGTGTGCTGAAAGTGGCTTTTGACATATCAAACGAGCGCTGGCCGTAGCCGCCTGCAAAACCTACCGATAGGTATGAGTGTCGTGTATCTTCCAGGGCTTTATTATAATTGACTGCGGGGTAAACCTGGAAACTGTTAAAGCTTATGGAACCTGCTTTATCGTAGCTGGCAGAAACCCCGAAACTAACATAATCCCCCACCTCTTTATTTACAGCTATCCTTGTTTCTGCAGTTGCCAGGATAGTCTCAAACGGCACAGATATAGAGCTCCATTGGTTGCGGTAATTTACCCCCGCTTTGTAATCTCCGCTGAAAATGCCTGTCAATGCGGGGTTCCGCATAATAGCATTTTCATAAAACTGGGAAAAATGAATGTCCTGTCCTGCCGCGTTGTTGAACATCAACACCGCAAAGGCAGCTAATAATTTCGTAGTCACTTGTTTCTTCATACACTGTTTATTAAAAAAAATTATCGAACCAATGATATATCGCCCTTCAGCTCCAGCGGTTCTCCTGATTCGCAAAAGGCGTTAATAATATATATAAATACATCGGGTGATAAGGGCTCATTTTTATAAGTCCCGTCCCAGCCATGCGTTTCATCATTTAAAGGAATATTTTGCGCGTCAAACACAATTTGCCCCCACCGGTTAAACACACGGAAACTTTGTACTGAAGTTATGCCTTTTCCCTGCGGGAAGAACCTATCGTTTACACCGTCTCCGTTTGGAGTAAATGTGTTCGGGATAAATAACTGGGTCTTATCACAACTTACATGCACAGTTACCTCGTCTTTTGAAGTACATCCTAATGCGGTATATACCCTTACCTCGTAAGTAGTTGTCACAAAAGGTGTTGCTTTGGGAGAAGAACAATCGCTGCAGTCAAGGCTGTTAGCCGGGGACCATTCGTACCTGGTTACATTTGAACCGAGTGCCCTCAGTTGTACAGGAGTGCCACTGATAGTATTCTGGTCCGGGCCTGCATTTATTGTCGGGTTTTCATGAACAGTTACTTTTACCCTTGAAGTGTCAGCAAAACATATTCCCTGCTTAATAATCACAGCATAGGTAGTAGTATTTTCAGGGCTGGCCTTAGGATTAGGTATATTAGGATTGTCAAGCCCTGAAGAAGGTATCCATTGGTAGGTATCACCACCTGAAGCATTGAGTGTTACAGAGCCGTTCCGGCAGATATCTGCATCCGGGCTGGCGCTGGTAGGCTCTTTCTGAATAACAGATACTTGTATTTCATCTGAGTTTGAACACCCGAACCCGTCTGTGCCTGTAACAGTATAGGTAATCTGCCCTGTAGGTGTAGCCACCGGATTTTTACAATGTACACAAGATAAATCCGTTGCCGGAGACCAGCTATAAGTGTCTGCGCCCTTAGCAGATAGCTGGAGCGGATCCCCGTTACATATAGTCGCATCATCTCCTGCATCAACATTCGGAAGCGGGTGTACCGTTATGGTCACATCATCTGTATTTGCACAACTGTTGCTGTCAGTTGCTGATAAGGTATATGTAGTAGTGGCCGCAGGTGTAGCTACCGGGTTGTTACAATTGCTGCAGGATAAGCTGGTGCCGGGCGACCACGTGAGCGGAATATTGCCGGACCCATGCAAGCGTACGGAATCCCCTGCGCAGATAGATGTATCAGGGCCTGCATTGATGTTGGGCTTAGGCAGCACCTTGATATGTACCTGCGCAGTATCCGAACATCCGTTAGTCGTTCCTGTTACTATATAGGTAACATCATTGGGCGGACTGGCTACCGGGTTGTTACAACTTACGCAGGAGAGGTTTAAAGCCGGTGTCCAGGAGTAACTGCCTGCACCGAATGCCTGTAGCTGGGCACTCGTACCATCGCAGATAATGTTTTTGCTGGTAGTTGCGGTTACATTAGGTATGGCATTTACCGTCACTGCTACCGTTGCTGTACTAATGCAGCCGTTGGCATCCGTTCCTGTAACTGTGTAAGTTGTAGTAGATATGGGGCTGGCTGTTGGGGCGGCACATGCAGTACACGATAATCCTGCAGCGGGCGACCACGTGTAGGAAGTGCCTCCGCTACCTTGTAATTGAACGGATGCTCCCGTACAAATGGCTTTATTACCACCACCGCTGATTGTGGGCAATGGGTTAACGGTGACCGTAACATGGGCAGTATCACTGCAGCCATTTGTATTGGTCCCGGTTACTACATAAGTAGTAGTTGTTGCAGGGGTGGCTGTAGGGTTCTGGCAACCTGTACAGGATAGCCCTGTGGTTGGGGCCCATGCATAAAAAGTGCCGCCGGTTGCCTGTAAGGCAGTGGATGAACCAGCACAAATTGTTTTATTGCTTCCGGCACTTATTACAGGTAAAGGATTAACAGTAACTGTAACATTTGCCGTATTAACGCACCCGTTAGCATTTGTACCTGTTACTGTATAAGTAGTAGTGGTTGTAGGATTGGCCGTTGGGGTAGCACACGAAGTACAGGATAGCCCTGTGGCGGGTGTCCATGTATAAGATGCGCCGCCGGTTGCCGGTAAAGTCGTAGCTGAACCGATACAGATAGATTTGTTAGTACCTGCGCTGATTGTTGGCAGCGGGTTTACGGTCACCGTTACCGTTGCAGTGTTGGAGCAACTGTTTGTATTCGTCCCCGTCACTGTATAAGTAGTGGTTGCTGTTGGGCTAGCTGTTGGACTAGCGCACGTAGTACAGGATAGCGCTGTGGCAGGCGACCATGTATAAGAAGAGCCACCAGTAGCCTGCAATGTAGTTGAAGCGCCTGCACAGATAGCCACATTAGTCCCTGCACTGATTGTTGGCAGTGGGTTTACTGTTACTGTCACGGTTGCAGTGTTGGAACAACTATTTGTATCCGTTCCCGTCACCGTATAGGTAGTAGTTGTTGCGGGATTAGCTGTTGGGGCGGCGCATGTAGTACACGATAAACCTGTAGCAGGCGACCATGTATAAGAAGTGCCGCCTGTAGCCTGTAGCGTAGTTGAAGCGCCTGCACAGATAGCCACGCTGGTACCTGCGCTGATTGTTGGCAGCGGGTTTACGGTCACCGTTACTGTTGCCGTATTGGAACATCCGTTTGCATTCGTTCCCGTCACCGTATAGGTAGTAGTTGTTGTGGGGTTGGCTGTTGGGGTGGCACAGGTAGTGCATGACAGTCCTGTAGCAGGTGACCATGTATAGGAAGTGCCGCCTGTAGCCTGCAGCGTAGTTGAAGCGCCTGCACAGATAGCCACATTAGCCCCTGCACTGATTGTTGGCAGTGGGTTTACTGTCAACGTCACTGTTGCCGTATTGGAACAACTGTTTGCATCCGTTCCCGTCACTGTATAAGTAGTAGTTGCTGTTGGGTTAGCTGTTGGCGCGGCACAGGTAGTGCATGACAGCCCTGTAGCTGGTGACCATGTATAGGAAGTGCCGCCTGTAGCCTGCAGCGTAGTTGAAGCGCCGGCACAGATAGCCACGTTAGCCCCTGCGCTGATTGTTGGCAGCGGGTTTACTGTAACGGTCACCGTTGCCGTATTAGAACATCCGTTCGCATCCATACCCGTTACCATGTATGTGGTGGTGGTGGTGGGACTGGCTGTTGGATTGGCACATGCAGTACATGACAGCCCTGTGGCTGGTGACCATGTATAAGAAATGCCGCCCGTAGCCTGCAATGTTGCAGATGTGCCGGAGCATATAGTTTTGTTAGGCCCGGTACTAATAGTAGGGGTTGCGTTAACTGTTACCGTTACATTTCCCGTATCTGTACACCCGTTCGCATCTGTACCCGTTACTGTATAAGATGTAGTAGTTACGGGATTGGCTGTTGGTGCAGCGCAGTTGCTACAGGACAGGCCTGTTGTCGGCGACCATGTGTAAGAAGTGCCACCCGTAGCCTGCAATGTAGTTGAAGTTCCGGCACATATAATTTTATCCGTTCCGGCACTTACGTTAGGTAAAGGGTTAACCGTAATTATTACATTTCCCGTATCAGTGCAACCATGGGTATCTGTTCCCGTAACCGTATAAGTAACCGTACTGGCGGGGATAGCAGATGGATTGGCACACGCAGTACAGGATAATCCTGTTGCCGGGCTCCATGTGTAGGTGGACGCCCCTGTTGCCTGTAGTTGTACGGGAGTAGAATTTCCTGCGCATACGGCCTGGTTATTGCCGGCACTTACATTGGGTGAAGCGTATACATTCACCGTTTTGATAATCGTATCGCTGCACCCTGTTGCATTATGTACAATCATCTTCACCTGGTAGGTACCCGGGGCTGCATAAAAGTGAACAGGGTTGTGCCCGCTGCCTGAACCTCCGTCGCCAAACAGCCAGGTACGGGTAACAGTGCTTTGTGAAAAATATAAAGTGTCTGTAAACTGTATGGTACCTGTATCGCAAAGCGTAAGGGGGCTAAAGGAAAAATCTGCAGATACCTCATCTACTATTATGGTATCTACACCTTGTATCGGTACCAGGCAAGACATGCCATCGCTCAGAACCAGTTTTGGCAAATACTTTCCTGATTGGATATAGCTGTACGAAAATGAAGGGCCGGTAGTAGTTTGTGTAACCCCGTTATTCATATCCCAGATATAAGACTGGGTATTACTACTGACAGAACTGAAGTTTACCGTAAGCGGGTTGCACCCGGATACGGGGGTATAGGTAAGCGTACCTGTAGGCCCGTTTACCGTTATTGTTCTTGATGCGGAATCGGTACATCCCAACGTATTTTCCCCAACCAGCTTAACCGTATAAACACCGGGGTAAGTATATACCGTAGATGGATTGGATAAACTGGACAGGTTGCCATTTCCCAGGTTCCATGCAAGGTTTGTAAGGCCAGGGGTAGTATTCGTAAAGTTGACTGCAAGCGGGGGGCAAGGGCCGACAGTATCACTGGCATTAAAAGTGATGTTTAAAGAAAGAACATGTATATAATTGGTTTTGGTAACAGAATCTTTGCATCCGTTGTTATCAGTTACCACCAGTTTAACCGTATAGTACCCGGGGTTTGCATACACATGCGCCGGTGCATAAGTGGTAGAAGTAGTCCCGTCGCCAAAATACCATATTACATTTATACCGGAACCTCCTGAAAGATTGGTAAAGTTTACCTGTCCGGCGGAACACACGGCAGTATCGTTAGTAAAAAAGCCGGCGGTTGGTTTTGTAGGTTTTACATAGTTGCTCTTGGTGATGGAATCGGCACATCCATTCACATCGGTCACTTTCAGTTTTACGGAATAGTTACCGGCAGTATTGTAAACATGTGCCATATTGGTACCGGGGCCTGTGGATTGCTGTCCATCACCAAATGTCCATATACGGTTATTGGTGGAAACTCCTCCCATAGCACTATTATCGGTAAAGGTTACATTCAGCGGTGTACACCCGGTTAAGGGCGTGCCGCTAAAATTGGCTACCGGGCCGCCTACATGAACATGGTTGGTTTTTATCAGGCTATCCTTGCAGCCCTGCAGGTCTGTAACTACAAGCTTTACATTATACACACCCGTATTGTTGTATTGATATACAGGAGATGCGATAGTTGAGGTGCCCCCGTCTCCCAATGCCCATGTATAGCCTACATAGTTACTATCTGTAACGGCGGCAAAGCTTACGCTTTCTTTACGGCATATATTGGTATCGCTGCTGGTAAACCCTACATTCAGCGGATACGAATAAACAATTCTATGAAATGTATCCGTGCAACCTGACGTTGTATTGGTAACAGCCTGTGTCACCAGGTAAGTGCCATAATTAGTGTATGTGTGATTAACAACAGGGCCGGTTTGTGTAGAAGTATTTCCATCTCCAAAGTTCCAGTAATAAGTATTTGCCCCTATAGAACTATCATAGAAGTGAAACAATTTCCTGTTAATGCAATCATATTTACTCCCGAAATTTGCAGTTGGTGGATGTACATAAACGCTATTGGGAACAGTAATGGAGTCTGAACAAAAACTGTTAGTGGCTACCAGGGTGACGGGATAACTACCACTTATTCCGTATATGTGGGTCGGGCTGGTTAAAGTGCTGGTATCACCATCGCCGAATGCCCATCGATAGCTTGTACCGTTAGTTGTATTGTTTGTGAACGTTACGACCTGGTTAGGGCATATCGAGTCAGGTGAAACAGTAAAAGCGGCAGTTGGTTTTGTGCCTAGTGTAAAATTCAGATGTTTGGTTACGTTACATCCGTTCCCAAATTGTACCGTTACCGTAACGGTATATGTTCCGGGGTTAGGATAGTAATGCATATTTCCCGGTCCGCAGGTAGAGCAGGTCGGAGGGTATGTATTACCGAAGCTCCATTGATACCCGATAGCAGGAACCTGTACCGTATTGTAGGTGAAAAATTGCACGTTGGTAGGTGCACAATGTGAATAGTACTTTTCTACTACCACATGGAAAAGACTGGTATCCAATCCCAGTGTATGAATATAATTTTGTCTGGTAAAGGTGTCAGTGCAGCCGCTTGCATTATAGGAAACCAGCTTAACTGTATATAGACCGGCAGTAGTATATGTTTTTTGCGGATTTGCGACCGTTGAAGTAGAGCCGTCTCCAAAAATCCACAGATAACTGGTAGCCCCCGTTGATGTGTTGGAAAACTGCGTAGTGAACGGTAATGAACAAGCCGTAGTATAATTAGCTGTAAACTGGCTTGAAGGTTTTGCATTTACTGTTATTGTTTGTGATGCAGTATCTGTGCAGCTTCCAAATTGAACTACCATTATTACATTGTAATTCCCGGCGGTAGCATAGTTGTGTGTTACATTGATCCCCGTAGTCGAAGTTCCGTCCCCGAAATACCATGTGGCACTTCCGGCAACGGGAGTAGTAGTATTTGTAAAAGAGACAGTTTTATTAATACAGGTGTTACTGCTGTTAACGGAAAATGCAGCATTGACAGCGCCAAGATTTACAAATGCGTTCTGTGTAAAGGTATCGCTGCATCCTGCAGCGTTTGTGGCGATTAATCTCACAGTGTAAGAACCGGAACTGTTATATTGATGTGAGGGACTGGCGGCTGTTGACGTATTCCCATCTCCGAAATTCCATTGATAACTTACTGCGTTGGTAGATGTATTCTGAAAATTTACAGTAGTAGGTACTACACAGTTGTTATTGTTGACAGATGAAAACGATGCAACCGGCCTGGAAACCAAAGGGATATAACCGCTTTTGGTAAGTGTTTTACTACAACCTAAACTGTTTGTTGCAACCAGCGTTACATTGAAGTTTCCTGCAGAAGTGTATAAATGTACCGGGCTGCCCGATGATGAAGAATACCCGTCTCCGAAATCCCATAAATAGGTAGTAGTACCTGCGGCATTGGGTACTGTAAGATTTGTAAAGGCGATGCTTTTTGGCGGACAGGAAACAGTAGAATCACCTGTAAAATTTACAACAGGCGATGCTTTGACCGTTATATAATTGGTAACTGTTTTGGTATCGCTTCCGTTTGCATTGCTGACTGTAAGTGTAACGGTGTATGTACCGGCGGTAATATATGTAGTCGACGGATTTTGAAGGTTTGAAGTCACTCCGTTACCTAAATTCCATTGCCAGCTTGTAGGATTTCCCGTACTCAGGTCGGTAAATTGTGCCACAATCGGCGAACAGGCGGTAGTAACGTTAGAACTAAAATTTGCTATTGGCTGTGCTATGGATAACAGCGGCAATAACATGCATACAATTACACTCCAAATAAAATTGGCTCTCATGCTCATGAAAAATTTAATATTCCCTTATATGTTTTCTATGGTTTCTCTCCCTATTGTTTTCAGGTGCTCTCTCTTCCTGTTATTTGGAGTGATATCTTAAAGTAATAATGTAAATGGCAAATGCAAAATTATGTAAAAGCTGTCATATTTGTTAAGCCTTCGTTAATGATAACAAATATTTTTTATGCAGTATTAAATACAATTCCTTTTATAAATAATTGAAAACTACTAGTCTAATTAACAAGTTTCTTATACATCTGAATGGTATTCTCCAGGCCGTAATATATAGCGTCTGAAATAAGTGCATGACCGATAGACACTTCGGAGAGATATGGGATATTTTCTGAAAAATATTTCAGGTTATTCATATCCAGGTCGTGACCGGCATTTATACCCAGGCCGGAATGATGTGCTGCCTGTGCTGCTTTTATATATGGGGCTATAGCTTCTTCACGGTTTAAGGGGTAACCTGCGGCATATGCTTCTGTATAAAGTTCTATACGGTCGGTATCTGTTTGCGCAGCAGCTTTAATAATTTTTTCATCGGGGTCGGTAAAAATAGAAACACGGATACCGGCATTTTTAAATACCGGAATGAGGTCTCTCAGGTAGTTTCCGTGTTTTATAGTATCCCAGCCATGATTGGAAGTTAACTGGCCCGGTTCATCAGGAACAAGCGTTACCTGGTTTGGCTTTACTTCTAGTACAAGCTGCACAAATTTATCTTCGCGCGGATTGCCCTCTATATTAAATTCAGTAATAATGATAGGTGCAATTGCGCGGACATCCGCATACCGGATGTGCCTTTCATCAGGGCGTGGATGTACTGTAATGCCATCTGCACCGAATTTCTGGCAATCAATAGCAGCTTGTAATACATCAGGGTTGTTACCACCGCGGCTGTTACGTAAAGTAGCTATCTTATTAATATTTACAGAAAGTCTGGCTGGCATATACTATTATTTGGCGGCAAAATTAACCCTCAATTCTGATTAAATTGCAGCATGGCAATTAAGTTGCAGGATAGTAATACATCTTACCGGGTTACAGTTTTATATATACTATTCTGTTCACTCATTTTTACAGGTTGTAGCCATTCCGGTTCAAACTCCCTGCATAAAGTGTTTCACCTCAACATGTCGAGCGGCAACCTGGAATCAGCAGATCCGGCTTATGCAAAGGATTTGTACATGATGTGGTCGGCACATATGCTATATAATACGCTTGTTGAAACCGGCGATAACCTTGAAATTGTTCCAAGCCTTGCTAAACACTGGGAGATCAGCAACGACCAGCTTGTATATACCTTTTACCTGAGAAATGATGTTTATTTTCATGATGCCCCGGAATTCAGGAATGGCAAAGGCCGGCGAATGACAGCGGGTGATGTGGCTTATAGCCTTAACAGGATTATTGATCCTGCAGTGGCTTCTTACGGGGCATGGATATTCAATGGCCGGGTAGCTGATTCAAAGCCGTTTACAGCAGTGAACGATACCGTATTCCAATTGCGGCTGAAATCGCCCTTCCGGCCTATGCTGCAAATACTAAGCATGCAGTATTGCAGCATAGTACCGCACGAAGTGGTAGAACACTGGGGAAAGGATTACCGCGCGCACCCCTGCGGTACCGGCCCTTTTCGGTTTCAATACTGGGATGAGGGAAATGTACTGGTGCTGCACCGCAACCCGCATTATTGGGAATATGATACATTAGGCAGGCAGTTGCCCTATCTCGATGCTGTGCAGGTAACCTTTGTTGATTCAAAAGCTACGGAGTTCTTTCTTTTTCTGCAGGGGAAACTGGATTTTGTGAATGGTGTGGATGGTTCGTTTAAAGACCTGGTGCTTACAAAACAAGGCACGTTGAAAAAAGAATATGAAAGGAAAATGCACCTGGATAAAAGCCAATACCTGAATACAGAGTATATCGGGTTTCTTACAGATACGGCCAGCCCGCTGCTGAATGGTGAAGCTACCAGGAATGTGCTGGTAAGGCAGGCAATGAATTATGCTGTTGACAGGAATAAAATAGTAACCTATTTCCGGAACGGAATAGGTATACCGGCCTGTTCAGATTTTATACCTAAAGGCCTTCCGGGTTACGATAGTACGCATACATACGGTTATACCTATAATCCGCAGAAAGCATTGCAATTACTAAAACAGGCGGGTTATCCAAACGGGCGGGGAATTAAACCATTTAAAATATTCACCCCGGACAACTGGGCCGATATTGTAAACTTTATAGCTACGCAGTTGCAGGATGTAGGTATACCTGCGGGGGTTGAGATTATGCAGCCCAATATTTTAAAGCAGCAAATGAGCCGGTCGCAGGCACTGGTCTTCCGGGGGCAGTGGCTGGCCGATTATCCTGATGCAGAAAGTTATCTTGCTGTTTTCAACGGTAACCTGCCTGCGCCACCAAACTATACGCGTTTTAATAATGCTGTATTTAACAGGTGGTATGATGAAGCAATGCAAATGCCGGATAGTACCAGGCCTGCCTTGTACCGGAAAATGGATAGTCTTGCGATGAGCGAGGCGCCCCTTATGCCGTTATTCTACGACCAGATGCTGCACTTTACGCAAAGCAATATCACCGGCTTTGGAAGCAATGCCATGAATTTAATAGACCTGAAACATACAGATATTATTACCGCAGATTAGACCTCCTCGGGTGCGTTGTCGTATACAAATTTAAAGCCGATACCATGTATGGTTTGCAGCTCAACGCCGGGCTGGTCTTTAATATATTTGCGCACTTTGGTAATAAACACATCCATACTTCTGCCGAGGAAATAATCTTCCCTTCCCCATACATTCAGTAGAATTTCATCGCGTTTCAGCACACGGTTTGCATTGAGGCACAGGTAGCGTATCAATTCCGCTTCGCGCTGCGTGAGCTGATACTCTGTTTTATCATTGAAAAGGATAAGGTTATTATAGTCAAACTCCAGGTTGCCCAGTTTAAATTTGGTAGGAGAATCATCTTCACGCTTCATTGTACGTTTCAGGAATACCTCGAGACGTAACAACAATTCCTGCATGTTGAACGGTTTGGTGATATAATCATCGGCGCCACTTTTGAAGCCGGCAATCTTATCATCATCCATCGATTTTGATGTAAGTAAAAGTATCGGAATCCGTTGGTTTTGCTTGCGGATATCATGAGCCAGTGTCATCCCGTCTTTTTTAGGCAGTACTACATCAAGCAGGCATATATCAAAGCTTTTTTTAGTAAACTGCTGCCAGGCGCTTTCACCGTCGGGGCAATGGACCACCTCATACCCGTTGTTCTGCAAACTATCTTTAATAACGTAACTTAATGTAGGGTCATCTTCTACCAGTAATATTTTTGCTTTTACAGGCATAATTGTACAAATTTTTACCTATTAACGGGTATAAAGATATATCTTTTCAAGGTTTAAATTATGGCATAAGCAATAGTAGTAATACATTGCCGGTTCTTTATACATGTCTTACACGTTCATAAGATGCCACAATATAAGCAAACCTTTTTTTTATATGCAAAAAATGATATTAATTTAACGGGACAGGACAATGCGTAGCCTATTTTATTTTTATACGGCCGGGATTGGCTGCTATAAATGAGGCCCAGTCACTTTGTTTCGGAGACTTCCCGGGTATGTTTTTTCCGGGTTTGCTTTCACTTGAGGGTATACGCGATTGATAATGGTGGCAAAGTGCAACAGCTACGGCATCAGTAGCATCCATAAACTGTACATCTTCTTCAAATTTCAGGGTGTGCTGTAATATTTCCCATACCTGCTCCTTAGTAGCATTTCCCCTGCCGGTTACAGATTGTTTTATTTTTCTGGGGGCATATTCTACAGCCTGGAGGCCATGCATCATGGCTGCGGCAATAGCCACACCCTGTGCTCTCCCCAGTTTCAACATACTCTGTACATTCTTTCCGAAAAACGGGGCTTCAATAGCCACGGCCACAGGGCGGTGATGCTTAATTAATAACTCCATTTTTCTGAATATCATTTCCAACCTTTGCGCATGGTCTTTATTTTTAGAAAGTTGCAATACCCCCATTTCCACCAGCGAAACCTTATTTTTGTTTATTAATATAAGTCCGTAACCCATTACGAGGGTGCCCGGATCAATACCTAATATGATTTGGGGGTTAGTTTGCAAAGGAAAGATTTGATTGAACAAAAATAACAAAATAGCGCTCAACTATCTATTAGGGGGCATTATATCCATATTGCTGCTGTGGGGTATATACCTGCAGGTGCAAAAACAGTTGGCTAAAGTTGACACTGAAGTGCTTTGGCAAACAGGGCCTGGTTATCTTTTAGGTATTTCGTTATTACTGATGCCTGTAAACCTGGGCCTGGAAGCATGGAAATGGTATTTACTGGCCGGTTCTGCACAGAAGTTATCGTACAGGCAGGCTTTAGGGAGCTACCTGGCAGGTATTGCCTTTTCTATTGTTACGCCCAACCGTATAGGCGAATACCCCGGCAGGCTTCTTTACCTGAAGCGCAAAAATACTTTCCGGCTGATAAGTGTTTCCCTGCTGGGTATAGTGGCGCAGATGCTTACATTATTTATTTATGGTTTACTGGGGCTTATCTACTTTAACCTTTTTTTTCCAAATACCGTTTCTATCATATTACTCATTGCCTGCGCCATTTGTACCATAATAATATTCATAGTGTACTGGCGGTTTGAGACATGGAGCCCTTTGATAGAACGTATAAAATGGTTAAGGAAATATCATGTATATGGAAAACTGCTTAAACGGTTTACATCTAAAGAACAATTAACAATTCTTATTATTTCCATAGTCAGGTATAGTATCTACACGGCACAGTATTTGATTTTATTACAATGGATGAACGTGCACATGCCTTTGGTACAAGGTTTTTTTATGTCGGCCCTGTTTTTTTGGGTTATTACAATAATACCGTCGGTTACATTAATAGAACTTGGGGAAAGAGGGCAGGTAAGCTTATATCTTTTTCATCATTTTTCTGAAAATACGATAGGTATACTCGGGGCCACGGTAAGTGTATGGTGTATTAATTTAATTTTACCGGCAATAATCGGCAGCATATTATTATTCAGGATGCGCCTGATCCGGTAATTGTTCAAATTTTTAAATTTTTTAGTCAGATATATGAACAGCAAAGCGAGGTTTTTATTTATTGTTTTACTTCTGTTATCTGGGATTACCTATGCACAGAGCGATTTCTGCGGGATAAAGAATATTAGTTTCAAAGATGGTGAGAAACTAACTTTTAAAGTGTACTACAATATGGGCAGGATATGGGTAGGGGCCGGCCTTGCCGAATTCAATACAAAACTGGAAGACTATAACGGTAAACAGGTTTACCATGTCACAGGCGATGGCAGAACCCTGAAATCGTATGAGTGGTTTTATAAAGTACGCGACCGCTATGAGACCTTTATCGATAAAGAAACCATGTTGCCCCTCAAGTTTATCAGGAATGTGAATGAAGGAGGATTTAAGATATACAACAATGTGACCTTTAACCACAGTATAGGCCAGGCTGTATCGACCAACGGGGCATACAAGGTGCCGAGTTGCATACAGGATGTGCTTTCTGCTATTTTCTATGCCCGCAATATAGATTATAGTAAATACAAGGCAGGGGATACCATTCCTTTTAACATGTTTCTTGATGATGAGGTATTCAATCTCTATATACGTTACCTGGGTAAGGAGCGTATTACCACCAAATACGGTACATTCAACGCTATCAAAATCAGCCCCCTGCTCATAGAGGGCACTATCTTTAAAGGTGGTGAGAAAATGATGATATGGGTGAGCGATGATAATAATCACTTACCTGTACGGGTAGATAGCCCTATACTGGTAGGTAGTGTAAAGGTGGACCTGATAGGGTATGAGAACCTGCGCAACCCTTTATCCTCCCTTTTGAAACTCAGGCGGTAAATTTGACCGGTATGTAGTTAATTATTGCCTTTCCCGTTCTATTTTTGGCCTCCGTATCTAATATTTAAAATATTATGGGGAGGAAGTCTGTTATACTGGCCGGATTATTATTGATTGGTATATCTGCATTTGCACAGAGCGAAAAGAAATGGCTGCGGCATACTATTGCCACGCTTTCGTCTGATAACATGCATGGCAGGGGGTACATAAGTAAAGGGGGCGATAAGGCAGCTTCGTTTATACGACGCAGCTTTAAAGATTTTGGCCTGTTGCCGCTCGATGCGGATAGCAATTATTACCAGCCATATATGTTTCCTGTAAATACATTTCCGGGACAGATGTACCTGAAGATAAACAGGAGGGAACTGGTACCGGGAAAAGACTTCCTGAGCGATGCAGGTAACACCTCCCTTTACACCCGGAAGGCACGCCTGAAAAGGCTGAGCCTTGCAAATGTCAAAGACAGTCTTGCCTGGGAAGGAGTTAAACAAAAACTGGACACGCATAAAGCATACTTTCTGAAAGATGCAGATACGCTTTCAAAATACCTGAAGCTTTCTATCCGCTCCTTTGCCAATGCAATACCTGCAGGTATCTTTATTGTGCCGAAACACGGTAAGCTCACCTGGCTGGTACGTACAGATACAATAGCTGCACACATCTTCTATATTGAAGATACTGTATTGCCAAAGCGGGTGAGGAAAGCAACTATAGCAATAGAAAATAAATTTCAACCGGCATTTAAAACGCAAAATGTAATAGGGTATGTGCCCGGTACAGAACATCCCGATAGCTTTATTGTTTTTACAGCGCATTACGATCACCTTGGCCATATGGGTAAAACAGCTATTTTCCCCGGTGCGCATGATAATGCAAGCGGCACATCCCTGGTGCTGTACCTTGCCAGTTATTTTGCACAACACCCACAAAAATATTCTGTGGCTTTTATGCTTTTCAGCGGTGAGGAGGCAGGTTTACTGGGTTCGAAATACTATGTAGGACATCCTGTATTTCCACTGTCTCAAATTCGTTTTGTAGTAAACCTGGATATGACAGGAGATGCAACAAACGGTATCACTGTAGTAAATGGAGATACGCAGCCGGAAGAGTTCTCATTACTTGAAAAAATCAACAGTTCATTTAATTATTTGCCCGCAATAAAAATGCGTGCGCAAACGCAAAACAGCGACCATTACAGTTTTAGTAAAGTGGGCGTACCGGCTATATTTATATATGGTAACGGTACAAAAGGTTTTTACCACGATATCTATGACAAGGCAAAAGAACTTAACTTGCAAAATATTGACGGGTTGGCTAAATTATTGATAGATTTTACCGGTAAACTGGTAATGGGCGAATAATACTTTACTTTTATACAAACCATCTGCAAATGAAACGTTATATCTCTATGCTTGGCATTAGTGCCCTGTTTCTGTTTTCGTGTAAAAACAACAGTAGCAACACGTCACAAATAGAAGCACAGCAATTTATTGATGAATACACTACCGAGTATGTAAGGTTGTACACCAACTCCAGTCTTGCGCAGTGGAAATCCAACACAGAGATTGTAGAAGGAGACTCAACAAATACGGTTAATGCCCGGAAAGCAGATGAGGCAATGGCAGAGTTTACCGGTAGCAAGGCCAATATTGATAATGCTAAAAAATACCTTGGCCAGAAAGAAATGCTGACCGAGGTGCAGACAAAGCAATTGGAGCTTATACTGTATGCGGCAGCAAATAATCCGCAAACAGTGGCTGACATCGTAAAGAAGCGTATAAAGGCGGAGAATGAACAAATACGGCAGCTATATGGGTTTCAGTATATGTACGATGGAAAAAAGGTAACTACCAATGACCTGGATGATATACTGAAGAATGAAAAGGATATAGACAAACGCCTTGCTGCATGGCGGGCCAGCAAAGAAGTAGGTAAAACCCTGAAAGCGGGACTGGTTAATTTAAGGGACCTGCGCAACGAAACGGTACAGGCACTGGGGTACCATGATTATTTTACTTACCAGGTGAGTGACTACGGTATGACAACCGAGGAAATGATGCAGACCATGGACCGCCTGATGAAGGAGCTATACCCCTTATATCGTGAACTGCATACCTGGATGCGGTATGAAATGGCGAAAAAATATGGGGTAAGAAAAGTGCCTGATTATCTTCCTGCACACTGGCTGCCTAACCGCTGGGGGCAGGACTGGAGCCCTGCTGTACATGTAAAGGGAATAGACCTGGACAGCGTACTGGGCACAAAAAATGCAGAATGGATCGTAAAGGAAGGTGAGAAATTATATACCAGCCTCGGGTTCCCCTCGTTACCACAAACATTCTGGCAAAATTCCAGCCTGTACCCTTACCCGGCAGATTCCAATGTAAAGAAGAATAACCATGCATCTGCATGGCACATGGACCTGAACCAGGATGTGCGCAGCCTGATGAGTGTGGAACCGAATGCAGAATGGTTTGAAACAGCCAACCATGAGCTGGGCCATATTTATTATTATATGACTTACACGAACAAAGACGTACCGCCACTGTTGCGTGCAGGTGCTAACCGCGCTTATCATGAAGCTATTGGTACAATGATGGGATTGGCCGCTATGCAAAAGCCCTATCTTATAGGCAGGGGTTTAATCGATTCAACTGTTCAAACCGACAGCATCCAGTCTTTATTGAAAGAGGCCCTCAACTCAGTAGTGTTCATCTTCTTCTCTTCGGGTACGATGAGCAATTTTGAAAAAGAATTGTATGTAGATAACCTTGATTCGGCCCGGTTTAATGCCGCATGGTGGGAGCTGGCAAAAAAATACCAGGGAATTGTTCCCCCGGCAGAACGGGGAGAGGAATATTGCGACGCAGCTACCAAGACGCATATAAACGATGACCCTGCTCAATATTATGACTATGCCTTGTCTTATGTTATTTTATACCAGCTTCATAATCATATAGCTAAGAATATACTGCACCAGGACCCGCGTGCTACCAACTATTACGGGCATAAAGAGATAGGTGAGTTCATGCATAAGATAATGTATCCCGGTGCCTCAAAAGACTGGCGCAAAGTCTTAAAAGAATCAACCGGCGATGAACTCAATGCAAAAGCGATGCTTGAATATTTTGAGCCGCTTGTTAACTGGCTGAAAGAGCAAAATAAAGGAAGGAAATATACTTTGCCTGAAACAATGTAAAGAAGACCTGTGGCAAAAAGGGATACGCGCATAGTATTGTTTAACACTGCTTTGCCGTAATTTTTCCCTTCAGTATTAACTGCAACCAAAACTAATATCCGGCCCTTTTATATAAGAAGAGGGCCGGCTTTTTTTTGCCGGCTTATGAAAGGCCTATGCTACGCGTTTAAATATTTTGTGCTGGTTGCCGGCGTTTTCGCGTGCATTGCTTTTGATAATAATGTCTTTTACAATATCATCCAGCTCAGAACTGGCGGCTTTTATACCTTCCAGAGCTTTGGCAGTATCAGAATCGTTCACATGTTGGCTGTCGATAATAGAAGCAAGGCCCATAATAGTTGCCAGCGGGCCCCGTACAAGGTGAGATTGTATCCAGGCTATTTCTTTTAACTTTTCGTTCTGTTCTTTTATATGTTCCAGGTAAATGCTCTGTTCCGTTATGTCCTGCAAGGTGCCGATGATCTTACATACATTACCTTTTGCATCAAATTGCAACTGTCCGTTTACGCGGATGCGCTTTTCCGTATTGTTGGCAATAATGCGGTAATAAAATTCGCTAAACTCTTTTGTTTTAATAATAGCGTTCATTTTATCATTCACATACTCCCGGTCATCAGGATGAGAAAGTGCAATAAAACTATTCAACGTAAAAGGCTCATGTACACTTAATCCATACATCTGGTAGCCTTCATCCGACAAGATGACGCTGTCGTTCACTAAATCCCATTGGCCATAGCATAATTTTGCAATTTTTTCGGCAACCAGAAGCTGGGTATTTTTTTCCTGCAATTCCATTTCTGCCCTGCGCCTGCGTTTTACCTCTGCCTCCATTTCATGTTGTGATTTCAACGAGAAAGCTTTAGGCAAAATGCGAATGAGTGCTAAAAGGGTAAAAATACTGAACACCCCTGCAAACAACCTGAATACAGCGCTTAACCTGTATGCAGGTATCCAGAATATAATAGCATCAGAGAGCAACGCAAAGCCGCAGGCTACCATAAAGGAGCCAAATACTACATACAGGTTTTTTACCCTTGCAGAGCATTGCTTTTTAATAATATGGCGGAGTATGATTACCGGGATGGAAATGAAAGCCGCGGCAATCAATACATCACTAACAATATACAGCCATCCATGGAATGAAGACCAGTTACCCGATTGCCATCTTGCAGGGAAATCGGAAGTATTGAATAGATTTAAAAAAAAGTCTTTTACCTGTCGCATCTGGTTCTTATAAATGAACCTCTCTGTTTATCCCCGGATGCGAATCAGGATGTAAAAGTGGATTAAATATTATTTATGGAGAAATAAATAACAATCCTTAACAAAACAGGCTTTAGCTTAACAATTGATAAACAAAAAAAGCAGAGATATATGCGATGAAAAACATATAAACAAACTGGATGGCAGGATATTTCCAGCTACGGGTTTCTCTTTTTACAATAGCCAGCGTACTCATACACTGCATGGCAAAAACGTAAAAAACAAGTAAAGACAGGCCTGAAGCCAATGTATAGACAGGGGAGCCGTCAGGAAGTTTTGCTGCATGCATCTTGGCGCGCAGCGTAACGTCCGTATCCTCATCATTACCTACACTGTACAGTGTAGCCATGGTGCCTACAAATACCTCCCGGGCAGCAAACGAAGTGATAAGGGCTATCCCTATTTTCCAGTCGTACCCCAGGGGCCTTATTGCCGGTTCTATAGTATGCCCCATTATGCCTGCAAACGAATTTTCCAGCTTTGCAGTGTGGTACTCACGGTCTATGATTTTGGCATTTTCCGGCTGCTGCTGCTTTAAATTGATATAATGAGCATCGACTGCTGCCATTCGGTCGGGGGGGCCGAAGCTGGCCAATGCCCACAAAAGCAGCGAAATAATCATAATGACCTTACCGGCATCTACTACAAAGATTTTAGCCTTTTCAATCATGGTGATACCCACGTTTTTCCAACGGGGCGCCCTGTACACGGGCAATTCCATAAGAAAAAAAGTACGGTCTTTTGTTTTCACAATAAAGTTCATCACCCTTGCCACAATTAAAGCCATGAAAAAACCAAGCAAGTATAAACCCATGAGCACCAGCCCCTGCAGGTTGAATATCAATAGTTTTTTATCAGGTATTACAAGGCCTATGAGTATAGTATAAACAGGTAACCTTGCCGAGCAGCTCATAAGCGGGGTCACCATAATGGTTATCAGGCGTTCTTTCCTGTTTTGTATGGTGCGGGCAGCCATGATAGCGGGTACCGCACAGGCCATACCGCTGATGAGCGGCATTACTGAGCGGCCGTTCAGCCCTACACTGCGCATCAGCCTGTCGGTAAGGAAACTGATACGGGCCATGTAACCGCTGTCTTCCAGTATGGTAATGAAACCGAAGAGTATCATTATTTGCGGTATAAATATGGCAATGCCACTGATGCCCGCCAATATGCCGTTTATTAGTAAGTCTTTTATAAAACCGTCGGGCATGATATTGCCCAATGCAGTACTCAGAACTGCAAACCCGTCCTCTACCCAGTTCATGGGGTACTCAGCCAGCCAGAATATACTCTGGAACAAGAGGAACAAAACAAGAAGCAGGATGATATTGCCCCACAAAGGATGCAGCAACAATTTGTCAAAACGTTCGCTGATAATGGATTGCTTCAGCGGGTTTGTCTCTACCACGCATTGCTGCATAATACTGCCTATTTTCCTGTACCGCTCCATCACCTCTTCGGCCTGCACCTTTGATTTATGAAACTTCATTTCATCGGTGAGCGCGGCAATGCGTATGCGTTGCGCAGCATTAAGATATGCCAGCTCCAGGTAGTTGCAGGCTACATGCAATGCGCTGTAATCGCTGTTCAGGTTGCAAAGTTGCCTTATTTCTTTTATCCAGCTACCCGTCAGTGCTTCTGTGTTCACAAAGTCGGCAGCAGGTGCAAAGCCGGTTTCCTTTACGTCTGCTATAGTTTTTTTTAGTTGCGGTATACCTTTGTTCTTACGGGGGTTTATAGCTACCACAGGCACACCCATAAGCCTTTCCAGCCCCTGTATATCTATGGTAATGCCCTTTTTACGGGCAATATCGTTCATCGTCAGGGCAATGACGGTGGGTATTTTCAGGTCCATGATTTGCGAGCAGAACAGCAGGTTTCTTTTCAGGTTCGAAGCATCTGCTATTACCACTATCATATCGGGCCGGTCAGGGTTATTCCTGTTCAGCAGTATTTCGCAGGTCACTTGTTCGTCCGCGCTTTTAGGGTATAAGCTGTATGTGCCCGGGAGGTCGATTATATTGGCCGAAAGTGTATCGGTTATGCGGGAAACGCCTGTTTTTTTATCAACTGTAACACCGGGGAAATTGCCCACTTTCTGGTTTAAACCCGTAAGCGCATTAAACAGGGAACTCTTTCCGCTGTTAGGATTGCCAACCAGTGCTATAGTATAAGGACGCTGCATGAATAAGAGCGCAAAGTTACTGATTGATAACCTGCTGTACTATGAAAATACACTATACAGCTATTTTTTTCCCGAAAATGTAAATAGGCTGAAAGCTTACCTGAGTAAATTAATGCTGCCTTTAAGGATATTCCTGTTGAGCGTTGAGGACGAGCGGTAGCTGATTACATAAACAAAAACCCCGTTATCGCATATCTGGCCCTTGTAGCTGCCATCCCATCCCTCACCGGGGTCGCCGGTTTCAAAAACTTTATTCCCCCACCTGTTAAATATAGCCATCCGGAAGTCATCAACCGGGCAGGTAATAATAGCTTTAAACACATCGTTGTTCCCGTCGTTGTTAGGAGTAAACGCATTGGGCGTGGTAATGCAAACGTCGCATACTGAAAAATGTACCCGTATCGTATCAATGAAAATGCCGCATTCATTGGAAGTAATACGTTTATAAAGGCCTTCGGAAGAGGGGCGGATACAACATTCTATAGAGCCGGTGCTCCATTTATATGCTACACCGGGCAGTTCTTTACCCAATACCTGTATGTATTTGTCACACATGGTCAGTTCATTAGGCAGTTCTTTTCTCGGCTGGTACAGGATTTTTATTTTCATAGGCACCCGTTCGCTTTCGCACTTGCCTATTGTTTGGGTCACATATACAACATCGCTGCCCGGTTCGTCTGTACTGATGTAGGGTATATTTACACTGCCTGCAAAGCTGGTCATTGTTTGGTACCACAGCAACCCCGATCCTTGTGCCTGCAGGTTAGGCTGTTCGGAAAACTGGCATATAGACGTATCAGACACTACGGGAGGCGGCGTGGGTGGTTGGATATGAATATGTATGGTATCTGTGAAAGTGCCGCATTTGTTAGTGCCACGCAATGTATAAATCCCTGTTTTTGAGACGGTAATCGCTGGCTTGGTTTCCCCGGTATTCCATAGCAGGTTGGTAAAGCCCGGGGGAGCCTTCAATTCGAATGGCTGGTCTATACAATTGCCGGTGTCTTTACCAAGGTCAAGCTTTAACGCAGGGTCATATATTACATGGAAAGTGTCTACGTGTGCCTGGCAATTGGCAAAAGTACTGCACCAATAGGTACCCAGCTTATTAACAGTTAGCGAATTTCCCTTGCTGCCGTTGTTCCAGGTATATTCCCCGTCTAGCCCGGGTGCATTCAGGCTCATTGATATACTATCCTTATCACATACCAATGAATCATGGCTGGCTGTTACCGTATCTGCGGGAGTAATGGCAACGAGGTTGAAATCGTCAAAAAACAGGTAGCTGCGGTAGTATTCCGAACCGGGCACAGCATTCAGGATAGGGGTATAAGACGGCTGTCCCGATCCGAAGCACCCTATGGTCATCCATTCTTCTTTTCCCGATGCAGTGAATATCTCAGATACCTTTATCCAGCCGGTAGTATCTGTATAATATACGCCGGCAGGGGTAGAAACATGGGCTGTAAGGGTCATGGTAGTACCGGTTGTCTGGTCAATTTTATACTCCGAAAAGTTGATACCTATTTTATCTACCCCTACATAGTTGTAATTAAAATTGGCTGATACTGTAGGGCTTACATAAAACGACAAACAATATTTCTGACCTGCCTGCAAGGGTTGCAGCAGTTTACACTGAAGGTATTCCCGTGCTTCGTCGTACCATACATTATTGGTTTTGCGGGCATGCCAGGCAATGATACCCGCAAATGCATCGCCGGTATGTGCATATTGATGACCAAATATTGTTTCGGGTACATGCACATTGCTGGCGGGGGTGGCGCAAGTATGAAAATAATCGGGAGAACCTGATTGTAGCGGGCTTACCCAGCCCTGTGCTGTAAGGAATGAAGAGTAACCCGGATTGAAAGTGATTAGGCCGATACTGTTGGGGCAGGTACTATATACCTCAAAGCCTGGGTTGGGAACCAGGTTTTGAGCTATAACGGGTAAAGATGTTAGCAACGTTGCCAGAAGCAACGCCAGACATTTTTGCATGTAGCGCTACAAGTTTTAAAATGCTGTTATAAAGACAGTATTAAAGTTAAGATATGTTGGGCTATACGCAAGGTTTATGGTATTAATTTTCGGTTGAGCGAGCATAAAAATGCCGGGGCATCAATAGCCCCGGCATTCAATATTAAACAATAAGCCTTATTTCTGAGCAGACTCTTTCTTGTTGGTTTTATCGTTTTTGAATACGATTTTCTTTTCAGTTTCGTCATAATCAGCCTCAACTGCATCACCTTCTTTTATACGGTGGTTCAGTATTTCTTCAGCCAGCGGGTCTTCCAGGTATTTCTGAATGGCCCTGTGCAGCGGCCGTGCCCCGAACTGCTGGTCGTAACCTTTTTCGGCTATAAAGCGTTTGGCGCTGTCTGAAAGCTGAAGTGCAAAACCTAAAGTATTCAGGCGTTTCAAAACATCTTTCATTATGATATCAATGATTTGGCCAATGTGTTCTTCTGTCAGGGAGTTAAAGATGACTACATCGTCAATCCTGTTCAGGAATTCGGGCGAGAAAGTACGTTTCAGTGCTTTTTCTATTACACCGCGGCTTATCTCTTCCGCATTATCTACCTTGGCAGATGTTGCGAACCCTACGCCTGCGCCAAAATCTTTCAGTTGGCGAACACCGATGTTCGATGTCATGATAATGAGCGTGTTCTTGAAGTCCACTTTCCGTCCAAGTCCGTCCGTCAATTGTCCGTCGTCCAGTACCTGCAACAATATATTGAAGATATCCGGGTGTGCTTTTTCAATCTCATCCAGCAACACTACGGAATATGGCTTGCGGCGTACTTTTTCGGTAAGCTGCCCGCCTTCTTCATAGCCCACATACCCGGGAGGTGCGCCAATCAGGCGGCTGAGTGAGAATTTTTCCATGTATTCACTCATATCTACCCGTATAAGGGCTTCATCGCTATCGAACATATAACGGGCAAGTGCACGGGCAAGTTCTGTTTTACCTACACCGGTTGGACCCAGAAATATAAATGAGCCAATAGGTTTGCGCGGGTCTTTCAGGCCAACGCGGTTGCGCTGTATCGCTTTTACGATTTTGGCTATGGCTTCGTCCTGGCCTACTACGGCGCCTTTCAGGTCGTCGCCCATGCGGCGCAGTTTAGCACTCTCAGCCTCTACCATGCGCATCACAGGTATACCCGTCATCATACTGATTACCTCTGCAATATTCTCTTCGTGAATAGGATAGCGCTTGTGCTTTGATTCCTCTTCCCACTCTGCTTTCGCTTTTTCCAGTTCTTCGCCCAGGCGTTTTTCCTTATCGCGCAGGGCTGCGGCTTCTTCAAACCGCTGGCTTTTTACTACCTTATTCTTCTCCTGCTTGATGTCTTCTATTTTCTTCTCTAAGTCCAGTATGTTTTGAGGGACGTTAATATTTTTCAGGTGCACACGTGCGCCAACCTCGTCCATTACATCTATCGCCTTATCCGGCAGCAGGCGGTCGGTCATGTACCTGTCGCTCAGTTTCACACAGGCTTCTATTGCTTCCTCGTCATAGGTTACATTATGGAAATCTTCGTATTTAGAACGGATATTGTTCAGTATGGTAATGGTTTCTTCCACGCTGGGCGGGTCAACCAGTACTTTTTGGAAACGGCGGTCGAGCGCACCATCCTTTTCAATATACATACGGTATTCATCCAGCGTAGATGCGCCAATGCATTGAAGGTCGCCACGGGCCAGCGCCGGTTTGAATATGTTGGAGGCATCGAGCGAGCCTGAAGCGCCACCGGCACCCACTATGGTATGAATCTCATCTATGAACAGGATAACATCACGGTTCTTTTCCAGTTCATTCATAATGGCTTTCATGCGCTCTTCAAACTGGCCGCGGTATTTGGTACCTGCTACCAGGGCAGCCAGGTCAAGGCTGATAACACGTTTATCGAACAGCACGCGCGATACTTTGCGTTGTACTATACGCAATGCAAGGCCCTCAACAATAGCTGTTTTACCTACACCCGGCTCACCAATCAGTATCGGGTTGTTCTTTTTACGACGGGAGAGTATCTGCGATACCCGCTCAATTTCTTCCTCGCGGCCAACAATGGGGTCTAAGTTGCCCAACTCGGCAAGCTTGGTAATATCGCGCCCGAAGTTATCCAAAACCGGGGTTTTGGATTTTGTATTGCCTGCCTGGCGGCGTTGCTGCTGAAACTGGCGGCGTTCATCATCATCATCAAATTCTTCCGAACCGGGGTCGCTGCCATAGTCCGCTGTGGGGCTTTCGCCCTGCAATATGCTTAGCTCGTTTTTAAAACGTTCATAATCAACATCATATTGGTGCAATATCTGCGTAGCCACGTTTTCCTTGTTCTTAAGGATAGAAAGCATGAGGTGCTCTGTTTCCACAGTTGTGCTTTTTAATGCTTTAGCCTCAAGTACAGTTATCCGGATTACTTTTTCAGCCTGTTTGGTAAGGGGAAGGCTGTTAATATTGGCCAGGGGCTTGTTATTTTTATCCTTTATGGCTGTCTCCAGTTCTTTCCTGAGATCGAAAAGGTCTACCTGCATGGTTTGTAATACACGGATAGCAAGGCCTTCGCCTTCGCGTATCAAACCCAGCAGCAGGTGTTCGGTGCCAATGAAATCATTCCCTAACCTCAGCGCTTCCTCGCGGCTGTAGGAGATGATTTCCTTGACTTTGGGTGAGAAATTAGAATCCATCTTTAACGTCCTTGTTTTTAATAAAATTAAAAATTTATGCCTGTCGTTCAGTATTGTGTTTTACTATACAACTATTGTTTTTCACTGTTTTCCATACTACTCTAATATACGAAACAAATAATACCAGAGATTGTTAATTTTAACGCCGGTTAACCCAAATGTTGTATTAACAACTGAAACGTCTTTTTATGGAATTCAAAATTGATACCAAGCCAACTTACATGGTCATTACGCCCGTTACAAACCATCTTGATGCTAATTTGGCAGAAGCGCTTCGCCAAAAGTGTACTGAATTTACAAAAGGCGGCGGTAACAACTTTATTATTGACCTGCATAACTGCCTCGATGCCGACAAATCGTCATTCGGTAGCTTGGCTGCCCTGCATGAAATTTGCTATGAGCAATCACGTTCTCTTGTTTTTACCGGTTTACAGGATGAGGTAATGAAGGTTTTGAAAGAAGAAGAAATTGATTTAGTATTGAATATAGCCCCTAAAATGGCAGAAGCTATAGATATTATCAGTATGGAAACATTGGAACGTGACTTGTTTAATGAAGAATAGACCGGAATGAAAGTAACCATATTAGGGAATAATTCAGCATTACCAGCCTTTGGAAGGCACCCCACAGCCCAGGTTGTGTCTGTATTTGGTGAGTTAATATTGCTAGACTGCGGAGAAGGTACACAAGTACAAATGCAGCGCTATGGGTTTAAATGGCGCAACCTTCAGCATATTTTTATCAGCCACCTGCATGGCGACCATTACTTCGGTCTCCCCGGCCTTGTTAACAGCATGAGCCTGCTTGGCCGGGTACTGCCGTTGCATATTTATGGCCCTGCCCCTTTGCAAGGTATGCTACAGCAGGTGTTGGATGTGGCAGATACGATTTTAAGTTACCCGCTTCATTTTCACCCACTCCCCCAGGGTAGCGCAAAGCTGGTGGAAACCGATTCGTTTACGGTAACCTGTTTTCCCGTAGAGCACCGTATTCCGTGCCATGGATTTTTAGTAGAGAGTAAAACAAAAGGCAGGAAATTACTGCCTGAAAAATGCAGGGAATATGATATCCCTTCTTATTATTACGATAAGTTAAAGCATGGCGAAGACTATGAGCGGAAAGACGGGTTTATTGTAAAAAATGAATGGGTAACCACAGACGGGCCACACCCTAAAAAATATGCTTATTGTGCAGATACCCTTTTTACAGATACGTTTCTCCCCTATATAGACGGAGCGGATACTATATACCATGAATGTACTTACCTGCATGAAGAGGCCGAAAAAGCTGCCGCCCGTTTTCACAGCACTGCAAAACAAGCTGCGGAAATAGCCCGCATGGCAAATGTAAAGCAACTGTTGCTGGGCCACTTCTCTTCCAAGTATAAAGACCTGCAACCCTTTTTTGAAGAGGCGCAGCCTATATTTGAAAATGTGCAGGTAACTACGGAAGGCATTACCTATGAAGTATAAAAAAAGCGGATGTTGTTCATCCGCTTTTTAAATTTTTTATAGCCCGGTCAGGCAAATACCGATTGAATAGGGCGTGATGCCCGGCCCCTGGTTTTCTTTGTACAGGTTATTCAGGTTATATGCCCCGAATACGGAGAAGTTGCCCCAGCCTATACGTGCCGTACCGGCAAATCTCCAGGTATCGAGAAACCTTTTTGTATTTACTTTTTCCGATATGTTGACACCGTTCAGCTTGCCTTTGGTATGTGCGCCAACAAGTGTACCCACACGCAGGCCTATTGCCGCTTTAAAACCTTTATTCCTGTTTAGTTTATTACCATAAAACCGCAGCTCGAAAGGTGCTTCGAGGTAAGCTGTGGTAAGTTTGTAACGTTTATAATCTTTACTCTCTGCCTGCACTACTGCCTGGTCTTTCGTACTGTCATTCAGTAATATCTCCTGGTTGTCGAAATAAATATTGGAAGTACCGATACCAATACCTGCTGCAAAACTGAAATGAGATTTTTTTATAGGAAAATCGTAACAGATATAAAAATTTACCCCCCTGCCCAATCCTTTGGTATGCACACTGTCAGGCTTTACCCATCCGTCATAAGCCAGTTGAAACATAACAAAATCCCTTGCAGGTTTCTCAACTGTTGTTTCCGATTTAGTGCTGCCTTTTTCAACATCTTGTGCAAATACCGCAGATGCCGACAGCAAAAGCAGCGCAGACAAGGCCAGATTTTTTATCATAATTGCTTATTAGAGCGCAAATATAATAGGTGTATGATGGAAAAATTGTTAAAACTAAAATTGCATGGTAATTCACAAATTTTCTTACCTTTGCTACCCGTTTGAAACCCGGAGGCAGTAGCTCAGCTGGTTAGAGCATCAGATTGTGGTTCTGAGGGTCGTGGGTTCGAGCCCCATTTGCCTCCCCTGAATATAAATTAAGTGCCGTAAGGCACTTTTTTTATTCCCCCGCCGCTCATATATTAGTATCTTTGCTTACAGCGTAATTATATAATTATCCATATTTAAATTTTAAAAAATGAGTTTAGAAGTTTCAGGAAAATTACTGGTTAAGTATGATACCCAGCAGGTAAATGAAAGGTTTAAAAAGCGTGAATTTGTAATTGAACTGGCTGAAGAAATAAACGGGAATGTATATACCAACTATGCTAAAATGCAACTTGTACAAAATAAATGCGACATACTGGACAGGTTTAACGAAGGCGATAACGTAAAAGTGAGCTTTAATATAAAAGGCAACCGCTGGGAAAAAGACGGGCGGGTAAATTTCATTACCAACCTGGATGCATGGCGTATTGAAAATGCCGCAAGCACTACAGATATGCCCCAGCAGCAACAGCAGGCGGCACCGGCATATAACAGTGCCCCCAACAATGGCGGTGCGCCTAACTTTTACAATCCTTCACCTGAAAACGTGGATGATTTACCGTTTTAGACTTAACTGCCGTCAAATAAATACAGGACCCGCGCTTTTACAGTGCGGGTTCCATTTTTATTGATCAATTATAATGTACATTTATATCTGGAATATTTATATCGTTTCTGACATGAAAAACATTAAAGTTCTGTTCGTTTGCCTGGTAACTATTCCTGTACTTTTCAGCGCATGCCACAGCATTCCAAAACATGCAAAACTGATACCTGCAAATGCAGTAGTGGTTGCGGGCCTGAACACAGAAGAAATAGGCAAGAAAATAGCGTGGAATGCAATTACCGGCAGCAAGCTTTTTGATGAAATGAAAAAGAAGCAGCCTGAGAAACAGGATGTTTTTGACCCCCAAAAGCTCGGCATCGAATTAATGAGTACTATTTATGTATATGTAAAGCCGGATAAAAGGTTTGATAATACAGGTAAGGTTGTAGCGCTTATACCCCTTGAAGATGCAGACAAATGGGAAAGTTTCGTGGCATCTAACTTCCCCATGGCTAAAATTGTAACGAACAACGACCATAAAGATGTTATGCTGGCAGAAGGTATGTATGCGGGCTGGAAGAAAAACCTGTTGATTATCATGAGTACACCTTCGGGCGGGGATGCCCTCGCCAATGGTTCCCGGACTCCGGTACCTGATAACCTGCTTGCTGCCGAAATGGATAATGCATTTCATACCGCACCCGAAAATGCCGTTACAGAAAATGAAAAATTTACCGCACTGGAAAAAGAAGAACATGATATCTCCTTATGGATAAACTATGACGTTTTAATGGATATGTATGGAAAAAAGGGTATGACCGACATGATAGGGATACCTTTATCCAACGCGTTCTGGAAAGATGCCGCCCTGACTGCAGGAATTGATTTCAATAAAGGAAAAATAAAAGGTGATGTAAAATATTACCTCTCTGAAGAGATGAAAGAAACAGGAACGGCATTCGGAAAGGAAAATGTAGATAAAGACATGGTGGAAAGGTTGCCTGATGAACAACTGAATATGCTGGTTGCCTGGCATGTGACACCCAAAGGCGTGAAAAGTACACTGGAAAAAATAGGCGTTTTAGGATTTATCAACCTGGCGCTGATGCAACAGGGCTTTTCCGCAGATTATATACTGGATGCGTTTACAGGCGATATGGTTATGTCTGTAAACAAATTCAAAATGGAAAAAACAAATGCGGGCGATACCCTGCAAAATACCGGAAGCTTCGCATATAACGGGGATGCACAATACGTATATGTTTTAAAAATAAATAAGAAGGAGAACTTTGATAAGCTGGTTTCGCTGGCGGCGAAGAACAGGATACTGGTAAAAACCGCACCTGATACTTATAAATGGCTTTCAGACAGCAGTACTACCACCCTGGCCATACATATGCCTTATTTCCTTATTTCCAATAGGGATGAAATGATAAACAATTACATATCAGGTAAATATAAAGAGGGGAAGCTCCCCGAGGGGGTAAGCGGCATTCTTGATAACCCTATGGGTGTGTACCTTAATGCCCGGGCTATGCTCAACGCCCTGGATAAAAATGCTATTCCCGGTACGCAGGATTCCATTACCGTACACGAAAGCAGGAAACTCCTGCAGGATATGGTGTTCAAAGGGGGGGCATTTGCCAATAACGCGTTTACTTACTCAATGGAAATAAATTTTCAAAACAAGGAAGAAAACAGCCTGCTACTGCTAATGGACTTTGCCTCAAAAATAAGCGAAGGAAGCCAGGAAAGTTTAATGGTGAACAAATAGAAAAAAGATGTAACTTGTTGTTTGGAGACGTTATTATCCAAAATGAAAGGCAAAGGGTAACCTTTGTTTTCTTAACTTTTTTTTATAAACTTGATGAAAATTTTCTAAATGCGCAGTATTTCGAATATCTATAAACTGGCAGTTGTAGTACTGTTTGCACTTGGCCTCCACAGTTGCAAAAAGGCGGAGAATAATATCGATAATAACCAGATTGTAATTAAGCCATACAGTGTTTTTGCAGTAGATAGCAATGGTTACCTGGAAAAAACAAACAACGGTGATAACTGGGAGATAATTAAAGCCAATGGCGGTAATGCAGGCAGGGCCCTGGCTACATCCGGTGAAAATGTTATATGGGTACTGGAAGACCAGGTGGCATTGGTAAGCACCGGCAATACCAACCAGTTCAACGGAATAAAGCATTACGGCCCCAATCCCGATCCTGCGCTTAACCAATCTATGATTATAAATGTTCCGGAGCACGGACGTATATATATGTCTGGTAACGATGGTAAAGGCATCATATATAGCGACAGCAACGGGAAAAGGGGAACATGGTATATAGATGCTGCATTTGCTCCCAATGCCCCTTTTGTACGCATCACTTCCTTTGCATACCTGAATAACGGGCACCTGGCTGCTTACGATTATGTAAATCAAAAACTTTTTATAAAAGTTGCCCGGGATACGTTCTGGGCTGAAGTACCGGCATTGAACGGCCTGCCTGCAGGTGGTAAATTCTTCCTGGCAAGCTTTAATAACAAACTCGTTTTAGCAGATTCTACAGGTACGAACGGCCTTTACTACAGTAATGATGAAGGTAATAACTGGACACAATACCAGGGTATACCCGGCGATGCGGTTATTAATTGTATGAAATCGGCATTCGGCCAGTTCTTGTTAGTTGGTACAGCACAATATGGTATCTTCCGTGTAGGTAACGACGGCGTATTCAGGGCTGTAAACAACGGCTTTACATCAGGTGCCAATATCCGCAACATCACTGCAAAAGACAATATCTATAAAAATGAGCAGACTGTTCAGTATATGTATGCTGCTACAGATAAAGGTATTTTCCGCAGTATTGACAGGGGTGAAAACTGGATTTTAGTAAAACCGGGCAACTACGTCCTGATATATTAGGATCATTCGTCAGTACCTAGAAAATCATTCAGGTCGCGTCGCTGTTTTTTAGTGGGGCGGCCTGTTTTACTTAACCGCTTTCCCGTATAGAAGCTTGTTTGCATCCGCTGGTTCATGAGTTTGTCTTCTTCGCTGGTAAGGTCTACATAGTATTTAAGCGATTCTTCGTAACCAACCCGGCTGTCCAGCATACCTGTTACTTCTATTGTCCATTTACGGGCCTGTGTTTTTATATCGTAGGTATCGCCAACACTTACTATGCGCGATGGTTTTACATTGGCACCCTTCAGTTTTACTTTTCCCTCGTCGCATGCTGCCGTAGCCTGTGTCCTTGTCTTAAATATGCGGATAGACCAGAGGTATTTATCCAGCCTTATTTTTTCACTGTTCATAGCAACAATAAAATTAAAGAATCCCCAACTACCTAAGTTTGCTATTTTTGAGGCATCACAACAGAAATTATGCAATCACTCGTCATCTTCGCATCAGGGGCAGGTACCAACGCTAAAGCAATTATTGATTATTTCAGGCAAAACGGGAAGGCGCAAGTGTCGATGATAGTCTGCAACAAACCAGGTGCGGGGGTATTGAAAATAGCAGAAGATGAAAATATACCTGTGTACCTGGTAAACAGGCAAAATTTCCGGGAAGAAAGTTTTATAGAAGCAATTAAGGAGCATAACCCTTCGCTGATTGTTTTGGCGGGTTTTTTATGGAAAATACCGGATAGCCTGATTGCTGCATTCCGGGATAAAATCATCAATATTCATCCGGCCCTGTTGCCAAAGTTTGGCGGGAAAGGCATGTACGGAAATTTTGTACATGAAGGAGTAATTGCAGTAGGCGAAAAGGAATCGGGCATCACCATTCATTATGTAGACGAGGTATATGACAGCGGGGATATTATACTGCAGGCACGCTGCAAAGTGGCAGCAGGCGATACCCCCCAAACGCTTGCCGGTAAAATTCATAAGCTGGAGCATTTTTTCTTTCCCCGCTGCATAGAATATTTGCTGCAATAAATGCGGGTTTGTAACATGTATGCAATATGGTCGCCATCCATGCGTTTATTTCAGTACATTTGAAAGTAGTTGCTATATATGAAGAATATCCTTAAATCTTTACCGGCGGTTGCTTTATGTTCTGTTTTAACTGTCGGTACACATGCACAAGACCGCCCTATAGGACAATGGCGCGCCCACTTACCTTACAATACATCTATCAGCGTGGCTACAAACGGTTCTACAGCTTACGTGGCCACAGAAGAAAGCTTCTATACATACTATTTCGTAGATGATTACCTGGAATCGTTCAGCAAAGTAGACGGTATGGCAGACATAGGCATGTCTTATGTTGGCTACGACAGGTACACGGAAACAGTTGTGCTCGGGTACAGGAACAGTAATATTGATTTGTTTAAAGATGGCAGCTTTTACAATATCCCCGATTTAAAAAACAAGCAGGTAACAGGGAGCAAGCAGATAAACCACATCACTTGTAATGAAGGTTATGCTTATCTCAGTACCGATATAGGCATTGTTGTAGTTAACATCGAAAAAAGGGAAATAAAAGAAACATATTCCTTTTCGCTGAATGGGCAGCTTATACCTGTAAAAGGTGTGGCCATTGCAGGCGATAACATATATGCAGCTACCCCGCAGGGTTTATACAGGAATAACATTAACAACATAAACATACAGGCATTTTCTACCTGGGCAAAACTGGATACTTCCAGGAATATAATCACGGTCGCATCTGTTAAAGACAGCGTGTATGCTGCTACAAGCGATACCCTCTTTGCTGTATACAATGATAACCTGAATTTTGTTTACAGGTCGGACGATACGGCCATTATACATATAGATGCCGGTAAGGAAGCATTGTGGGTAAGCGAAGGGTATAAAGACTACAGCGGTAAAGTGAAGAAGCTATCCAACAGTCTTCAATTCATAGATTCATTTTTAACAGATGGCCACTCTTTTGAGGTAGCGGAAAACAACGACGGAAGTGTATGGGTAGCTGATGGATTTTTTGGCCTGAAACGCAGGGCGGGAAGGAATGACAGATATTTTAATACACCGCAGCCCGAGGGCCCTGCTACCTATACGGCATTCGACATCCAGGCATATAATGGAGAAATATTAGTGGCGCATGGCGGAGTGGATGACGGGTATAAATTTACATATAACCCTTACGGGTTTTCTATCTATTCGGGCGGCGAATGGACCAGTTACCGTAAAGATCAATATCCTCCTTTTGGAGACAGCGTGTATGACTTTACCAGCATACTGCGCGGCCCCGATGGCAATATATATGCAGGTTCGAACCAAAGCGGCCTTTTTATACTTAAAAAAGACGGGTCTTACGAATACTACAAGCAGAACTCTATAATAGACCCTTCCTTTGCTGCTCCCGATGCTTATCGCATCAGCGGTATGGCGTTTGACGATAACGGTAACCTTTGGATGACCAACTTCGGGGGCACACATGAGTTGCTGGTAAAAACCAAAGATGGTAACTGGTATGAATATTCTGTACCGGTGGCGCGCCCTTTCCCCCATGCTGCTGCCAATCTTATCATTGACGATTACGGGCAGAAATGGTATGTAGCCCCCCAGCGTGGCGGTGTATTTGTATATGATGACAACGGCTCGCCTGAAAATGCCTCTGACGATAGGTACCGCCAGCTACAGACAGGCCAGGGCAGCGGCGGGTTACCCGATAATGAAGCGTATTGCCTTGCAGAAGACAAAAACGGTTCAATATGGATAGGCACTGCCAATGGTATAGGAATCGTAAACTGTCCCTGGCAGGTAATATCGGGCGGATGTGAATCGGAATTGCGGGTGGTACAATACGACCAGTTTGCAGGCAACCTTTTTCAGAACGAGGCAGTTAAAACCATAGCCGTAGATGGGGGCAACCGTAAGTGGATAGGCACTAATAACGGTGTATGGCTTATTTCTCCCGAAGGCGATAAAATTATCGAACGCTTTACTGCTGAAAACAGCCCGCTGCCTTCAGACCATATACAAAAGATAAGCATTGACCCTATAACCGGGGATGTGTACATAGGCACCGATTTTGGCCTGATGAGTTACAGGGGTACGTCAACAGAAGGAGGGGTTGAGAACAAAGATGTAATCAGCTTCCCCAACCCCGTTCCCAGCGGGTACAGCGGTACTATTGCCATAAAAGGCCTGGTTGAGAATGCAGATGTACGCATCACCGATGTATCGGGCCAGTTGGTTTACCGCACAAAAGCTTACGGCGGGCAGGCCGTTTGGGATGGCAAAGACTATACAGGCCACAGGCCGCAAACAGGTGTATATCTCATTTTTATTACCAATAAAGATGGTTCGCAAACGCATGTGGGCAAGCTTGTATTTATGGAGTAGGTATGTTGCAAAATACGAGGGGTATAGTGCTCAGGTCAGTAAAGTATGGTGATACCAGTCTTATTACCAGCATTTTTACTGAAAAATTCGGGATACGGTCATACATCGTACAAGGCGTGAGAAGCGCCAGGGCCCGGGGCGGGAAGGCAGGGCTGTTGCAGCCGGCTACCTTACTGGATATAGTGGCATACCATAAATCGCAAAGCAACCTGAACCACCTGAGAGAGTTTCAGCCCGCATACATATATACCAGTTTACAGGAAGAGGTTGTAAAAAACAGCATTGCCCTTTTTTCAGTAGAAGTACTGTTGCGGCTGTTGCCCGAGCATGCCGAGATGCCCGAGCTGTTTGAAGTAGTGTATCATTATTTCTGCGACCTGGATAAAAAAAGTAACGACCGTGTAGCCAATTTCCCGCTTTATTTTTTAATAGCCTGCAGCAAATTAATGGGTTATGCAATACATGGAAGTTACACACCCCAAACCCCTTACATCAATATGCAGGAAGGGGCGTTTACACACAATCCCCCTGCCATCAGCAGTTACCTGCACGAGGAAGAGACGAAAATGCTGGGGCGGTTGCTTTTATCGGGAGATATAGAGGAACTGGAGAATATTGATATGAATGCAGTTATACGTAACAGGATATTGGATTGGTATATTGAATTCCTGAACATGCATACACAGCATATGGGCACAATTAAATCGCTGGCAGTGCTCAGGCAGGTATTGCACTAGCCCTCACAGCCCAGCAGGCGGAGGCCGCCATAAAACACGGCAATCCATACCAGCCCTTTAATAAGAAAGAACAGGAAGCCGGCTATTCCCAGGCGTTTCAGCCATTTTACAAAGCCTCGCTTTTCCTTTTTTTCTTTTACAGGACCATCACCCATCGCATCTTTACAACAGCTTTTCATCCAGGTGCAAAGCTAAGATTTTGAAAGCTACTCCTCCCGATTTTATATAAATAGGGGTATAGCGAAGCAGCCGCTTGCCGCAGATGTAGTATTTTGCAGGAATGTTAGCAAGAATATGTCTTTTCTGGGTATGTCTTTTTTCGGTTACAGCAGTATGTGCGCAAGAAGAGCAGAAATATCCGCAAGGTTATTTTCGCAACCCTTTAAATATTCCTATCCTGCTTGCCGGCAATTTCGGTGAATGCCGCCCCGGCCACTTTCACAGCGGTATAGATATAAAAACAAACGGCAGGGAAAACCTACCGGTACATGCTGCTGCCGACGGCTATGTATCGCGTATAAAAATGGAAAAAGGGGGCTTTGGCCATGCTTTGTACATCACCCACCCCAACGGGTATACCACCCTGTACGCCCACCTGAACAAGTTTGCAGCACCCTTGCAGCAATATATGAAAGCTGCCCAGTACAGGAAAAAAAGCTGGGAGGTAGATATTTACCCGCAACCGTCAGAGTTTATAGTGAAGAAGGGCGAGCAGGTAGCATGGTCGGGCAATACCGGGGCCTCTACTGCACCGCATCTTCATTTCGAAATCAGGGATACTAAATCAGAGCACCCGCTCAACCCTGAATTATTCGGTTTCGATATAAAAGATAATGTGCCTCCCCGGCCTTATTACATAGCCGTTTACGATATGAGGAAAGGAGTGTATGAGCAAACACCACGTATATACGACCTTGTGAAGAAAAACGGCATTTACACCACGAAAGATACAGTCATATCTAATTATAATGTAGCCGGTATAGGGGTCAAGATATTCGACTATATGGATGGGAGTGATAATACGCTGGCGTACTATACTGCCCTCCTCTCTATGAACGGGGCGCCTTTTATCAAAATTACCCTTGATGATATCGGGTATGATGTGACCCGCTACCTGCATGCTTTTGCAGATTATAAAACGCACGAACTGAAAGGTGACTGGATACAGTGCCTCTTCCAGCTGGACGGGAACCGGCTCGATAACATTTACCAGTATGCAAGCGACTACCGCAAATATAGCCAGCGGGGCAAACTGGAATTTGCAGATGAACTTCCCAAAGACGTAAAAATTGAATTTACAGACGATGCCGGGAATAAAACCAATATTGCTTTTCCCCTCGTTTATAAAAAAACGCCTGACACCACAGCCGATTGCCCACCGGACAATAAGTTTGGCATATTGAAAGAGAATAAGTTTTCGACACCCAATGTAGAGCTTACGTTAGATGAAGATGCTTTATACGAATCGTTATGCTTTAGTTTTGATTCCTCTTACGATTCCAATGCATATTCCCCCCGGTATCAGCTGCATTATCCCTATGTACCTATGCATACCTGGTCAACCCTGCGCATAAAGCCGGATAAAGCGGTGCCTTTTGATAAAAAGGATAAAATAGCCCTGGTATATTTTGATGGTAAAAAAGAAAACGGGAAAGCCGCAGCCTACGATAACGGCTGGTATAAATCATCGGTAAGAAACTTCGGCACTTATTATCTCGTCACCGATGACGAGCCCCCGGTAATAAATGCCCTGCAAAAAGATGGTGCCGACCTGAGCCGTGCTTCGCAGATAAGGTTTACCGCAAAAGATAACCGTACCTCTGTGAAAACATTTAGTGCAGAGCTGGACGGCAAATGGATTTGCTTCGAACAAAAAGGAAATGTTTTTGTTTACGAATTTGATGAGCACTGTAAAAAAGGGAAACATAAGCTGCTGGTTACAACGGCAGATGAGAATAACAACATTCAAACACTGAGCTATAATTTTACAAGATGATGGAACCACTGAAACAGGGAGATAAAGCGCCTGCATTCAAAGCAAAAGACCAGAACGGGGAAACAGTTTCACTAAACGATTTCAAAGGCAAAAAGGTAGTATTATATTTTTACCCTGAAGATGATACCCCTACCTGTACCGTTGAGGCCTGTAACCTGAGGGATAACTATGCGCTGTTACAAAAAAAGGGCCTGTTTGTACTAGGTGTAAGCCCCGATGATGAGCAGAAACATAAGAAATTTGAAGAGAAGTACTCGCTTCCCTTTACGTTAATTGCCGACCCGAACAAGAAAATAATAGAAAAATACGGGGTGTGGGGAGAGAAAAACCTGTATGGCCACAAGTTCATGGGTATAAAACGGACTACCTTCCTGATAAATGAAGATGGCAAAATAGACCATATCATAAAAGGGGTAAGGTCTAAAAGGCACAGCGAACAAATTATAGACCTTTGGAAGGTATAGGGGAACAGGTTAAAAAAAAGTTTACTGAAAAAAGAATAGCATTCCCCCAATCGCTTATATTTACGGCCATTCTATGGACTTGAAGCAATTTAAAAAAAGGGTATCGAAAAAGAAGGCAAGGCTAACGGCTTTTCTTAAAAAGCTGGACGAGATAGTACCCGAAGATATGCCGAAGCTGGTTACAGAAACAGATATTACCGTATGGCGGGATATTGACTGTACCACCTGTGCCAATTGCTGCAAGACAATGACACCAACGTTTACCGGTGCCGATATAAAACGTATATCTGCCCACCTGTCGATGACACCCGGCGAGTTCAAGGAAAAATGGTTGTTTAAAGAAGAAGGTACAGGAGACTGGGTCAACAAAATGCAACCCTGCCAGTTCCTGGTAAACGATAAATGCTCTATATACGAGGTACGCCCCAGGGACTGTGCTGAGTTTCCGCACCATTATAAAAAGCCGTTCGACGCATATAATGATACTTTTATACAGAACCTGCATCGTTGCCCGGCCACCTTTACGCTTGTTGAACGCCTGGAGAAAAAAGTAAGGGAAGAATACGAGTGGTAGGTTCCTCCGGTTTAACCTTTTATAAATAATGGGGATGAAGTTACATTTCTTAACTTAGCCCCATGTCTGAAAAAAAGCTTTTTTTGCTCGATGCAATGGCACTGATTTACCGTGCTTATTATGCGTTGATACGCAGCCCCCGCATCACCAGCACCGGCCGTAATACCAATGCACAGTTCGGCTTTACCAATACGCTGTTCGACCTGATCAATAAGGAGAAACCCACCCACCTTGCCGTTGTATTTGATACACATGCCCCCACTGAACGCCATACCGATTTTGCCGATTATAAGGCAAACCGGCAGGAAGCGCCGGAAGATATATTATCGGCTATACCGGATATAAAACGGATAATAAAAGGCTTTAACCTCCCCTGCATGGAAAGCGACGGCTATGAGGCCGACGATGTGATTGGCGGGCTGGCCCTGGAGGCCGCCGGAATGGGTTATGATGTGTACATGGTAACGCCGGACAAGGATTACGGGCAACTGGTGAGCGATAATATATTCATTTACAAACCGGCTTACCAGGGAGGGAATGTAGAAATTTTAGGGCCTAAAGAAGTATGTGCGAAATGGGGCATCAGCCGTGTAGAGCAGGTTATAGACATGCTTGGCCTGATGGGTGATGCCGTAGATAATATACCCGGCATACCCGGTGTGGGAGAAAAGACAGCCGCAAAATTGTTAGCCCAGTACGATAACATTGAAAACATATTGGCAGATGCCGATAATATAAAAGGCGCACTTGGTGAAAAAGTAAGGAACGGCAAAGAGCTGGCTATTATGTCGAAAAAGCTGGCAACCATCATTACCGATGTGCCTGTTTCATTTCATGAAGAAGACTTCAGGGTAAAAGAACTGGACAAAGAAAAACTGGCTGAGATATTTGGGGAATTGGAATTCAGGGCATTGGGAAAAAGGTTGTTGGGAGATGATTTTAGCCTTGCACAAAAGCAAGGGCCTACAGATTTGTTCGGCAATGTGCTGCCGGAAAAGAAAACAGCTACAAAAGTAGTTGTAGAGACGGTAACCATAGTAGAAGAGGAAATAATACCTGTAACACTGGCTACCGCCGAAACCACGCCGCACACGTACCGGCTTGTGCAACAGGAGGCAGAAATACAATCGCTTATAGAAAACATGTTACAGCAAAAGGAAATTTCTTTCGATACTGAGACAACCAATATAGACGCTAACCTTGCCGATATAGTAGGTATGAGTTTTTGCTGGCAGGCAGGGGAAGCCTGGTATGTTCCAGCCCCGGCTGAAAGAGAAGATGCAAAAAAACTGCTGGAGAAGTTTAAACCCCTTTTTGACAAAGAAGATGTTCTTTGGGTAGGGCAGAATATAAAGTATGATTTGACCATATTGAAATGGTATGGCTTTGAACTGAAAGGCAGGATGTATGATACCATGCTGGCGCACTATGTAATAGAACCGGACGGTAAAAGGAACATGGATGCACTCAGTGCAAAATACCTGGGCTATGAGCCGATATCGATTGAAACACTGATAGGCAAAAAGGGTAAGAACCAACTGAACATGCGCGATGTGCCGGTAGAGCAGGTAAAGGAATATGCTGCGGAAGATGCGGATGTAACCCTTCAGCTAAAGCGCATATTCGACCCCCTGCTTATAGAAAAAGAAGTACGCAATGTGTTTGAAGATATAGAGAACCCGCTTGTGCCGGTGCTGCTCGATATGGAGTTTGAAGGTGTGGGCATAGACGTCAATTTTCTCAAAGACTATTCCAAAGAACTGGAAAAGGATATACTGCAGGCAGAAGAAAATGTGTACAGGCATGCAGGCCTGCGCTTCAATATAGGTTCACCCAGACAACTGGGCGAAGTGCTGTTTGATAAAATGAAGCTGGAGGGTGGTGGAAAGAAAACCAAAACAGGGCAATATGCTACGGGCGAAGATGTGTTGGCCAAGCTGAGGAAAAAACACCAGGTAGTTGATGATATACTGGTGTACCGGGAACTGACCAAACTGAAAAGCACCTATGTAGATGCCCTGCCGCAACTGATAAACCCGCGTACGGGAAGGGTGCATACCTGCTTTAACCAGACCGTAGCTGTAACCGGCAGGCTAAGCAGCAACAACCCTAACCTGCAAAATATCCCTATCCGTACAGAACGGGGCCGTGAGATAAGGAAAGCATTTATCCCCCGCGCAGAAGACTGGTGTATCATTTCTGCCGATTATTCGCAGATAGAGCTACGTATAGTTGCTGCTATCAGCGGTGACGAGGAAATGATTAATGCATTTATTGCCAACAAGGATATTCATACCGCTACTGCGGCAAAAGTATATGGCGTGGAAGAGAAAGAAGTGACTTTCGAAATGAGAAGGGCGGCTAAAGCGGTCAACTTCGGCATCATTTACGGGCAGTCGGCCTTTGGCCTTGCTGAGAGCCTTGGTATCAGCCGTACGGAAGCCAAAACCATTATCGACAACTATTTCACGCAATACCCGTCCATTAAAAAGTATATGGATAACTCTATCAACTTTGCACGGGAACACGGATATGTGCAGACTTTGAAAGGGCGTAAACGTCACCTGCGCGACATCCATTCTGCTAACCAGACGGTAAGGGGCTATGCCGAGCGAAATGCAATCAATATGCCGATACAAGGTACGGCCGCCGATATGATAAAGCTGGCTATGATTAAGGTGTACGATGCACTGAAGAAAGAAAGCATGCGTACGCGTATGGTTTTGCAGGTACACGATGAATTGGTATTTGATGTGCCTAATGATGAGATAGACAAAGTACAACAACTGATAAGGGAAGGCATGCAATCGGCTATGGAACTGCCACATGGTGTACCTGTACTGGCAGAAACCGGCAAAGGCGGTAGCTGGCTGGAAGCACATTAATTATTTCAACTGAAAAACGGCCTTCCTGTCTTGCAGGTATAAAGTATTAAAGCTGGATTGCAGAGTATTATCGTTTGAAAGAAGGCTACGTCCGGTATCTTCATCACAAACCATAATGCGGATGTGATAAGTATGCATTAGCCTGATGACCTGTGTTAAGTTTTTCCAGTTCCCGTTGCAGACGTTAATACCCCTTCTGTCAAAGAATAATAAATGTGTGTTGGGGTCGTCAGCGTCTAGTACCAATATTTTTTCATCTTGGGCAATTCTTAATTGATTAAAAACCAAAGCTCCGTTTTCCGACCATAATGGGCCATGGTAAAATCCCTGGTACCCGTTTGCTAAACGTTGGTGTATATGATAATCTGCAAAGAAGAAACAAATCAGTATAGCAGCTAAAGACCCGGAATATATTGAGATCAAGAGTTTTTTAGAAGTGGTAGACTGCCTGATAGCAATAACACTGATCAGTAAAACAAAGGTGAGCAATGGAATGAAAATAGATACAGCATAATAATCGTGGTCATACAACTGTTTACCCATCAGTGTGGCTACGCACAAAACGCCACATAAAAATAACAGCGATAAAAAGAGTAGTTTTTTCCCGGTTTTTGATTGATATAAGATGGGCATTGCTGCTGCAATGGCCAAAATCAATAATGAGTATTGGGGTAACACGAAATATTCTTTAACCCATACATTTTTAAATAAGCTGAAGAAGTAGGCAACATTGTTAAAGCTGGTAAAAGGTTTAACAGTAGCCAGGAATACGGTGCTGTGATATATAGCATTTAAATGCCGATTGTATAAATAATATCCCACTACTATACCCACAGATATTAGTATGGCTGTATAAAAAGTAAGGTGCTGGTTTATTGATGTTTTTTCATTTCGCACATGTTGCCAAAGCACAAAAACGATAAAGCCGAGCAGGTAAAGACCGAGAGATGTTTTTATTAAAGTAGCTAATGTTAGTAAGAACAAGGCAATGAGAAAATTTTTTCGGGACGGAAGACTTATATACCCGAGTATATAATAGAAGGCGATAAATGCTATTGCTGCTGCTGTTGCATCCGGTAAGTAATTGCAGGTATAGTATATGAAAATGGGGGAACAGAAAATAAATAAAGGGGTGATAAGCGAAATAATGAAATCTTTAGTAACCCTGTAACCTGCAAGAAACAGGAAAAGCAAGCCTGTACAGGAAATAGTGATATCCAGTAGCCGGAAGCTGATGCTAATATATTCCCTGCCAAATATTTTGCCTGATAATGCGGCAATATATGCCTGTATTGGAAATTCTACGCCTGTTATTCCTTGTTCAGAATATATATTATAAGTAGCGGGTTTGAAAAAATTCATCCCGTTATCGTAAAAGTTGATAGCCAGCGAAAGCCGGTCAGACTGTGCCCATGTATGTATGCCATAGGGCATTCTGAAAAGCATATCGTGATAATACGTTGTACAAAAAAACAGTAGTACTATCAGGAATACGAAAATACCGATAACAGTTTTTTTAAACATGCAGGTTTATGGTTAACAGTACTAAATATAATAAACTATACTATTCACGGGTATTTTTAAACGGATGCCTTTCTTCCCATGCCCCTTCTTCCGAAGCTGCATTTTTTTGCATAGCTATAATACGGTTTCTTAAAAGGCTGTTTCGTACATACAGGAAGGTGAGGAGGTATCTTGGCTTACACCCGAGGCGGGCTTTGGCATCCAGTGCCGTTCTGCCGAGAATAAGTTTTTTCTTATTCAAAACAATGGCCTGCTCTATGCTAAAGAACAGCATATTGAAATAAAGCTGCAACTCCTTATTGTATTCATAGTCAAAGCCGATGTAAAACATATCAAAGGCTTCATCTTTTACCCAGGCGGTGAAAAAAGCTATCATTTTTTCATCCTTATAGATGCCCCATACTTTTAGCTCGTCACCATAGCACTCTTTTAAGATGGGAACGAATTCGGGGCTGATGAAACCGAGCCTTACCCGCTGGTTTTGGGTTACCTGTTGATACAGGTCGTATATGGCTGCCTGCTCGGTTCTTACCTCTTTAAGTGTCAGCTCTTTTACCGCAACCTGTGGCCATGTAGCCCTTATTTTCCGGAAGCGTTGCGCATATTTATGTTTCAGCTCTTTTTCATAATCTGAAATATCACTCCAAGCCGATGGAATGTTCAGTTCCATAGAAATATCATTGCGTAACAACAGGTACTGAGGAGCGTAATTTTGAAAATAAGTTGTAAGTGACGCCGGCATATCTTTCACCAGTACTGCCATGGCGCAGGAATATTTCAAAGCTGTATTAATAGCGTGTTGGTAGTATCGAAAAGCTTCAAAAGGGGAAAGGCTTTCCAGCCAGTAAAAGGAAGATATATCATGCCTGAACAAATGCCCTGCAACCAGCAGTTTAGGTTTTCTTACAGCAGTGAACAACTGCCAGAGCAGGTGTTGCATACGCCCGCCTATACCGGGGTTCAGGTGTTCAGCCGTCAGGGTTAATATTTGGAAATAGGCAGCCGCAACCGGTTTGTTTTTTTGCTTTACCAGTATATAAATAAAATCTACATCGGGGAGGTTTGCAGCTTCGGTTGCCAGGCATTGTTTGCTTTTCAGGAAGTGGGATTCAGGTAAAAATTCATTCCATTCACCGGGAAGTGAATCTGCACTCGTATAAACTGCTACATCGGCTTCGTATATATGAGAATGGCAACGCATCAGGCCACATCTTTCTCCATTACAACATGCGGGATGCCCACCTCGGTAAAAACATCACTAACCGTTTTATATCCCAGTTTTTTGTAAAACCCTTCGGCAGTGGTGCGTGCGTGGAGTTTAATCTTTTTATAACCTTTATCCAGCAGGTGTTTTTCTGCGGCCTCTATCAGTGTGCGCCCTATTCCCTGCCCCTGTACACTTGCCGCTACAGCCATTTGCCTGAATTTTACTGTTTCGCCATCCCCGGTAGTTTGTATCATAACACACCCGGTTACAGTATCGCCTTGCATGGCCACTACAATTGTATCCAGTTCGTCCGCACTCAGGTCTTCATCTTTCAACGAAAGACCGATTGGTACACGCAGCATTTCTTCTCTCAGGTTATATACCTGTTCATAAACCAGGTCGCTGGTAGTGATAATTTTTGTAATGATATGACTAACGTGCATATTCAAATATACCCTATTCAAGCAAGAGGTCGGTAGTCTGGTTGCTGATGATCCTGAACCTGATTTTGGTTTCCGAAGCGCCGGGGTATTTCACAAAACGCGCTTCGTAGGCTCCCGGTTGTAAAGTAAGTTTCTGGCCCGTTGCGCTTCCGTGCACGTCCATCTGGTAAAACCTTACATAAGTATCTCCGAGCGGGCAGTAAAAATTAACCCTGCCTACATTGTTCGTGTTCGTGATATTTAAAAATCCGTCTTCAGGCACCCTTACATCGTATTGTGCACCCACATCAAGGTCAAAATTTCTTTTGAATGCCGGAAGTGTATTCACCTCGATATAGTAAGTACCGGGCTCATACTCCAGTTCCTGTGTACACTTTTGTTGAATGGTAGGACCGGGCGCAAATCTCCTGTTCACAATAGCTGTGTACTCGCTTACAGGGCGGTCGGGGTTGCCCTCGTAAGTAAATATTATGGTCGGTTTATTTACCTGAATCAGGTACTTGTTTTTCGTGTTGGGCTTTATTTCTATATTCTTTACCAGCAGATTGCTTTTCCCTTTTATGGTAAGATTGTAAGTACCTACGGGAAAATGCTGTGGGTCGGGGTTGCCGGTGGGGCCTACCGTGCGGAAAAATTTGTGTAACTGCTGGCCTGTTTTCGGGTCTAACAAAAATACCTGAGGGGTAGTCTCGTAGTACTTCCCTTTGCCATCGGTAAAATATATTTCGAGCGTAGTTTCTTTGGCATCTTCTCTTTGTACCGTATACTTCGCTTCCTTATATGCCGGTTCTGAAGGTTTTACAACCGGCCTGGGCGCCGGTTTGGCCACTACAGGTTTAGAAATAACAGGCTCGGCCTCCGGTTTGAAAACAGGAAAGGGCGGAGCATTCCTTGTTTTCATATTCTCCGTAATGAGAATGTTGGGCAGTATCCTGAATGTTGATGTACGGAGAAAAGCAATAGGTACTTTGGGCAGGGTTTCCGTTACCACAACAGTTCTGTTGGTCAGGTCTTTTGCAGGGGGCGGGATTACCTGCCGCGGTGTCTCTTCAGGAGTTGGTTCTTTTTTAGGTTTGGGTTCCGGTTTAGCGGGTACGGGCGGGGCCTGGTCGGTAGTATTGGTTATTTTCACTTTAGGTATATCCATCTTCAATACGCTGGGGGTATTTACAATGGCAGTCTGCAGCATCTTTTTCTGTATGGTGTTCAGGGTCAGCATGGGTTTGTAGGCATCTACTATTTTACCTACCGTGTTCGGTATATCCGTCGGGTTGGTTACCAGCAGGTATTCCCCCATACAATCATATTGGCCCTTTAGCGGGGCATAATCCACCAGGCTTACTATGTAAGGCTTAAAGTTGATTTTTTTTTCGAGCAGGGTTTTTACCACGTCGCACAGGTTGCCGCCGCAGCTTTCTCCCCCGTCCGTTATCAGTATAAGGCTATAAGCGTAATTCCGGTTATCGGTCATATCGTTTTCCGCCGCTTCTTTCAGCGAAAAAGCGATGGGAGATACGCCCGCCGGGTGCAGAGCTTCCAGCCTTAGCGATATTTGGGTAAGATTGTCTTTGCTGAACATTACCTCGCGCTTTGTATCCGTACAGTTGTTTTCCTGCGCGGCATGTTGGTGCCCGTATACCCTAAGGCCAAATTCTACCTGGTTATTCACACTGTATATACTGTCAATCAGCTTAATAATGATATCGGACGCTGCCTGGAAGCGGGATTCGTTTTTTTCCCATGGTTGCAGCATACTTGAAGAGCCATCCAGTAGTATGAGGATACGTTGTTCTTTTTTTACTTCATATTGTGCAGAAGCAAACAGGAACGAAAAAACAAATAGCAATATGGCCGGGAGGCTTTTATACAGCATCAGGATAAAATAAAATTCAGCAGGTACAAACCTACATTAAATGCCTGAAGGAGAATATGGTAATATCCGCCTTACCGGCCTTATTTAACGTTTATTGAATGTGAAAGATACTTTTTTATGCCTGAAACTTATATATAAAGAGTAATAATGATGTCATTGCAGCTATATATCCTGTATTATGAAATGCTTCACAGGCAAAATGACTAACTTTGCGCAGCATTAACAGATTATGTCGGTTCCTACACAGATTATTGAAGATGTTGTGATAAAGTTTGCCGGTGACAGTGGCGACGGTATGCAGCTTACGGGCAGCCAGTTTACTAATAACACTGCCCTTGTGGGTAATGATTTATCCACTTTCCCTGATTTTCCTGCAGAGATACGCGCACCGCAAGGTACCGTGCCGGGTGTCAGCGGGTACCAGTTACATTTTTCCAGTCACCGGATTTTTACTCCCGGCGATAGCTGCGATGTGTTGGTAGCCATGAATGCGGCCGCGCTGAAGGTAAATCTCAAAAGTCTTAAAAAGGGAGGTACAATCATCGCCAATACCGATGGCTTTGACGCAAAAAACCTGCGCCTTGCCAACTATCCGGATGGTATTAACCCATTGGAAGATGGTTCGCTTACTAACTACGAGCTTCACAAAATCGACGTGACCAAGCTTACACGCGAAGCACTCAAGGATATACAACTGGGCACTAAAGAAAAGGACAGGGCAAAAAATATGTTTGTCCTCGGTTTTCTCTACTGGTTGTACAACCGTGATTTGACCAGTACCTTTTCTTTCCTGCACGAAAAGTTTGGCAAAAAGCCTGAAATACTGGAGAGCAATATTAAATCCCTGCAGGCGGGTTATAACTATGGCGATACGGTAGAAGCATTTACTACGCGTTATAAAGTAGAAAAAGCAAAACTCCCTCCCGGTAAATACCGTGGTATTACAGGTAATACAGCCTTAGCATACGGTATTGTAGCAGCAGGCGAAAAATCGGGCTTGCCGGTGTTTCTCGGTACCTATCCCATTACCCCCGCTTCAGATATATTACACGAGTTGTCGAGGTATAAGAACTTCAACATCCGCACCTTCCAGGCAGAAGATGAGATTGCGGGTATTACCGCAGCCATCGGTGCAGCGTATGGCGGCAGCCTTGGCGTCACTACCACATCCGGCCCGGGCATGGCCCTGAAAACAGAGGCGATGGGGCTGGCGGTGATGCTGGAAATACCTCTGCTGATTGTAAATATTCAAAGGGGCGGCCCTTCAACAGGCCTGCCTACCAAAACGGAGCAAAGCGACCTGCTGCAGGCATATTATGGCCGTAACGGCGAATGCCCCATGCCGGTGATTGCCGCATCTACCCCCAGCGATTGTTTTAGCGCAGTGTTTGAAGCCGCACGCATTGCCCTGCAACACATGACACCGGTTATCTTTCTCAGCGACGGGTACATTGCCAATGGTGCGGAGCCCTGGCGTTTCCCGCAAAGTGCAGATATACCGGTCATCGAAGTAAATTTCAAAAAGACGCTGGATGAAGGAGAAGACAAATTCCTGCCATATAAAAGAGATGAAAAGCTGGTACGCCCCTGGGCTGTGCCGGGCACTGCAGGGCTGGAACACCGCATAGGCGGCCTTGAAAAAGAAGATATAACAGGCAATGTTTCTTACGATGCGGAAAACCACCAGCACATGGTGAAAACACGAGAGGCTAAAGTGGAAACAATAGCCAACTATATACCGTTACAAACGCTGGATAGCGGCCCGGAAGAGGGCGATGTCCTCGTTTTGGGCTGGGGCTCTACTTATGGTGCAATCAAGAGCGCCTGTGCCGAACTACAGGCACAGGGTAAGGCTGTAGCTCATGCGCATTTACGCCACCTGCGGCCATTCCCGCGCAACCTGGGCGAAATACTGAAGAACTATAAAAAGATACTGGTACCGGAAATAAACAACGGCCAGTTGATAAAAATCATTCGCGATAAATACCTGGTAGATGCAGTGGGTTATAATAAAATAAAAGGTGTACCTATTACCCGTACCGAATTGGTAAAAGCAATCGGGGATTTATTATAATTGCACCAGCAACAGAACTAAAACATTACAGCTTATGGCACTCAACAAAGAACAGATAGCACAGCGTATAGCCAGAGAACTGAAAGACGGGTATTACGTTAACCTCGGTATTGGTATACCAACGCTGGTGGCCAACTATATACCTGTGGGCGTAAGTGTAGTGCTGCAGAGCGAAAACGGTTTGCTGGGCATGGGCCCTTTCCCTTTTGAAGGGGAAGAGGATGCAGACCTGATAAACGCAGGCAAGCAAACGATTACCACACTTCCCGGTTCTGCTATATTCGACAGCGCCATGAGCTTTGGAATGATACGCGCGGGAAAGGTTGACCTTACCGTGCTGGGTGCTATGGAAGTGGCAGATAACGGCGATATTGCCAACTGGAAAATACCCGGTAAAATGGTAAAAGGCATGGGTGGGGCTATGGACCTGGTAGCTTCAGCAAAAAATATAATCGTAGCTATGCAGCACACTAATCCTAAAGGAGAAAGTAAGTTGCTGCCAAAATGTACGCTACCGCTTACAGGCATCAAATGTGTTAAAAAGATAGTGACCGATTTAGGAGTGTTTGATGTTACAGAAGAAGGTTTCCGCTGTATAGAATATGCACCCGGCGTTACTATTGATGAAATAAAAGCCAAGACTGCGGGCAGGCTGGTGATTGCGAATGATGTGAAAGAAATGGCCTTTTCGTAATGGTCACGATTTATCATAATGGTGAATGCAGTAAAAGCAAGGGTGCGCTGGAACTGTTAATAGAAAACAATATCCCGCATCATGTCCGTTACTACCTTATGGAGCCGCTTACGAAAACAGAGCTGCAGGGCTTATTGAAGAAACTGCAATTGCAACCTGCAGAAATTGTAAGGGAAAACGAACCGCTATACAAAGAGCAATACCAGGATAAAACGATAACTGATGATGAGTGGCTGGATATATTGGTAAATAATCCTGTGCTTATTGAACGCCCGATAGTAGAAACGGCTGATACAGCCTTCATAGCACGCCCACCCGAAAAAGTGCTGGATATTATTGATAAGTAACAGCCCGTAAGGGCTGTATTAGTTTCCGCAGGTTTTTTACTTTTATGCTTATGCGGCACCGGCATTGGTACATCTTTTTTTTATTGGCGGCAGTATGGGTGGCGAAGGCTGAAACCACCGGTGCGCAGGCCAAAACAGAGCAGGTACATATTTCTTACCTGCTGGCAAGCATGTCGAGCCAAAACAGCGCTATACATGCACGCCTGTACCCGGTGTTCGATACGCTGTATATGTACCTGGAAAAGCATAACCCGCAAAGTGAAGTGGCCAATCTCCGTGCCGACCTGGCCAAACTGCAAAAATTCGACCCCGGTTACAACCCGCAAATCCTGTACGATTTTGATTACGTTATTAAAAAAGGAATTGATTCGGGCATCCACTGGCACGATATCATCCTTGCAGGCTATGAATTACAAAAGACCCCGCTCACGCGCAGCCTCGCAGGGCTTGATAAAATAATGGAGCTCAGGTTTCACGGATTCATATTTGTTGAAGATATGCTTACCCGCCGCCGCTATTGCATAGGGGTAAAAGAGATTGAGTGCATAAAAGGTAAGTGGTATGGTGGGCACCTCATCAACATACTGGAAGCAAAAACAATAGATGAATACTATGCAAAAGTGGTGATAGAAAGAAAAAAATTGCTGCACCCTGAGCTGTTTGTTCAGGCAAAAGATACTGCCGCAGCAGAAGATGAGCCGGAAACTACTGTAGCCGATAATGAAGAGGAGGATGCAAATAATTTCCTGAAAATGTCGCAATATATTGAGGAAGATAAACCCAAAGAAAAGAAGACAAGCAGGCAGGTTTCAGAACGTTTTTACTACACGGGTATGTTTGATAACGAGATACCCGTAGAGCTGTATATACGCGGACTGAAGGGCAATTGTCCGGAAATAAGTTGCTCCTGGGAAGCCATGTATAAATTCCGGGACCATGATGAATTCATAAAGTTAATAGTAGAGCGTACCCCGGAGGGTAAATGGCTGATGACGGAAGACCCTGACGTTGGCGCACTGGAACTGGAACTGCATGATGGAAAATTCACCGGTGTATGGATTTCACTCAAAGACAAAACAGAATATGACGTCATTTTCAATGAAAAGAAAGCGGTAAAAAGCAGTAAGCTTTTCGATATGGACGATATTATTGAAAACGGATTGTATGCACAGTAGTAAGATAATTCTTATATCCCTATTGTAAACCCTTACAAGCCTCACATTGTTACATCCCGTATCTTTAACCTTTAGAAATGACTATGCAACAACCGGAGATAACTACACTCGGAGCCTTAAAAGCTTCAGGATATAAACCAAAGACAGTAAAAGAAGAGATAAGGGAAAACCTCATTAAAGCCATACAGCAAAAACAAAACCCGTTCAACGGGATATTGGGTTACGAAGATTCGGTAATACCGGATGTGGAGCGGGCTTTATTATCAAGGCATAATATATTATTCCTTGGCCTGCGCGGGCAGGCCAAAACCCGTATGGCACGCGAAATGGTGTCGCTGCTGGATGAGTGGATACCCATAGTAGAAGGAAGTGAGATAAATGACAACCCTTTTGCGCCTATCTCATTATACGCCAGGGATATTATTGAAGAGCAAGGGGATACTACACCTATATCATGGCTGCACCGCAGCCAGCGGTATGGGGAGAAACTGGCTACGCCTGATGTATCGGTAGCCGACCTGATAGGGGACGTAGACCCCATCAAGGCAGCCAACCTGCGCCTCAGCTTTGCCGATGAGCGGGTAATACACTATGGCATTATTCCCCGCTCGCACCGGGGTATATTTGTTATCAATGAACTGCCTGATTTGCAGGCGCGCATACAGGTATCCTTATTCAACATTTTGCAGGAGGGTGATATACAGATACGGGGCTTTAAACTCCGCCTGCCGCTCGATATACTTTTTGTATTTACCGCCAACCCTGAAGATTATACCAATCGCGGCAGCATCGTAACGCCGTTGAAAGACCGTATTGAAAGCCAGATCATAACACACTATCCTAAAACGATAGAAGTATCACAGGCCATTACGGCACAGGAAGCCGATGTACTGGCTGAGCAAATGGAGAAGGTAGAAATACCGGACCTGTGCAGCCTGCTGGTAGAGCAAATAGCTATGGAAGCGCGTAAGAGTGAGTATGTAGACCAGAAGAGCGGGGTATCTGCACGTCTTACCATATCGGCTTTTGAAAACCTCGTCAGTACAGCCGAACGCCGTGCCCTCCGCAATGGCGAAAAGCGTACTATGACGCGTATAGCCGACTTTACAGGAGTGCTTCCTTCTATAACGGGAAAAGTAGAGCTGGTGTATGAAGGGGAACAGGAAGGGCCGATGAATGTTGCCTACAGGCTGATGGGACAGGCAATCCGTACGATATTTACACAGTATTTCCCCGACCCGCAAAGCTTTAAACAAACCGGCCGTGCAGCGCAAAAGGTAAAACCGAAACCCAATCCATACCAGCCCGTTATCGACTGGTTTGGAAAAGGCAACGACTTGTTATTGCTGCAGGAATTATCTGACGAAGACTATAAGGCAAAACTGTATAGTGTAGACGGGCTATACAGCGCTGTGAAGCAATTTTACCCGAATACAGACCAGGCACAAACGGTGCTGTTGATGGAATTTATGCTTCATGGACTGGCAGAGTTTTCGCTCATCAGCAAGAAAGGCGTAGAGGCTGGCGGCTATACATTTGCAGACATGCTGGGCAGTATGCTGAATATGGACCTGGGCCTTGATGAAGGTGACGAAGATGAAGATTTCTGATAGTATGCGCGATTTTTCTTCCGAAATATTCTTTCGTACAGCCCGTAGCGGAGGTAAAGGCGGCCAGAACGTAAACAAGGTGGAGACAATGGCTGAGGCATGGTGGCATGTAGCACAGTCCCGCTGTTTCTCTGACGAAGAAAAAGAGCTCATTTCCGGTAAACTGCAAAACCGCATCAACAAAGACGGCTACCTGTTGGTAAAGAGCAGTGAAACGCGCTCGCAGCTTGAAAACAAGCAACTGGCATTGAAAAAGATGCTGGAACTGGTGGCACAAAGCCTTGTAAAACCCAAAAAGCGCAAACCGACCAAACCTTCGGCAGCGGCAAAAGAAAGGCGCCTGGAATCCAAGCGCCGTGAATCTATTAAAAAGGAAATGCGTCGTAAAGACTGGTAAGTTGTTGACCGGTTGAATAGTTGATTAGTGGATTAGTTTACAGGTTGTTGTTGCCTGCTATTCACTATTGTTCATTCACTATTCAATAAAACTATCTTGCGTCAAAGTCAATCACTACCCGCTCCGTTTTCGGGTGCGACTGGCAGGTCAATACAAAGCCTTTGGCAATCTCGTCCGGCTCCAATGCATAGTTTACTTCCATATCTACAGCTCCTTCCGTCACCTGTGCCCTGCAGGTACAGCATACGCCGCCTTTACAGGCATAAGGAAGGTCGGCGCCATGTTTCAGTGCTGCATCCAGTATGCTGTCGCCATTATACGCCAGGTCTATATCAAATGTAGTTCCGTCCAGTATAATGCTCACTTTACTCATTGAGCTGTTATCCCGTGCATGTTCCGATACCCATTTTTCATGGGTAGCCTTCGCCTGGTCGGGCGAGGTGAATAGCTCTATATGTACACTTGCCGACGGCATACCGAGGTCGATAAGCTGTTGCCTTACGGACAATATCATATCTTCCGGCCCGCAGATAAAAGCTTCATCGATACTGTCGATATCAATCAGCGTTTTGGAGAGTTCCGTACATTTCTCCGCACTGATGCGCCCGTTGAACAGCGGCACTTCCATTTGTTCGCGGCTCAATACATGATATACACTGAACCGCTGCATGTATTTATTTTTCAGGGCCTCAATGGCTTCGCGGAAAATAATGGTATTGCGGTTTTTATTACCATATACCAGTGTGAAGGTGCTGCCCGGTTCTGTTTCCAGTATAGCCTTCATGATGCTCATGACAGGCGTGATGCCGCTGCCTGCTGCAAAAGCCAGGTAATTCTTTTGTTGTTTATCCGTTTGTTTCGGTGTGAACTTACCCATCGGGGGCATTACTTCAATCAGGTCGCCTTTTTTCAATACATCGTTGGCATAGGTTGAAAACTTGCCTTGCTCCACTTTTTTTACGGCTACACGAAGGTCGCCTTCGTGCGGGCTTACGCATATAGAATAAGAGCGGCGTACTTCTTCATTATCCAGGTTGGTGCGGAAAGTAAGGTATTGCCCCGGTGCAAAGCGGAATGTTTCCGATAGTTGTTCGGGAACTTCCAACGCTACCGATACACAATCAGCCGTTTCCGGCCTTACCTCTTTAACCTTTAGCTCGTAAAATTTTAGAACCGACATGAAGTTTATTAAGTATTAAGTGGCGCAAATCTACAAAACAACAGCCTTTTTATCCCTGATATTTATCATATAAGGGCTTATCCCAGCATATCATCCAGTTCCTCTTTGCGCACCAGTGTAAAAACCTTTTTACCGTCAGGCGTGTATTCGGGGTTACTGCAGGCAAAAAGCTCGTCCACCAGGGCTTGTTGCCCTTCGGGCTGTTGTATGGCATGTTTGTTGCGCGAGAGGCGACGGGCCATATTGATGAGCAACGTCTCAGCACGTTTATTCAGCACATCGGGCGATTCGTGTTTTAGCTGGTCTATCACTTCATCCAGTACATTTTTCTCTTCGCCTGCCGGCAAACCGGTGGGTACGCCCTGCACGGCAAAGGTATATTGGCCGAACGGGGCTATATCGAAACCGACCCGCGCCAGGTCGGGCAATGCTTCTGCCAGCAATATCGCGTCCTGTGGTGGCAATTCGTACGATAGGGGAAATAACAATTGCTGTGATGGCGTACTCCCGTTATTCCACTCTTCCAGCATACGTTCATACCAGATACGCTCCTGCGCCCTGCGTATGTGTATCAGCATCAGTCCCGACTTTACGGTTGTTACCAGCATAGCGCCTTGTACCAGTAATATATTATTTTGCCGGTTGCTGCTTATTTCCGTTTCACTTTCGTGGTGCAGCGTAGCAGGTCGGGTGACGGTAAAACCTGTTTCCGACTGTTCATTATCGCCGGCCGGTGCTATGGATGTACTGGCTATCTGGTACAGGTCTTTCCATTTTTTCAGGCCATCGTTCTTATCTAAAAAATGCGCCTGGTTTTTACCGCTGAAGGTATTGTACAGGTACCCTTTTTCTGTATGGGAACGCTGTTGTTCCGTAGTAGGTAATTGAACAGATGAAAGTTGCTGTATTTCGGGGTTCAGCGTAAAATCAAGAGAAGGCGCGATGTTAAACTTAGCCAATGCATGTTTTACCGCAGCATTTAGGTAAGCATACATCATGCGGTCATCTTCAAACTTTACCTCCTGCTTGGTAGGGTGCACATTCACATCCACCCTTGCCGGGTCTATTTCCAGGAACAGCACGTAGAAGGGAAAGGAATCTTTTTCGATTAATCCCTCGTAGGCCTGTACCACTGCATGGTGCAGGTAAGGGCTACGTATAAAACGGTTGTTGATGAAGAAGAACTGCATGCCCCTTGTGCGGGTAGCGGCTTCCGGCTTTCCTATGAAACCGCTGATGTTGAGCAAGTCGGTTTGTTCTTCTACCGGCACCAGGTTCTTTTCGTAAGAGCTGCCCAGCAGGCCTACTACCCTTGTTTTCAGGTTGCCTGCTTCCAGGTGAAATTGTTCTGCATTATTGTGGTACAGCCTGAACGCAATCTTCGGGTGTGCCAGTGCCACGCGGGTAAACTCATCAACAATATGGCGGTATTCCGTTGTATTCGTTTTCAGAAAGTGGCGGCGGGCAGGTACATTGTAAAACAGGTTTTTCACCATGATGCTGGTGCCGTTGGCGGATGCGCATGCTTCCTGCAGCTTTACTTCCGTACCTTCTATTACAATGCGCGTACCTACTTCCGTATCGTGTTTTTTCGTCTTCAGTTCTACCTGTGCCACGGCTGCAACCGATGCCAGCGCCTCGCCCCTGAAGCCCATGGTACGTATGGAAAACAGGTCGTCTATATTCCTTATTTTGGAAGTGGCGTGGCGCTCAAAGCTCATTCTTGCATCCGTAGGGCTCATACCACTCCCGTTGTCTACCACCTGTATCAGCTCTTTACCCGCATCTTTCAGTATCAGTTGCACTTCCGTTGCACCTGCATCAACAGCGTTTTCCAGCAGTTCCTTTACTGCCGAAGCAGGCCGTTGTATTACTTCGCCCGCGGCTATCTGGTTGGCAATGTGGTCTGATAATAGTTGAATGATGTCAGGCACGTCAGTTTCAGAGGTTTGCACAAAGTTAAAGGTTTTAACCAGATGCCTGAACAGCCGTATTGACGACAATCACTAAAGCCGGTGATGCCCGTCACGGTATTTGCTCCAATACCATTGCATCTTTGTATTGTAATGATAAGGGATAAGAGAGAGTAAATTATTATTACGGTTTTTTGTGATTTGGTGAATGGTGTTTTGAGGTATATACGTGGTGAAGGGGTATATAGCTGCGGTTTTTACACCGCAGCTTTCTTTTTGCTGCAACTCCGTTAAAAATAGCGCCGGTTACTATTTAAGAGAAACATTAGGGCTATATTTGTTTACATGACGGTTTCCCGGTTTCCCTGGCTATTATTTGCAATATTTTTCTTGTTTCCCGCCGTTGGTTCGGCACAGAATATCCGTGTTTCTACAAGTAATGGTTTTTCTCCGCGTGCGCATTGGGTAGATAGTGTGTATAACACATTGAATGATACGGAACGTATCGGCCAGCTTTTTATGATTGCCGCCTACTCGGGCGGAGGCGATTACAATGAAGACAAGGTAACACCTTTGGTGGCAGCAAATGAAGTGGGCGGACTCATATTCATGCAGGGCACCCCTGAGGCACAGGCCGTGCAGAACAATAAATACCAGCGACTTTCCAAAGTGCCCCTGCTCATAGGTATGGATGCGGAATGGGGCTTAGGCATGCGGCTGACGGGGGTAAAAGACTTGCCCCGGCAAATGATGATTGGCGCCACATACGATACTGCCCTGGCCTACCTGATGGGCGAAACCGTAGCGGCACAGGCAAAACGCCTCGGTGTACACATCAATTTCGCACCGGTGGTAGATGTGAATAATAACCCGGATAACCCTATTATTAACGCCCGCTCTTTCGGCGAAAATAAAGTTTGGGTGGCCCGGCTGGGCATAGCCTATATGAAAGGCATGCAGGATAATGGCCTGATGGCTTGCGCCAAACACTTTCCCGGTCATGGCGATACAAAAACAGACTCGCATAAGGATTTGCCCGTTATCAATAAATCGCTGCAGGAACTGGATACACTGGAGCTTTATCCTTTCAGGCAGCTCATCAATGCAGGTGTAAAAAGCATTATGGTGGCACACCTCGATATTCCTGCACTGGAAACAGAACCACATATCCCTACCACGCTTTCAAAGAATACGATTACCAACCTGCTGAAGACCAGAATGGGTTTTAACGGGCTGGTGTTTACCGATGCACTCAATATGCAGGGTGTTACCAAATACTTTCAGCCGGGCGATGTTGATGTGCGTGCCTTGCTGGCGGGTAACGATATGCTATTGTTTTCGCAGGATGTGCCTGTAGCCATTGGCAAAATAATGCAGGCTATAAACGACGGGCAGATGACGTGGGGGGATATAGAGCGAAAAGTAAAAAAGATATTGGCAGCGAAATACGATGCCGGCCTGGCAGATTATAAGCCTGTTGACCCTGTGAATATTACGGCAGACATCAATAAGGCTACAGACGATGTAAGGATAAAAATGGCTGAAGCCGGTGTAACCCTTATACGGGACAGGTACAAATTGCTGGATAAGCTACAGGATAAAAAACTCAAAATCGGTTATGTAGCTGTAAACGCAAGTGACAGTACTGTATTGTATAAAGATCTTGCTGAAGTAATAGACTCCCTGGATATTGCTTATTTACCCAAAGGAAGCAATACTACAGCTATGAGGAATATAGAAGGTAAAATGGACAGGAATGACGTCATCATTGTAGGTGTGCATAATATGGCATTTTATCCTGGCAGCAGCGGTAACCATGGACTGGATGATGTGCACATGTCCTTTTTGAAAGATGTAGCGGCAAAGAAAAATGTAATTATTGCCCTGATGGGTAATGCCTACCTGTTGAAGAACTTTTGCAATGTGAATGGCGCATTGGTTGCTTATGAAGATGACAGCATTACACAATCGGTAACAGCCGATATTATGCTGGGCCTTATATCGGCCAAAGGTAAACTGCCTGTTACCCCATGCCCCGGTATGAAATCCGAGCAACGTATTATACCGGTTAAAACAGTGGTGCAGGCAAAGCCGAGCGACCTGAAGTCTACCTTTTTTGCAGAAGATGCAGGTGTGATACACCCCGAAGCTTTGGAAAAGCTCAGCATGTTTATTGCCCGCAGTATTGTTGCTAAAACATTTCCCGGGTGCAGGGTCTTTGCTTCAAAAGACGGTAAAATATTTTATGACGAGAGTTTCGGTTATTACGAGTACGATAAAAAGCAGCGTGTTACCAATAACACTTTGTACGATCTTGCTTCCGTTACCAAAGTAGTATCTACTACGCTTGCTGTGATGCGCCTGTATGAAACAGGCAAGCTAAACCTTGAAGGCAGGTTGGGTGACTACCTGCCGTGGGTAAGGGGTACTGATAAAGCCGGGCTGAAAATAAAAGACCTCCTCATGCACCAGGCCGGCCTCAAAAGCTGGATACCTTTTTACAGGGAAACGCTTGATGATAAAGGCCTTTGTAATGCCGACCTCTACCACCATGCCAAAGATGCCCTCTATAGTATACCCGTAGCTGAGAACCTGTATTTACGTAATGACTACCGGGATACCGTATGGAAACGCATTCTGGAAAGCCCGCTTGAAAATAAAGGGCGTTATGTGTACAGCGATCTTGATTATTACTTCCTTGCTGCGGTGGTGGAGCAACTGACCAGGCAGCATATAGATAAGTATGTAGAAGAACAGTTTTACCGTCCTATGGGGTTAAAGTATATCACCTACAACCCGCTTTCAAAATTTAAAGAATCGCAAATAGCGCCTACCGAGAAAGAATCCATTTTCCGCTGCCAGCTTATAAAAGGTTATGTACATGACCCTGGCGCAGCTATGTTTGGCGGGGTTGCAGGGCATGCCGGCGTATTCTCCACGGCAGGTGATGTGGGTGCCATCTTTCAGATGCTGATGAACGGAGGCATGTATACAGGCAAACAGTTCTTTAAAAAATCAACGGTAGAAAAATTCACAGCCTATAGCTCGCATATCAGCAGGCGTGCACTTGGTTTCGACAAACCCTCGCCTGAGCGTGATGACGCCGGGCCTGCAGGTAACCGAACTACAGGCTATGCATTCGGCCACCAGGGCTTTACAGGTACCTGCGTATGGGCCGACCCGGGTACGGGTGTAGTGTTTGTATTTCTTTCGAACAGGGTGAACCCTTCTTCAGCAAATAACCTGATTAACAGGAGCAGTGTACGCACTACCGTGCAGGATTATATTTATGAATCATTGGGCTTGCCTATCGTACACAACAGGGCAGAAGTGCAGAAAAAGCAGCTTGCAACAGCACCTTAGCATATAGTGTTTTTTAGAAATTTTAACAGTTGGCCCCTTTCTTGTATAAAAAAATACCCTAATTTTTGTTGCTGATGTAAAAGCATCTGCCACACACATGAAATTACTGATACTATTCACCCTGGTGTTGCTGGTATGTTTTGGGCATATCAGCAACGCTCAACCCTTTACTATTAAGGGCACCATATCTGATACGGTTAATAATAACCCGCTTGAAAATGCTGCTGTGACATTGATGCGCGCCGCCGATTCTATTCTTGAAACATATACCCGTGCAGACAATAGCGGGGAATTTTTACTTCACCCCGTACAAGAAGGAAAGTATATACTGATGGTTACTTTTCCCGGTTTTGCCGATTACATAGATGTATTCAACGTAAATAAACCTGAGACGGATTTGGGCGCGATACCCATGGTATCCAAAACACACCTGTTAAAGGAGTTTGTATTTACGCAGCAGGTTTCAGCTATCAAAATAAAAGGGGATACCACGGAGTACATTGCAGACAGCTTTGCCGTGCGGGATAATGCAACGGTAGAAGCATTGCTCAAAAAGCTACCGGGTATACAGGTAAGTAAAGACGGAGAGATTGTGGCCCAGGGCGAAAAAGTGCAAAAAATATTGGTAGATGGTGAAGAATTCTTTTCTGATGACCCCGCAGTTGTTACCAAAAGCCTGCAGGCGAACATAGTGGATAAAGTACAGGTGTTTGATAAGAAAAGCGACCAGGCAGAGTTTACCGGTATAGATGACGGGGAGAAGACAAAAACCATCAACCTGCAACTGAAAGAGAATAAAAAGAAAGGCTATTTTGGAAAGGTAACTGCAGGCGGCGGTGCGGGAGATGAACAAAACTACTTTGAAAACCAGGGAATGGTGAATGCCTTTAAAGGCAGCCGTAAATTATCCGTCTTTGGCATCATGGCCAATACAGGCACTATAGGCCTTGGGTGGGAAGACCGGGATAAATTTTCAAGTGGAAATACTACGGAAATGAGCGATGACGGGAATATGTATACCTACTACAATAACGAGGATGATAACTTTGAAAGCTGGGACGGAAAATATAACGGGGAAGGTTTACCGAAGGCGTGGACAGGAGGGGTGCACTACTCTAACAAATGGAATGAAGATAAACATCGCCTGAGCACAAACTACCGATATGCAAAACAGACCATAGAAACCACAGGAAACGTGCTGACCCAATATGTACTGCCGGGCGATTCGCAATACTTCAGCCGGGAAAACAGGGAAGTTTTGACCTACGGGGAGCGCAACCGTATTGACGGGCTATATGAATGGAAGATTGACAGCCTGTCCACTATCAAGGTTACGGCTGTTGCCAGCTATACAGCCATGCACAATACATCGGAATATCATACGGAAACTTTTACAGGAGAAGGCAGCGGTAAAAATGTGCTGAACTACAATGACAGGACCTTCTCGAACGATGCTACATCACAAACCATAAATAGTACACTCGACTGGCGGAAGAAGTTTGAGAAGAAGGGGAGAACCATATCCCTGAATGTTACAGAGAACCATAAAGAAACAGAAAGTAACGGGTACCTGCAGGCCCAAAATAGTGTGGGTACAGGCAATGTTGACCAGAAGAAAAACAATAATAATGACAACACATCTTTTTCAGGCAAGGCTTCTTATACAGAGCCGCTGGCAAAAAAAATATTTCTGGAACTGAATTACAGCCTGCGGGCAGATAACAGCAGTGCCAACCGCAATGCCTTTAATAAAATGACACCATTAAGTGACGGATATACCAATCTCGATTCGGTATACAGCAGCAATTATGCGTTTAATGTATTGACACATACCGGGGGGGCAAACCTGCGCTTTGTTTACGAAAAAATGAATTTTTCGTTCGGCGGAGCTATTGCCAATGCGGCATTTACGCAGGAAGACCTGATGGCCGATACGACGTATAAATATCAATTTACCAACTTTTTTCCCCGTGCCAATTTTATTTATAACATAAGAAAACGCAGCAAGATAAGCCTAAGCTACTATGGCTCAACCAACCAGCCTACGTTACAACAAATACAACCTTTGCGTGATAATACAGATCCCTTGAATATAGCCATAGGCAACCCGGATATCAAGCAGGAGTTTAACCACCGCATCAATATATCGGCCAATGATTATCGTCCGCTGTCAGGGAGGTACTTATGGGCAGGTACGGGTGTAAGTTTTGTAAATAATGACATCAGCAGGGCGGAGAATGTAGATTCTATTGGCCGCAGGGTATACCAATATATCAATGTAAACGGTAACTATAACCTGTGGGCCAGTGTATGGTACGGGTACAGGATAACAAAGCTGAACCTTCAGTCAGGCATCAACCTGAATGTAAATGCAAACCATGTAAACAATTATGTAAATAATGTAAAGAATACGAGTGACTATAATACGTACACGGCAAGCCTGAGCTTTAATTATGACTCCAAAGATGAGAAAACCTCATTTAGCATCAAACCAGGTATTACTTATAATGATAACAGGTCTGTCATCAGTACACTTGCTACCAGTTTCTGGACAAGCGATAATGAATTTGCAGCTTCCTATGAATTCCCGCTCAAGTTTGAATTGGGTACGGAGATCAACTGGTACATACGCCAGCAGACAAGCGTGTTCGACAGGAATAACAATGTATTCAAATGGAATGCCTATATCAGCAAAAAGTTTTTCAAAAACGATCAGCTGGAACTGCGTGCTTTTGTAAATGATATACTGAACCAGAATATTGGCTTTAACAGGTACGGGCAGAACAACTTCATTACCGAGAACAATTATAACACCATCAGGCGGTACGGGATGCTCAGCCTTATCTGGAATTTTACAAAATCTCCGTTATCGGCCGGTACGGAAACCCCTGCCACCAAATAAATTATAAACGATGAAAACAATAACCATACTCATAACCGGTATACTATGGTGCAGCAGTGTCTTTGCACAGTATACGCAACAAGGGAAGATAGAATACGAAAAGAAAACCAACCTGCACCGGACTATGGACGATATGGACAAGGATACTAAGGAATGGATTGAAAAATTCCGTTCACAAATACCCCGGTTTGTTACATCATACTTCAATTTATATTTCACTCCGTCAGCTTCGGTATATAAACCGGGCAGGGAATCGGAGGCCACTACAAAAATCTGGTTTGCACGTCCGCCTGCCGCCGAAAATATCGTTTACACAGATTTTAAAGCGGGAGCGGTAACAGCCGAAAAAGAAGTGTATGAAGAGAAATTCCTGGTACAGGATACGATGCGGAAAATTGACTGGAAGATAATGGACGAGATACGCACCATAGCCGACTATAAATGCCGGAAAGCAGTAGGTAAAATATGTGATTCCGTTTATGTGGTAGCGTTCTACACCGATGAGATAATGACATGCGGCGGGCCTGAAATGTTTAGTGGCCTTCCGGGCATGATACTGGAGCTGGCCATACCGAGGCTATATACCACATGGATAGCTACGAAAATAGATATTACCCCGCCCACTGCGGAGGATATGGTTATACCTAAAAAAGGAAAAAAGCAAACACAGCAGGGTGTATATGAGGCGGTAAAAACAACCTTTACCCGGTGGGGCGATTTTGCCCAGCGGTATATTTGGTGGACATTATTATAAGTAAAAGAGCCGGACTACCGGCTCTTTTACTTTAATTATCCTATCGCATTTTTCAAATCTTCAATCAGGTCATCCACATCTTCAATGCCCACGCTCAGGCGTATCAATGAATCGGCAAGGCCGTTTTTAATGCGCTCTTCACGGGGTATAGAACCATGCGTCATAGACGCAGGGTGCCCGATAAGGGATTCAACACCACCCAGCGATTCTGCCAGTGAGAACAGTTTTGTCTTCTTCAGTATTTCTGCTGCCGCTTCGGGAGTGTCTTCTTTCAATATAAAGGATATCATACCACCAAAACCGCGCATTTGTTTTTTAGCAATATCGTGGTTAGGATGGTCTTCGAAACCGCACCAGAGTACTTTAGCTACTTTCGGGTTGGTAAGCAGGTATTTGGCTATCGCCTCACCATTCTCGCAATGGCGCTGCATACGCACATGCAGGGTCTTTATACCACGTAGTACTAAAAAGCAATCCTGCGGGCCAGGTACTGCACCGCAACTGTTTTGTATAAATGCAAGGCGTTCTTCCAGTCCTGCATCGTTCATAACCAGTACGCCATGTACCACATCAGAGTGGCCGCCCAGGTATTTGGTAGCCGAGTGCAGCACAATATCGGCACCCCAGTCGAGCGGGTTTTGCAGGTATGGGGAGGCAAACGTATTATCAACTACCAGCAGCAGGTTATTTTCCTTGGCTATTTTAGAGCAGGCTTCAATATCAATAATATTCAGCAGTGGGTTGGTAGGTGTTTCCGTCCACACCATTTTGGTGTTTTCGTTGATGAAGTTGCGGATATTTTCCGCATTGCTCATATCAATAAAATGGAACTTAATACCATAGTTGGCAAAAACTTTCGTAAAAATGCGATAGGTACCGCCGTACAAGTCGTTTGATACGATGACCTCGTCACCCGGTTTCAGCAATTTGGCTACAGCATCTGTAGCAGCCATGCCGCTGCCAAAGCAAAGGGCATACTTGCCATTCTCAATAGCTGCCAGTGCATTCTGCAATGCTGTACGGGTAGGGTTCTGTGTACGCGAATATTCATATCCTTTATGATCGCCCGGGGCAGTCTGTACGTATGTGGAGGTTTGATATATAGGCGTCATAATTGCGCCCGTTGTAGGGTCAGGCTCTACACCTGCATGAATCATTTTCGTAGCTAACTTAAGTTCCTTATTTGCCATGAAGAATTCTTTTTATGAGTCAGCAAAGGTAAAGGATTTGTATGCTACTGCCGAACTTGCCTTAAATATGCTTATCGCTATGCTGGAATTGAGTATTTTTAACGCATGGAACGATCGCATGTGCGCCCGACAGATAATTTAAGTTCGCAGGAGCGGGATTATGAAAACAGCATACGCCCGCAGTCGATTGAGGAGTTTTCCGGTCAGCCGCAACTCATCGAAAACCTGCGCATATTTATCAAAGCGGCCAACCTGCGCGGCGATTCTCTTGATCATATCCTGTTTCATGGCCCCCCCGGCTTGGGTAAAACAACCCTTTCCCGCATTGTAGCCAATGAGCTGGGTGTGAATATAAAGGAAACCAGCGGCCCTGTTATAGAGAAACCTGCCGACCTTGCCGGCCTGCTTACCAGCCTGGAGCCAAGAGATGTGCTGTTTATAGATGAGATACACAGGCTGAGCACTGTAGTAGAGGAGTACCTGTACGCTGCCATGGAGGATTTCAAAATCGACATTATGATAGATACAGGCCCTGCTGCCCGTACTATACAGATAAACCTGGAACCATTTACACTGGTGGGTGCTACTACCCGTTCAGGGTTATTGACGGCTCCCTTACTTAGCCGGTTTGGAATCAAATCGAGACTGGAGTATTATAACACTGACATACTGCAACGTATTATTATGCGGGCAGCTTCGGTATTGAATGTGAAGATAACTTCTGATGCGGCAATGGAGATTGCGGGTCGCAGCCGCGGTACTCCCCGTATTGGTAACGGCCTGCTGCGCCGTATGCGCGATTTTGCACAGGTATTAGGCAACGGTGTAATCGATATGAATATCGTTGAGCATGGCCTGAAAGCCCTGAATGTAGATGAAAGCGGGCTGGATGATATGGACAATAAAATACTCGCGACACTTATCGATAAATTCAAAGGCGGCCCTACAGGCATCAACAATATTGCGACGGCCGTAGGGGAAGAGGCAGGAACTATAGAAGAAGTATATGAGCCGTTCCTGATACAGGAAGGCTATATAGTACGTACTCCCCGTGGCCGCGAGGCTACAGAAAAAGCATACAAACACCTTAAAAGAAACTATAAGGAAGATAACAACTTACTGTTTTAATCGAAAGCTGTAGCCAATAACGTTTGGGTAAAATGTGCCCAGCTGTACTTCTGCTTTTCAGCTGCAAGATTTTCTAAAAGGTTAGGAATAGATTCCGGTTCATAAAAACGTAGAATGGCATCTGCAATTTCAGTTGCATCAGGTGCAGTTACAAATCCTGTTTTCCCATCTGGCACAATTCCCGCCAGTCCCCCGACATTAGTCACTATCATCGGCTTTTCAAAATGATAGGCTACCAGTGTTATTCCGCTTTGGGTAGCATTTTTATATGGCTGAACTACAATATCGGCTGCACTGAAGTAATATTTTACCTCGCTGTCGGGTATAAAATCCGTAAACAGTTTTACGCTATTATACAGATTGTAGTTTTTTATTTGTTCGTCGTAAGCAGAGCGGTCATCATAAAATTCGCCAGCTACTATCAGCTTTATGCCCGATGCTTTGATACGTTCATCATTCATAGCATCCAGCAATATGTTCAATCCTTTGTATTTACGGATGAACCCGAAGAAAAGAATATGCTTGCCGGCAACATCTAAGCCTAGTTTTTTTAGTGCTACATCTTTGGGTACGGCGTCACCATAATTATCATAAACCGGGTGCGGTGCAAAACGGGCCGGTTTATCGGTAAACTTTCTCAGGTCGGCCAACACTTCTTTGCTCATGGTGATAAACCTGTCTACAGGTTTCAAAAAATATTGGGTAAACTGTTTATCACCCGGTCTTTTTTCGTGAGGTATTACATTGTCGGCAATGCACAAAACCCGTGTGTGTTTATTACCCTTCACCCTGCGCAGAATAGTGCCTAAACATGGCCCCATAAACGGCAGCCAGTAGCGTACAATTATGAGGTCATACTTGTGCTTTCGTATGGTATTACCCACTGTAATCCAGTTAAGCGGATTTACAGAGTTGATAACGGTATAGATGGTTAGCCCTTCTGGAGCAGGCTCGTCTGTGTACTGAGTGGTGCCGGGAAAAAGAAAAGAAGGGTATTGTAATGAAAAAGAATATATCACAGCCTCATGTCCTTGCCTGTTCAATTCGCTGGCCAGCCGTTGGTCATATGCTGCCAATCCACCCCTGAGCGGGTGTGCAGGGCCTATGATAGCTACTTTCATCAGGATTGTATTTTGAAATCTGTTTGGGCTTTTTCGTAGTCTTCAGGTATACCTATGTCAATAAAGTATTTTTTACTTTCATAACCAAAAAACTGCTGTTCATGTACAAATACTTCGAGGTAGTCTTTTTCGAAAGAATATTTTTCCGGTAGTTGTTTTGTTTTCAGAGCAGCGATATTAATGACATATATGCCGCCGTTTATCAATCCTGCGTCACATTGTTTCTTTTCTTCAAAGCTGATAATTAATCCGTCAGGGTTTACATTGACAGTGCCGTAGCGGTTGAAATGAAACATTTGCCTGAGCGCAAGTGTTGTAGCTGCATTTTTCCGATGATGGAATTCCAATAGCTTGTTCAATGGTACTCTGAACATAGTATCGCCGTTTAACACAATGACATCTTCCGTTTTGGCTACAGACAGCGCCAGGCTAATGCCGCCCCCTGTGCCCAAGGGTGTTTCTTCTACTACATAATCAATCGTAAAATTCCAATGTTGGCCTTGCAGCCATTCGGTAACAATCTCGTGTTTGAACCCAAGGGAAAGTATAACCCTTGTGCACCCTTCGCGCTGCAAATATTCAAACAGGTAATGCAGGAAAGGCCTGCCATTTATAGCAGCCATACATTTCGGATAGCTGCCTATGACACCCTGCAGCCTGGTGCCCAATCCTCCTGCCAGTACAATACATTCCATAATCAAAAGCTCCAGGTAGATAATCCGTGTTCAACAAACTGGTAATGGCGAAACTCCCCGCCAAATTGCAGTAATGCCTTTGTTACATCATATTTAGTATTTTCCGGGCAGTAAAACATCATAAAGCCACCCCCTCCGGCGCCGCTTATCTTTCCCCCCGTAGCGCCTGCTGATAATGCAGTTTCATAAATATTATCTATCATATCGTTCGATATACCGGAAGCCATTTGCTTTTTATAGCGAAAGCCATAATCCAATATTTTGCCTATTTCATGTATATGCCCTTTCAGCAATGCCTCTTTCATCATATTAGCCTGTTCTTTCAATTGGTGCATAGCTTCAATTGACTTTTCATTTTTCTCTTTCACATTTTTGCTCTGCGTTTCTATAATAGAAGACGAAAGGCGGCTGGTAGATGTAAAGTAGAGCAGCAGGTTATTTTCAAGTTCAAATAAATATTTTTGCTTAATGCGCAATGGGTTTACGATTACGCGCTGCTTCTCGTAAAACTCCATAAAATTTACCCCGCCGAATGTTGCTGCGTATTGGTCCTGTTTCCCGCCTGCCATACCCAAATCTTCCCGTTCAACAATATAGGCCATGTGTGCAGTGTCATATTCGCCCAGCGGCAACCGCAACCATTCGGCAAATGCACCGATAATGGCCACCACAAGGGTAGAAGAGCTCCCAAGCCCTGAGCCTGCAGGCGCATCAACAAATGTGGTCAACTTAAAGCCTGAGGGTACGGGGCCGTATTTCCTGACTATATGGTTATAAGCGCCGGTAGCAAGGTCAAGCTGCCCGTCTATGGGTAATTCTTCTTTTAAGTCATAGCTCACCTGCTCGCCCCTGTCGCGTGCGTCAATGATTACCTGGGGTGTATGCAACAGTTCTATAGTAGCATAGGCATACATCGAAATAGTCGCATTTAGAATAGCGCCGCTATACAGGTCGCAATACGGGCTTACGTCGGTGCCGCCACCTGCCAGTCCCAGTCTAAGGGGCGCTTTACTTCTAAATATCATGTACTTGTTATTAGTCATAACTACGGCTAATATAAAGAAACTAAACTTTAGTTATCGTTAAGTGTACCTGCATTCGTTTTGTTGCTGATTCGGTATATAGCTGCAAATAAAACAATACCTGTGATGCCTCCCGCTGTATCAGCCAGTATATCCATATTGTCCTGTGTACGCCCCGGTACAAAATGTCCCTGTATGTATTCTACCAGCCATCCCAGGAAGATGGTGGCCAGCAATATGGAAGTGAGCCATTTGATGTCATTGCCGGGGCGGGTACATAACCATAATATACTGAATATACCAAACAAAATAAGATGTGCCCATTTATCAATAAAAGGTATCTCCACATCCGGCAGGTCTTTACCCGGCAAAAGGCATAAAATAAAAATGAGCAAGGTCCACAGGATAGCCAGCAGCCTTGCTCTTTTTTTATAAGGGGAATGCTCCCTGAAAATTTGTTTCATATTACGCACCCACCAAAGCAGCGTATGCACCGGCATCCATCAGGCCGTCCAGTTCGGCTGCATCGTTAATGGTCATTTTTACCATCCATCCTTTACCGTAAGGGTCCTGGTTTACATATTCTGGATTGCTTTCCAGTTCAGGGTTCACTTCAGTAATCGTTCCGCTGACAGGCAGGTACAGGTCAGATACTGTTTTTACTGCTTCCACAGTACCGAAGGTATCATTTGCCTCCAGGTTTTTACCTTTAGCGTCTATATCTACAAAAACGATATCTCCCAATTCGCGCTGTGCGAATTCTGTAATGCCAATGGTAGCTGTATTACCTTCTACTTTGATCCATTCGTGATCTTTTGTGTACCTGAGTGTATCCGGAAATTGCATAAAACTTGATTTTGCGGGTAAAAATAGGAGAAAAAATCCTGTAAAGAAAATACTCCTGCCCCCCTTATTAAAATGAGTTGGGCTGAAAGCACTGTAATTATTCTTATTTGATAATTAACATAAAATCAATCAAATAGCAATTGCTATTAAAAATAGCCATAAAAACCTGCCGTATATAGTTGATTTTTAATATAATAATACCTAACTTTTGTAATAATTTACATGTCTGTAAATGTATAAATTGATTCTACCCTAAAACATTTTGACAAACTTATGAGAACTACTATTACAAAATTTTGGTACTTACCAGCCTGTTTAGGTTGTTTGTTGCTTTTATTTCCATTTTCTGTAAAGGCGCAGTACACCAATGCTGCCGATTATCCTTTTATAGCAGGAATGGAAGACTTTCAATATATACAGGGTGGTACAACGGTTTCAGGTATTCACCAGGACGATGCCGCTGTAACAAATATCCCTTTTGGATTTAATTTCCCCTTTTGCGGCACTAGCTATACGTCAGGTTCCGTTTCGTCGAATGGCTGGTTTTCATTAAGCGTATCTACCGGTACGGGTTTAGGTGTGAATAATGATAATACATTTTTCTCCCAGTTTGCCACTAACAATTCCCTGCCTGTGTTTATGCCGCTTTGGGATGATTTAGGTTATTTCATAGGTTCGGTTCCTACTCCCGGAGCATCCTATATTACAACCGGTACTGCCCCCAACCGTGTGTTTACTTTTGAATGGAAGGCGTGGAGCTGGGACTTTTCGCCTATACCGGGGTCGTTTACCATGCAGTTGAAACTTTATGAAAATGGTTCATTCAAATTTTTGTACAAAAGGGAGAGTGGTCCTGTGGCATCCAACCAATCTGTAAATGGCCAGCCTGCCTGGTTTGGTGCATCTATAGGGTTTGCAAGAACCCTAAATGATTTTCAATTCATGAACGGCAGTACGCCGTTCTCCGTGGCATCATCATCATCGCCATTTAAAATCAACATTGATTCAAGGCCTTTTACAGGGCAGACTTATACATGGATGGCGCCTGCAACGGGCGTTCAGAGCGTGCGCGTTGTAGCCCCTGATTCCGACGTTTGTGCCGGCAGCACATTCAGGCTGGCGGCTGTTACTGATGCGGAGGCTTTAAGCAATAATTGCATATGGTATTATTCGGATGACGGCAATACCTGGAATACACTTTCTGCCACAGCAGGTGTTATAACAGATGCCATTACGGCTCCGCGCTGGTATAAAGCAAAAGTGACTGCCGGCGCGCAAACTGCTACAACACCTCCTTTGCTTGTAAAAGTATCACCCCATTATAAATGCATGTGCCAGTCGGCATCTACTGTTCTTACGAACATGACTTCCAGTGCTATGGATATTGGAAATCTTGACCTGATTAATTATACAACAAACGATTCCCTTATAAAAAATTATGAGCCTTCTTTATCAACCAGTTCAAATATCTATTCTGTAAAAGGATATTCAGATTTTACACGCGAGTTCAAACAAATGCCGGTTATATACCGTGACAGTTTGTACCGCCTGAGCGCCAATGAGATAAACTGGGGCGGAGGCCCGACCGACGGTATTGTTGTGGCTTATATCGATTACAACCACAACAGTATATTCGATAGCTATGAAAGGATACTGTATGGCCTGGCAGGCAACAATATACCTGTAGCGTATGCGGTAAGCGATACGTTCAGGGTGGTGGACTCGGCCCAAATAGGCCTTACCCGTATGCGGGTTATCCTGCACGCCGGCAATTCTTACCCCGATTCCTGCGGTACCTATTCAGAAGGTGAAACAGAAGATTACCTGGTCAATATCAGCTACCCGCCTTGCAGCGGCCCGGTAAAGGCCGGTGACCTGGTAGGTGAAGATACTTCTATGTGCCCGGGCTATACCTACCTGCTGACAGATACTACGTATGCTATAGAATATAGCGGCCTTAAAAGGACATGGCAAAACTCTGCCGACGGGGTGAACTGGTACGATATGCCGGGGACTACGGATAAAGATTCTATTCAAAGGCTTTTCACGGGACAACCGCTGTTTTACAGGGTGAAAATGACCTGTACCTTTACAATGGATACTACTTTTACGGATACATTCCATATAAATGTAAAACCGACTTATAAATGTTATTGTTACAGCCTTGCGGAAGGAGGTATTGCCAATGATACCAGTGATATAGGCGCTGTAAAAATTGCGACAATGGATATTAATGACGGAGGTACCCACCTGCTGAACCCCAAAGCGCACCGCAGCCGTACCGACCGCACCGACCTGGAACCGCTGCAACTGGATGTAGATAGCATTTACAACTTCTACATCTATCACACCATGCCGCACAATAACCATGCGGATGCGAAAATCACGGTGTTCTTCGATTTCAATAACAACCACAAATACGATATACCGGATGAAAGGGTGTTCACTGGTTTTACCGCTATAGGCTACCATACACTGGTGAGCAGCCTGATAATACCCAACAACGTAATAGTAGATGTACCAACGGGCATGCGCGTGATACTGAACAATGATGTAGCGCCCAACGTTCCTTCCGATGAAGCCTGCGGGCCTTATGTATCGGGTGAAACGGAAGACTATATTGTAATGTTCAAACGTCCTTTCCCCGATAAGATTGACGATGTGAACAGTATGGAGCACTTCTCTGTATTCCCGAATCCCACTCATGGCAGGGCTACCGTACAGTTCAGCAACAATACGGCTACCCATGTAAGCATTACGGTAAAAGACATCACCGGCCGTAGTGTATTACAGCAATCGGTGGCACACCCGGGCGGTGTATTCAGGCACGAGATTGACCTGGGCAGCTATCCTAAAGGCGTGTACATGGTAGAAGTAAATGCCGCCGGTCACCACTTCATACAGAAACTAGCTGTACAGTAGATAGGTACAATGCTAAAATAATAAAACGCTGCGCTATAGGCGCGGCGTTTTTCTTTATAAAAAAGTTACAACAAATCAATTTTTTTGTAACTTACTGTTAATATCTATTCCTAACCATAAAAAACAATAACATGAGAAATCCCTTATCAACCGGGAAGGCTATTGTATGCATAGCCTTGACAACCTTATTTACCATTGGTAAAACACAAGCCCAGCCGCCCTATGCTGCCACAGTGCCGGATAATTATCTTGCACCGGTAACTCCACCCTTGTCCAACGTAAACTGCGATATGGTGGAATGCCCCAACTTTGGGGGCCAAACCTTAAAGGCCATAGCATGGGATAATGGCTTCTATGTCATTTTCGGTACGAACCCCCCAGTGCCTATTTCTTACCCACCCAATACCTATTTTCCCGATATAGTCATTGGTGATGATATGAGCGACCTTGGGAATAAGTATATTATAGCCACTACTTATGGGGATAATGCCGGTGGTAATTTTTACATGGATACCTATACTTACGATGTGGCTACGAATACGCTCACCCTGGCAAGCGCAAACGGTCCTTTTAGTGGTGTTAAAATGCCGCGTATCGACCTGTTTGCAGATAATGTAAACCAGTTTAACGGGTTGCCGACGCTGCATAAATTTGTTGTGGTATGGCCAGCCACTACTGGTATAAGATTAATGACAGGAGACATCAGCTCTGTGCCTTCGGCATCTTTTTATACAGTAACGGCAAACGGGGAATACCCGGATGTGGCAGCGGTTACAGACCTTGTTAACAACAAAGAAGTAGCTGAAGTAGCATATTATAATAATAATACGGGCTTTGCAGAAGTGCAGGAAGTAGACGTGAATGGAATATTCGCAACAGGTGCTCCTGTTTCGTTCATTGCGACCCAGGACCCACGAATTGAAGCCATGGGCGTATATGCCAACTCAACCGATGCTAAATGGCTAATTGTAGGTAGTGGGAGTGGAGGTGTATACGGCATGACAGACATCACATCTGCCAGTAATTATACATTCCCCTTAGGTGTAAGCAGTGCAGCGTGGCCGGTTGTTGCAGCAGGTATAGGCACTACAGCAGGTAACCCCGGTAATATTGCTAATAACCAGTATCCTGTGGGTTGGCATGAACCGCACGTCGATTTTTTTGCTCAGTCTGTAGATGTAGCAACAGGGGTGCTGACTAGTCCAACCGATTATTATCATATACCCTTTACTGCGGTTACAGGTACGCCCGGCACCAGTGCCAATCCGTTGGCCTTAAGCAGTTGCAGCAATTCGGGCAGTGGTATTTTAAGTGCCTGGTGCGATGGCTCAGATATTTATTATAAAGAATCAAGCAATATAGGCAGCCCGCAAACTTTCGGTTTTAAAACGAATGGCATCAATAAAATCAATGTACAACATAACTTCTCCGTTTATCCTAATCCCGCCACAGATAAAGTAACCGTACAACTCACCCATGCCGCAACAAATATATCTCTCTCCATAAAAGACATAAGCGGCAGGGAAGTATTTACTAAAACCTACAACCACCCCGGCGGGCAATTTCAGGAACAGGTAGATACCACACCTTTTGCACAAGGTACATATCTGGTGAGTATAAATGCCGGCAGTGAGCAGTATACACAGAAACTAACCGTAAAAAAATAATCGTCCGTTTTTCTATAACTATCAAAAATCAACTATCATGAGAAATTTATTAAAAGCCTGTGGCCTAGTCCTGTTCAGCTTATTATTTGTGCAAAATGGTTATGCGCAACCAACACCTTCATCCTTGCCTGATACAGTAGCTGGAAGTGTAAGCGGTTTAGTATACACAGTTAATTGTGATATGGTACAATGCCCAATGTACAGTGATGAATTTTTAAAAGCGGTAGTATGGGACGATATTAGCGGTGGAGGCTCAAGACTATTTGTTGAATTTAATGGTACGCAGGTTGGGTCCATAGCTATTATGCCAGGTGCATATCCGGATGTGGTTATTGGTGATAATATGAATAATCCGGGTCAGGAGTATACAGTAGCTGTTACTTATATGGCTAATTCTGGCCAGGTTTATATTGAGACGTATAATGTAAATTTAAGTGCGTCTCCAATAACACTCACACAAAATGTTCCGAGCCCGGTTCTGTTATCAGATCCTCTATATACTGCAAAGTTTACCCATATAGATCTTTTTGCTGATCCAAATGCCACAATAGGAGGTTTACCATCATTACATAAATATGTGGCTTGTTGGGAAGGTTTAGGTCCAACCTATAATGCTGTTGTTGGAGACATAAATAATATCGGGACACCTCCTTTAACAATAACAGCTATTAATGGTTTATTGCCTGATGTTGCAGCAATAAGGGACATCAATAATAATACGGATTCAGCTTGTTTTGTGTATACAAATAATATCGGAGGCGGTTGCACTGTTGATGTTTGGGATGTTACAACGGGTACACCGGTGATGGGTTCGACAAATACCTATTCCGCTAGTAGCGCACGTATTGAAGGAATGGGTTTATATGACGGAACTGGTGTAAAGTATCAAGGTGTTGGAGAAAGTACTTCCGGGTCAATAGCTCAAATTGCGATTTTTAACGAGGTAATAGCAGGGACTGCTGTATACTACTCTGCACCTTATACCGGACACTATCCGGTCACGCCTGTGGTAGCAGCAGGTATAGGTAACAGTGGTAGCAGTTCAGGATTTGGTAATACACAATATACATATAGCTTCAATGTAAAAGGCTCCTATATCTTAGCCCAGGATATCGATATAAATACAGGTACACCTGGATTAGGCAGTTCCTTTTGGATTGTTAATAACAGTGGTGGTGTCCCTGCCAGTGGTTCGGCACCTACATCTATAGCTGAACATGCACTTAGTAGTTCCAGTAATTCAGGTATAGGGTTATTAAGCGCATTTTTTGATGGTTCAGATATTTATTACAAGGTTTCCAGCCTTTCCTCCTTCGGTTTCAAAACCACTACCATCAACAAAATAGATACAAAGACCGGCTTCTCAGTTTATCCCAATCCTGCAACTGATTATATTAATGTCAATGCCCCTGCAGGTTATGGTTTAACCATTATGGATGCTACAGGCAAAATATATATACAGGCAAAATCAACTGGCAAGCCGTTGGATATTACTGCCCTTGCCCCCGGCCTTTATTTCGTAGAGGCACATAACAATAATAACCGGCAGGTAATAAAATTTACAAAAGAATAATATAATAAATCCGTCTGTTACGCTCTACGAAGGGCGAAACAAACCCTCCCCCTTGGGGGGAGCAGGAGGGGGCAAAGCCGCGTTTATTCGCGGCTTTGTTCATTATAATTTACTTATCTATATGTATAAGAATATTTTTTTCAGTAAGATTAATTCCCGGTTAATCCTGTTTTCTTGCTTTTTCATACATTATTTCATTATTTTTATTTCCCGTTAATAAAATCCTGTTTGGAATTAGTCAGGTATTAATAATATTTTAGTCAAAAATTGTAATATATCGATATATGCTTACCCTGAATTCTTTAAGGAAAAAGGCAGTAATAGTACTGTCGGCAATATTGTGTAGTTTTCTGCTCAATCCTTATGTGGTAAATGCACAGGTGCCTAGTACGGCCGCTGCTTACCCGTTTGTGGCCTCGCAAAAAACATTTAACTATCTGGTTGGAGGCACCCCGGTAAATATTCTTGGTGATGATGTTACACAAACTATTCCTATCGGGTTTACATTCCCCTTTTGTACAAGTACTTATACTACAGTAAGTGTCTGTTCTAATGTATGGTTGTTTTTTGGAAATACTTCACTTTATGAGTGGACAAATTCTAATTCTGGGCTTATTGAACCTGCCGTTTTAGCTTTTTGGGATGACCATGACGGGCGTTATGGAGGTTCAGCATCATATCTTACCACTGGTACCGCACCTAACAGGATATTTACAATGGAATGGAGGGATTGGAGACATTTAACAGGCATAAGCAGTAATCCGGCTGAATTTTCAGTGCAGGTAAAGCTTTATGAAGCTGGGGTTATAGAATGTTTGTATAAGCTTGAATCCTCATATACATCGTATACAGCTACAATTGGTATTATCAGAAACAGTTCAGACTACCAGACTTTAAATAACTCATCTTCATCGCCTACTCCATCTACCAGTACTTATACAACAACTATTAGTACATTACCTGTCACAGGCCAAAGCTACTTATGGGGGCAAATACCTTGTACAGGTACCCCTACTACATCAGTGGTTGGACCTACAGAAGTATGCCCCGGTAAACCATTTAATTTATCATTAAACGCATTATCCCTCTATTCCGGCTTTACCTACCAATGGCAGGAATCAACCAATGGTACTACATGGACCAATATAGCCGGTGCTACTAATTCTACCTATACCGATGCTATTTATTCAGCTAAATGGTATCGCTGTACGGTAGTGTGTACCAATTCCAGCCAGAGCTATACTACGGCAGGTTACCTGGTAAACATAGCGCCGTTCTACTATTGCTATTGCGACCAGACTTCCAATGCCTCTACAGGTATAGATGTGGGTAATGTGACGGTTCATACTACGCCTTCAAACGATACCATATTGAATAACGGTAATGCATCGCCGGTTACAAGTAATAGTAGCGCCAATAAAGGTTACACGGATTTCCGTTATTCCGTACCACCGATGCCTATGTACCACGATACTGCGTACAAATTCTATGTATCGCAAATCAACTCCGGTGCATTTACCAATGGTATGGCTACCATCTTTATCGATTACAACCGTAACGGAACGTTTGACGATACAGAGCGCATACTCCTGCAGCCTACCACAAACGTATTGCCTAACCCCGGCCTCGTAAGCGGAACATTCACGTTGCCCGATAGTGCGCGCTACGGCCTTACAGGTATGCGTGTCATCATCGGCGCCGGAAACTCTGCCCCCGATAGCTGTAACAACACTACCAATGGGGAAACAGAAGATTACCTTGTTGACCTCAGGTATGTACCATGCGATGGCAAACCGGGCGCAGGTGTGGTAGAGGGCGATACCTCTATGTGTATCGGTTACGATTATGTACTGACCGATACAACGTATGAAAAATACCGTCACGGAATTGACCATTCCTGGCAGATATCCCCCGATACATTTACAGTAGTAAATATCACCGGGACTACAAATAAAGATACGCTTGCAAGGGTATTCGGCGGCCAGCCATTCTACTATCGTGTAATGGCTACCTGCTCGCACACCGGCGATACTTCATACAGTGCATGGCATAGGGTAAATATCAAACCTAATTATAAATGTTACTGCCATAGCCAGTCTTACGGTGCGTATAAAGATTCCAGTGATATAGGTGCGTTTACGCTTGCCGATTTTAGTGTTTCAGACGGGGGTACCCACCTGCTGAACCCCAAAGCATTCCGTCGCCGCCAGGACCGCACTGACCTTGAGCCGCTGGTATTAAACGTGGACAGTGTTTACAAATTCAGCGTATTCCACACCATGCCGTATGAACACCACGCAGATGGTAAAGTGACGGTATTTGTTGACTTCAACAATAATAAGAAATACGATATTCCGGATGAACGCATCTACACCGGGTTTACTTCAATAGGCAACCACGTATTGCTCGGCAACCTGATTATCCCGAACAATGTAATAGTAGATGTGCCGACCGGTATGCGTGTCATCATCAACAACGATGTAGCACCGAATGTGCCGTCAGATGAAGCATGCGGTGAGTACTTCTCCGGCGAAACGGAAGATTATATCGTTGTATTCAAACGTCCTTTTGGTGTATCTGTAAAAGAAACAGACCCGGTTAACCAATTATCGGTACTGCCTAACCCCACTACCGGTAAATTCCAGGTACAGTTTAAGGGTGCGGCTGCTGATGGCGGTGTAATGGTACGCATCATGAATGTGACAGGGCAGGTGGTGAAACAACAGGTATTCCCGCATAAGGGTGGAATATTCCGCCAGGTAATAGACCTGGGGAATGAAGCCAAAGGCATGTATATGGTGGAAGTAATGTGCAACGGCCAGAAAATGATGGAAAAACTGACATTACAGTAAACAGGTATTCCGTTTTATCATTAAGCGGAAAAAAAATAATAACAAAGGGCTACAGATTTCTGTAGCCCTTTGTTATTATATGTATTTGCTTTTTTAACTAAGAGTTTTATGATCGGATTTTCCTCTATCTCCGTATTCCGTTTCATCATAAATCCCGTAATATTTAATGATAAACTGATTATCTTAGATTTCTCGTTGCTATACAATTATAACATGTAATCGCATGATATATATGGGTTAATAGCTTATAGTTAATATATAATAAGAAAATAGTCCATAGGTTTAAACTTTTAGATATAGTTAATAAAGTGTATATTTTAGATGTATTTTAATAATCTGAGCAAATCCTAATATTTTAAATAATGAAAAGAATACTACTACTCGCATTTGTTTTTCTTATTGCAGGTATAACGGGCAGTTTTGCACAAACACCGCAGTATTCCAAAGTAGGGGGTACCGGCGGTAATGCTATACCCTTCGGTGCACAGAGTTGGGCCGACCAGCGTTGCCAGTTTTTGTACCTGCCGGGAGAAATTTTACCCCTTCCGCCGGCGGGGTTTATTACCAAAATATATTTCCGGGCATATTATGCTACCACCAACAATGTATATACGAATTTCCAGGTAGATATCGGTCAGCAGTCAGGGTTAACGAGTTTACCGGGCAATGCATGGATTACCGGGTTAACAAATGTTGTAGCACCCACAACATTTACCATTGCCAGCACAACGGCGGGCCAGTGGTTCGAAATACCATTGCAAACCCCGTTTTATTTTGATCCCACGTTACCGCTTGTGGTAGATTCGCGCCAGTCTGCAACGAATGCCTCAAGTCCTTACTTATATATACATACGGGCACCGCTGCCGGCAACCGCAGGCAGTATGCCACATCAACTGCACCGACACCTGCCGGTGCTTCCACTACTTTTTATGATTTCGGTTTCGACCTGATACAGGGTTTCCCGTGTACCGGCCCTCCCACCACTACATTGGACGGCCCTGATGAAGTATGCCCCAAGCGCAGTTTTACCATTGGGTTCGGCACTTTATATACAGGTGTAACCAGGCAATGGCAAACATCGACAGATGGCACCACCTGGACCAATTTTACAGGTACCGTCAATCCCAATACAGGATTTATAACAGATGCCATTACGGTAAATACATACTATCGTTGTATTATCACCTGCCTGGCTACCAATCAAAAGTATACAGCTACCAAACTGGTTAAAATAGCCCCCTTCTATTATTGCTATTGCGAGCAGACATCTACCGCGAATACAGGTATAGATGTAGGTAATGTAACGGTAACGGCCTTACCGTCTAATGATATATTACTGAACAATGGCCCCGCAACACCGCTGGAAAATAACCCGCAGGCCAATAAAGGTTATTCATTCTTCAGCAAGACGATAGCCCCCGTACCTATGTACCGCGACAGCTTGTATAAATTCGTTATATCGCAAATCAATTCGGGTGCATTTACTGCCGGTATGGCTACCATATTCCTCGATTATAACCGCAACGGTACTTTCGATGATACGGAGCGCATCCTGCTGGAGCCTACAACAAATGTACTTCCCAATCCCGGTGTAGTGAGTGATACCTATACTTTGCCCAATAGTGCAGGTTATGGCCTCACGGGTATGCGTGTCATCATTGGTGCGGGTAACACGCCGCCCGATAGCTGCAGCAATACCGCTAACGGTGAAACGGAAGATTACCTGGTCGATTTGCGTTACATTCCCTGTTCGGGCAAGCCGGGAACAGGCGTGGTAGAAGGCGATACTTCCATGTGTATCGGTTATGATTATGTACTGACCGATACCAGCTACGAAAAATACCGCCACGGTATCGACCGTTTCTGGCAAATATCGCCCGATACGGTAACCAAAGTGGGTATAGCAGGCAGCATGAATAAGGATACCCTTGCAAGGGTATTTGGCGGGCAGCCCTTCTATTATCGCGTTATGGCCACCTGCTCGCATACCAATGATACTGCATATAGCACATGGCATAAAGTAAACATCAAGCCTAATTATAAATGTTATTGCCATAGTCAGTCGAATGGCGCGTATGAAGATTCCAGCGATATAGGTGCGTTCACCATAGCTGCCTATAGCGTATCGGATGGCAGCACGCATCTGCTGAACCCGAATGCGTTCCGCCGCCGCCAGGACCGTACTGACTTTGAGCCTATCCAACTGGATGTAGACAGCATTTATAAATTCAGCGTATTCCATACCATGCCGTACAACAACCATGCAGATGCTAAAGTGACGGTGTTTGTCGATTTCAATAACAATAAGAAATACGACATCCCCGATGAACGTATATATACAGGCTTTACATCTATTGGCAACCATGTGTTACTGGGCAACCTGATTATCCCGAACAATGTAATCGTAGATGTGCCCACCGGCCTGCGTGTCATACTGAATAATGATGTAGCGCCGAATGTGCCTTCGGATGAAGCCTGCGGTGAATACTTCTCGGGCGAAACAGAAGATTATATCGTTATGTTCAAACGCCCGTTCCCCGAAAACATACAGGAATCGGAAAACATACAGCAGCTTTCACTGAACCCCAATCCTACCGATGGCAGGTTCTGGCTGCAGTTCAAAGGTGCAGCATCAGCCCAAGAAGTAAAGGTTCGCGTATTGAGCATTACCGGGCAGGTAGTGAAACAGGAAATATATCCGCACAATGGGGGAATATTCCGGCGGGATATAGACCTCAGCAATGAAGCGAAAGGCATGTATATGGTAGAGATAACTGCCGGCGGACAAAAAATGATGCAGAAACTTACTGTTAAGTAATTGTAAAATTGCGCATATAAATGCAGCAGGGATGGCCATACAGCCATCCCTGTTTTTATATATTTATGGGCTATAATCCGTACCTTTGTATAAGATAAAATTTCCCGTAAGAAAAGCAAATTAAAATTAAATCATAAATACCCCTGATGCCGCTGTATTGCAGCATTTTCAACGAGTTAGAAGGAATAGTGCAGTTTATCCACAGTAAGTTGATTTCTATTTTTCCCGGGCACCGCGGTTTTGGATATTTTCGCTTTCCGACTCCAATCAATTTTTACTAACTAATAATATTTTATCTATGGCTCCAACCAGGTCAAAGAACAAAGGCGCCGGCCTTTCCTTCCAGCGCCAATATACCCGCGACGGCGTATCTGTTTACGATATGTTCGAATACGATTACCGTACATCGGTAATCCGTAACCCGAACGGTGAGAAAGTATTCGAGATGACAGATGTGGAAGTGCCCAAGCACTGGTCGCAGATAGCTACCGACATCCTGGCACAGAAGTACTTCCGCAAAGCGGGCGTTCCGCAACCTGATGGTACTACAGGCCGTGAAACTTCTATTAAACAAGTGGCCCACCGCTTGGCAGACTGCTGGCGCACATGGGGCTCTAAATACGGTTATTTTGCATCTGAGCAGGATGCACAGGTGTTTTATGATGAGCTTGTGTACAGCATCATGTACCAGAGCTGCGCCCCCAACTCGCCCCAGTGGTTCAATACCGGCCTGTACAACAGCTATGGCATCGATGGTAAACCACAGGGCCACTATTATGTAGACCCCGTTACAGGTACTCTCGAAAAATCGAAAAACGCCTACGAGCGCCCTCAGCCACATGCCTGCTTTATTTTGAGCGTGGATGACGACCTGGTAAACGAAGGCGGTATCATGGACCTGTGGGTACGCGAAGCCCGTATCTTCAAGTATGGCTCAGGTGTTGGTACCAACTATTCCAATATACGCGCAGAAGGTGAAAAACTCAGCGGCGGCGGTACATCCAGCGGTCTCATGAGCTTCCTGAAAATAGGCGACCGCGCCGCAGGCGCTATCAAAAGCGGGGGCACTACCCGCCGTGCTGCCAAAATGGTATGCCTCGACCTGGACCACCCCGAAGTGGTAGACTTCATCGACTGGAAGGTAGAAGAAGAAAAGAAAGTAGGAGCCCTGATAGCCGCCGGTTATTCCAGCGACTACGAAGGCGAAGCATATAAAACCGTATCGGGCCAGAACTCGAACAACTCCGTTCGTATCCCCAACGAATTTTTCCGCCGCCTGGTAAACAACGAAGATTGGGAAATGACCGCCCGCAGCGATGGCAAAGTGATGAAAAAAATGCCTGCCAACGCCCTGTGGGATAAAATAGCCTATGCTGCATGGCGCTGTGCCGACCCCGGTACCCAATACAATACTACTATCAACGAGTGGCATACCTGCCCCGAAGGTGGCCCCATCCGTGCATCTAACCCATGTTCGGAATACATGTTCCTCGACAATACAGCCTGCAATCTCGCATCGCTCAACCTGCGCCGTTTCTTCAACGAGGCAGACAATACTTTCGATGTAGCAGGATTTGAATATATGACCCGCCTGTGGACCGTGGTACTGGAAATATCCGTACTCATGGCGCAGTTCCCTTCACCCGAAGTGGCGCAACTGAGCTACGACTACCGCACACTCGGCCTCGGTTATGCCAACTTAGGCTCTATGCTTATGGTAAGCGGTATACCTTACGATAGTGATAAAGCCCGTGCTATAGCAGGTGCTATCACCGCTATTATGAACGGGGTAGCTTACCGCACATCGGCAGAGATGGCACAGGCACTCGGCGCATTCCCCCGCTATGCCGAAAACCGCGAGCACATGCTGCGTGTAATGCGCAACCACCGTGCCGCCGCTTACGATGCTACCGAAGCTTACGAAGGCCTGGAAACAAAACCAATGGGCATTAACGCCAAATATTGCCCCGACTACCTGCTGAAAGCAGCCACCAGGGCATGGGATGATGCCGTGCAGATGGGTGAGCAATATGGCTACCGCAATGCGCAGGCTACCGTTATAGCGCCTACAGGCACCATCGGCCTCGTAATGGACTGCGACACCACAGGCATCGAGCCTGACTTTGCCCTTGTGAAGTTCAAAAAACTTTCCGGCGGCGGTTACTTCAAAATCATCAACCAGTCTATACCCGCAGCGCTGCGCAACCTCAAATACAGCGAAAGCGAGATGGACGCCATTGTAAAATATGCCAAAGGCCACGGCACATTTGCAGGTGCGCCGTACATCAACCACCAGACGCTGAGCGAAAAAGGCTTCCTGGGCGAAGAACTGAAAAAACTGGATGCAGCTGTAGAAAGCGCTTTCGAAATTGGCTTCGTGTTCAACGCCTACACACTGGGCGAAGAATGTATGCAACGCCTCGGCTTCAAACCCGAAGAATACTTTGCGCCCGACTTCAACCTGCTCGAAGCCCTCGGTTTCAGCGATGAGCAGATGGATGCCGCTAACGACTATGTATGCGGTACCATGATGCTGGAAGGTGCGCCGTACCTGAAAGAAGAACACCTGCCGGTGTTCGACTGTGCCAACAAATGCGGCAAGAAAGGTGAGCGATATATACACGCACATGGCCACATCCGCATGATGGGCGCTACACAGCCATTCATCAGCGGCGCCATCTCCAAAACCATCAACCTGCCCAACGAGGCAACCGTTGAAGAAATAAAAGACTGCTACTACCTGAGCTGGGAGCTGGGCATCAAAGCCTGCGCCCTGTACCGCGACGGCTCTAAACTGAGCCAGCCGCTGAGCAATAAGAGCGATAAGAAAAAGAAAGAAGAAGCCCCTGCCGAAGAAGCAGCGCCTACACAAATAGTAGACTTGGGCCAGCTTACGGTTGAAGAACTGTTTGAAGAAGTGAACAAGCGCGTACAAGCCAGCCCCGATACGCAACTGAAACGCGAACTGAGCCGCATCGTAGAGCGCAAGCAATTGCCTGCAAAACGTAAAGGCTATACCTTTAAAGCTAAAGTTGGTGGCCAGCCCCTCTTTGTGCGCACAGGCGAGTACAGCGACGGTACATTGGGTGAAGTATTCGTAGATATGGCCAAAGAGGGCGCTACCATGCGCAGCCTGATGAACAGCTTTGCCATAGCCGTATCGGTAGGCCTGCAATATGGTGTGCCGCTGGATGAATATGTAGATAAATTCACCTTTACCCGCTTCGAGCCATCGGGTATGGTAGAGCACCCCAACATCAAATCGGCTACCTCGGTGCTCGACTTTATGTTCCGCCTGCTGGCTTATGAATACCTCGACCGTACCGACCTGGTGCACGTGCCCGACCCCGCTAAACTGGCCGGCGAAGAAGAAGCGCCCCAGGAGCTGTCGCAGGTGCGCGTAACACCGCCGCCCGCGCAAAAACAAAAAAATGTGACCCCTGCACCCAAACCCGTAGGCGTAACCGCGCAAAACAGTGCCGATGTGAAAAAGATGATGGGCACCAGCGCCGATGCCCCCGCCTGCCGCAACTGTGGCAACATCACCCTGCGAAACGGAACCTGCTATATGTGCCCCAACTGCGGCACAACAACAGGCTGCAGCTAAGGCTTACTAACCAATCTATACAAAAGCAAATCCCGCCCCGCAAGGAGGCGGGATTTTGTTTTACACCACTACCGTCATTACATTCCCTTCTCCCGTTCTTGCATTCTCCCCCCGTCATTGCGAATGATAGTGAAGCAATCTCGCGATAAGAAGAGTAGTTTTTTGTTGCTGTCTAACGTACTACTATCACCACCTGTTGCGTCGCACACTTCATCGTTTAGTAATACTACTCCTTCCCGTCATTATGTATTATACTCATTACGCGAGATTGCTTCGTGCCTCGCAATGACATTCATTTTAACCTTGCGGTTGGTGTTGTCACCAACCGCTGTTGAACTGTGTGCTAAAGCCGGGCTATTTGGTCGGTGACAATACCGACCAAAGGAGAAAGTCAGTACTCATAAACATATTGCTCACGGTACATACCTGTCCCATCCGCCCTCCAGGTAATCATGCCCACGTGTTATATAAGCTTTCGAGCAGGAGCATTTCACTTTTACGGGTTTGTTGGGAAACAATTGACGATAACAACTTATGCGGTCATTCAGGGAGTGCAGGGGATAATAAGTATCACTGAATAATAACAGCGCAGTGTTATAGAAAGGGTCGTGTAGCGGTGGTCTCCAGCCATCGTCATAACATAGCCTTGTATGGTATTTAAATCCTGTACCTAATACCCGCTCTGAAAAATAATTGACCGGAATATGTGAAAGAAAATAAGCCCTGCTGCTGTCGGTGGCATAGGCATCCGTTATTATATCAAAGTTCTTTTTGAAAGGGAAAAGGTAAATAGCAAAACACAATACAGGTAGGGCGGCGCCAGCGGTAAAACATATTTTTTCCCTGTGTTCGCTCAGCTTTGCATACTTATAAATGTGCCACAGCAGGTAAAAAGGGAAAAGTACAGGTAATCCGAAACCGAAAAAGAATATACTTAGCAGGTAAAATAATACTATCAGGAAATACCCCAACGGGTTGCTGAGAAACAGGATGCAATACAGGCATATGGGTACACCTGTACCTATAAATAAAGCAAGTAAAGGTTTTAACCGTTTACTCACAAAAGGATACAATACCAGTGAAATAATAAAACAGGTACATAATGTGGCAGCCCACCATACAGGTATGCAAAATGCCTGAACGAGGTAAAAATTGTAGAATAAAGCAATACCGCAAAAGCCAAGTGTTAAAAATCCCCTTATAACAGGATTATCATGAAAGAACAAGGTTGTGAAAACCTGCCTGAATGACTGTATGATACCCATAACAGGAGTAACGGAATGAATAAAGAATTATTACTCTTCGCTGTGCTTTACCAACAAACCTGCCGGTCTTGTATTAATCTTGGGGTTAGTACTATTACCAACCACTGTTGAGCATCATTACTAAGCTTGGCTTTTGGGTCGGTGACAACACCAACCAAAGGAGGAACGTTCTACTCTCTCGTCGTTGCGAGGCACGAAGCAATCTCGCGATAAACCAAGAATATGCATTATGTATTATACTCATTAGGCCTTACGGCTGGTGTTGTCACCAACCGCTGTTGAGCAGCACTACTAAGGCCCGACTATTTGGTCGGTGACAACATCTACCAAAGGAGAAAATGACATTCAATTTCTTCTACTATCCTGAGTTTGCACCCAGAGCCAGGATACTACTGGCAGGCTTTTTTTAATATAAACCTGTATGAAGACAACATTGTCACAGAAAATAGCCAGGGTACTTTTAGGCTCGGCTATGATACTGGCAGGAATTGCGCACCTTACATTCAAGAGGCGTGAGTTCCGGGCACAGGTACCCCGCTGGCTGACAAGCAATCCCGGACGTATGGGCCTGGTAGTGCTGGCCTCAGGGGTGGTGGAAATAGCACTGGGGCTGACCCCCATTTTCGCTGTAAAAAACAGGGTAAGAATGGGCATAGCCCTCGCCATTTTTTATGTACTTGTATTTCCCGGCAATATTTCACAATACACCCACCACATCAACGGTCTCAGCCTCAATACTGATACAAAAAGGTTTACACGCCTGTTTTTTCAGCCCGTTCTTATATTTTGGGCATTATGGTCTACAGGTGCCCTGCGGTATCTTAAATCAAAAAAGCATGCACTTCCCCGGGGCTAATAACACAGTCGTCTACGATTAAGCTGTTACTGTTTTTCTTCCCAAACATATATTTTGCGTATATAAATCCATATACCGCATGCATACCCGTCCCCTGTTCCTTGTACTGCTCGCCTGCATCAGCATGTTGGGCTGCAAAAAGCAGAAGAAAACCGAATTTGAGATTACCGGGCTCAAAGACATTGATATCCGTTATACTGAGATACAATCCATACCCATCAGTGTAGCATATACCTCTGGCGATAAACAACTCGTCACACTCAGCGTAGAAGGCTTGCCACCTGGTGCACTTATATCCTTTATACCTAACTCCAACGTACTGCCTTACAATACCAAAATACAGGTAAGCACCAGGGATGTGGCAGGCGGCGATTATACCTTGAAGCTTATAGCCAAACCCGAAGAAGGTACGCCTCGCACATACAGTATAAAGATGAAAGTGCATAGCATGGAAGAAGTGGGCTGTACCGGCGAAGTGGCAGGCGTATATTACGGGCCGCTGGTCACACAAACCTGGTGCTATATGAGTAAACCTTACCTGAAACCTGCTGCTGAAAAAAGCAGGGTCATTTTTACCAGTTGTGAACCCCGCGATTTTTATGCCGACCTGGACTGCAATGCCCATACCCTCAACATTCCGCGCCAGAGAACACCTACAGCCCTGTATGTGCATGGCAACGGTACATATAATGGCCATACCGTTTCCGTGTATCTCGTTATAGAAGATTCTGTTGGTAATGTCCGCGCCCGGCCTGTCTTCAAACTTGAAAAGCCCAATATTGTGTATTAGGAATATATTGTATTTTTTTGTAAATTTGTTATTTAAGTATTGCAGTGTAAAACTAACGCTCTTGCCGGGGGTATGTATCTTTCGGCATGAATGGTAAAAAGCAAAACTCATGATACCCCTTAATTGCTCGAACAACTCGATACCTTCGACGATAAAGACCATAGCCACGATTATGCTGCCCTCATCCCCCAACTGGAAAGACGGCACCTGCCCGCATTCCGATAACTATCGGGATGAAAAACAATAATAGTTTCCCCTTCAGAAGGGGGCGGAGGGGGATGTTCATCCGCGCAGGGCATTCATATCGCTGCACCCGCACAAAAACCACTACACACCTTCCGAAATACTTCCAGACAATGCCGGCTCAAACATTCCTCCCCCCTGGGGAGAGACAGAGGGGGCTTTTACATATATTTGCAGCCTTAAAAAGAAAAGAATGCGCGTAGCAGTAGTAGGTGCCACAGGCCTTGTAGGCAGCACCATGTTGCAGATACTGGAAGAAAGGAACTTCCCCGTTACAGGACTTATACCCGTAGCCTCAGGGCGTTCGGTAGGTAAGAAGGTGAAGTTTGCGGGTAAGGAATATGATGTGGTAACTGCTGATACAGCCATAGAAATGAAACCGGCGGTTGCCCTATTTTCTGCAGGCGGCAGTGTATCGCTGGAGCTGGCGCCCAAATTTGCGGAAGCAGGTTGCCGCGTGGTTGATAATTCGTCGGCATGGCGCATGGACCCTGCCAAAAAGTTGATCGTGCCCGAAGTGAACGGCGATACCCTTACCGAAGAGGATATGATTATTGCCAACCCCAACTGCTCTACTATACAGATGGTGATGGTGCTCAAGCCCCTGCACGACCGTTATAAAATAAAGCGTGTAGTGGTAAGTACCTACCAGTCGGTAACCGGTACGGGACAGAAAGCCGTACAGGAACTGCTGGATGAACGTGCAGGCGGTAAAGGCCAGGGGGTGTACCCGCATCCCATCGACCTGAATGTAATACCTCATATCGACGTTTTCCAGGATAACGGCTATACCAAAGAGGAGATGAAGATGATACTGGAAACCAATAAGATAATGGGCGATGATGCTATCAAAGTGACCGCAACCACCGTGCGCGTGCCTGTAATGGGCGGCCACAGCGAAAGCGTGAACATAGAAATGGAAAACGACTTTGACGAGCATTATATCCGCGAAATGCTTTCCAATACATCCGGCCTGGTAGTGGTTGACAATCCCGCCGCCAATGGTTACCCCATGCCCATATATGCTGCCGGTAAAGACGAGGTATTCGTAGGCCGTATTCGCCGCGACTATTCGCAGCCCAATACGCTTAACTGCTGGATTGTGGCCGATAACCTGCGCAAGGGCGCCGCTACCAATGCGGTACAGATAGCCAAGTACCTGCACTACCGGGGCTGGATATAGTCAATCCCGTATGTCATAAAATTGTAAATACTTCTTATGAATTGAGATAGCGCGGATAGTGGCAGTACCTTTGCCATATATCCAAATTATACTCGATGAAATTAAGATCTTTACTTGCATTGACAATAACTGCTGTGAGCCTGCAGGCTACAGCACAAACATGGGTAGCGGATTCCGTATCAACGGAAGGCGGCTATATAAAAGATGTTTACTATAGCATGCAAAACGGGCAGGTTAAATCTGATACCAATACTACCTGGCACCTTGCCTTCGATATGACCCTGCCGGCAGGGCCTAATTCTTATGTAGGTATCAGGGCCAACCATGTACAAGGGCAGGTAGGCGTATATCCGGCACATATGGGCGGTGCATCGGCATTTACTTCGTTTTCGGCTGCCGATACTGCCGGGCTTACGGTACATCCTTTATACAATGAAGATACCAACTGGCACTGGGGTGCACTGAATGCCAACAGGGATCATTCCAACCCTTTCGATTTTGGCTGGGGTGCATATAATATCAATACACATACTGTTACCGGCGATTCTGTATTCCTGATAATGGCAGGAACGGCAGCATATAAAATGATGGTGACTGAGTACATAGGTACACCTGCCGATTCCATACACTATACATTCCGGATAGCACAACTGGATAACACTGGCGACCAGACCGTAAAAGTATACCGTAATAAAGGCATGAACTTTACCAGCCGCAACTTCGCTTACTATAATATCACGAACAATACTATCAAAGACCATGAGCCTGCAAATACCTCGTGGGATATCGTATTTACACGCTTCATAGAGCCTATACAGGCAGGCCCCGGCCCCAAAGTGCCTTACCCGGTGGCAGGTGTGCTCAGCAATTTGAAAGTAAAAGTGGCTGAAGCAAGAAATGTTTCTCCTGATACAGCTACTTATACCAGCTATCCGTACACTACTTATGCCAGTGAAATCGGTTCAGACTGGAAAGTCTTCAACATGTCTACTTTCATGTACGAGATAGATACCCTGGCGAGCTACTTCGTAAGGTCGTTCAATTCGCAGCAGTACTACCAGATTAAATTTACTGGTTTCGGCGGCGGCACTACCGGTAAATATGTGTTTGCCAAACGCTCTATTGCCCCTACGGTTGTAAAAGATGTAACCAGCAACATCAGCACCTATGCACTGGCGCCCAACCCTGCGGTAAACCAGGCCAACCTGGTGCTGGATGCCAAAGAGGCAGGCAATGCACAATTGGTAGTTACCAGTTTTACAGGACAGGTAGTACTGCGCAATGCAGTATCTCTTAATAAAGGAATGAATGCTTTCACTATCAATACATCCGTTCTTGCTCCCGGTACGTATATAGTTACGCTTGCCAATGGTAGCTGGAAAATAGCGGATAAGCTGGTAGTACAGCACTAAAGATGTGTGGGTTGATTATTTTATATCAGTTCAGCTATCATTCCTGGTAGCTGAACTTTTTACAATGAAGCGTACAGATAATGGTGAAGAACTTTACAATATGGATATTGCTGATGCTGGCGGGAACCTGCGTTTTTGCCGCGCCGCTTACCGTAAGAGTAACAGATAAGGATAATGGCCAGCCGGTTTTTCTTGCATACGTAAATGTTTATTCGGGCATCAATAATGTACTGCTGACAACCGAACAGACGGATGAGCAGGGGTATGCCGCCGTAGACCCGCAACAGTACCCCTGCCGTATAGAAGTGGTAGCAGCTGGTTATGGTTCTTACTCGAAAGATTATCTTACCCCTCCTGTTAATACAAATGTTACCGTAAGCATAGTACGCAAATTCAATGCCCTGAATGAAGTGGTGGTAACGGGCCTAAACAGGCCGGAACGGATGAAAGACGCACTATCGCTCTACCAGGTAATACCTAAGGCGGCTATTGATGCGCAGGGTTCCGTTACTCTGGATGAAGCCCTGAAAAACCAGATGAACATACGCCTGAATACGGATAATATATTAGGCACCAGTGTAGGCATGCAGGGTATGACTGGCAACAAGGTTAAAATATTGATAGACGGTATACCCGTTAATGGCCGCGAAGGTGGCAATATCAACCTGAGTCAGATAAACATGAACAATGTAGACCATATAGAAATGATACAGGGGCCGATGAGTGTGGTATATGGTACGGATGCGCTGGGCGGGGTCATAAACGTTATCACGCGCAAGCAGCATAAAGCAATAGCAGCCTTTGCCAATACGCACATGGAATCTGTGGGAAAGTACAATATAGACGGCGGTGTTACCTTCAAGGCAGGCAAACGCAGCCAGGTTACTATCGGCGGCGGGCGAAATTACTTCCAGGGTTGGAGGTACATAGATGTGCCCGTGTCTTACAATGGTGATACCTTAAAATCGGAGCGCAGCCTGTACTTTAAGCCCAGTGAACAGTATATAGCCAATATCGCGTATAACTACAAGGCAGCTTCCGGTTTCAACCTGCAGGCAGCGTCAGACTTCCTGAAAGAAAAAATTACCAACAGGGGCAGTATATCTACATGGGACCCGTTCAGGGCCTATGCTTTTGATGAATATTACTACACCACCCGTTCCATGAACAGGCTGGCGATGGATGGCAACATAGGCAAAAACGGGCACTGGCAAAGCCAGAACGGGTTTGTAGTGTACGACCGCATCCGCACACGTGTGAGCAAAAACATGGTTACATTGCAGGAGACGCCTACATCGGGCAGGGGCGATCAGGATACCTCTTTATTCCAGGACGTGTACCTGAGGGGCAGCTACAACAACAAGGTTAAAAAGCTTACCTATACCGCAGGTTATGATGTGGGCCTCCAGTTCGCACATAGTCTCAAGATTAATGGTATCAACAAAAACATACAGGATTATGCCCTGTATGCAAATGTTTCGGTGCCATTGATAGACGGCAAACTTACTGCACAGGCAGGCGGCAGGGCATCTGTGAATTCCGCGTACAATCCTCCTGTTATCCCTAATATCAGTTTGTTGTATACGCCTGTACAAAAGCTGCAGGTGCGGGCTTCCTATACGCAGGGCTACAGGGCCCCTTCCTTAAAGGAAATGTATCTCAGCTTCATTGATAACAATCACAACATTATAGGCAATACAGGCCTCAGGGCCGAGAATAGCCAGCACGTACAGGCGTCTGCTTCTTACCAGTTGTACGAAGAGCAGGCTAATTATGTACAGCTTATCCTTACAGGGTATTATAACGATGTAAAAGATGGTATTGTGCTGGTTCCGCTTCACCCGGAAGACAGCAACAGCATTGATTACCAGTATGGCAATTTATCCCGCCAGCGGAATACTATTGCCACCTTCTCGGTTGACGGGCAATGGAACGATTTTCATGCACAACTGGGCTATTCCTACAACCATACTTTTGAGCAGCCGGGTGAGTACGGTGCTTTTAATGCGGGAGAAGCCTCTGCAACCTTACAGTATGCATGGAGAAAACCGGGGTTGAACTTTAATGTCTTTTACAAGTATACAGGCCCTCAGCCGTTCCTGTTAGCTTCTGTCGATGGAAGCGCCACCTTTACGGGCAGGCAGCAGGCGTATCATACCTGTGATGCATCCATAGAAAAAAGGTTCTTTAAGCATAAGTTGCAGGTTATTGCAGGTGTGAAAAATATATTTGACCTGCAAATCATCAATGCCACCGGCATTACTACCGGGGGCGCGCACAGCAGTTCGGGCTCTGCCAGCTTTCTGCCGCGCAGCTTCTTTACCACGCTTAAGCTGAATATCGATTAATATGAAAAAAGCTTCCGAACGGAAGCCTTTTTTATTGCTGCAAGTAGTTTTACAAACTTATTTTGCTGACGCGTTTTTCGTGCCTGCCGCCTTCAAAGGCCGTGGTCAGGAATACTTCCACCATTTTCTTGGCCATATCTATACTTACAAAGCGGGATGGGATACACAGCACATTGGCATTGTTGTGCTGCCTTGCCAGCGCAGCCAGTTCTTCATTCCAGCAGAGCGCAGCGCGGATGCCCTGGTGTTTATTGGCTGTCATGCATACACCGTTTCCACTGCCGCATATCAGTATACCTGCCGCTGCCTCTCCGCTTGCCACCATTTGTGCCAGCGGGTGTGCATAGTCGGGGTAATCAGTACTATCGGTACTGTAGGTGCCTTTATCGGCTACATTCCACCCCATTCCGGAAAGCATCTCTTTTAGAGTCTCTTTATATTCAAAGCCTGCATGATCGCCACCAATGGCAAGCGGGTATTGTTGATTAAAAGCTGTTTGCATATCAGGTCTATTTATTCATTTGTTGTTTACGGATACGTTCCCTGTTGGCACGGCCACTGATGTTGATGGCTGCCTCATACAAAATTATCAAAGGAATTGCTACCAGCCATATACTAAACCAGTCGGGTGGAGTGATAACGGCTGCCAGTACAAATATGATAAGTATGGCGTAGTTGCGTTTGGAGCGCATGAGCTGCGGTGTCAGCAGGCCTATACGCGAAAGGAAAAACACAACCACAGGCAATTCGAATACAAGTCCCAGCCCCAGTATCAGGTCGCTCATGGTATCGTAGTAGTTGGCCATCGTAATGATGTTTTTGAACGAGGGGCTCAACTGGTAATTGGCAAAGAAGTTAATGGTAAACGGCGCTATCACGTAGTAGGCAAACAAGACACCTGTGAAAAAGAGCAGTGATGTCCAGAAAACAATGCCCCGCGCATATTTCAGTTCCCCGGGCTTAAGCGCTGGTTTGATGAAGCGCCATAGCTCCCAGAATATATACGGGAAGGCCACGATGAAGCCCAGCATGAATGACACGGAAAAGCTCATCATAAATTGTCCTGACAGCTCCGTATTTTGAAACTCCAGTTTTATTTCGTCCAGGCACAGGGCCTTTACATGGATGAACTGCCCAAGATGGCACATTGCACGGTAAGACACGAAATCGGTATGTGCAGGCCCCAGTATTATTTTATCAAAAATCCATTCGATATTGAAGAATACGATAATTGCACAAATAATAATGGCAAGAAGCGAGCGTATGATATGCCAGCGCAGCTCTTCTATATGATCGGTGAAGGCCATTTCACCTATCGGGTTGCTCTGCCTTTGTTTGAGGAACTTATCTACTATGCTCACGATTATCGGTTACAAGGCGCAAAGTTAGGCAAGCAGCTTTAATATTATCTTAAAATGAGCAATTTAGACAAATAAAAAAGCAACCCGCAGGTTGCTTATATGATAAAACAGATAACGAAAAGCTATTTTTTGTACACTTTGATGGAGCAAGTGTAGGTCTCCAGTTTTTCAATTTGCTGTTCACGGGTCAATTTTCCCAGGCGGTTTACTTTGGGCAGGCGTACATTATTTTCTTTGGGCAGGTTGCGCACCAGGTCTATAACGGCTTTTGCATTGACTGCATAAGTAGTCCCTTCGGTTTCGCTTTCTTTACCCGTAATAATAGCTACTATTTCTCCTCTTTCGTCTACCACAGGGGCGCCGCTCTGACCGGGGTTGGCAGGTATCTGCAGCCTATATTGCAACGAGTCTCCGTTATAACCGTTTTTGGAACTGATGTACCCCTGGTTATATACCACTTCCTCCTGTGGGTAGCCCAGCGTAAATACCTTCGTGCCTAATTTGCGTTTGGAGGGTTCGAAAGTATAAGGCACATCCCCTTTCCCGAACCTGAAGCTTTTATCATCCACTTTCAGCAGTGCCACGTCCGATTGTTCATCAAAGCTTACCAGGTGGGTTTTCAGGTATTGGCCGTCATTATCCTGTATATAGATGCTGTCTGCACCTTCAGTTACGTGATAGTTGGTCACTATATACCCGTCGTTGCTTATGGCAAAGCCGGTGCCGGTGTAGCGTACCTGCGCGGCAGGTGCTGCTTTCTGGCTTTTAATATTATTAATAATCTGGTTTTGCGAGCGCTTATACGTTTCCAGGTCGCGGCGTAAAAGGCTGTATTGGGAAGCGATTTTTTTATTGTTGTGCTCAATAACCCAAAAGGTGGCAAGCGAGGTAAATAAAGCTATACCTGCTGCAATGGCGGCAGTGCGCAAATAATGGGTACGGATAGGAATAGTGCGGGGTGCGGCTTCTTTTTTCGTCATATCGCTGTGGATATCGCCCAGCATCGATTTAAACCGCGCCTGTTTTCCGCTGCCGTCCAGTGAACGGAGCAGGTTTACACATTCGTTGAATTCAACAGCGAAGGGCTGGTCTTCAGAAAGCCGTTTGTACAACACTTCCGTATCCGCTTCAGGTAAAGTACCCTCAACATATCTTTCTGCAAGGTTCCAAATATTACTATGAGGTGTCATGTTTATATTATTTAGCCTGTACGCCGTAAAAGAGCTTCTTCAAACGGTTCAGGCACTTGTATTTTTGTGTTTTGGCGTTATCGGGATTGGTATACCCGAAATCGGCCGCTATTTCCTGCATGGTTTTATCATGCTGGTAAAAAGCTTTGAGCAAAGACCTGCATGGTTCCCCAATCTGCTCAAGGGCGGTGTTTAACTGCCCGTAATGCAGTTCCCGTTCCTGGTGGGCTTTTACATCGTCTTCGTATGCCCAGTCGGTCTTGTCGTCAATACCGGCACCGTCAGGTATCAACATCGGTTGTTTCCGGGCGGTTTGAATTTTCTTCAGCCAGAGGTTTTTACTGATGGCAAACAGGTAAGTACCTATTCTGCAGGTAAGGCGGAATTCGGGGTTCTGTACCTTTTCGTACAAGATAACCATAGCTTCCTGGTAAACATCTGCAGCATCTGCCTCAGTGCCGCCGTGGTGCTGTATCCATTTAGTCACCACAGGGTAGTGTTGCCTGTACACCTGTTCGGTAGCCTTCCGGCTACCCAGCGCCAGTTCTGTCAGCAATTCAATATCCGTATATACCGGGTTTTGCACTTATTAATCTGTTTTTCTAAAAAAAGTAACCCTTGACAGGAGAAAAATATCTGTTAAAAAGCATTAAAATGCTTTAATGAGTAAAGAATTTATACAATAAAGATAAGCAGCTAAATTGATGGATAACTACTTTTCATGGCCCCTACGGGTTTTTCCTGAAAATTTTTTTGGGAAAGAGGGTTACCTTTTTTCATTTCAGGTATAAATGGGAAATAACAACAAAAAAATACACTGTCATGAAATTAGTTAAATTAAGCATCTTCGCCCTGGCAATGGGTCTTTTCGTAGCTTCTTGCGGTAACAGCGAATCTACAGAATCAACTGAAACTGCTGATACAGCAATGATGGCTCCTGAAGCTACTCCTGCTCCTGAAGCTACTCCTGCTCCTGCAGATACTATGATGGCTGCTCCTGCTGCCGATAGCACTGCTCCTGCAACTGAAGCTGCTCACTAAGATCCACCAGGTCTTAAAAATATGTAAGCCACCTAATGGGTGGCTTATTTATTTAACTATCCTTTTCCTGAAATTACCAGTACGATTTCTCCTTTGGGGGGGTGGGTTGTATAATGTGTAACCAGCTCTGAAAGAGTGCTTTTTCTTGTTTCTTCAAACATTTTGGTAAGCTCACGGGCTACGGCTGCGTTTCTTTCAGCGCCAAAATATTCTTTTAAATCCTGTAAGGTTTTTATCAGCCGGTGGGGCGATTCGTATAAAACAACCGTACGCTCTTCTTCCGCAAGTTGTTTCAGCTTGGTTTGTCGTCCCTTTTTCAGTGGGAGGAACCCCTCAAAAACAAAACTGTTGGAAGGAATGCCGGATTGTACCAGCGCCGGAACAAAAGCCGTTGCGCCTGGCAGGCAGTGTACAGGGATGTTATGCTTTATACACTCGCGAACCAGCAGGAAACCAGGGTCTGAAATGCCGGGGGTGCCTGCATCTGTTATAAGGGCGTAGGTTTTACCCGCCTGCATCTGTTCAATAAGGTACGCAAGTATCTTATGCTCGTTGTGCTGGTGGTAAGGGGTAAGCGGCTTTTGTATATTATAATGCTTCAGCAAAACAGAACTGGTACGGGTATCTTCGCACAATATCCCGTCTGCCTGCTGCAGTACTTCTACAGCCCGGTAGGTAATATCGCCGAGATTGCCGATTGGGGATGGTACCAGGTAAAGCTGCATGGCCTACCCTTCTGTTATCGTAAAATCAAAAGCTTCCATTACGGCGTTGGCGAGGAGTTTTTTGCAGGCTTCACCAGTAACCTTTTCTGCCTCTTTTTTACTGCCTGCTTCTATACTGAGGGTAATATGTTTGCCTATCCGTACATCTTGTACCTCGCCGAGGCCCAGGTTGTGCAGACTGCTGTTTACCGCTTTCCCCTGCGGGTCCAGTAATTCTTTCAGGGGCATTACATTGATATGTGCTATATATTTCATTCTAGTTTGAATTTTCTGCTTGTTTTGGCTTATAAATGAGTGAGAGGATAATGTAGGCGGCAAATGCGGGTAAGATGGCAGCTATCTTCAGGTAAGGTATGCTTACCAGTGTAATGATTATGATAACAGCCTGTGGCCAGAAGTATGCCGGTTTCCATTGGGCAGGCATAAACTTGATAAAGCGTATACGCGATACCATCAGCCAGCTCAGGAATGCGATCACCAGGTATATTATCCATTTATTTTGCAGTTGCAGGCCCAGGGCAGGATTATAAAAGTTGATAAGCGGAAAGGAAGCGACAAAGATACCTACGGCAGGTACGGGCATTCCTATAAAGGAGGATTTTTGCTCAGTGTTGGTAATATTGAAACGCGCCAGCCTCAGCGCTGCAAAACAAGCCAGCAAAAAAGCCGGTGCCGTGGCTGCCATGCTTACATCCATAGCATGGGGCTGGCTGATGTTGGCCGCCCACAGCATTTTGAACAATATCATGGAAGGCGCCACCCCGAAGGAAACGATGTCTGCCAGCGAATCGAGGTCTTTACCTATGGGTGAAAATACATTGAGGGTGCGGGCCACGGCGCCATCCAGCAAATCGCAGATAGCGGCAATGCCTATAAAGATAGAGCCCCAGTATGCCTGTTCCGTACCAATTACCCAATATTCTTCACCATTATAACCCGCCAGGAATGGCTGTGAATTTAATATAAAAGCTATTGCTATGCAGCCGCAAAACAGGTTGGCGAGTGTCAGCAGATTAGGTAAATGCCTCATGAGGCATCAAAAGTAGCAAGAATGGCGGAATGTTGGAAATTATCAGTGTAGCCCCGTATAATAAAAAAAGGGTAGTACAAGCTACCCTTTTGCTATACAAATATGATTTATTATTCCGGTATTACCAGGCGGAAACCGTTTCCGTGGATGTTTACAATTTCCACGCTGCTATCTTCTTTCAGGTATTTGCGCAGTTTGGCTATGTACACATCCATACTGCGGCCGTTGAAATAGGTATCGCTGCCCCATATTCTTTTAAGTGCAGCCTCACGCGGTAGCAGGTCGTTTTTGTATTCGCATAACATCAGCAGCAATTCGTTTTCTTTAGGCGAAAGCGTTTGCGATTCACCGTCGTGCTCCAGCGTACGTAGCTTGCTGTTGAAATGGTAACTGCCGATATTGAATTCAATCTGCGAGTGCTGTTTTTCCTGTAGCTCCTGGTTGCGTTTCAGGATGGCTTTTATTTTGTGCAGCAGTACTTCGCTGTCGAAAGGCTTAGTTATATAATCGTCGGCCCCCAGTTTATAACCGTTCAGTATATCTTCTTTCATGCTTTTGGCCGAAAGGAAGAACAGGGGGACTTCCGGGTCTACATTCCTGATTTCTTCGGCCAGTGTAAAGCCATCCATATTCGGCATCATTACGTCCAGCAGGCATATATCAAACTTTTCCCTGCGAAAAGCCGCCAGCCCCAATATACCGTCCCTTGCCAGTTCTACAACGAAATCATTCAGCTCAAGATAATTTTTCAATACTTGTCCGAAGTTGGTATCATCTTCTACAAGCAGTACTTTATATTTTTCTTTCTCCATACTATAAGGTATATATTAAGCTCAAAAATAATAACGCGAAGTTACATTAATAGAAATGTTTTGTTAAAAGCGGGGGCAGTTAATCACTTTATGGGTAGAATACAGGTTTCCATACATCCCCTGGTACATAAGGCCAAGTTCCCAGCCGCCATTTCCATTCAGGTCGGGGCTGAGCGATGAAATGGTGTAATCGTAGCTGCCCATGATACGCAAATTGTTGAACTGCACGCCCATAGCCACTACCGCTGCTTCATTCCACCGGTAAAAACCGCCGAATACCAGTTGTGTCTGGCTGTCGTGGTCGTCGCTCACAAATACCATAGCCAGCGAGCCGAACAGCAGTTCGTATGCGCCTTTTTGCATGGTATAGTAAACAGAAGGGTTGAGAATCAGGGTTTGGCTAACCCTGAAAAGCCCGTCTATATTTCCCGTAGGCCTCAGGCCTAAAGTATTCACATATCCTTTTTGTCCGTAAAATGTTTCCTGCGGCTGATTGAGGTGTGCCAATCCGGCACCGAATTTAATATAGGTAAATTCATTCGGGTAAAATGCATAGTTGATGCCTGCACCTACATCAAAGTAAGAAGTATTTATGGTGCCGATAAATTCATTGTTATCAAGAGTCAGGGTATTGAATGTAAAACCGTCCCACTGGTCATTAAAGCTGAGCTTGTTATAGTTCACATTTCGCTGCCCGTAGCCGCCCGATAAGCCAACTGATAACATACTGAACTGCCCCACCTGTATATGATAGGCTATGCTTCCTTCAAACTTGTTTAATGTAAGCTCACCATCACCTGCTTTATCGTTAAAAAAAGCAAGGCCAACGCCGAGCCAGTTGGCGCCTTCAACCCCCCTGAACAACTGGAAATCGCCATAAGCGGAAATGGTTTTATAAGGAACAGGGATTTTTGCCCACTGGTCGCGGTAATTGGCGCCGATGCGAAAATCTTTTTCACTCATCAGCCCTGTATTGGCGGGGTTGAGCAGTAAAGGTGCATTATAGTACTGGGAGAAATGCATGCCTTGTGCCGATACCTGGTTGCTGCCGGCAATGCCCGATAACAACATAACGGGTAATAGTATTCTTTGAAATAATTGTTTCATGTTCAGCATTATCTAAGTAATGTCACATTACCTTTCTTATAAAATGTGGTTTCATCAGTAAAGGTACCGCTTAGTACCCATGCGTATGCTTCCATCTCCTGCTTCGTGCCTTTGAAAGTGCCGTCCCATCCGTATTTGGGGTCATTAGCCTGCCCGTCGGTTACCTCAAATACCAGTTGCCCCCACCGGTTGTACACTTTCAGGTTGAATTTTTCTACGCCTGCCCCGCGCACATAAAATATATCGTTATGCCCGTCTCCGTTGGGGCTGAAAGCCGACGGCAGCTCTGCCAGCGGCTGTACAATAGCTTCTACCGGTTTGCAAACGGTATCGGCGCAGCCCTCTGTATTTTTAGCTACCAGGCATACGGTATAATTGCCGGAGCGCTTATACAGGTGTATGGGATTGGTTTCTTCACTGCCGGTTTTATCACCAAAATCCCAAAGGTACCCTGCGGTAGCGCCCAGTGATTTGTTGCTGAATGTTGTTTCCTTATTCCTTTCAGAAGGAATGGGTGAATAAGCGAATTCAGCCATCGGGGTTGGTTTTACATTAACTACTTTAATGGTTGAATCAATACGGTTGCAGGTTTCTGTATTAATTGAGAACAATTTTACGGTGTAGTGCCCGGCACTGTCATACATGTGCTGCGGGTTTTGCATGGTAGAAGTATCGTTATCGCCAAACTCCCAATAGTACGATACGGCATTCTTTGAGGAATTGTCAAAAGAAATTTCAGTCCGTTCGCAGGCATCAGGGGCTTCAAATCCGCTGCTCACAAATTTATTGCTGTAATGTACCGTATGCGATATAGTATCGGGAGAGTTGCATGCAGTGGTATCTGTCATCACAACGGTAATGGTGTACGTACCCGTATCTTTATAGGTATGAACGCCCGGGGTAGTCACATTGGCAGTAGTACCATCTCCGAAATCCCATAAAAAGCTGGCAGTAGCGGATGTTTTACCATACTTCGAATTGTTGACAAATTTAGCTGTATAAGGGCCACAGCTATCTATTTTCTGCACATTAAATGCGGCATCTATGCCGGTAGTATCTACAGAGATTTCAAGAAAAACGGTATCCCGCACTTTACAGGCATTAGGGTTAATGGCAATCATACGCACGGTATATTTACCGATGCTGGTATAGGTATGCGGTGCAGGTACTTTCTGGTTATCTACAGGTGAGCCGTCACCAAAATCCCACTCGAAAGAGGTAGCATTGGATGATGAATTGGAAAAGAGGATACTCTCACCAAGGCATAGCACGGCATTGGGTTCGGCTTTCGCTTCTGCATCTACAGCCCCGAGGTTGAATTCGATTTTCAGGGCAGCGAGGTTACAGTTATTGCTGAGTGGTGCTGCCGGGCCTGTTGTTGTCGGGAACGGGCCGGAAGCAATACTCGAATTGCCTGCACAGCCACCGCAGATAGCCTGGTATATTCGCCCGTTTTTATCAAAACGACTAGTACCGCCGTCTACGTGTTCGCCCTTGCCGGGGTCTGTACTGCTGCGGCCAAAGAAGCCGGCAAATTGCAGGGAAATAGCATTTTTAGAAACTACGAAAAAGTAAAAATCACTACCATCGGTCTGGGCGCTAAGCGGCGGGGTTATATTGGAAGGGGTAGTTGGTAATCCTGTTGTAGAACTGCCGTTAGTAGTAATGCCCAGTGTACCTCCCCAGCCGGATATATATACATTCTGACAGGTATCTACCAGGAATGCAACAGGCGATATATCTATATGACTGGAAGCGCCTGTACCGAATACCGTAGAGTAAATATTGTTTGCTAAATCTTTATCCAGCTTGATAATAAACTGTGAGCTTCCGGGGTTGGAATATATGCTGGGTGCAGTAGGCGCTACTTTTATCGGGAAGCCGCCGCCAAGCGTCTGTCCCATGGCATATACATTATCGTCGTTGTCTACCTGTATGCCATAACACTGGTCATAATTATTCTGGCCGATGAATGTAATACGCTCACGTGTGTAACTCCCGCTATTGAGGTACCGTACTATATAGCCATCTGCATCGCCCCCCTGGAAATTAGGTTTGAAGGTGCTGCCCGTGGTAGGAAAGTTGAGGCTTGCTGTGCCACCGGCAACAAACACATGGCTTTCGTTTTTGTCGAGTGCCAGTACATAAGCGGCATCATCTGAATTACCCCCAAGATATGTACTCCATATCATTTGCGTGAGGTTAGGGTTTAGCTTGAAGACTACTGCATCCTGCCCTCCTGCGTTATTCCCCTGTGAAGCATTGACAAGCGGGAAATTGGTTGATTTGGTAGAAGCTGCCACATACACATTGGCATTTTTGTCTACAATTACTTCGCTGCGGGCATCGTCGCCATAGTTATGTTTCAACCCTCCAAATATGAATTCATCGGGGTCGAAATTGATACCGTCATCACTACTGCCCCCCACGTATGTGGAACCGATTAACGCGGTGCCGTTGCTGTTCAGCTTGGTAACGACTATATCGCAGGCCCCCTGGTTTTTATCTTTAAAAGCGCTTGCTGTAGTAGGGTAGTTGCCAGAATAGGAACGCCCGGCAATAATCAGGTTATTGCCGGCATCTACTATCAGGCTGTGCGGCTGCTCATTATCGCTGCCGCCGATGTATGTGCTGTAGATGTTTTGTGTACCGTTACTGTTATATTTTGTTATGGCTATATCACATTCATACTTACTGTTTGTTAAAGTGCTGCCGCCGCCAAAAGTCATCTGGAAAGCACCGGGAGTAACGGGGTAGCCAAAAGCATGGGCAAAACCACCGGCATAAAAATTCCCCTGGTTATCATAGGTGGCGGTAAAGCCCCAATTATCGGCAGTAGAGCCTGTAAACCTGGAGAAAACTACGGTTGGGTCAATCACCAGTATGCGGGAATCGTCATACCCACGGGGAAAGGAAAAATACACGGTATTCCCGCTCAGCTTGTATTTGCAGTGCACTTCTGTTCTTACACCGTTTATATACTGGTATACATAAGGCTTTAATTCGGAAACATCGCCCACAGATGTATGTATCACCAGGTTACCGTCTTCTATCGAGATATCGTCCTGCCCTTCGTATTTCATCTTTATCTGCGAAGGGTCGGTGCGGGGAGCCACTATAAACTCGTATTTCATCTGGCCGTTTTCAGACGAGAGGTGCATATCGATGCCCGGGTACAGGTGCTGGTAATCTATTGCAAGTGCCGGGTGTATACCCGATTTCCATCGCGAGGGGTCGTTGCCTAAAAAATAATTGTAGTAGTGCGTCTGGAACTTGTTGCCGGTTACATTGGCATGTATTGCATTTTCGAAGGTCAGTTTATAAGCATGGTAGTTAAGTACTTGTGGTTCGTGCAGTTGCCCGTGTTTGTATTCGTGTATTTTATAGGAGTTGGAAGGCGCAGACAAAAGAAAAGTAAAACCGTCGTTGCGTACAAATACGTCGCTGCCCGATGTTGATGCTTTGTATAAAAACGGGCCGTTCCATTGCCCGCGGTTTTCTATGTACTCAATCGTATTGTATTCGGGGTTTGCCTTTGAGACAAAGGATGAGAGAATAAGAAGAAATAAAAACAGGTATCGTTGCCTCATTTTATCAGTTTGTTATGCGGTCTTTTGTATAAATTTAACATATTCTCATTATATATAGACAGTATTTCTTGCCCCGCAGCAGGGCAGCCGGCGTTCATTGGCTGGAAATGGCTACTGTGCAGAACCGGCAGGAACAGGAAGAGGGAAAATTTTTTCAGGGCGGTGCTACCGCCTTAAACCAGGAGTTAAAAAAAGCAGTTTTAGTTGACTATTTTATTAGCGCAGCTACTGCTTGCAAATGCTTCGGGCTTTGCCTTGAAGGCGAACCCCATCCCCAGGATATATCCCATGGCTTCACGCAGGGCTTCGTTGCTTTTAAACTGGGGGTTGGTGTTGATATCGGCATGTACTTCCATGTCAATATCATACCGATTAAACAAATCGCACAACTCGTAAGCGATTTCTATGCTTCGGGCCACTTCAACCAGCATGCGTTCTTTGATGGAGTATTTCTGCACGGTTTTTTCGTTGCAGATAAACATGAAACCTCCGTGCTTTTCGCGCAGGAACACGATTACAGTAGCAAACTCTGTTTCCGCACCGTGTACCTGTGAATCTGTACCGATGCATACTTTTAACTTAAATCCTGCTTTTGTTTCCCTTAGAATAGCGTTTTCAACTGCATTCTTTACCGGCAGTTTCAAAGGTTCGCCACTGAACGTTCTCCATAACATATAGCCTTATGTTTAGTATTATTAAAGTTACCCATTAATATGTTATGATATTATTACGTCATAATTATAATAAAATGAAATACACAAGTTATGAACACTAAGCGGCTAACTGGTTGTATGTAAGCTATATAGCTGCTCTGCGTTTATCATTTTATACTTCCCGGAATTGGATTTTTATAAACTGGTATGTACTTTGCTAAGATTAATACAACAAAATCACACCGTATGAAACACTATCTGGTACTATTTACTTTAATGCTTGCAACCATACTTCCGGTACAGGCACAGGAGCAGTTATTGAGCCCGCCGAAAACAGCAAAAGGCAGGAATGTTGAAGTTAATTACGGGCAGCCTTCAAAACGGAACCGCGTAATATTTGGCGAGTTGGTACCTTACGGGCAGGTTTGGCGCACAGGTGCCAATGAGGCTACGGAAATAACATTCAAAAAAAACGGCACTTTTGCCGGCAAACCTGTAAAGGCAGGCACATACACGTTATTTACCATACCGAAAGAAAAAGAATGGGACATTATACTGAACGGCGTATTGCACCAGTGGGGTGCTTACGAGTATGAAAAGATAAAAGGGAAGAATGTACTGGTAGCAACCGTTCCTGTAATGCAACTGGATGAAGTGCAGGAAAAGCTTACCTATGAGGTAAAAGACAATGCGCTTAATATAAAATGGGATGAGACCGGAGTTTCCATACCCATGCAATTTCAATAGAAACAAGACACTTTAATATATTGCCCTAGTTCATCTGTATTTCTTACCGTTTCGTCTACATTCATTTCTCATGGTCTGATTTGCGGGTGTACTTTTACATTGCTTCTGAAAGGAAGTAGCATAGGAGTAAACATAGGTAAACGGCAATCGCAGCATGTTTTAACATGCTGCGTTTTTTTATGTGAACCTATAAGTACAAAATATTGTTTTCTAAACAGCAACAGTACTATATTGCAGTTTATGAGAATAGTTCCCGGTGAAATTAAAACATCGCAGCTCCATGCTTTTCTTTTAGGTTCGGTAGCACCAAGGCCCATATGTTTTGCGAGTACAGTTGATGAGAATGGTGTCCCCAATTTATCTCCTTTCAGCTTTTTTAACGTGTTCGGCAGCAGGCCGCCGGTGCTTATATTTTCTCCTTCAAGACGTGTGCGCGATAATACGGTGAAGCATACGCTTGAAAATGTATATGCTACCAAAGAAGTAGTCATAAACGTAGTATCTTACAATATAGTGCAGCAGGCCAGCCTTGCCAGTTGCGATTATCCTAAAGGAGTGAATGAATTTGAGAAGGCAGGATTAACAGCACTGAAGTCTGATATAGTAAAACCTTTCCGGGTAAAAGAATCGCCTGTAAATATTGAATGTAAGGTGACCCAGGTGATAGAAACAGGGCATGAGGGCGGCGCAGGCAACCTGATTATATGCGAAGTAGTTTGCATGCACATAGATGATCGTATACTGGATGAGAACGGCCGTATTGACCCCCACAAAATAGACCTTGTGGCACGTATGGGCGGCGATTACTATTGCCGTGCTTCCGGCAGTGCAGTATTTGAAGTCCCTAAGCCTAATTCCCAGTTAGGCATTGGTATCGATAACCTGCCGGCAGTAATTAAGAATAGCAGTATTCTGACGGGCAATAACCTGGGCATATTGGGCAATTGTACCTCTATACCAGTAGTAGATGATGTGTTGCACGATGACCGTCTTTCACAAATTATAAAGGAGTACAGCGATAATGAAGCTGCCAGGATCAATGCATTGCACGAATATGCCAAAGAACTGCTGGCAATGGGGAATGTTAACAAAGCCTGGCAGGTACTTTTGAGCTAAACAATTGATTTACAATATACTATTATAAAATAAGCCTCTTTATGAGGCTTTTTCTTTGTTAATCGCTCGTTAACTGGTTGTAAACCTCCCGTTAACGTACTATTAAAACTTTGCCAGCTTTATAGGCAAAGTATCTTTACAACAAGATAGCAGAAACGAAAGGTTTGCAGTGTTTTAGAACAGGGAATATGCTATCATATTACAACGCTCTCTCTTATCCCTTATATGTGGAGGGTCCTTTCCAGGACCCTTATTTTTTTGCCTTTACATCTTCAATACCCATAATCAGGGCCCAGGGTTTAAGTTCGTTTACATGCTCAAATACAATCTTTAAAGTAGCTGAAACAGGTATAGATAAGAACATACCCGCCACACCCCATATAACGCCCCCTATCAGAACGGAGATAATAGTAACCAGGGCGTTCATCTTCACTTTGTGCCCTACTACCCGCGGCAGTAATATATTGGCATCCAGAATGTGCAGTACGATTAATGCCAGTGCTGCCTGGAACGCGAGTATAACAGAACTGTGCATCATAGATACCAGCAACACCATAACAGTGGCTATGATGATGCCTATATAAGGTATGAAATTGAGGACGGCAGCTAGTAATCCCAATAATAGCCAATACGGAACATTCATTACAGCAAACACAGTACAGTTGGCAAAAGCAACTACTACAAACTCGATAAGCAGGCCGATAAGATAATTGTTACCTACAATGCGTGTTTCCATTACTACGGTAGTCACTTTGTCTTTGTTTTTTTCAGGGAAAAGGGAAACGATAAAGCGAAGTATAAGCCGCCTGTGATGCAGCAGGAAATAAGTGTAGATGAATATGATGATTATCCAGAAAATAATAACGGAAACATCAATAAGCAGGCGGCCTATCATATTACCGGCATTCGATAAAATGTTGTTTACAGTACTGTTAATGTATTGCATCTGCAACGAACTATCTATATGATATTCATTACTTATCCATTGCTGTACTTCATGCATCCAGGCATTAAAACGTGTTTGCAGTACCGGTATATCGGGCGAAAACAACAACAACTGGTAAGTTACCAGGTACAGAAAGCCGGTAAATACTATAATGAACGTGAAAACTGCAATGATTGAAGCCAGGCCGCGTGGACAATGCAGGCGGTTTTCAAGAAAAACGGCGAGCGGGTATAAAACAAAAGAAATATAAATGGCAAAGAACAGCGGGATAAAAACGCCTTGCCCTGCATACAGCAAAAATAAAAGTAGCGTAATGCTTAATAAGACAAGCGGAAGCTTTATGTAGAATGGAAATTGTGCGTTTTGCATACCACATAAAAGTATAATATAATTGTGCCAAACGTATTGCCGGAATATTATTTGACCAATAATTTTATCGCTGCCATATTTTTATGTTATTTGCAGTGCATTAGGCTGTGCTGAAGTTACGTTTTCAAAAAGAGTTGTTAGAAGCCGGTTGCGATGAGGCCGGCAGGGGGTGCCTCGCAGGCCCTGTGTTTGCTGCTGCGGTAATACTGCCCAAGCGTTTTTCCCATCCTTTACTGAACGATAGTAAAAAGCTGACCCATGAGCAGCGTTGCGCACTGAGGCCGGTGATAGAAAAAAAAGCCGTAGCCTGGGGCGTGGCCATGGTTGACCATGAAGAGATAGACCGGATAAACATCCTGAATGCCTCTTTTAAAGCCATGCACTTAGCAATAGATGCACTGGCTACAAGACCGGAGTTGCTACTGATTGACGGTAACAGGTTTTCGCCTTACTTCGGCATACTGCACCAGTGTATTGTACAGGGCGACGGCAAATATGCCTCCATAGCAGCGGCAAGCATACTGGCAAAAACACACCGCGATGAGTTTATGCAGCAACTGCATGCAACTTGCCCGCAGTATGGCTGGGATGCCAATAAAGGCTATGGTACGGAATACCACCGCGAACAACTGCGTATGCATGGAATGTCGCCATACCATCGTAAAACTTTCCGCTGGGATAAAACGGCTGAGCTGTCAGAGGAGTGGGAGTGAAATCTCGAATACACTTCCCCGGGGCTGGTTATCGCTGATGGATATTTTCCCTTTGTGTTGTTTTACGATTCTTGCAGTAAGATACAGCCCAAGCCCAGTGCCTTTGCTTTTTCTTGTTTCTTCGTTTCCAACCCGGTAAAATTTATTGAAAATTTTGGGCTTTTCCTTGTCCGGAATGCCCGGCCCTTCGTCTGCTACCTGTAGTTGGGCAGTATGCTTTTTACGTAGCAGGGATACGCTCACAGGCTTATCGGCAGGTGTATACTTAACGGCATTTTCAAGCAGGTTGTTCAGGGCCATTTCCATCAGCAGCCGGTCGCCGTTTATGGTCACATCATCAATAACACCTTTTGCAAACCTGCCGGGGTACCTGCCTGAATAATCGGAAACGGCTTTCTCTACCAGTTCCGACAAATGCAACTTTTCCTTGGCTGCCACGTACTGCCGTCCTTCCATTTGCGATGCCAGCAGCATATTGTTACAAAGGTCATTCAGCCTGTTGGCCTCGTGTACACAGCGCCCGGTGAGCAATTTCTTTTTTTCTTCGTCCAGCTGGTGCCGTTCCAGTGTTTGCAGGTTCAGTTTCATGGCAGCAATAGGAGATTTCAGTTCGTGTGTAACAGAAAGCATAAAATTATTCTGCTGTCTTGAAAGCCTTATGCTGCGCCGGAAAGAAGAGTACACTACGGCCGCACCTATTAATATCACCAGCATGAATGTTGACCCTTCGCCTATATATTGTTTATGGCGGCTTTCCAGTTTATCGTCCAGTACTTTCAGTTGGGTGTAATATTCCTGCGGGTTGCGGGTACTGTCTATTTTCTCGTGCAGGGTAGATAGCTCAAGGCCATAGATAACCCTGCTTTGCTTTTGCAGGCTGATGCTCCAAAATACGAGTGCAGCAATGATGTAGACCAAAAGCAATATGTAAACAGTAGTAAAAAAACGCATGGCATTCTGTTTTACTTTTTCCGTACCGAGGTATTCTTTTCAACCCTGAGGCCTACCTGCAATATTTCGGGTAAAGGGTTGACACGCATATTTTGTTCCAGTTTTATTTCATATATCCCCGGCTTATTAAACATCATGGCGCTGTTGTTGGTTGTAACAGGCATACTTTGCTCCCATATCTCGCCCATGCCCCGTCCCATCCATTTGCCTGATGTTTCGGCAAGGGGTATCTCTATCCTCGATTTTTCAAAACTGTCTTTACCCGGTTGTTTCAGGTATACCCATATCCAGATGTTGGAGTAAGGGTATGCTTCGGTATGGCGTACCAGGAATGAAAGATTGTATAATACAGATGTATCCGAGATATTGAAAGTAAAAGTAGGCTTGAACGAATACTGCCATGCATTGCCCGGTACTGCATATTGCTTTTGGTAAAAAGGGGAAGGCATGCAGCCCTGCAAGGATATAAGGCAAATAATGAGGCCGGAATAAAAATAACGAAGCATAAATTAATGAATACCAAAATTACAATAATCGCTGAACTGTATAGCGGGGCATTATAGTATATTCAATACCTGTTCTTTGGCTTTCTCCAGTTCGTCTTTCATGTTGATGACTATCTGTTGAATTTCTGCCTGATTGGCCTTTGAGCCCAGTGTATTTATTTCACGTCCTACTTCCTGTAGTATAAAGCCTAACACTTTTCCTTTGGAAATACCGGGCTTTTCTACCGTTTCATGAAAATAGCGGCAGTGTTGTTTCAGCCTCGTTTTTTCTTCCGAAAAGTCGATGCGCTCCAGGTAATATATCATTTCCTGTTCAAAGCGGTTTGGGTCGTAATTCTCTTTGCCTACCATATCCTGCATCGATTGTGTGATGCGGCTGCGTATTTTTTCGGTACGCAAGCCTTCCAGCGGCAATATATCTTCCAGTAGTTTTTCGATGGTCTGTATCCGTTTATGCAGGTCTTTGTGCAGCGCATTGCCTTCATTCTTCCTGTGTTCCATCAATGCATTGGCCGCCTGTTCTATTACGTGTTTCAGTTCTTCCCACTCGCTTTCCGGTATTACATCCTGCTCCGGCGCCACCACCTCTGGCATACGCATAATGGTAGCCAGCATGTTTTCCTCCTGTATGTTCAGTTGCCGGGCTATCTGCTGCATACTCTGGTAGTAAAAAATGGCGAGGTCGGTATTCACCATCATAGGTTTGGATGCACCATCCTGCTTGATGGAAATAGCGAGGTCGATGGTGCCCCGGATCAGTATGGAGCCCAGCAGGTTCCGTATGTCCAATTCGTAAGAGCGCAGCACAGGCGGGAGTTTAGTGGTTACATCAAACTGCTTGCCGTTCAGCGATTTCAGCTCTACCACCACCTGTCTTCCGTTTACCGCTGCCTCAGCACGGCCAAACCCCGTCATCGAGTATAACATATAGTAACTTTCAAACAAAGAAAATGCAAACCTGCTGCAATAAAAAATCCAACTATGCCATTTGGGCCAAAAACTGCTAAAAATGCCCTAAAATAAATGTGTGCTGTACTTTCAGAAGGCCTGTAAATAGTTATTTTTGTTTCTTTACAAGATATGATGCGAACGTTCCTTACTGTTTTCCTGTTATCCCTGGTATTCATGCCTGCAACACTGCGTGCCCAGCAGCCCACAAAAGCTGAACTGGAGAAGCGCAGGCAGGATATACTGGAAGCTATACAGCAGACGGAAGAACAACTTGCAGCCACCAAAAGGGATAAAAGCGCCACCATGGGCCAGTTGCACGCCCTGCAGGCCAAGCTATCGCAACGCCAGAAGCTGATTGGCAATATAAATGAAGAAATATCCCGTATCAATAACAATATCCAGAACTCTTCGCAGGAGGTACGCACCCTGAAAGATAACCTCCATCTATTGAAGGTACGCTATGCACAATCTGTAAGATATGCTTATAAAACACGCAGTTCTTACGATATGCTGGCTTTCCTTTTTTCTTCTTCCGATTTTAATGAAGCGCTACGCAGGGCCAGGTACCTGAAAAAGTACCGTGACTTCAGGAAAGAGCAGGCGGAAAAAATAAGAAATACACAAGCGAGGATTGAAAATAAAATTGACCAGCTTAATGACATCCGGAACCAGAAGGATGTATTGCTGACGGCAGAAGAACAGCAGAAAGAAGTGTTGTTGAAAGAGAAAACTGAGACCAACCAGGTAGTAAAATCGCTGAAAGGCAAAGAAAAAGAACTGATGGCAGATATTGCCCGGAACAGGCGGACTGCTAAACAACTGGACAAAACCATCAGCGACCTGATACGCAGGGAAATAGAACTGGCGCGTAAAAAAGCAGAGGAAGAGCAAAGGAGAAAGGCAGAAGAGGAGCGCAGGCGCAAAGAAGAGGAAGCGAGAAAAGCAGCGACTTACTCCGGCGGCGTTACAGTGGCTACAGGTTCCGGCCAAAGACCGGCACAGGGCAATGGGGGCAATACTAATAAACCGGCTACCACGCCGACGAAAAAAGAAGCCCCGGCGGCAGCACCAGAGCAGCCAAGGCAGCCATCGGCAGAGGCATTATCTTATAAGCTATCCCTGACACCTGAAGTGGCAGCCCTTTCGGCCAACTTTGAAAATAACAGGGGCAGGTTGCCCTGGCCGGTGGAAAAAGGCTTTATTGCTGAGCCTTTCGGCAAACACCCGCATCCCGTGGCCGAAAAAGTAATGATAGAAAACAACGGCCTTGAAATACAAACCAGTGTAAACGCAGTAGCACGGGCAGTATTTGACGGCAATGTTACCGCAGTAATATACCTGCCCGGCATGGGCCAGTCGGTGCTGGTGAGCCACGGGCAGTATTTTACGGTGTATACAAGGCTTAGCAACGTATTGGTTAAAAAGGGTGATGAGGTACGCATTAAACAGCCTATAGGCACAGTGATACTAAATGATGAGAATGTGCCTATGATACACTTTGAGCTGTGGAAGGTAAACAGCAACAACACCACATCGCCCATCGACCCCGCTACCTGGATAGCGCGTTAAAAGAAATATAAAAGGGCGGTAATTAGTTACCGCCCTTTTATAGATGTGTCAACCAATTTTTTAGTCAATTAGTATATCCCCGGTCATTTCAGCAGGTATTTTCAGGCCCATATAGTGCAGGATAGTAGGGGCAAGGTCGCCCAGTTTGCCGGGGCGCACTTCGCCATGATAATCATTGGCAATAACAAACAGCGGCACTGGGTTGAGCGTATGTGCCGTATTGGGACTGCCGTCTTCATTAACCAGGTAGTCTGAATTGCCATGGTCGGCAGTAAGGAATATGGCATAGCCGTTTTCGAGGGCCAGGGGCACTATTCTCGATACGCAATGGTCTACTGTTTCTACTGCTTTTATGGCTGCCTCCCATACGCCTGTATGGCCTACCATATCGGCATTGGCAAAGTTGAGGCAGATAAAATCGGCAGATTGTGCAGCTATTTCCGGCAGTATGGCTTCGGTAATTTCATTGGCGCTCATTTCCGGTTTCAGGTCGTAGGTAGCCACGTCTTTGGGCGACGGGGCCATAATACGGCGTTCGCCGGGAAATGGTTCTTCACGCCCGCCAGAGAAAAAGAAAGTAACGTGCGGGTATTTTTCTGTTTCCGCTATCCTGATTTGTTTTTTCCCGTTTTCGGCCAATACCTCGCCTATTGTATGGGTAAGGTTTTCATTATTGAATATAACACCTACATTTTTGTAGGTAGCATCGTACTCGGTCATAGTAACATAATGCAGGTTCAGTGGGTGCATATCCTGTTCAGGGAAAGCCTGCTGCGTGAGTGCTACTGTTATCTCCCTGCACCTGTCGGTACGGAAGTTGAAACAGATAACCACATCGCCATCCTTAATGGTAGCTTTGGGGCTGCCGTCTGCATGGGTAATGATAACAGGCTTGATAAACTCGTCGGTGATGCCTTCATTGTAAGATTCCTGTATGGCTTTCAGTGGGTCAGCAGCAGGTTTGCCCACTCCTTTGGTAAGTGCATCATAAGCCAGTTTTACCCTTTCCCATCGTTTATCGCGGTCCATAGCATAATACCTGCCGCATATTGTAGCAATATATCCTGTTGATGATTGAAGGTGCTGTTCCAGTTCGTTTATAAAACCATAACCGCTTTGCGGGTCTGTATCCCGGCCATCGGTAAAGGCATGTATGGCTACGTCCGGTACATTATTCTTTTTGGCAAGGTCGCACAAGGCTTCCAGGTGTTTTATATGTGAGTGTACCCCGCCATCGCTCACCAGCCCTATAAAGTGGAGGGTGACGTTTTTTGATTTGGCTTCGTTAAAAGCGGCATTCAGCACCGGGTTTCTTTCCAGTTCACCGTCGCGAATGGCTACATTGATACGTTGCAGTTCCTGGTATACGATACGGCCGGCTCCTATATTCAGGTGCCCCACTTCCGAATTTCCCATTTGCCCTTCCGGCAGGCCTACCGCTTCACCACATGTAACTAATTCTGTATGAGGGTATTTTGAGTATAAAGACTTTACGAATGGCACATGGGCATTGGCTATGGCGTCTGCCGAGGGAACCTTACCATGGCCCCAGCCATCCATTATTATCAGCATTACTTTCTTCGACATGGCTGCAAAGGTACTAACTGGAAAGTAGATGATATATATAAATTATTGTATTAATAACTATGAGTTAAAAATCACTTCATTAAGACAGCATTAAAAAAATTTATGCTTTTATTGAAACAAAGGCTTTTTTCATACGTATATTTACGTAACTTGTACCTACTAATAGTTAAAAAACTGTGAAGTTTGGCAGGTTTTTTGATGTATAGTAATCGCAGTAATTGAAATGTAGCTGATGAAGAAATTTTACAAAAAAACCTTTTTAATATACATATTCTCCTTTTTTATGTTTGCGACCGCAAAAGCGCAGGCATTGGAAGATGTGGTTAACTATTTCCGTAACGGGAATGCTGCGTTACTGGCAAAATCGTTTGACAATATTGTTACCATTACAGTAAAAAGCAACCAGTCGGCTTACAGTAAAACGCAGGCTGAGATTGTGCTCAAAGACTTCTTTGGGAAAAATATTGTTAAAGATTTCGTAGTGATGCAAAGCGGCACAGCGCCCAACAATAACTCGAAGTATGCCATTGGCAACCTAAATACTTCCAACGGGACCTACCAGTTATATGTATTAATGAAGCTGAAAGAGAACGCTTACCTGATACAGGAAATAAGGATTGAAAAATAGTTTAGCCCCGCTATGGGGCTTTTTTCATGCACTTAAGTACTTAAAAAAGAAAAAACCTGCCGTTGAAGCAGGTTTTTTATATATGTTGTATAAAGCTGTATGATTAATGATGGTGGTGGTGTGCAGCGTGTGCATCAGGAAGTTTGAAGAACTCGTCTTCCGTTACTTCTTTTTCTTCCACATCAAATTGTGTTTCCAGCATGGTAAACAGCTTATCGAACAAAAGACGGCGGTAGGTTTCGTCGATGGTTTTCTCATCTTTGGCTACTTTGGCCATATAGCTTTCCAGCCAGGGCGCATCATCTTCCACGGTCATACCGAAGTAAGCCAGTACCCTTGATTTTACATCTTCCATTACCTCGTCCATGCTTACGTTCAGTTGATTATCTGCCATCAGTTTGTCCGATATCAGCGTCCAACGCAGCTGGTGGTCGAAGCCGGGGAACTCCTGTTCTACAGCCTCAGCAGATTTTGGTTTTTCACCGCCTTCCTGCAACCAGCGCTTCAGGAAAGTTACCGGCAGCTGCATTGGTGTCTGGTGCACCAGCATTTCATACATTTCGTTCTGCAGGCGCTCGGTTGCTATACGGTCATATTCGCGGCCCAGTTCTGTTTTGATGCGCTCTTTGAATTCAGCCTCATCATTTATTTCCACATTCTGGAATACCTGTGCAAACAGTTCCGGCGTCAGTTCGGCAGGTACCAGTTGGGCAACCTTGGTTAAAGTAAGTTTATAATACTGTTCAGCCGAGGCAACATCCAGTTTGAAAGGATCTTTCATAAAGCCGGGCAGCTCTTCTTCCGTGCATACGTCTGCCGGGCGGAATACCAGTGTATCTTCTGCTTTTTTGCCCATCAGCATTTCCTGCAGTTTGGCAGGGTATTTTTCAAGCAGGGCAGTATCTTCTACCATATTCGGCTCTTCCAGCACATTACCTTCCGCATCGCAAGCCTCATATTTACAATAGATGATGTTGTCTTTATTGGTAACGCTTTCCTGGTCTTCTGCTTTGCCATAACGGCGTTTGATACGTTCTACTTCGTCTTCTACCATTTTGTCCGATACGCTTACTTTATAGCGAGTCAGCTTTGTTTTTTCTTTCAGCGGTATAATTTCGAATTCAGGTTTCAAACCTATTTCAAAAGCAAAGTCCACATCGCTCGGCTCATTCATATCGAGGCGAAGCGGCTCGGCATTGTGCACAATCATCGGTTGGGCAAATATGGCAACTGCTTCATTTTTCAGGTATTCTTCCAGTTTGCTGCTGGCAGTACGCAGTACTTCATCGCTGAATATAGACTGACCATACATTTTACGTATCATGCCTGCGGGAACCATGCCTTTGCGGAAGCCGGGTACATTGGCAGTTTTTGCGTATTGCTTCAGCGATTTTTCAAAAGATGGCCAGTAATCTTCTTTAGCCAGCTTTACGTTTATTTTGTCGTGCAACGTACCGATATTCTCACGTGTTACCGTAGCCATTATTTCAATTTTTTTAGTTTAAAAAAAGCCGATACATCGATCGGCTGTTTGCATTTTTAGTGCGGGTGGAGGGACTCGAACCCCCAAGCCTCGCGGCACTAGATCCTAAGTCTAGCGTGTCTACCAATTTCACCACACCCGCTTTAAAGGACGGCAAAGGTATGCATTTTTCAGAATTGGACAATCCCTTTCATTTTTTTCATTTCGAGAGGCAATTGTCATGCAAATACCATATCTGAGGCAGGGTATTGGCGGCATATACCAATTGTCATTATTTTTATGTTTAGAATAAAAACGATACCTATGATGACAAAAGAACACAAAGCATCCCTGCTGGTTGTCGAAGATGAAGAAAGCCTCAGAGAAGCCCTGAAACTGAACCTCGAACTGGAAGGATATGAAGTAACCACCGCCGATAATGGCCCGTCAGTTATTAAAATGGTTAAAAATGAATACTTTGACCTGATCCTCCTTGACATCATGCTGCCGGATATGGACGGTATAACGGTTTGCGAAACCATCCGTATGCAGCATAATGATGTGCCCATTTTATTCCTTTCTGCCCGCAATACGGGAGCCGACCGTGTAGAAGGCTTGAAAAAAGGCGGGGATGATTATATGACAAAGCCGTTTAACCTTGAAGAGCTTTTGTTGCGGGTTGATAAACTCATTAAGAAAAATAAACGTATAAAAGAGCCGCAGGCCATTCCCGATGTATATGAATTTGACGGGTGCAAGGTAGATTTTGCGGCACATGAATGTTTGGATAAAAAGGGGAACACACAGGAACTGAGTAAAAAAGAAGCTGCCTTGCTGAAGCTGCTGATAGAGCATGAGGGTGAAGTGGTATCGCGCGAGCATATTTTACAGGTTGTATGGGGTTATAATGTGTACCCTACCACACGTACGATAGATAACTTTATACTCAACTTCCGCAAGTATTTTGAAGAGGACAGCCGTAACCCCAAACACTTCCATTCGGTACGCGGAATAGGGTATAAGTTTACTGCATGATTGCACCTTTAAAAGTTTTTAGTATTTTCATTCCTGAATTTACTTATCAAACATCCGATCATGCGTAAATATTTATTAGGCGCTGCACTTCTTTCTGTCCTGGCTGTATCATGTAATAAAGATAAAGACCTGGTAAAAGCCACTGTAATGGATACCGGCGATATTGCATCCGGCGGTTGTGGTTATGTCATTAAACTGGAAGACGGCAAAGAACTGAAACCTATCTATTTACCATCGGCTTACCAGCACGACGGCTATAAGGTAAAAGTGAAATACAGCACCAATGGCGACCAGGGTGTTTGTACCACGTATCCGGTTAGTGCTGTATATGAAATTGTAGAAATCACGGACATTAAAAGAGACCTTGATTAATAAGCTTACTGCACTTCTTTAAATCGCGGGTCGCTCACAAATTCTTCATCATTCAATGTATTCAGGAAAGCCAGGAGACTGGCTTTTTCCTGTTTGGTAAGTTGTATGCCGTTTTTCAGCAAGGGGTCGAGCGTAGGACTTTGATAGATATTGGAAGTATAGTGCGTCAGCACTTCATCCAGCGTACTGAACCGCCCGTCATGCATGTATGGATAGGTATATTTCAGGTTCCTGAGCGATGGTACTTTGAATTTATATTTATCGGCAGGGTTCAGCGTTATACGCATACGGCCACTATCGTTTACGGCTGTAGGCCTTAGCCCGTTGTTCCGCATAGAGAAATCTGAGAAAAGCGGTTCTTTGTGGCAGACGGCACATTTTTCCCTGAACACATTGAGGCCAGTCAGCTCTTCACCGGTCATTTCACCCCCCGCTTCACCGCGTACATATTTATCGTACCTCGAATTGGAAGAAACCAGCATGCCCATAAACTGCGCCAGCGATTTAAACATGCGTTGTGAAGTGATTGAATCGCTTCCCCAGGCTTTTGTAAACATTTCCTTATAGGTAACATCTTTTTCCAGCCTGGCAATGATGTTTTCCAGCTTTTCGTCCATTTCTACAGGGTTTTGGATGGGTCCCAGCGGCTGTACTTCGATATGGTTGGCACCTCCGTCCCAAAAAAAGTTGTTATGCCAGTTCAGGTTAAAAAGGGCAGGGGAATTTCGTTTCCCCAGTTTATCGTCAATACCATGACTTACATCATGCGCCAGGTGAGAAAATGCAGAAAAAGGCTGGTGACAGCTTGCGCACGAAATAGTATTATCCCGTGAGAGGCGTGTATCATAAAAAAGCTTTCGCCCCAGTTTGAAACCATCTTCGCTAAGTGGATTGTTTTCAAAATTATAATGAGGCTGCGGCCAGCCTTCAGGAATTTTGAACCCGAAAGATGCTACAGGCACAGCGTTAAAGTCAGGGTCTGTTTTACAGCCCGATACCCCTGCCACGAGTGCTATAAAGATGCAAAAGGAAACTAGTATGAATGCTTTTCTCATTGATTTTCAACGGCTTCTCATCAAAGTTACAAAATATAAGAAAGTCACTATGTTAATGATGGTATTACCATTCCAGGTTTTTATCTATATCTCCCGTGTTGTTGCGGTATTGTTGCCTGCTGCGTGCCTTTTCCAGTTGCCTGTCAAATACCAGCCGTGCTATTTTATCAATGGCGTCCATATCTCCCAGCACGGCATGCAGTTTCTTTTCCGGTATATCCAGCCTGTACATAAGCTGGAAGAAGGTTTCGGGCTGTTTTTCTATCAGCCGGCTGATTTTTGCCGCAAGCAATTCCAGAAACTGTTGTTCGGTGACAGTGCCCGGAAGTTGCAATTCCCAGTTGCTGCCAATGTCTTGTGCTACCTTATATAAGAGTTCATTATCCATAATAAAAATGCCGGCACATGGCCGGCATATATTTTAAAATGCTTGTATTGCTTTTAGTACCATATCTTTTATTGATGCTATGGGTATTCTTTCCTGTGTCATGCTGTCGCGGTGGCGTATGGTAACGGTATGGTCTTCTTTTGTCTGGTGGTCAACAGTGATGCAGAAGGGTGTACCTATGGCATCCTGCCTGCGATAGCGTTTCCCTATGCTGTCCTTTTCTTCATAAAAGCATTTGAAGTGCGGTTTGCATTGGTCTATTATTTCGCGGGCTATATCCGGCAGGCCGTCTTTTTTGGTCAACGGTAATATAGCCAGTTTGATGGGCGCCAGCATAGGCGGGAACTTTAATACTACGCGGCTATCCTGTTTTTCTTCTATGCTCAGGTCTTCTTCTACATAGGCTTCGCTCAGTACCATCATTACTGTACGGTCGAGGCCGATGGAGGTTTCCACTACATAAGGTATATAGTGCTGGTTGATTTCCGTATCGAAGTAAGTCAGTTTCTTACCGCTGTATTCCTGGTGGTTTTTCAGGTCAAAGTCGGTACGGCTATGTATGCCTTCTACTTCTTTAAAGCCCATCGGGAAATCATATTCAATGTCGCAGGCAGCATCTGCATAGTGTGCCAGCTTCACATGGTCGTGAAAACGGTAATGTTCCTGCGGGATGCCCAGGCTAAGGTGCCATTTCATACGGGCTTCTTTCCAGTATTCATACCATTTCATCTGCTCGCCCGGGCGCACGAAGAACTGCATTTCCATTTGCTCGAACTCGCGCATACGGAAGATGAACCCGCGTGCTACAATCTCATTGCGGAAAGCCTTACCTACCTGTGCAATACCGAACGGGATTTTCATACGCCCGGTCTTCTGCACATTCAGGAAGTTGACGAATATGCCCTGTGCCGTTTCGGGGCGCAGGTATATGGTGCTGGCCTCATCGGCCACCGAGCCCATTTCGGTAGCAAACATCAGGTTGAACTGGCGTACATCGGTCCAGTTGCCGGTGCCGCTTACGCTACAGGTTATTTTATTTTCTTCTATCAGTGTTTTCAACCCGGTGTAATCATTGGCTGCCAACAGGGCTTCCATTTTTTGGATCAGTGCATCGCCCGCTGCCTGTTCCAGCGTTTCGGCATACCCTTCTATCAGGTGGTCAACACGGTAGCGTTTTTTGCTGTCCTTATTATCTATCATCGGGTCGCTGAAATTATCAACGTGCCCGCTGGCTTTCCATACGGTAGGGTGCATGAAGATGGCGGCATCTATACCCACAATATTTTCGTGCATCTGGGTCATGCTTTTCCACCAGTAATCACGTATGTTTTTCTTCAGTTCAGAGCCATATTGCCCATAATCGTATACCGCGCTCAGGCCATCATATATTTCGCTCGATTGAAAAACAAAACCGTATTCCTTGCAGTGTGCAATAATGTTTTGCAGCTTATTGTCGTTTGCCATAACGCGGCAAAAATAGGGAAAAGCCTTAACCAATTCGATTTTATATCAGGGATTTATGGGTCTGTTTGTCTGATAAAAAAGGCATTTAATCCGATGAAAAGGCATAACCGTCAAACGTGACAAAGTTTTCTGCATTACCGGGTGTTACTTTGAGCTATAAACCTATAAATCAAACACCTATAAACCCTAACTTCTTTAAATCCTATCAACGCCAGCCCCTAAAGGCTCTATCAGGTAACCTCCCCGGGTTGCCTTTTTTCTTGTATATTTCTGCAATGAAAAACACGTTTATCCTTTCATTGTTATGTTTTTTGACTTTTACATCTGCTGCTGCCGGTAAGGCCGAAAAGGCTATCCGCCAAATACTGGCAGCACAGGCAACGGAATGGAACAAAGGAAGTATTGAGGGCTATATGAAAGGGTATTGGGAAAGTGACAGCCTGCTTTTTATTGGTAAGAACGGCCCCACTTACGGATATGTACCCACTTTGGAGCGGTATAAAAAGTCTTATCCCGATGCATCGCACATGGGGCATCTTACTTTAACGGTTATTCATGTAAAAAAGCTTTCTTCCCGCTACTATTTCGTGGTTGGCAAATGGTATCTTAAAAGAGAGGCAGGCGATGTTTCTGGCTCTTATACTTTACTTTTCCATCGCATAGCAGGGAAGTGGACTATTATTTGCGACCACAGCTCATAATGTAAATTATTGCCATTTCATTCATTTTTTGTTATCTGCTCGTTAATAGGCTGATAAGCTATTCATGCTCAAAACCCTTGCTACTGCTTGTTTCCATTTCCGGGTGTACTATTTTTTAATGAACTGCTAAACGCCGGTTAACGATTGGTTAAACGCTTCATTATTAATCGGCAAGGAGTTTTTCTAATATATTTTCGCACTTTCCTGTTTTAAGTTTTACCTGGCATGAAAGGGTAAAAAGAGAAACAAAAAGTACACCTTGATATGCAAAAAACATTTACCTCAACCGTTATGAAAGCAGCCTATGTGCTGTCTTTTTTCCTGCTCGGAATAACCATACAAGCAAATGCGCAGCTATCTGCCGGCGCATTGGATTTTGACGGGACAGATGATTATGTAAGTGTACCGAATGTTAATATACTGAACCAGCTACCGCTTACCATAGAAGCATGGGTAAAACCGGAGGTACGTACGGATGGTACTGCCCTGACCGACTATGGCAACAACGTGGTAAGTAATGACCTTACAGGCCAGTATGGTACGGGTTTTGGCGCTGTGGTGCTCAACAACAGCGTTTCGGGGGTAATTGTGGCATATAATGACGGGTTAAGATTTCTCTCCACACCACTTACTGCCGGTACATGGTACCATATCGCTGTTGTGTACACAGCGGGAAATGTGAAGACATACCTGAACGGTAACCTGCTTGAGAATTATAATTTCCCGCAAAACTATAACAGCAGTTCTTCGCTGATAAGGATTGGCAAATACAACGATGATAATACATTGGGTACGAAAAGGTTCTTTAAGGGCGATATAGATGAGGTAAGGATATGGAACCGTGCTTTATGCCAGGGCGAACTTCAGAACAATATGTATTGCGAAGTTTCACTTCCGCAAAACAGCCTCTACGGTTATTATAAATTCAATTCAGGGCTTATCGGCGTGGTCAATTCGCTATTCAGCACCCTGCCCGACGCCAGCGGAAATAACAACGATGGTACTTTATACAACTTTGGCCTTACGGGCACATTATCGAACTGGGTAGCAGGAAAAGCAACCGGTACGTGTAATTCTTTTACCGTGCCCCCTGCAACAATTACTGTCAGCGGTTCTGCAACTGTTTGCCAGGGCGATTCTGTCTTGCTGACCGCCAACAGTGCCAATGGTTACCAATGGTACAACTATGGTGTGGCTATACCCGGCGAAACTAACCAGACTTATTATGCAAAGCAAACGGGTGAATATACAGTTGCGGTAACTACCGGCAACTGTACCATTACTTCGGCTGTTCAGAATATCAGCATTAATCCGATACCCAGCATGTATATCAATGCTACCTCTACAAGCATCTGCGGAGGCTTGCCGGTAAGCATGTCTTTGGCAGGAAGTAATAACGGTGTAAATGCTGCCAGCTTCAATACGAATGGTACCAGCGACTACGTAAGCATTCCGCACCAGTCGCAGTTAAATCCTTCTGCCATTACCGTACAGGCATGGGTAAGGCCGTCTCAGTCGGGTGTGGACAAGGGTATCATTATGAAACTGCCTGCTTCAGGCAGCGGACAAATAGGCTGGGGTTTCCGCCAGACTGCTACAAACCGTTTCCAGTTTGTGATAGGCAGCATAGGCAACGAAGTATATGCCCAGAGTGCTGCCATGACGGTTGGCCCCTGGTACCATCTTACCGGCACGTACGATGGCAATGTGCTCAGGCTGTATGTGAATGGTTCACTGGCCGGTTCTGCGGCAGTTACAGGTGCTTTAACATCTACCGCACCCATAATTGTGGGTAATTCCAATTCCATGAACCAGCCTTTCAAAGGCACCATTGATGAATTACGCATTTATAATACTGTAAAAGTATCCTCGCAAATAAGTTGTGATTATAAACTGTCTGTCGGCCCTGCTTCTTCCGACCTGGTAGGCTATTGGAGAATGAATACAGCTACCGGCGGAACCACACCGGATATTACCAGCTATCATAATGATGGCGTTCTGTATAATTCGGCCAGCCTTGTTTCTTCTTCGGCCTCCATTGGCAATACGTTTAAATGGGAGCCTGCATCGGGCCTTACGAACCTGAATAATGCCTGTGTTACGGTATATCCTACAGCAACCACTGCTTATGTAGCCACTGCTACCAATAGCTACGGATGCTCTGTAAAAGATTCTGTAGTGGTGACTGTATTTCCTTCCGGCCAAACGTTCAGCGTAACCGGTGGCGGAACGTATTGCCAGGGTGGGCCGGGAGTGCCAGTCGGTCTTTCCGGGTCACAGTCAGGTATTTCTTACCAGTTGAAAAAAGGTTCTGCCAATATAGGCGGCCTGGTGGCCGGTACAGGTAGCGCTATGACGGTTGGTTATGCTACGGCAGCCGGTACTTATACGGTTGTAGCGGTGAACAGTAACTGTACCAACACTATGTCGGGTAGTGCTACTGTTACAGAATATTCATCTCCGGTAATTAACCTGGTAAGCCTTGCTAACCCGGTATGTAATGGCGACTCAACAGGAGGTATTGACCTGAATGTAAGCGGAGGTACCAACCCCCGTACCTATACATGGAGCAATAGCGCTAATACCGAAGACCTGACCGGCGTACCGGCAGGGGTTTATATATTGAATGTATCAGATGCACATGGTTGTACAGATGTTGATACGTTCACTATTACAGAACCTACTGCCCCCATTACAGCAGCTACTGTAACAGGTGTATCGTGCAATGGGCTTACCGACGGAAGCATAGCGCTGACCACAGGCGGCATGGCACCGTATACCTATACATGGAGCAATAGTGCTACTACCAATACTATTTCAGGCCTGGCTGCCGGTACCTATTATGTATCGGTAGAAGATGCGCTTGGTTGTGTAAGTGACAAAACCTACCAGGTGCCTGAACCTGCTTTGCTGGCCCCGGTGCTTACACCTATCAATATATCATGCGGCGGCAACCTCGACGGCGCTGTTAACCTGGCAGTAAATGGTGGTACGGTGCCTTATACTTATTTGTGGAACAACAATGCCACTACGCAGAATATCAGCAACCTCGCCGCAGGTAATTATAGTGTGGATGTAACGGATGCACATGGTTGTACTGCAGGCGCATCAACTACCGTTACGCAAGGTGCTGCGCTGGTTGTAAATGGTGTTGCTACCGATGTGACCTGTCATGGTGCCAATGACGGTATGATTCAGCTTACCCCGGTAACAGGTATAGCGCCATTCTCGTATACATGGAGTAACAATGCTACTACACAAAATATTTCGAACCTTACCCCGGGTACTTACAGCGTGTCTATAACCGATTCGCGCAACTGTGCTACTTCGGGCAGCTATACTATTACACAGTCTGCAACGGCGCTGGTTACTTCCGTCACGCACAATGATGTGTTGTGTAATGGGGCAAGTACAGGTTCGGTAGACCTTACAGTAAGCGGAGGTACAATGCCGTACACTTACTTATGGAACAACGGTGCTACTACGCAGGACCTATCTTCTGTACCTGCAAACACTTATACCGTAGCTGTGAAGGATGCCAAAAACTGTATTGTAAATACAGGGGCAACCGTTGGGCAGCCTGCTGCATTGCAATTGTCTGCAACGACTTCCAAAGCCTATTGTGGCGGTACCAGCGGTGCTGTAGACCTTACGGTTAACGGTGGCGTTGCCCCTTACACTTATTCCTGGAGCAGCAATGCCACTACTCAGGATATAAATGCAGTGGCGCCGGGCAATTATTCTGTAACTGTTACAGATGCAAACGGCTGCTCGGCTACAGGTACGTATGCTGTAGGCGACTCCAGTTCCATGAGCTTGTCTGGTAGTGTAACCAATGCACAATGTAACGGGCAGGCCAGCGGTGCTATTGCACTTACCGTAAATGGCGGTATTGCTCCGTTCAGCTACGCATGGAATGATAATAATACCAGCCAGAACAGGACGCAGCTTGCCACAGGCAGTTATTCAGTGGTAGTAACAGATAACGGTGGCTGTACTGTTTCCGGCAGCTATACAGTAGGGCAGCCTTCGGCTATTACCGTAACAGGTGATGTGCTGGATGCTTCGTGCAACGCCGGAAGCAATGGCGGTAGCACATACGATGGTGCTATTTACCTGACGGTAAACGGCGGTACTGCACCATACAGCTTTATATGGACAGATACCGCTTATTACGACAATACACAAGACATAGAATTCCTTGGCGCGGGCACTTACCATGTGCAGGTGACGGATGCCAACGGTTGTAACTATACAGATACATTTGTTGTTACGGAACCCCCGCTGATAAATATAGCAGCTACTGTTACGAATATAGGCTGTAATAATCCTACCGGTGCAGTTTCTACGGTGGTTACCGGCGGTGTTGGCCCTTACACATTCGAGTGGAGCAATAATGCCACAACACAAAATATCTCAGGCTTATCTGCAGGTTTTTACAACCTGATTGTTACGGATGATTACGGCTGTATCAGGAATGACTTCTACGAAATAGCTGTTGACTCTTTCTCACTGACAAAAACGATAACAGATATTGCCTGTCATGGCAGCAATACCGGTGCAGTAGATATTACAGTACAGAGCGGTGCAGCTCCGTTTACTTACTTATGGAGCAACAATGCTACTACACAGGATTTAAATAATATAAGCGCAGGTACTTATGTGCTGTATGCTTCAGATGCCAATGGTTGCGGCGATACAGTTACTGCTACTGTTAACCAGCCTGCAGCACTTACTGAATCGGCCACTGCTACAGATATAACTTGTACAAACGCTTCCGGCAGTGTAAGCCTTTCTGTAAGCGGCGGCACAGCGCCCTACACATATTCGTGGAGCAATAATGCCACTACACAAAACTTATCGGGTGTACCGGCAGGTACTTACACGGTAACGGTTACAGATGCCAACGGGTGTAGCGCAACCGCTTCTGCAACAGTTAGCCAGAATGCAGCGAACATCAATATATCGGCTACCGCGGCCAATGCAACCTGCGGGGGCGCCAATGGCAGCATAACATTATCGGTTACCGGCGGTGCAACACCTTATACTTATTTGTGGAGCAACAGCAGCACTACGCAAAACATTTCAGGGCTGAGTGCAGGGTCCTATAACGTGGTAGTTACAGATGCCAACGGGTGCAGCGCCAACGCTGCTGCAACAGTTGGCCAGGTAGGCGGCAATATAAATATTGCAGGCGCGGTAACGAACGTTAACTGCCACGGTAACAACAATGGGGCCGTTCAGCTGAATATCAGCGGTGGCAGCAGCCCATATACTTATAGCTGGAGCGGGGGAGCTACTACACAAAATATCAGCAATAAGGCTGCAGGTATCTATGCCGTTACGGTAACCGATGCCAATGGTTGCAGCCAGGCAGATACATTTACCATTACAGAGCCTGCCGCCATTGTGCTTTCGGCAGTGTCTGCAAATGTAAGCTGTCACGGTGCGGGTAATGGCGCTATCGACCTGAGCGTATCAGGTGGTACCGCTCCTTATACATATAACTGGAACCTCGGTTCTTCCAATAACACATACTATTGGTGGTGGTGGTGGTGCAGCAACAATAACAATAACAATACGGCAACTACGCAGGATGTATCAGGGCTGGATGCAGGTACCTACAGCGTAACTGTGACCGATGCCAATGGCTGTACGGTTACGGGTTCTTACACCATTACAGAGCCGTCTGCCCTTTCTGTAAATGCATCTAAAACCAATGTAAGCTGTAAAAACGGGAACAACGGTACCATAACACTTTCTGTAAATGGCGGTACCACGCCGTATACGTACGCATGGAGCAACAATGCTGCTACGCAAAACCTGAATGGCCTTACTGCCGGCTCATACAGTGTGGTAGTAACAGATGCCAATGGCTGTACGGAAAATACTACAGTGAATATACACCAACCGAATACCGGCATATCGGCCAATGGCAATGTGACTAATGTAACCTGCAAAGGAAGCAGCACCGGTAATATCAATCTAAGTGTAAGCGGCGGTAACAGCCCTTACACGTATAGCTGGACAGGTGGTGCAACCACGCAAGACCTGCACAATATACCTGCGGGCACTTACACGGTACTTATTACCGATGCCAACGGTTGCTCACTCAGCAAAACATTCACGGTTACAGAACCTGCAACCGCATTAGCCATCAGTGGAGTAGTGAGTAACGTAAGCTGTAAAGGCGGAGATAACGGTGCCATAGACCTGAGTGTAACAGGTGGTAGCGGCCCTTATACCTATAACTGGAACTTAGGGTCGAATAACAATAATAACAACTGCTGGAACTGGTGGTGGTGGTGGTGGAACAGTAATAACTGGAGCAACAATAACACGGCCAATACTCAAGATGTGAATAACCTGGATGCCGGTACCTATACCGTTACGGTAACCGATGCCAACGGGTGTTCCGTAACAGGCAGCTATACCGTTACGGAGCCTGCCACTGCAGTGGCGGTGAGTGTAAGCAAAACCGATGTGACCTGTAAAAACGGTAATAACGGAACCATAACCCTGAGTGTAAGCGGCGGTACGGCTCCCTATACTTACAATTGGGGCAATAATATCACTACCCAAAACCGCAGCGGGTTACCGGCAGGTAATTATACAGTAACAGTAACCGATGCCAATGGTTGCAATAAAACTGTAAATACATATATCAGCGAACCTGCCAACGGCATTAACATCTACGGGAATGTAACGGATGTGAGCTGCAATGGCGGTAACGATGGTGCTGTAAATGTTTCGGTGTACGGCGGCAATTGGCCTTATACTTATAGCTGGACAGGCGGCGCAACTACGCAGGATATCCATAATAAACCTGCGGGTAGCTATACCGTGGTAATAACAGATGGCAATGGTTGCAGCGATAACAGGATATTTACTATTTCCGAGCCTGCACCTATAGTTGCCAGCATTAGTGTCAGCCCGCTTGTAACGGTTACGAACGGGCAGCCATATACTATTTACAATGGCTATGGGCCCCAATCGGTAACACTCCATGTAAATGTGAGTGGTGGCAGCGGCTGGTACAGTTACAACTGGTCTCCATCGTACGGGGTGTCGAATACGCACTCATCTCACCCGTCGGTAAGCCCTAATAATACAACTACGTATACCGTGACAATTACCGACAATAACGGTTGTACAAAAACGGCCAGCAAAACCATCAACGTTGTAGATGTTACCTGCGGCAACAATGACAATAAAGTAATTGTTTGCCATAACGGGAATGAAATATGCGTATCGGCAAATGCAGTGCAGGCGCACCTGAACCATGGTTGTTATGTAGGGCATTGCAACAATAACGCCAAAGGAGAAAACACGACAGGCAATGGAAATGAAGAAGACGAAATACCTGTTGTTGAGCTTACCGGCAAAAACATAAGGGTATTCCCCAACCCGAGCAATGGAATATTTGTGCTGGAACTGCCCGCCGGTATTATGAATGCCAATGTATTAATTACCGATATGAGCGGCCGTATCATAGAGCGCCGGGTATCCATGGGCGAAAACACCATCCGTTTCGACCTGGGTAAAGTGGCGCAGGGTATCTACATGATACAGGTTACTTCCGGAAATGAAAGGTTCCAGTCAAGGATAACAATCGAATAAAGATACAATCCTCTATAAAGTACAGGCTGCCTCAAAGGCGGCCTTACTTATTTAGCAAATAAAAAAGCTCCTGCATTTTCTGCAGGAGCTTAATATTGAAAAACGGCAATACTATTTATTCATTGTGGCCAGGAACTCTTCATTGCTCTTTGTGCCGCGCATTTGCTGCAGCAGGAAGTTCATAGCCTCGTCTGTATGCATATCGGCAATATGGTTGCGCAGCACCCACATTTTGTTCAGTACATCTTTTTCCAGCAACAGGTCGTCGCGGCGGGTAGATGATGAAGTGATATCGATAGCAGGGAAGATGCGCTTGTTGGCCAGACGGCGGTCAAGCTGCAGTTCCATATTACCTGTACCTTTAAATTCTTCAAAGATTACTTCGTCCATTTTAGAGCCGGTATCTATCAGGGCGGTAGCCAGTATGGTCAGTGAGCCGCCATTTTCAATTTTACGGGCGGCGCCGAAAAATTGTTTAGGCTTTTGCATGGCATTAGCTTCCACACCACCGCTGAGTACTTTACCCGAAGCAGGCGCTACCGTATTGTGTGCACGTGCCAGGCGGGTGATGGAATCGAGCAGGATAACCACATCGTGGCCCACCTCAACAAGGCGCTTGGCCTTTTGCAATGCTATGGTCGATACTTTTACGTGTTTATCGGCAGGCTCGTCAAATGTAGAGGCTATTACTTCTGCACGTACGCTACGCTGCATATCTGTTACCTCTTCCGGGCGTTCGTCCACTAGTACTATCATCAGGTAACATTCGGGGTGGTTGGCTGCAATAGCATTTGCCACTTCTTTCAGCAGCATGGTTTTACCTGTTTTAGGCTGCGCTACGATCAGGCCGCGCTGCCCTTTACCTATTGGTGTAAACAAGTCCATGATGCGTGTGCCATACCCGCTGTTTTTGTTGGTCAGCCTCAGTTTCTCGTATGGGAAAAGTGGTGTAAGGTAGTCAAATGGTACGCGGTCGCGTATTTCATCCGGCAGGCGGCCGTTAATGGTTTCCACCTTTAGCAGGGCGAAATATTTTTCACCTTCTTTGGGCGGCCTTACCGTACCACGTACCGTATCACCTGTTTTCAGCCCGAATAATTTTATCTGTGACGGCGATACATAAATATCATCGGGTGAGCTCAGGTAATTGTAGTCGCTGCTGCGCAGGAAGCCATAGCCGTCAGGCATCATTTCCAGCACACCTTCGCTGAATACAACACCGTCAAACTCTATATTAAAATTGCTTTGCGGCTGTTCTTTGCGCTGCTGCTGGTGTTTGTTGTTCCCGTACTGCTGAAAAGGGTTACGGGCTGTTTGCTCGGCAACCGGTTGTTGCGGTTCCTGTATGGCAGGATCGGTTTCAGGGGGCATAACTATGCCGGTATCTTCCGCTTCTTCTGCCGTTGCGGCAGTGGGTTCTTCTGCAGCAGGGGTTGCTTCTTCTGTAGTTTCCTTTGAGGTTTCCTCTTTGTCTTTCCAAAGTGTCTGCCTTACAGGTTGCGCCTCTGCTTTAGGTTTGCGGGCGCGTCTGGGCTTTGCTTCAGGCTCTTCTCCTGCGGCATTTGTTTCTGCAACTTTTTCGCCTGCAGGTTCAGCTTTGGGTTTACGGCCACGTTTCTTTTTTGCATCATCTTCAGTATGATGACCGTTATCATTGTTTAAAGCTTGCTGGTCCAAAATCTTATAAATAAGTGTTTTTTTGTCTAATGATTTTGCATGGCTGATGCTCATGCTTTCTGCTACATCCACCAGTTCGGGAATGAGCATATCGTTAAGTTGTGAAATGTCGTATGGCATGCTACCTCTTTATCGAAAGAATATATGTGCTTCCTGGAATGCTGTTAAAACAGTTGTGTTATCTAATTAATTATCCTGAAAAATCCGGTTATATTGAAAGGGGAAAAATTCAGAAAACTGAATGAGAATGGAGAACATTGTGTTCTACTGATGCAAGATTACAAATGTTTTTGTAAATAAACCAAAAAATTTTTTAGCAATCTTTTTTTACATATTCATTTGCCATACGTATAACCGTTTGGTTTATCGGGGTGTATTGGAAATCTGGTAAATATTTTAATAATTTTTGGTTATTATAAATGCTTTTCTTTTGAGCTGTTACCGCAGTTTCTTTCGTTACGGTAATGTTGGCGCCGGTAAGAAAAGACCTCAGGATATTCCAGCGCCATATAAGCCCCGAAAGAAAACTTCCTGCCTTTATATGTGGCGGTTTTTTTCCCAACGCTTTGGCCATTTGCGTAAAAATATCTTTAAAAGAGTAGTTGCCCGCACTTAATATAAAACGTTCCGCATCTATATCACTTTCCATCAGCAGGTAAGCGGCTTTTACCACGTCTGCCACATCTACCCAGGCGGTTACCCCTTCGGTATAAAACGGGAATTCTTTATCCGCTACCTTCATTAATCTTGCCGAGCCTGCATCCCAGTTGTGCGCGGGGCCCAGTATGGTAGCCGGGTTCACGATTACTGCGCTTAAACCTTCACCGATGCCCCGCCATACCTCCATTTCTGCAAGGTGCTTACTCAGGCCGTAGGCCGAATTGTATTTGCTTTCCTCCCATTGTTCTTCTTCGGTTATTTCCGCAGCTATCTGTTCGCCACGTCCTAAAGCTGCAACAGAGCTGATGTAAACCAGTTTGGTAACACCTGTAGCCAGTGCTTCATTTATAATGTTCGCAGTACTTTCTACATTGAAATGAAGCAGGCGCTCCCTATCCTTCGGATGAAAAGATACGATACCGGCACAATGGTACACTTTGTCTATACCTTGCATCACGGTTTCTACATCCGATACATCCAGCAGATCGCATTGCACCCAGCTAACATTTTTAAGTGCAGATAGTTCATCTGAGGGTGCAGCCTGGTAATAAAGGGCGCGTACAGTATGTCCTAACCCCGATAGGTATTTTGTCAGGTGCTGGCCTACAAATCCGCTGGCGCCGGTTACTAATATCATGTATGTACTTACTGAAAATAAGGGAAGCAACATCGCTACTTCCCTTATTGTTTATTGTATAGATTGAAATTGTTTCAGGAACCTGACATCGTTTTGTGAATACAGGCGCAGGTCATTAACCTGGTATTTTATCTGTGTTATACGCTCTACACCCATACCGAAGGCGAAACCGGAATATACTTCCGGGTCGATGCCGAAATTGCGCAGCATGTTGGGGTGTACCATGCCGCAGCCCAGTATCTCTACCCAACCTGTATGTTTGCACAGGCTGCAACCGCTGCCCCCGCATACTGTACATGATATATCCATCTCTGCGCTCGGTTCGGTAAAAGGAAAGTATGAAGGCCTGAAGCGCACTTTGGTATCGGGGCCGAACATTTCGGTCACGAAGTAATAAAGCGTTTGTTTCAGGTCGGCAAACGACACGTTTTTGTCAATGTATAAACCTTCGCATTGGTGGAAGAAGCAATGTGCACGGGCCGAAATGGTTTCGTTCCTGTACACCCTGCCCGGGCATATCACGCGTACCGGCATAGTGCCCTGTTCCATAATCCGCGCCTGCACCGATGAAGTATGCGTGCGCAATACCCAATCAGGGTTTTGCGATACATAGAAAGTATCCTGCATATCGCGGGCGGGGTGGTGTTCCGGCATGTTCAGCGAGGTGAAGTTGTGCCAGTCGTCTTCTATCTCCGGCCCTGTAGCCACACTAAAACCAATCTTTTCGAATATGGAAACGATTTCGTTTTCAGTTATCCGCAGCGGGTGGCGGGTCCCGTTCGGCAGGTCTGTGCCCGGCAACGTAATGTCAACGGCAGGCCCTGCTTTCTTATTACCGTTTTGCAGGTGTTTATACGCTTCGTAATGCGCTTCTGCCAGCTGTTTGAAGGCATTCAGTACCTGTCCTGCCTCCTTTTTCTGGTCGGCAGGCACATTTTTCATTTCACCGAATACCTGTTTTACTATACCCTTTGTACCCAGGTATTTAATGCGGTAATTTTCCAGTTCCGTTGCATCCTTCGGCTCTATCGACTTGATTTCCGTCTCGTAAGCCGCTATTTGTTCCTTCAGCGATTGCATAGTAGCAAAGATAATTGATTGGTCAATATGATATTAATACCTTTATTTCGGATATTAGCCATACACTTATATCACCTATCTATGAAGTTGCCGGGCCCTAAAATCACAATACCGATAATTATCCTTTGGTGTTTTATAACCCGTTTGCCCCAGTTGTGCAGCCCGAACCTTTTACTGGACGGGGATGAATGTGTAGTAGGTATTATGGCCAAACACATATTCGAAGCAAAGGAGTTGCCTTTGTTTTATTGGGGGCAGCAATATGGTTTTACCCTGATCGAATGCCTGTATATATTGCCTTTTTATCTTTTATTAGGCATCAATGCTTTAGCAGTAAAGCTGGCAATGTTGAGTTTATGGACAACAGGTGTAATGTTTTTGTATAAAATGCTCAGACAACTTCATACCGGCAGTGATTGGATACCCTTTCTGTTAGTGCTTGTTTTTATAGTTCATCCTGCGTGGGCTGTATGGTCTATGAAAGCCAGGGGCGGCTATCTTTCAGCTTTTACACTTAGCAACGTTGTACTATACATCTGCTTTCATCCTTACCACCGTAAAAAAGGTGTTACCTACGTTCTTGCAGGTATCATATTGGCGTTTATTTATGTAAGCCAACCCTTTTGGTTGGTGGGAGTGGTGCCTTTGATGTTGTATGCGGCCTTCAACAGTGGCAAAAGACTGCACCTGGTTTTAATTATATCAGGCTTTATTCCGCTCTTTCTCCTGTTTCGCTGGTATACGGCTAATTTATTTAGCTATTATGCCCCATCGGCATATATACCTGAAGATTTTTCCCGGTTGCAACAGCAAATTGTCCGCATACCCGTTTTTCTTTATCATTCATTGCATGGCAATTATTTTTTTGACATGATTCAAAAGCCCAACCTGTTTTGTGCAATACAATCTGTGGCTTTTGAAGTGTTAGTATTTCTGGCTGTTATTGCAGGATTGTATTATTTTATTTTTAAAAGAAAAGGGAATGGGTTGTTTATAAGTTCTGTAGTGTTTATTCCTGCATGTTTACTGCTTACCATTTTTTTCGGTAGCATGCAGGCACGTTATTTATTGCCTGTCAGCGGCTTTCTGCTAATAACGCTACAATTATATCTGAATCCTATACAAACCCTAAAGCCATTTTATATATCTTCGATAGCCTTTATTCTTGCCGGAACAGTATCACTCATTACTTTTTGGAATTTTCGCTTCATGAACAACGAAATGATATTCGATATGGTTCGGTATTTCAGGAAAAACAACATACGGTATGTATATAGTATAGACTGGAGCGTCCCCTGGCAGGTCACCTTTTATTCAAATGAAACCATTATAATCAGAATGCCGATGTGGCAGGGTCGATATGAGGCGTACACGCGGATGGCAGATGCAGCAGTAAACAGGGGGGAAACGGTAGGGTTCATAGGCTACATGGGAGATTTACCAGGCCATAAGTTGCGTGAGGTTATAAAATGCGACCACATGATATATGGTATTGGACCTTCCAAAGAGGAATTGTTTGGTAACCATTTTGTTCCCGAATAGTAGTAAGCTGAAAGCTTTGTCCCCCGATTGTTCTATAATGTAGTGACCTTTTTTGCAGATATTTAGCCCATATGAAACCGCTGAACCATAAAGCTGCCCTGCCTGTTATCATTCTTTGTTGTTTTATAACCCGCCTTCCCCAACTGTGTAGCCCTAATCTTTTACTGGACGGGGATGAATGCCTGGTGGGCATTATGGCCAAACACATATATGAATGCAGGGAGTTGCCTATGTTCTTTTGGGGGCAGCACTACGGTTTTCCCTTTGTCGAATGCCTGTTTATACTGCCCTTTTACTTTGTATTGGGCTTTAATACGCTGGCAGTAAAACTGGGAATGCTCTGTTTATGGACGGTAGGGGTAGTATGGCTTTATAAAGTACTTTGCCTGTTTTCCAAAGGCAATGGTATTATTCCCTTTCTGCTTACCCTGCTCTTTATTATGCTGCCTGCCTAGGCCGTTTGGTCTATGAAGGCAAGGGGTGGTTATCTTACAGCATTTGTGCTTAGCAATGCACTGCTCTATTTCCTGTATCATCCGGCTTATTCAAAGAAGACAGGAGCTTATATAGGAGCAGGAGTATTACTGGTGTTGGTGTATGAAGCACAACGTTTCTGGCTTGGAGGGTTGGCCTTCCCGGTGTTGTACAGCCTTTTTCGTGAAAAAAGTAAAACAAAAGTCATTGCATTGTTTATCAGTTCCGTGACCTGCTTTCTCCTGTTCTTCTTGTATAAAGAACACCTGACCGATTATTACCCGGAAGGGGTAAAAATACCTTCCTTTGAAGATGCTGTTTCAAGGCTGACCCGGTTGCCGGTATACCTGTATACCAGTTTTCACGGCAGTTACTATTTTTCTTTCGTACATAAAGCATCTCTTTCAAGTAAACTATTGGCAATAGTAACTTCTGTATGCGTTGTCTTTCTTTTCGCAGCAGGGTTATTTTACTTATTATTCAAGAGAAAAGGTAATGCGCTTTTTATATGCTCTGCCATGTTTTTGCCGCTATGTTTCCTGTTCACACTTGCTTTTCCTGAAGTGCATGGGCGCTACCTGCTTCCGCTTACAGGTTTTGCCATTATAAGCCTGCAGATATACCTGGGCAAATACTGGACAGTGAGGATACCGGCCATTTTTATGATGCTCTGTATAGCAATCGGAATTCCGTCGCTTATTTCCTTCTATCATTATGAACTAATAGATAACCGCAGGCAGAACATTGCGCAGGTGTTGCAATACTTTGAACAGAATAAGGTAAGATATGTTTATTCACTTGAGCCAATGGTAAGCTGGGAGATTGTTTTTTATTCCCGTGAAAAGATTATTACCCGTATGCCCGGCTGCCACAGCCGTTACCTGCCTTATGACACGATGGTGAACAATGCCCTTGTTTCTGGCAAAAAAACAGCGTTTATTTCGCGCTACTGGGAAGGGGATGAATACCACCTCCGTAATAAAAGGCGTTTGGGAATGTATAATGTAGGTGTATCCCCGGCGTATACAGAACTGAAAAAGGATTTTTGCATGCCCTGATGCTGGTTATCCATTGTTAAGATTTATACAATCATCGCCGCCGCTCACTGTTTTTTAGTTAAATTGTGTGGTCTAAAGATTGTTTCATGAACAGAGCCATTCGTAAGGTTGCAGTGGTAGGGAGTGGGGTAATGGGCAGCCGTATTGCAGCACATTTTGCAGGTATAGGGGTACAGGTATTATTACTCGATATTGTTCCGCGTGAATTGACCGAAGCTGAAAAAGCAAAGGGCCTTACTATGGAAAGTAAGGCAGTGCGCAACCGTATAGTGAATGATGCCCTGCAGGCAACATTGAAGAGCAAGCCATCGGCAGTATATACCAAAGAAGTCGTTTCCCGTATCAAAACAGGTAATATAGATGACGACCTCCCCAAAATTGCCGATTGCGACTGGGTGATGGAAGTGGTGATAGAACGGCTGGACATAAAGCAGCAGGTATTTGCCAAAATAGAACAGTACCGCAAGCCGGGTACATTGATAACCACCAATACATCGGGCATACCCATACACCTGATGAGCGAGGGCAGAAGTGAAGATTTTCAACAGCATTTCTGTGGCACACACTTTTTTAATCCACCGCGCTACCTGCGCCTGCTGGAAATAATACCTGCGCCTGCCACAAAGCCGGAAGTGATTGACTTCCTGATGGACTATGGCAGCCGCTTCCTGGGGAAAACTACGGTGCTTTGTAAAGATACCCCCGCGTTTATTGCCAACCGGGTAGGGGTGTTCGGCTTTATGGCGGTATTCAAGGCTATGCAGCAACTGCGATTGAATGTGGATGAAGTAGACTCATTGACCGGCCCTGTATTGGGCAGGCCTAAATCTGCCACTTTCCGTACCGGAGACGTGGTTGGGCTGGATACGCTGGTGCATGTAGCAAAGGCGCTGCCAGAAAATGCGCCTGAAGATGAGGCTAAAGACATATTTACCCTGCCGGCGTTTCTCGAAAAAATGATTGAGAACAAATGGCTGGGAGATAAAACAGGGCAGGGATTTTATAAAAAAGTAAAAGCACCCTTTACCATATCGCCCGAAAGCAGGGGCGATGAAAAGAAAGTAGCAGTACCTAAATCCGAAATACTGACCCTGAACCTGCAAACAATGGAGTATGCGCCGAAGCAAAAGCCAAAGTTTGCTACGCTGGAAACCGCCAAACAGGTGGACGACCTTGCTGCAAGGTTGAAAGTATTATACAACGGGCAGGATAAGGCAGGCGAGTTTTACCGCCTGTTTCACCACATGCTGTTTTCTTACGTCAGCTTCCGCATACCCGAAATAGCAGACGAACTTTATAAAATAGACGATGCATTGAAGGCCGGCTTTGGATGGCAGGTAGGTGCATTTGAAAGCTGGGATGCCCTGGGCGTAGAGAAAGTGGTGATGAAGATGAAAGAGGCGGGTGTACAGATAGCGCCATGGGTAGAGGCGATGTTGAATAAAGGCTTCAATACCTTTTATAAAACAGAAGGCGGGCAGCGCAAATATTACGACATACCTACACAAACATATAAGGCCATACCCGGCATGAGTAGCTTCATCATACTGGAGCACCTGGATGAAAAAGTGGTATGGAAAAACAGCGCCTGCAAGCTATATGACATTGGCGACGACGTGGTAGCCCTTAGCTGGAATACCAAAATGAACAGCATTGGCGGTGAGGTGCTGCAGGGTGTTCAAAAAGCTGTAACACTGGCCGAAGAGCAATACAAAGGGCTGGTGATAGCTAACAGCGGCGACAATTTCAGTGCCGGGGCCAATGTGGGATTAATTTTCATGCTGGCTGCCGAGCAGGAATATGATGAGCTGGATTTGGCAATAAGGCAGTTCCAGGGTGCTACCATGCGCCTGCGTTACAGCAGTATACCGGTAGTGGTTGCCCCTCATGGCATGACGCTGGGTGGAGGCTGTGAAATGTGCTTACACGCCGATGCGGTACAGGCGGCGGCAGAATCATACATAGGACTGGTAGAACTGGGTGTAGGGTTGATACCCGGCGGCGGTGGCACTAAGGAAATGGCCGTGCGCGCCAGCGACAGGAATATTAAGGAAGATGTAGAACTTAATTACCTGCAGCAGTTGTTCATCAATGTAGGCATGGCGAAAGTATCTACCTCGGCGCAGGAGGCATTCGATAATTTTATTTTACGGAAAGGCTATGATGCAATATCCATTAACCCCGACCTGCGTATTGCTGATGCCAAACGTAAAGTGCTGCTGCTGCATGAGCAGGGATATACACAACCTGCCCCGCGCAATGACATTAAAGTACAGGGGCGTACTGCGCTCGGTGCATTGGTGACAGGATTGCATGCTATGTGGCGGGGCAACTATATCAGCGACTATGATAAATTCCTTGCTGAGAAGCTGGCTTATGTGATGTGTGGCGGTGACCTCTCGCAGCCCACGCTGGTATCGGAACAATACCTCCTCGACCTGGAAAGGCAGGCATTCCTCAGCCTTTGCGGAGAGCGGAAGACACTGGAACGTTTACAAAGTATATTGCAAACGGGTAAACCCCTCAGAAACTAAGAAGGGAGTATTAGAACAATGAAACGAAGGCTTTTAACAATAACTATATACACCCTGCTTTTTATAGTAGCGGGCTTTTCTGTTGCCCTTGCGCAAACAGAAGATTTATCCCAGGCACGAATGCTTGCAGAGCAGCAGGAATATGGAAAAGCAAAGGATATTTTTAAGAAGTTGTACAAAAGCAATCCTGCCGATATGGATGTATACAGCGGGTATTTGCAATTACTTCTCGATACTAAAGATTTGAAGGCTGCAGAAAAGCTGGTAGATGAACAGGATAACATAAGGCAGGGTAACCCCACAGTCTTTGTTGACAAAGGCAGGGTGCTGCTTGCACAAGGTAAAGAAAAGAAAGCTGCCGAACAGTTTGACAGGGCGGTACAGCTTGTGAACGGAGACGATATTTATACCCAGCAGATAGCCAATGCATTCACTGCTATAGGTCGCGATGACTACGCATTAAAAACCTATGAACGTGCGCGCGACCTGTTACACAATCCTTACCTGTATAGCGGCCCGCTCATCCGCCTGTATACTAAAAACAAAGAAATAGATAAGGCGGTATATACATTGCTGGAAGCCAGCCCGGGGCAAATGGGCGGCATGGAAGAGGTGAAAGCTACTTTACTGGATTTGTTGGGCGATGATGCCAAACGATTGCAGCAGGTGCAGAAGGCATTAGTAAAGAAAATAAACGAGCAGCCGGAAAATCCCTATTATCCTGAGCTGCTAACATGGGTATATACGCAGAAGGACGATTGGGATGGCGCCCTGATACAGGTGGAAGCACTGGACGCAAGGGGCCGTGAGAATGGTGAACGCTTCCTTGAATTTGCACAACTGGCCGTAAAAGAAAAGCAGTATGAGTATGCTATTAAGGCCTATGATGAAATCATTGAAAAAGGTAAGGACAAACCATACTATAGCCAGGCGCTCAGTGAAAAGCTGGGTGTAGGTTTTAGGCAACTGCAGGAAACCCCATGGCATAAAGCGGAAGATGTGGCACAACTGGAAAAAGAGTATGCTGCTTTTTTAGAAGAGTTCCCCCAGTTTTACGGCACACACGTATCGCGCGATTATGCTACGCTGGAAGCACAGTATGCAGGCAACCCGCAGAAGGGCATTGATATATTGAAACGTACGCTACAGCAGCCGGGCATCCGCCGCGATGCCGCAGGTGCTGCCAAGCTGCAAATGGGCGATTATTACGTTTTGACAGGTGAAGTGTGGGAAGCGTCATTGCTATATAGCCAGGTTGATAAAGAGTTCAGGGAAGATGCATTGGGCGAAGAGGCAAGGTTTCGTAATGCTAAACTCTCATACTATCGTGGCGATTTTGAATGGGCGCAGGGCCAGCTTTCTGTATTGAAGGCCTCTACTACCGAACTGATTGCCAACGATGCCCTTTACCTTTCCGTACTCATTACAGAAAATATACCGCCTGACAGTAACCTTGTTCCGCTGCGCCGCTTTGCTTATGCCGACCTGCTGCTGTTCCAGAACAAAGATGTGGAGGCAAAAGCCCTGTTGGATAGTATTTCAACTGCGTACCCCGAACATCCGCTAAAAGATGATATAATCATGCAGCGTGCCAATATTGCCCTGAAACACCTGGAATATACCGATGCACTCTCTTACCTGGAACAGGTATATACAAAGTATGGCGATGATGTGCTGGGCGATGATGCACTGTTTAAAGCTGCAGAGATAAATGAAAAATACCTGAAAATGCCTGAAGCAGCTAAAAGGCTCTATGAAAAGCTGGTGCTTACCTATCCGGGAAGTACTTATATACAGGCTGCCCGCAGCAGGATGGCTACACTGGATAAAAAACCGGACATAGTTCCCTGATTTACCCGGGAGTTTGTATTTTAAATGGCCGCCTGTAAGCAATGTCACACTGGCCATTGAATAAAGCTCATTTTTGGGAAAGAGTACCCTTCTTCCGTATACTGCTTCCTTTTGTTGCAGGTATATTGTTGTATGAATATATACCAGTGCCCGTTCATGTTACAGCTATAGGCTCTGTAGCAGTAGTATGCCTGCCGGTGTTCGTCGCTACATTCTTGTGGAGGAAACAAACGACGGTTAAAAACCTGTTGATATTTATTGTCACCAATCTTTTTCTCATATCTGCTGCATGGCTATCCACTTATATATACGACATACGCAATCACCCTCATTGGTTTGGCCATTATGCAGAAGGCTCAGAAGGTTTCATGGTTACTCTTTCTGAAAGGCCGGCGGAAAAGCCCCGTACCTGGAAACTTTCTGTACGCGTTATCGGCGCAATGGGTCACAACAAAGTAACACCCGTACAAGGTGATGCTTTTGTGTACATCTATAAAAGTAAAAGGCCATTGCCCTATCATATCGGTGACACTTTAATTGTGCCATCGGAATGGCAGCGGATAAAAAATGCAGGTAACCCCTTCGAATTTGATTATGCCCGCTATGCGGCACGCAACAATATATATTTCCAGCAGTTTGTACCATCGGGTGCGGTAGACATATACGGTAGTGGTACAGAAGTACCCTGGTGGGTGCAGGTGCATGAGTGGGCCATGGCGAAACTGGCGCAATACATCAGCGATAAACCCACACTCGGCCTTATGCAGGCTATGCTGGTAGGTGATGATGCCAATATGGACCCGGACATCCGGCAGGCTTATGCAGAAACGGGCATTATACATATTGTAGCCATATCCGGTTCGCATATCACTATATTCTTTTTCATGGTCACATTCCTGCTGAGCTGGATACGCAATAAGAAATACCACTGGCTGAAATATATACTGGCCATACCGCTTATCTGGATGTATGTGCTGGTGGCAGGTATGCCGCCTTCTGCTGTGCGTGCAGCCTGTATGTTTTCTTTGCTTGGGGTTGGCTTTGCGTTTCAAAAACAGCGCAGTACTATCAATCACCTGCTGGCTACAGCATTTATATTATTGCTGGCGCAGCCGTACTGGTTGTTTGCCGTTGGCTTCCAGTTATCTTTTCTTGCTGTACTGTCCATTGTATTGTTTTACCCTTTTATATACAAGCTGTGGCACCCCCGTGCAAAGATTGTACGGGCACTCTGGGCTGCGGCTGCCGTGAGCGTAGTGGCAGAGATACTGGTGGCGCCGCTGGTAGTATATTATTTTCACCTGTTTCCTGCTATGTTCCTTATTGCCAATGTAGCCGCTTATATGTTTATGGGTGTAGTATTGGTACTGGGGATGCTTATCATTGTTAGCAGCGGCTTACCCCCGGTTGCCTCTTTCTTCGCAGCTATTACTACGGCATTGGTGTATATATTCAACTATTTGGTGCAGGTATTTCGTGCCTGCAACCCGCAAGGTTTTGATACTTTATTGCTAACAGGCTTTAGTATGTGTTGCATTTACCTGCTGGTTATTTTGGTATCTGTATATATCCAAGATAAAAGGAAACAGGTGTTGTTTGCTGCCCTTTCTGTTGCTGTTTTGTTCCTGGCCTATACTGTGCAGCAGGAATATGTAATACTGCATAGCCGTAGGCTGGTGGTATATAACATCAGCCGCATCAACCATGTGGAACTGATACAAGGGCATACGTATGCTATTTTAGCCACTGATACGTTTTATTCCGATTATAAAAAGGGCTATGTTGTCAGGCCGGCTCACATTGGCTACCGTAGTAATGTGGAACAGGAAATACAAAACAAGGATACTTTCCGTATTGGTAATAACACCGTTTTACTATTGAATGAACCGCCTGCAATTACGGCGCGTTTCCCTGTAGATTACCTGGTGTTGAATTATAAGGCATCCCCTGCCGATGTTGCAGCTTTTGTGGCATTTCATCCCCGTAAGCTGATCATTGGGAATAATATTTCCTACAAACAGCAGGCGGATATTGCTGCCGCGGCAGCTATCTGCCATTTGCCGGTACACATTACCCACCGCGATGGTGCATTCATATTGACAGGCAGGTAAACGGCTATTTCCTCTAACCTTCTTATCTTCGCGGCTCAATTAAAACAGTTTAAAGCTTTTCGTCGTATGAACTGCACAATCAAATCTGCGCTGATATCCGTTTTCTACAAAGATGGACTGGAGCCAATCGTCCGTAAGCTGAATGCACTGGGGGTAAAATTGTATTCTACAGGTGGCACACAGTCTTTTATAGAGGAGCTGGGCATACCCTGTACGGCTGTGGAAGATGTGACCAGCTACCCATCTATACTGGGCGGACGTGTGAAAACACTGCACCCGAAGGTGTTTGGCGGCATCCTGGCAAGGCGCGATTTTGAAGATGACCAGAAACATGTGCAGCAATACGAAATCCCTATGTTGGATTTGGTTATTGTAGACCTTTACCCGTTTGAAGAAACTGTAAAGAACACCAGCGACGAAAAATTAATTATCGAGAAAATAGACATAGGCGGCGTATCACTGATACGTGCGGCAGGTAAAAACTATAAAGATGTTTGCATTGTAGCCTCGCGCAACCAGTATGGCGAACTGCTCCAACTGCTTGAATCGCAAAACGGCGAAACCTCTGTTGAAGACCGCTGGCGTTTTGCCGCGGCCGCTTTTGCCGAGTGTGCGCATTACGATGTAGCTATTGCAAGCTATTTCAACCGCACTATGACCGATAGCTTCCAGCTTTCGGTGGGCAATAAACAATCGCTGCGCTATGGGGAGAACCCGCACCAGCAGGCTGCATTTTATGGAGATATCAACGCACTGTTCGATAAGCTGAACGGTAAAGAACTATCGTACAACAACCTGGTAGATGTGGATGCTGCCTGCCAGGTAATAACGGAATTCAGCAATCCTGCCTTTGCAGTCATCAAGCATACCAACGTATGCGGTATAGCCGAACGTGAAAATATAGCAGATGCATGGGATGCTGCCCTTGCCGGTGACCCGGAAAGTGCATTTGGCGGTGTACTAGTGACCAACCGTACCATAGATGCTGCCGTGGCTGCCAAAATAAACGAGTTATTTTTTGAGATACTGATTGCCCCTGCATTTGATGAAGAAGCGCTGGCGCTGCTGAAAGGCAAGAAAAACCGTATACTGCTGCAACAGAAAGAAAGGCTCTCTCCCGAAAAAGAATATAAGCGCATACTGAACGGCGTATTAGTGCAGGAAGCAGATAAAACCAACTATGCCGAATGGATAGAAGCAGGGGCACGTAATACGACAGATGAAGAAAGGGCCGACCTTATGTTTGCCAATCTTGTATGTAAGCACCTGAAATCAAATGCCATTGCTCTGGTAAAAAATAAGCAACTGGTGGGCAAAGGATGTGGGCAGACAAGCCGTGTGGATGCCCTGCGCCAGGCAATCGAAAAATCAAAACAATTCGGTTTTTCGCTTGAGGGTGCAGTAATGGCTTCCGATGCGTTCTTCCCCTTCAACGATTGTGCACAATTGGCGCATGAAGCAGGCATCAAAGCCATTATACAACCCGGGGGCTCTGTGCGTGATAAGGACACTATACAATATTGCAAAGACAACGGAATGGCACTTGTGATGACACAAACGCGTCATTTTAAACACTAATACGTATTTTCACGGTCTATGGTTTCCATACTCATAGACGAAGACCTGCTGTTACGTTCCTTTCAGCCGGACGATGCGCCTGCCCTTTTTAAAGCGGTAGACGAGTCGCGGCAACACCTGCGCAAATGGATGCGTTGGGTAGATGCTACCACCAGGCAGGAGCATATCCAGCAATTCATACAGCGTACCTTGCAGCAGCAGCACAACCAGTCGGCACTGGAGCTGGGTATCGTACACAACCGGCAGATAATCGGCGGCATAGGTATGCACAATTGGGACCATAGCCTTAAGAAGGCACAACTGGGCTACTGGATACGTAAAGAATACGAGGGCAAGGGCGTAATGAATAAATGCCTTGTCCGCTTTATAGATTTCCTTTTTGAAAAACCGGGGCTGAATAAAATTGAAATACACTTCATGACGGCAAATAAACGCAGTGCGGCCGTAGCCGGGCGTTTAGGCTTCCGGGTAGAAGGCATTATCCGCCAGAGCTACCTGATGAATGGAAAGTTTGAAGACCTTGCCATTACAGGTTTATTAAAAAGCGAGTGGAGACCGGTTAAAGGTTCTTAGGATTAGTTAGCTTTTCCCACATTTCCGGTATACGTTTTATCCAGTTCAGCTCTTTCATCTTTATACGTGCCTCTTCTACCGGGCTGCCGAAGTAAACCTTTCCGCCTTCAATGCTTTGCGGCACACCGCTTTGGGCATATACTACTGCGCCCTTGCCTATGGTCAGGTCTTTGCTTACGCCCACCTGTCCCCATAGTATTACTTCATCTTCAATAATAGCTTTACCGCCTATGCCTACTTGTGCGGCAAACAGGCAATTACGGCCTATTACTGCGCCGTGCCCTATGTGTATATGGTTATCCAGCTTGGTGCCCATACCGATAATAGTATCGCCGCTTACACCTTTATCTATCGTGCAGCCCGCACCTATTTCTACATGGTCTTCAATAATGACACGGCCGCAACTGAGGAGTTTATCATATTGTGCTTCCTGTTCTTTGCGGCGTTTAAAATAAAAAGCATCGGCACCAATCACGGTACCTGCATGTATAATCACATTATCACCGATAATAGTATGGTCGTATATAGTGACGTTGGGGTGCACCAGGCAGTTCTTTCCTATTTTTACATGGTTGCCCACGAATACCCCCGGCTGCAGGTGGGTGCCTTCGCCAATCTCGGCAGTATCACTTACCATCTGGAAAGAAGGCTCGAACGGGCGGAAACGTTTGACGATTTTTACATAGGCCGAAAAAGGGTCATCATTTATCAACAGCGTCTTGCCCGGGGGGCAGTCTACCTGTTTATTGATAATGATAATGGTGGCGGCAGAGTTCAGGCATTTACTATAATACTTCTCAAAATCCACGAAAGAAATGTCCCCGGGGGTTACTTTATGTATCTCGTTGATGCCGGTAGCCATTTGTTCCGTATCTCCTGCAAGGGTCGAGCCTGTATATTCGGCCAGCCATTGCACAGGTACTGCCTGTTCAAACTTCATATTCGTAAAAGTTTGGGCAAAAGTACGATAAGCAGGTTTTTTAAAATAAGTTTTTCAACTTTGATACCTTATTCATGCCTTTGCAATACACCAACATAAACGGCAAACTGGTAGAAGAACAGGCGGCAAATATACCCGCAGGCAACAGGGCGTTCCGTTATGGCTATGGCCTGTTCGAGACAATACTGTATATAGATGGCCGGTTACAGTTGGCAACATACCACTGGCAAAGGCTTTTTGAAGGGATGCAGCAGTTGCAGTTCGATATACCGGCTTTTTTTACACCGGGTATGCTGGAGAATGAGGTACACAAGACCGTGGAAAAAAATAAACTGCAAAAGCTGTGCAGGGTGCGCCTGCAGGTATATCCGGGAAACGGCGGACTGTACGATACGAATAGCCGGCAACCTGTTTATATCATAGAATGTTTCCAGTTAGAGCCGCACATTACTGCCCTGAATGAGAATGGGCTCATATTGGGGATTTATCACCATGCAAAGAAAAGCAACGATGCAATAGCCCACCTTAAATCCTGTAATGCATTGATTTATGCACTGGCGGCCCGCGAAGCAAAAAAACAAAAATGGAACGATTCCCTTATTTATAATACAGGCGGCAATATCATTGAGAGTACGATAGCCAATATCTTTTGGGTGAAAGACAACCGGTTATATACCCCCCCTTTATCAGAAGGTTGTGTAGCTGGGGTAATGCGCAGGCATATTATGCACCATTTTGATGTAGTGGAAACCCCGCTTTCCACAAGCCTGTTATCAACTGCGGACGAAGTATTTCTCACCAATGCCATACGCCGCCTGAAATGGGTATCTGCGGTTGGAAGTCATTCATATACTAGGGATTACACAGCATCTGTTCAGAAGTCATTGTTTCCATAAGGCATCGTTTAACATTTTTTAAACTTTTGTTGACCCCTGCGTGGCACAGTCTTATTTATCCTTCCCTGTAAAAAGAGTTGAGTTATGAAAAAGCATATTTTAACCTTAGGATTAGCATTAATGGCGTTATCGCAGTCAAATGCACAAAGCATGGCCATAGGGCCAGAAGCAGGGGTGAACCTGAGTACAATGACATACAAACATAATGGTGCAAACAACTCGGGTGAATACTTACCCGGCCTGAAAGTAGGTGGTGTATTCGATATCGGGCTGTCAAGAATGCTTTCTTTGCAACCGGGTCTGCTGTTCCAGATGAAAGGGTACAAAAATGATTTTACCAGCACGGTTGTCATCAATAACCTGAGCTATCAGCAAACACAGGAGCAAACATTACGGGCAAATTACCTGGAAATACCGCTGAACCTGCAGTTGAACCTGGATGCAGGCCCCGGTTATTTCTTCGTGGGTGCCGGCCCGTATGCAGCATTTGCCTTAGGCGGAACAGTTGATTCGAAAACCACCCGTACACTGGCTATGGGTACAGAAGGCACTTCTACCACTACAGAAACCTCGCACTCGCTAAACGTTGGCGATAACGTGGCAACGGACGATGTAATGGGTACAGATGTAGGTCTGAACATTAACACGGGCTACAGGTGGAATAGCGGATTATTCCTGCGCGGTAATGCAGGCTTCGGGCTGATGAATATACAACCCGGTGGTGATGACATGAATTCGCTGCATAACTTTTCTGTAGCATTATCAGTAGGTTACCTATTTGGATTGTAAATAAAGAAACGCTCTTAATACTTAATAACAGGACTGCCCCGGCAGTCCTTTTTTTTGCTTTTCGTGCTACCTTTGCAGCCTTATGAGCAAGAAAGTAAGAGTAAGGTTTGCCCCAAGTCCTACAGGTGGTTTGCACCTGGGCGGGGTACGTACGGTGTTGTACAATTACCTGTTCGCCCGTCACCACGGCGGTGATTTTGTGTTGCGTATTGAAGATACCGACCAGAACCGCTATGTGGCGGGTGCTGAAGAATATATCTTCGACTGCCTGGAATGGTGCGGCCTTGAGCCGGATGAAAGTGTGAAAAAAGGCGGGCCTTACGGCCCTTACCGCCAAAGTGAACGCAAGCCACTTTACGCAAAATATGCGCAGCAACTGGTAGATGCCGGTTATGCATACTATGCCTTTGATACCCCCGAAGAGCTGGAGCGTATGCGTACAGAGCTCAAAACAGAACAGAATACCAATCCCCAATACGACCATAACACCCGCATGCAGATGCGCAATTCTCTTGCATTGCCTGCCGGCGAGGTAAAAACATTGATGGACGCGGGTACACCGTACGTAGTACGCATAAAAATGCCCGCAGGTGAGACACTTACTTTCACTGATATGATACGCGGTGAAATGCATTTTGATACCGGCCTCAGCGATGATAAAGTATTGCTCAAAGCGGATGGCATGCCCACTTATCACCTCGCCGTAGTGGTTGATGATTACCTGATGAAAATCACACATGCCTTCCGGGGTGAGGAATGGCTCCCCAGTGCCCCTGTGCACATTCTGCTGTGGAAATACCTGGGTTGGGAAGCAGATATGCCGCAATGGGCGCACCTGCCGCTGATATTGAAACCTGACGGGCATGGAAAACTGAGCAAACGCGACGGGGAACGCCTCGGCTTTCCCGTATTTGCCATGAACTGGACTGACCCGAAAACAGGCGAAATAGCTCTGGGTTTCCGCGAGCGTGGTTTCCTTCCCGAAGCGTTTATCAATATTCTGGCAGTGCTGGGCTGGAACGATGGTACGGAGCAGGAAATATTTTCACTGGATGAGCTGATGCAGAAGTTCTCGCTGGAGCGTGTGCATAAAGGCGGTGCCAAATTCGATTACGAAAAGGCCAAATGGTACAACCACCAATACATACAGCTTAAAACAAATGAAGAATTAACGCCTTTGGTGAAACCCTATATAGAAGCACAGGGTGTAACTGTTGATGATGTCCGCCTTACACAGGTGATAGGGATGGTAAAAGAGCGTTGCCATCTTTTGGTCGATTTTTGGGAGCAAGGGCACTTCTTTTTCAAAACGCCCAAAGTAACCGAACTACAGGCCATTAAAGACAAATGGAACGACAACAAAAAGGCATTCTTTCAAAGTTGGATACAGCAGGTTGACAGCATAACCGACTGGACACCTGCAGGTATAGAAACACATTTTACAGAAGCGATGCAGCAGGCAGGTTTAAAGAAAGGGGATGTATTGCTTCCGCTACGCATTATGCTGGTAGGCGGCAAATACGGCCCCGGCGTATTCGATATAGCAGCTATGATAGGAAAGGAAGAGTCGAAGAAAAGGATAGCTGGTGTGTTGGAAATACTTTAAGGATGAGAAGCTAAAAGAGGGTAGTTTTTTGAACTATCCTCTTTTATTCAGTAACTAATAAGCCCAATTTACCTGATGCTGATGCTTTGTTTATAGATACCGGCACCATCACTCAGTTGCAGTATATAAATACCGGGAATCATATTATAAGACGCAGGTGACCACCTTATGGTATGTATGCCGGCAGCATCGCGGCTATGGTATGGTTTAGCTATCAGTTGCCCTGATAAATTATAGACCTCCAGTTTGATGTCCGCATTTCTATTGGTGTTAAAACTCAGCTTTACAAAATCGTTTAAAGATGCAGGATTGGGGTACACATTCAGTATGTGCGTACTGTTTTCATAATTGTGTATGCCGGAAGGTATGAAAGAAGGAAAGCTCATTTCCTCTGCATTAATTACTTCTTTTCCATTACCGGTTACATTTCCGTTGTAAGCAGCAAATGCCACCAGCCGCAGGTTTTGTAATACCCAATCGGGAGAAGGTGTGAATGATATGTGTTGCGTGTAAGCAGTATTGAGCGCAGGCACAGCAGGTATAGTGCCGGTAAATCCCCATGCACCTCCCAGTGCGGCCCTTGCCACATCGTTATGATACCAGTTTAGCAATGGTGACTGGCCGCCTTGTACATAACTTTGAGTCGAGTTTATTTGTTCAAATGGTGTTCCAGGGGTAGCTGGTATGCTGTCTTCCACCACATACACCTGCAAATTAATAGGAGTACCCGGCATAGGAGCCATGCTAAAATTCACATTTACATCGGCCTCGTAGTGTCCGTCCGGATATTTCAGCGTATTGCTGAAACTGATGGAGGCAATAGCCGGTTGCAGCAATCGCTGTACACTGGCAGGATACCACAGGTTCCGGTTCATTAAAAAATGCAGGCTGGAAGGATATGACACACGGTCGATAGCGGCAGAGGGGTAGCCATATAAATCAAAAGTATCGGCAAGCTCCATCGATTGAGCAAGCGCCATAGTATCAGGTAGCGTTGTTGCGTAATTGCAGTGTATGTTAACCGTAATGACGCGGTTAAATAAAACATTATTGACCGAATCTGCCATCAGGATACCTTCACCACACCATCCGGTTTGTGTACAGGTAAATTGTTCCAACAATGTTTTTCGTAATGTTTGCGCGTATGTATAGGTAGTGTGCACCACCACCACCGCAAGCAGTAGTAATAGTTTTTTCATAAAGAGTTTTTAGAAGTTTGGATTATAATGCTATCGCGCGATATTATATTTAACCAAATACAATGCCAAAAATGAATGAGCCTGGGTGGGTTGATATTACTGCTACGGTAGAAAGAGGAGATGAAGAAAAGGATAGAAATATAGTAGCAGTTTTATAAACAAAGAATCCGATGATATCATCGGATTCTTTGTTTATGTGTGTGATTTGAATACCTTATTCCATAATCACCATTTTCTTAGAGTCAATTAACTGATTATCTACTAATAAGCTATAAACATACATGCCGGGAGTTAAATTATTGGCAGGAAGTACTACTTCTCCTTTAGCTGTATTTAGAGGTATTTGTTTTACCTCTTTGCCACTAAGGTCATATATACCTATAAAAGCCTTACTATACTTTTCTACTATGTTATAAGCAATACGTGTTTCCGCATTAAAAGGGTTAGGAACATTTTGCTCCAAAACAGATTTTATGCTTTGTGTAGAAGTGCCCGGAGTACCTGTTGGTGTTTGAGCTATAGCATTTACTTTTTCGGTCAATACAGCTAATTGTTCAGTTAGCTGGTTAATTTGTGTCTGTTGTTCCTCTATTTGAGCATTTTCTTCTTTTAATGCTTGTAAAAGGAGTGGAACAAATTCTGTATAATTTATCGCTAAATAGCCGTCAATATCTTTTTTAACCAGATTAGGGAAAATTTTGCCAACTTCTTGTGCTAAAAAGCCATATGTTTTTCTATCGTCAAAATGTCTTTCAGGAAAACCTTCTACATCTAAATTGTAAGAATATGGATGTAGCTTAAATAAATCATTTGAGATATTGTTAACTTCAGTTATATTTTTTTTAAAGCGTTGATCAGAAGTTTGCCAAGTGGAGGTGCAATAAGCGCTACCACTTACATACAAGGTATAAGAGGAAGTTAGATTATTCCCAATATATAATTGATTTGTAAGAGCTATTGAACCACTATTAAAGTATAAAGCAGCACCATTCCCATACATGGAATATATATCACTTATGGAATGATTATTCATATTGATTAAACCTGATACGTTTACATTGCTCACATTTATAGATGCTGCATTGTTTATATCATTATTACTCATGTTTAAATCCATCGTAGCAGTATGACTACCTAAGTCATCTCCTCCTGAAGTCGGTAGTGTAACACTGTTAAGCGTAGTAGTTCCACTCTTTAATGACAAAGTAGTACCTGATAAATCCAGGCTAGGTAAATCCCACGCGGAAAAATCTCCGGACGCGCTTAATACAGCCATTTTATTAGACCCTGTGCTCAGTGAATTTATTTTTAAATTATTATTTACTGTTAAGTCATTATCAATAGTAGCATTATTATGTATTTCTAGGTCGTTAGCAATAATATTTAAGTCGACATTAAGTCCCCCAGTAATTTGTGTGTTATGAAGAAGACTTAGGCCCTCAACAATAAAATCGCTATTTGCTGTTACACGTTGTCCAAAGTCAACAGAACCCATATGATTAATTCTAAAATAAGGATTTGTTTCAAGGTAAGGAATGCCTCCCCCTGCAGGTACCCATTCTCTCCACACACTTAATACATCATTTGTACTTATATCTGCATCTTCTCTTTCCCTGTTGATTATCTTTACAGATTCCTGGTTATATCCGTTAGCATCGATAAATCCTGTGTTTATCAAAAGCGAAATATCGGGTGTTCCGGTACCAAAAGAATTTATTTCAAGATTAGCACCGGGAGTTGTTGTGCCTATCCCTATATTACCAGAGGATGGCCAAGGAGAAGTATTTTGCGCTTTCGAGTGTACATTAGTCAGCAATATTGCAACAATTGCTAAACTCAAGGGTTTGAATTTACATTTCATGTTAATAAAATTTAAGGTTAAGAATACACTAATCTAAGAAACATTTTTCCTATATGCAATTAACCTAACAAAAAAGCGGGCAGTATAGACTGCCCGCTTTATAGAAAAAATTTACTACTACTATTAGAAGATATTGATTTTCTGAACGAATGAGCCTTGTGCAGTTGAAACCTGCATCAGGTACATACCTGCAGGCAGGTTGTAGTCAGCAGCGCTCCACTGGATAGTGTGCGAACCTTTTACTTCTTCGCTCACATAAGGAGTAGCAACTACCTGGCCCAGTGAGTTAATAACATTCATAGTTACTTTTGAGCTTTCCTGGATATTGTATTGCAGTTTGATTACATCTTTCACCTTTGCAGGGTTGGGATAAACTACATCCATGGAAACAGGTTGCTGTGTGTGGGCAACGCCTGTGGTAAAGAAGCTATTCAGGAATACCTGGTCAGCATTGATGATTGCTTTTGAATCTGTAGAAGGTCCGCCTGTGCCATTGTAGGCAACAAAAGCAACTATACGCAGGTGTTTTGCATTCCAGCTTGAATTTGGTGTAAATTTAATGTGTTTGGTATACATGGTATTCAACGCAGGTGTAGCCGGGATAGTTGTTTTATCACCAAAATAATCAGGTGTAGAAGAATGGTCATTAACCAAAGAACTTCTTAATACATTATTATGATACCATGGATCCAACGGGTCAGCGCCACCTTGTACATTTGAAGAATAATTGGATTGTTCCAGGTTTGGATCTTTCAGCTTTGCCCTGATACTATCTTCCAGCACATATACCTGCAACCTCAAAGGAACGCCCGTTTTAGGGGCAGTTGTAAACTTCAGGTTTATATCAGCTTCATAGCTGCCGTCTGTATTCATTACTTTATTGGCAAAGCTTACCGAAACGACACCGTCCAAGGCCATACGGGCACTAATAGCCGGGGTCCATACGCCCCTGCTCATGGCAATGCCTTTCCATTTGTCGTAGTTTGGCGCTGCGTGTCCCGGGGCGTACCATGCACGGTCAACAGCACCTGCAGGATAACCATAAGGAGCAAGCGCTGTGTTGATAGCATCACCATCAGCAGTTCTTAACGGACTTGCTGCGGGTGTATAATTACCCGTATGTATAGCAATCGGGATAAAAGTACTGGGATTTTGTGCGTAAAGATCTTCCGTCATCACAGCACCTTCAGGACACCAGCCGCAGTGTATACCAGTAAGATCTTCCAGTATCACTTTTTTTACAGTTTGGGCATTGGCACCAAGCACAGGCACCATCATGCAGGCAAGTAATAATTTTTTCATACCACTTAATTAGTTTTATTATTAAAGGATTTTCCTAAATTAAAAAAATTTTTTTTAAAAAATATGTTTTTTTAAACTTTTTTTAATTTTTGATTCAGGATAACTTCATATTTATAACAATGGAGGCTGAAAAGCCTCCATTGTTATATTTTTAAAAACAAGGTGATTATATTAGGAAATAACTACATAAACTTCCCCGGTAACGGGATCGACACCGAAACTTAAGTGAATATCGGCATTACCGCATTCACAATCGGCACCGGGAACAGTTACGCCCGCAGCAGGGCTCGGTGTACAGGGCGATACTACTCTGCCCACCCTGTAATAATTGCCGCATACAAAAATTTCTGCATAATACCATTCCCAGTTACTGCAAGGTGGGGGAGACTGTTCACCTCCGTTCCACGGGTAAGTACTTGCCGGGAAATCAAGGGAACTGTTAGGGTTAACTGTCCACATAGTAAGTGAACTATATTCTTTACAGTTTCCGGGGCATACTGCCACAATATTAACCGCTACAACACAGTTAGTATAATTAAAAACATGTACATCGCCTTGTTGGGCAAAAGAAGTGAAAGCATGCAGACAAAGCATTGCTGCAGCAAAAAGCATTTTTTTCATGACTTAGAATTTTTAGGTGAAATAATACTCTAATATAAACATTATTCCGGAATCGAACAATACCCTCACACCCTTGCCCGCCAGGGCACATCCTCTTTACCATTTATATGGCTGATGTACCGTGCCAATACAAACAGGAAATCGGAGAGACGGTTCAGGTAGCGGATAATGAGTTCAGGCACCTGTTCCCCGTGTTCCACCATACTCACACACAGCCGCTCGGCACGGCGGCATACACAGCGTGCCACATGGCAGGTTGAAGAAGCCAATTGCCCGCCGGGTAGTATAAAAGAGCGCATTTCCGGCAGTACCTCGTTCATTTCATCAATACCCTGTTCCAGCCAGGTTACATCTTCATCGTGCACGTCCGGCAGCTTCATTTTTACCTCTTTGTCAGGGTTAGTGGCCAGTACTGAGCCTATAGTGAACAGGCGGTCCTGGATTTCCCGCAGCCACCCGCTTATTTTTTCATCCCCGGCCGTATCGTTCACCATTCCCAGAAATGAGTTCAGTTCATCTATCGTACCATAGCTTTCTATACGTATATGGCTCTTCGATACGCGTACACCACCTATCAGGCTGGTGCTGCCCTTGTCTCCTGTCTTTGTGTATATTTTAAATGCCATACCCCAACCCCCTAAAGGGGCTTTTAAAATTGATTAGTAATAACGGAAGATTTTGCTCCCCCTTTAGGGGGCTGGGGGGTATCCGTTTCCACAACCCCATCCCTGATGCGCACAATACGGCGCGTGAAATTGGCGATATCTTCCTCGTGTGTTACCAGTACTACTGTATTGCCGCCCTCGTGTATCTGGTTGAATAGCTCCATGATTTCTACCGAGGTTTTGGTGTCCAGGTTGCCCGTAGGCTCATCAGCCAGTATTATCGATGGGTTATTGACCAAGGCCCGTGCAATAGCCACCCTTTGGCTTTGTCCGCCCGACAGTTCGTTTGGCCGGTGGTGGCCCCTGTCACCCAGCCCTACCTTCTCCAGCATTGCCCTTGCCCTTGCCTCCCGCTCTTCTTTGCCCACGCCAGCATATATCAGCGGCAGGGCTACGTTTTCCCATGCCTTTAACCTCGGCAGCAGGTTAAATTGTTGGAATACAAAGCCTATTTCCACATTGCGCACCTCGGCCAGCTCATCATCGTTCATCCGGCTTACATCTTTTCCGTTCAGTATATACTGTCCGCCGCTGGGCGAGTCGAGGCAGCCAATGATATTCATCAGCGTAGACTTGCCAGAGCCGGAAGGCCCCATAAGCGCTACATATTCATTGCTGTTTATCAACAGGTTAATACCTTTGAGTACCTGCAGCTCGTGTTTTCCCAGGTAGTAGCTTTTACGTATATCGTTCAGGCGTATGACTTCTTTCATTGGCAATGCCGGGTGAAAAGCGCGGCAATTCAAAAATACAGATAATTTTACGCTTTGCTTTGCAGGTAAAATATTCTTTATGATTCGCTTTCCCAATGCTAAAATTAACCTTGGCCTGTATGTTACCAACCGCCGTACCGATGGGTATCATGATCTGGAAACAGTATTTTACCCTGTAAAGCTTACGGATGCGCTGGAGATAATACCTGCCGGCGAAAAAGCGGCTTTTTATCCTTCGGGCCTGCCTGTAGCGGGAGATATCAATAACAACCTTGCCTGGAAAGCTTATATACTTTTAAAGGATAAATTTCCCGGGCAGGTGGGCGAACTGGACATATACCTGCTGAAAGCTATACCTATGGGCGCAGGGCTTGGCGGCGGTAGTGCCGATGCAGCATTCATGCTGCAGATGGTGAATGATTTTTATAGCCTTGGCTGCCCTGATGCAGAACTGGCGGAAATGGCCCTGCAACTCGGCAGCGATTGTCCTTTTTTCATCTACAATGCGCCACAATTTGCAACCGGCAGGGGAGAAGTAATGCAGCCCATTGATATAGACCTGTCCGGGTTCAGTATACAATTGGTTTGTCCGAAGGTACATATATCTACCGCAGAGGCTTTTAAAAGGATAAATCCCGCACCTGCGGCTTACGACTTGCGGGCGCTTGCGGAGATGCCTGTTATTGAGTGGAAAGAAAGAATAAGCAACGACTTTGAAGCCCCTATATTTGCTGCCCATCCTGAACTGGAGAGTATTAAGCAACAGCTATATACGGGCGGGGCAGTATATGCGGCCATGAGCGGCAGCGGCAGCACCATCTATGGCCTTATGCCCAAAAGACTCAAAGCAACTATTCATACTACTGTTGGAACAGAAATATTTTACGTGGAATAGGTATGCCGGAAAATACAAATAGCCGCTGTACAACAGCGGCTAAATTATCTTATCCTTCACCCCTCCCTGGGAGGGGCCGGGGGAGGCTTCTATTTTACTTCAGCAACCAGTTTCTTGAAAGACTCAGGCTCATTCATAGCCAGGTCAGCCAGTACTTTGCGGTTCAGGTCGATGCCTTTAGCGCCCAGTTTACCGATGAACTGGGAGTAGCTCATACCTTCTTCGCGGCAGGCAGCGTTGATACGCGCAATCCACAGGGTGCGGTATTCGCGTTTTTTCAGCTTGCGGCCGGTGTATTTATAACCAAGACCTTTCTCTAATACGTTTTTAGCAACGGTATATACGTTTTTACGTTTGCCGTAAAAACCTTTGGCCTGATTCAGTATTTTCTTTCTTCTCGCGCGTGATGCAACCGCATTTACGGAACGTGGCATATTTTATTTTTTTTAACCCGTTTTTGGGGTTTTGTTATTTACAATTTTATAATACCTCACAACTATTCCCTCTCCGGGAGAGGGCGGGGGAGGCTTAACGCATACCCAGCATACGCTTAACCAGGTTCTCATTTGCAGGATGTACAAATGCAGCCTGGCGCAGGTGGCGCTTGCGTGTTTTTGATTTTTTGGTCAACAAGTGGCTTTTAAAAGCTTTGTATCTGCGTATCTTTCCGGTGCCTGTCAGCTTGAATGTCTTTTTAGCACGGGAGTGAGTCTTCACCTTTGGCATGGTCTCAATTTTGGGATGGCAAAGGTAACATTATTTTAAAAACAACCAAAATATTATTGAAACTATCGGTATTAATTATTTGACCTTACATTTTTATAGTTATTATACCTTCTTGCTGCCACGGGAAAGAAATCTTAAATACTAAATGAGAAATCTTAAATAGGCAATATTCTATACTTTTACACCAGTACAGTTAAGACTAATTCATTATGCCACTACTACGTTTCAGGGTTTATTGGGAAGATGACGACCAGGTTTACCGCGATATTGAAATACGCCCTTCACAGACATTTTTAGACTTACATAAAGCCATTATACTGGCGTATGAGTTTGACGGGAAGCACAGTGCCTCTTTTTTTGAAAGTAACGAGCGCTGGCAAAAAAACGGCCGGGAGCTGAACTCGGAAGTGCTGGTCAACAAAAAAGATGCGCCCGCCCTTTCCATGGTTCGTACACCCGTTTCTGCCCTAATCTCCACCCCCGATCATAAGTTTATATACGAGTATGACCCTGCTAAGAAATGGACCTTTTTGGTGGAGCTAATAGGGGTAAGTAAAGATGAAGACAGCCGTCGTACCTATCCTTTTGTACTGCGCAAAGAGGGGGTAGCTCCTGGGCAGTATGGTGTAAAAGGGGTAAACCTTGACAAATTGATGGAAGTAGAAGAAAAATATGACCTTGGAGCCGACGAAATGGCTGAAGGTTTTGGCAGCGAGGGGGAAGAAGGAGTAGGAGATAGTGGCGGCGAAAGCTATGAAGAATAGTTTTTGCCTTACAATAAGCAAAAAGACCTATTAAATGGTAACGAACGAAGCCCCTGAACAAACAGTATTTGTAATAGCCGGCCCTACAGCCGTTGGCAAAACCGGTGTTGCCATAGAACTGGCCGGGCGGCTTCGTACAGCCATTATATCGGCCGATAGCCGGCAGTGTTATCACGGTATGCGTATAGGCACGGCTAGGCCAACCGTAGAAGAGCAAAAGGGTATTAAGCACTACTTCATTAATGAATTTCCGGTAACTACCCAGCTTACCGCTGCCGATTTTGAAAAACTGGCGCTTACCTACCTTGAAGAAATATTCACTACCAGTAAAGTGGCCGTAGTATGCGGTGGTACAGGGCTGTATATCAAAGCCTTGTGCGAAGGGCTGGATGTGATGCCGGATATCAATGAAGCTATAGCAGAAGAAGTAAACCAGGACTATCACATGCAGGGCCTGCACTGGCTACAGGAAGCTGTACATGCCGAAGACCCCGAGTTCTACACACAGGCCGAAGTGCAAAATCCTGCCCGCCTGCTGCGTGCGCTTATCTTTAAGCGCTCGACCGGGGAAAGCATTATACACTTTCGTACAGGCGCCAAAAAACAAAGACCGTTTCGCATTATTAAAGCCTGCCTTGACCTGCCACGTGAGGTGTTATATGAACGCATTAATAAAAGGGTAGACGATATGATGGCAGAAGGACTGCTGGATGAAGTGAAAGCCCTGCACCCGTACCGCAACCTGAAAAACCTGCAAACAGTAGGTTATGCCGAACTCTTCGAGTATATGGAAGGTAAATACGATTTGGATACTGCCGTGGAGAAAATAAAACAGAACACTCGCAACTATGCCAAGCGGCAGCTTACATGGTTCCGTCGCGATAAAGAGATGAAATGGTTCCGTGCAGATGATGATAACCTTACAGATAAGTTACTGGCACTGGTATAAATAGAAATGGCCTGCTGTGTGCAGGCCATTTTACTAAAATCGTATGGCTTGTATTAGGATGCTTTTTTATCGCCGTCTTTTTTGCAATGTTTACCGTCTTTCTTGCAGCACTCTTTTTTCTCACCTTTTTTGCAACATGCTTTTTTGCCCTTGTCGCCATCACAGGCAAATACAGAACCTGCTATCAGCAGTACACCCATCAATACAGTAAGTTTTTTCATATCGGGATTGTTTTAAGAATAATGAAGTTACGAATATAGGACAAATACCATTTTAGCGTGCACCCTTACATTTTTTTAACAATTTTAATGTAAGAATTAAGGCCTGGTTTACATTTTAAATTTTGCCTTTTACATTACAGCTCAGCCACTACAGTTATACCTCCCTGTACTACATCGCCAATCTTCACATCTATCTTAGTACCTATAGGGAAGAAAAGGTCTACCCGCGAGCCGAAGCGGATAAAACCGAATTCATCATTCTGCTTCACCACATCGCCCTCTTTTATATAATAGCAGATACGCCTGGCCAGCGCGCCGGCTATCTGGCGCATCAATATTTCAGTTCGGTCATTGCCTATTACCACCGTGGTACGTTCGTTCTCCGTCGACGATTTGGGGTGCCATGCTACCAGGTATTTACCGGGGTGATATTTCATATAATTCACTACCCCGCTTATCGGGTTACGGTTCACATGCACATTCAGCGGAGACATGAAGATGGACACCTGCAGGCGTTTATCCTTAAAATATTCCGGCTCAAAAGTTTCCTCTATTACTACCACCTTGCCATCGGCAGGCGCTATCACCTTGCTTTCGCCGTGCACAAAATTCCTGGCGGGCAGGCGGAAAAACCAGATAATCCAGAACCACAGCAGGAAGAAAACGATTTGTATGGGCCAGAACAGCCAAAGCACATCGTACAGGTAGCTATAGCTGATAAAACCTACGATAGCCCATAGTACCGTAGCTATGATAATATACTTAAACCCTTCGCGGTGGATTCTCATGTATTGAAATTTTGAGCGTGCAAATTAACTACAAAAAACCGAAGCAGGGCTACTTAATACACCCCCCCGTCCTGTTGCATCATAGTCTTCATAGCCATCATTCCAAATCATGGCTACAGGAACAGGTAGCAATAAGCATAAGCGAACGGGGCAGCCACCAGCAACGAATCGAACCGGTCGAGCGCACCGCCATGCCCCGGCATGATGTTGCCTGAATCCTTTACGCCTGCCAGTCGCTTCAGCCGCGATTCCAGCAAGTCGCCCGCTGTGCCTGCCACAGCGGCACACAGCGCCAGTGCCATCCAGTCGTATATATGGTAATGCGGCGAAAAATAACCGTAAACCCCGGCCGCAGCTATGGTCAGTATAGCGCCGCCGGCTGTGCCTTCCCATGTTTTTTTTGGCGATATGGGCGAGAATGGCGTTTTGCCGATGAACGAACCTACTATATAAGCCATCGTATCGTTCACCCATATCATCAGGATAAGCCCCAGCGGCAGCAGATAGCTTTGCATACGCATTTCTGTTAGCAACACCAGCGGGGTAACAATATATACCAGCCCCGTCACCCCCTGGAAGGCAGTAGCCATGGAAGGTTTTTCATTCAGCCCTACCAGCAACACCAGCAGTATAGGCAGGCAAAACAAAGCAGGTACATAACCGGCTCCATAGTGACTGTAAAAACTACCCAGCAGGAAAGCCAGTCCAACGACCTGCAAAGCTACCGGCAGCCACGCCGGGCGGTACGTATTCGGTGTAATAAGTTTTACCAGTTTCAGGTATTCGTGCAGGCACAATACCTGTATAAGTGCTGCCAGTGCCAGGAAGGCATATTCGTTCCATAAAAGCCCGCCAAGCATAATGATACCGAATACAATAGCACTGCTTGTACGCTTCAGGAAAGTGGGCATGTCTAAAGCCATGAGATAAAGTTAATTTTCTCTTTGCATTAATTCTTCCTGCGAGAAATCATCAGACCAGTTGTCGGGCAGCGGGGTACGGTTTTTCCACAGCAGGTATAGTGAAAAGCCCATCAGTACAGCGCCTGCTACAGGTATCCATACCGGCAGCCGGTCCTGTTCTATAAACGTTTTCAGGGCACTGCTGGAATTACCCATGTATATCAGCGCTATTTGCAGCCCGTTATTGATAAGGTGCGCCAGCATGCTCATCCACAGCGAACCTGTGAGATAATAGATATAACCGAGAAGCACGGCAGCAAGGAATATGGACAAAAGGCCGTAAGGGTTATAAAAATGCAATACGGCAAAAATAAATGAGCTGACGGCAATAGCTGTGGCCGGTTTGCGGGTACGTTTATTAATAAGCCGCATCAATATACCCCTGCATATAATTTCTTCGCCTGCAGCAGGTAATATGCCCAGAACGACAAATACCCAGGCAAACTCTGCAAAAGACCTTGCATCTAAAAGAATACCCATTGATAATTCACCTTCTTTTTGGGTATTCTGTACCGAAGCGCCGAAAGGTATCAGCTTAACAAGACCTTCTATACCCATCATCACGGGCGTTGCCCCCAGCATCAGCAAAATAATAATCAGCCAATGGTTTGATTTTTTAGGTTTTCTCAAACCGAGATATTCAACCGGGCGGGGGTGGGTAAAGTAAGCGAACAGTAAACCGGAGAACAGAAAGGTACCGGCTGAACTGATGAATTGTATAAACAGGGTTGCAGACCTGATATTCCTGTCTTTGGATAAAAGGTTTTCGGTTGCTTCTTTTATGCCAACATGGAAGATGAGGGGCACTACCAGGTAAGCAATGGCAAATGCGAACATGGCCATTGTGTACATCATCAACACCAGCAGTAAGAACTGCAGGAGCACGGGATAGTTTCTGAAATATTGGATTTTGAACATTTTTTAAGAAAACTTTCGCGACAAAGGTACAGGCTTCCATATTATTGGCAGCATTATTGATAAGCTAATAGTCAACGCTTTAACAACTTGCTGTAAACAGTAGTAACGGTATTTGCCCCATCATATTAAACTTTATTGGCATTGTATTGTTAAGTTTTGATGAAGCATCGCAGGTTTTAGTTATTTTTGTTCGATTATATCAAACCCCGGCAGTATTAGCAGAATGGAAGAAATAGCCGCAGGTCCCCTGCTCAGTAAGATTGACACACCCGCCGATCTGAAAAAGCTTAACAAGGGGCAGTTACAGCAGGTTTGCAACGAGTTGCGCCAGTTTATTATCGATTGCGTGAGCATACATGGTGGGCATTTCGGTGCCAGCCTTGGTGTGGTAGAGCTGACCGTGGCCCTGCACTACGTAATGAATACCCCCGACGACCAGCTTGTATGGGACGTAGGCCACCAGGCCTATGGCCATAAAATACTTACCGGCCGCCGCAAAGTGTTTCATACCAACCGTAAATACGGTGGTATCAGCGGTTTCCCCAAGCGCAGCGAGAGCGAGTACGATACTTTTGGCGTAGGCCACTCTTCTACATCCATATCTGCAGCATTGGGTATGGCCATCGCTTCAAAATACAAAGGTGAAACCCACCGCCAGCACGTAGCTATTATTGGTGACGGCGCTATGACGGCAGGGCTGCCCTTCGAAGCGCTGAACCATGCAGGCGTGAGCAACAGCAATGTGCTCATCATCCTGAACGATAACAATATGTCGATAGACCCCAATGTAGGGGCGCTGAAAGAATACCTGACCGACATCACCACCTCGCATACCTACAACAAGTTTCGCGACGATGTATGGAAACTGCTGGGTAAATTGCCTTATGGCGAGTTCCAGCAGGATATGGCTTCTAAAATGGAAGCCGGACTTAAAGGCATGTTCTCCAAATCGAGCAACCTGTTCGAAGCCCTTGGACTGCGTTACTTTGGCCCTATTGACGGGCACAATGTGCTGAAATTGGCTGAAGTGCTGAAAGACCTGCGCGATATACCCGGTCCCAAGCTGCTGCATATCAAAACAGTGAAAGGGAAAGGCTATGACCTTGCCGAAAAAGATCAGACCCTCTGGCATGCACCCGGCACTTTCGACAAGATAACCGGAAAAATAAACAAGAAAATAAGTACTGTGGCTGAGCCGCCTAAATACCAGGACGTATTTGGCCACACCATTATAGAACTGGCAGAAAAGAACCCTGCTATTATGGGTATTACCCCTGCTATGCCATCGGGTTGCTCCCTCAAATACATGATGGAGAAAATGCCCGACCGTGCCTTTGACGTAGGCATAGCAGAGCAGCATGCTGTTACCCTCAGTGCCGGCCTGGCTACACAGGGCATGCGTGTTTTCTGCAACATCTACAGCTCCTTCATGCAGCGTGCTTACGATATGGTGGTGCACGATGTGGCCATACAAAAGCTCCCCGTCATCTTCTGCCTCGACAGGGCAGGGCTTGTGGGCGATGATGGCCCTACGCACCACGGCGCTTATGATATAGCCTATATGCGTTGCATACCCAATATGATAGTAAGCGCTCCTATGAACGAAGCTGAACTGCGCAACCTGATGTACACCGCGCAGCTTGACGAAAATAAATACCCCTTCGTTATCCGCTATCCCCGCGGGCAGGGTGTAATGCCTGAATGGCGCACACCGTTTGAAAAGATAGAAGTAGGCAAAGGCCGTGTGATACAGGAAGGTGAAGAAGTGGCCATACTCACTATAGGCCACCCCGGCAACTTTGCTGTAATGGCTTGTAAAGAGCTGGCTAAAGAAGGATTGGTACCTGCGTATTACGATATGCGCTTTGCCAAGCCGCTCGATGAAGAACTGCTGCACGAAATAGCCGCTAAGTTCAATAAGATAATAACCGTAGAAGACGGTACTATTGTAGGTGGTTTCGGTAGTGCAGTGCTGGAGTTTATGGCGGCAAACAACTACACCCCGGAAGTAAAAATGCTTGGCATCCCCGACCGTATAGTAGAACACGGCAAACCGGAAGAACTGCACCGCGAATGCGGCTACGATGCCAAAGCCATTGCAGAAGCAGTGCGGGAAATCATTACCTCAAGGGTGGCGCAGGAACTTGTATAAATCAAACTTTATTGAAATAAATAAAAGGCTGCCAACAGGCAGCCTTTTTACGTATGTTATGTTATTTTCTTCGGGGGAAGGTCGAAGGCAGTTGCATCATGCTCAAAATGCCCCTTGTGCGAGCCATCGCAGAAAGGTTTGTTTTGTGACATACCGCAGCGGCATAGTGAAACGATTTCCCTGCCGCCCAGGTCGTATACATTGCCGTTTTTGTCCACAATCTCGAAGTCGCCTTCCACTCTCAGCGAGCCGTTATTGTTTACCGTAATTTTTGTTGATGCCATATCAGGTGTGTATTTAAGTGCGCGAAGATAAGGGTACCCGTAAAACTTTTGTAGCAGGCATATATTTCTAATTTATTTCAATTATATGCATATAACTAAATCAGCTACAGACCGGTGACTCAACAAATCAACTATTCAACAAATCAACTAACTTTGCATATTCTTTAAAATTTAAGCACTATTCAATTGGATATGAATTTGTTTTCCATTCAAAATCAGGAATTCATCCGCCGTCACATTGGCCCCGGCGAGCATGAAACCAAAGAGATGCTGGCCACCATCGGTGTAGAAAGTATGGATGAGTTGATAGCGCGTACCGTGCCCCCCGCTATCCGCATGCAGCAGCGGCTTAATTTGCCGGAAGCCATCAGCGAAGCTGAATACCTGAAGGAAATCAAAGAACTATCGCTTCGCAACAAAGTAAACCGCAGCTACATAGGCCAGGGCTATTATGATACGCATACGCCCAGCGTTATCCTGCGCAATATATTTGAAAACCCGGGATGGTACACCCAGTATACACCGTACCAGGCTGAAATTTCACAAGGCCGCCTGGAAAGCTTGCTGAACTTCCAGACCATGGTCAGCGACCTGACAGGCCTGCCCATAGCCAACGCTTCTTTACTGGATGAAGCAACAGCCGCCGCAGAAGCTATGGCCCTGTTCTTCCACCAGCTCAACAAAGATGAAAACAACCTGGAAAGGCCGAAGTTCTTTGTTGACAACGAAGTATTCCCTCAAACAAAAGATGTAATCGTAACACGTGCCACGCCATTAGGTATAGAAGTAGTTTACGGCGACTATAAAACAGCAAACATAGACAATACATACTTTGGTGCGGTGGTGCAATACCCCAATGACAAAGGCTCTGTTGAAGACTACCGTTCATTTATTGAGCAGGTACATACCGCAGGCGCATTTATAGCTATGGCTACCGACCTGCTGGCGCTTACCCTGCTCACTTCGCCCGGCGAACTGGGGGCTGATGTGGCTTTCGGTTCGGCACAACGCTTTGGTGTGCCCCTCGGCTTTGGTGGCCCGCACGCTGCCTTCTTCTCCGTAAAGGAAGATTTCAAACGTTTTATTCCCGGCCGTATCATAGGGGTGAGTGTGGATGCGCAAGGCAACCGCGCCCTGCGTATGGCGCTGCAAACACGTGAGCAGCACATCAAGCGTGAGAAAGCTACATCGAATATATGTACGGCACAGGCGCTGCTGGCCAATATGGCTGCTATGTATGCAGTTTATCATGGCCCGCACGGGCTTACCCTTATAGCCAAACGTGTAGCGACACTTGCACATACCCTGTCTGAAAGCCTTACAGACCTTGGCCTGCAACTACAGGCAAAATCATTCTTTGATACGGTTACAGTGAAGGTAAACGATGAAGCCGGTGTAAAACAACGTGCAGAAGCTGCGGGTATCAACTTCAGGTATTTTGGCGGTGGCCTGGTAGGTGTTTCTATCGATGAAACAACCACTACTTCCGACCTTGCCGACATCATTAATGTATTTGCCAATACCCCCGACCCTATTATATACGATATACGTGAAGACAAGGTGCTGATGCATATCGGTACAGCGCTTACCCGTACATCCCCCTTCCTCACACACCCGGTGTTCAATAGCCATCACAGCGAAACGCAGATGATGCGCTATATAAAAATGCTGGAGAATAAGGACCTGAGCCTGAACACCAGCATGATATCGCTGGGCTCATGTACCATGAAGCTGAATGCTGCCAGCGAGATGATGCCGCTGAGTTGGTCGCACTGGGCTAAAATGCACCCGTTTGCACCCAAAGACCAGGCAGAAGGCTATCACCAGATGGCTAAAGACCTGTCGGAATACCTTTGCGAAATCACCGCTTTTGATGCCTGCAGCCTGCAGCCCAACAGCGGTGCGCAGGGTGAATATGCCGGCCTGCTGACGATACGTGCTTACCACGAGAGCCGCGGCGAAGGTCATCGTAAAGTAATGCTGATACCTATATCGGCACACGGTACCAACCCTGCGTCGGCAGTGATGGTAGGCTATAAAGTAGTAGTGGTAAAGGCGCTGGAAAACGGCTATATAGATGTAGAAGACCTGAAAGCAAAAGCTGCCCAGCATGCCGCCAACCTTGCCGGTATCATGGTTACTTACCCTTCCACCTACGGTGTGTACGAAGAAACGATAAAAGAGATTACCAATATAGTGCACGAGCACGGCGGACAGGTTTACATGGACGGTGCCAATATGAACGCACAGGTAGGGCTTACTGCCCCCGGCCTGATTGGTGCGGACGTTTGCCACCTGAACCTGCACAAAACATTTGCCATACCGCATGGTGGCGGCGGCCCCGGCATGGGCCCCATTTGTGTGAAAAAACACCTGGCACCTTTCCTGCCTTCGCATGTAGAGGAAACGCATGGTAAAGCGGCACATGCAGTATCGGCAGCGCCTTACGGTTCAGCCAGCATCCTGCTGATATCGTATGCATACATCCGTATGCTGGGCCCGGTAGGTGTGCGCAAGGCTACAGAGTACGCTATCCTGAATGCCAACTATATGCGTGCCCGTCTGCAAAACGATTTTGATATACTGTACACCGGCAACGGCGGCACATGCGCGCACGAGTTCATCGTTGACCTGCGCCCCTTCAAAAAGACAGCAGAAATAGAAGCGGAAGATGTAGCCAAGCGCCTGATGGATTATGGCTTCCATGCGCCTACTATGAGCTTCCCCGTGGCAGGCACTATTATGATAGAGCCTACAGAGAGCGAAGACAAAGCCGAGCTTGACCGCTTCTGCAATGCGCTGCTGAGCATACGCCGCGAGATACGCGATATAGAAGAAGGCAAAGCCGATAAGAAAGACAACCCGCTGAAGAATGCGCCGCATACACAGTTTGTGATAACAGATGATGAGTGGAACCATGCGTATGGCCGCCAGCAGGCAGCTTACCCGCTGGAGTATGTGAAAGCGAACAAATTCTGGCCAAGCGTAGCCCGCGTAAACAATACCGTTGGCGACCGTAACCTGATTTGTACCTGTGAGCCTACATCTTCTTATATGGAAGCAGAAGCATAACAACAGCATATATGATACAGGACGGGCCGTGCATGCACGGCCCGTTTTCATGTAAGGCTGCCTGTAAACCTTGCATCTGTGGGGCTTAGTCCGTACTTTTAATCTTCTAAAAACCACACAAATGAAACTTGTAACCCTGCTCTGCTGCCTGTGCTTTTCTGTTTTTTCACTTTTTGCACAGGATTACCCTTTTGAAATCAGTGAGCCTGTAGATGTACCGCTTCCCGGGTGGAATAAAGTGGTGCTGATGCGTAATGGCAATACGCTGCTCCTGCATTTTGAAACACATAAAGGCATTATTGTAAAAGTCTTTGATAAAAACCATAAAGAAATTGCCAGCCAGAAAGATTTTACCAAAATACTGGATGCAAATGCTTTTGACAGGTCCCGTTTAGACTATATAGGGGATATTAATGGCGAAGCAGTAGTGTTTATATCTCAACCGGTAGACAACAAGAAGACATTAGTCCGTTTAAATATTGATGCCACTACCGGCAAGTTGCTGAAAGAGGAAAAAGTAATACAATCGGCCAGCTTCCAGAAAGAAACGCAAACACATTTCCTGAAGCAAAAACAATCTGATGGCTATACTATTGTTTATGCAGAAAAGAAGGCGGGCTTTGAGCATATTAACGCCGGTATAAAATTCTATAATGCCAGTCATGAAATGGTAAAGGAAATACCCGTTGATATAAAGCAGGAGGGCTATGACGCCGTATCGCTTAGTAAAGCTTTGATAAATGAGGCCGGGGACATTATGATATGCATAGAACTGAAAAAAATCATCCAGTACCCCGACAAATGGGAAAATACGTATGTAATGGGGTATTTGCCTGCAGGTGGCGAACAGATAAAGTACAAAAGTGTAGAACTTGCTGCGCCATGGAATTCCTATAAGCTTTTCTTTACGCACAATACTTTTGCCAACAGCCTCAACATTTTATTCTCAGGAAATATATACGGGTACAGGCAAAACGGGCTGAGCCGTGACTGGGTGGAGCTTAAAGACCAGTTGGTGATGGTTATCAACGATGATTTTTCAGGGGCGCTCGTCACTCCGATGAAGAATGCGAAAATAACCGGACAGGTAAAAAGCGCCATAGATACGGCTTATGGCTTTAGTGCGGAAGTACATGATATGTTCATTAATAAGTATGGCCTGAGCACGATAGTGTACAGGGGGGCATGTGAGCCGGTAGCATCGCTGGGGAATATGAACCCGGAAACCTTCAGGCCGGTGATTGCTTTTACACAGTACGATGATAAGGGAACGGAAGTATCCGGTGATATATACCCCGTAGGAAGGTTAAGAAGGTACGGCTCATCTTACCCGGTAGTGTTTTTATATAAATCGAGTATAGATGAATTGTTGTACACGACCAGTATCAACTTCAAAAGCAATATATACGTGTTGAATAATGACGTGGATGAATATTACCAGCGTACATTAAAAACATCGAACGATTCTGTGTACGATGCCGACTATGCGCGTGCTATCTGCTACAAGCTGAACCGTAAGAAAGAAGTTACCAAATCGTACCTGTTAGGGCCGCCGGAAGAAGGAGTATATAAACAACTGTTTATACACAGCGGCGATTATAACAAGGAAACAGGCGAATATGCCGTGGCCTTTTTGCAGCGGAAGGGAAAAGAGATGCAGACAAAACTGGCATGGGTTCATTTTGAACCATAAATAGCGGTTACTTTTTCGTTTCCTGTTCTATGGCATCGCTGGCGGCAAGTATCATCGGGTAAGGCAGGCGCTCGTCGTTTTCCACTATATCGTACCTGCCCAGTGGCGACCATGCCATATAGAACCGCGGGTAATTCTTAATATTCACTTCATAGTGCATACCATCGGTCTTGTACTGCGGTACGAATCTTGCCAGCACGGTTTTACCGTCAAAAGTTATATGCTTCGAAAAATTTCCTGCCATTGTTGAATTTTTATAGGGGTTATTTGCTGTACCCGCGTATTATATGCAAAAGTAAGGCCACAGGTTTTCTCCCGAAAGGGGTAATAACGGGCTTTTGCCGTATAAGATGAATTTACTATGACAAAGTAAGATTTACGTTAAGGATTTTTAACTTTTAAAAATATCATTTTTACCAACCTTTTATTCAGAACAGTCGTCTTTATAAACAGATCTGAAATTATTACCCGCACATTTTAATACAATAATTTAATAAGAATATCATGAACGTAGGAATCGCTATCAGATCGATCAGAAGGAAAATTGGCATTACACAGTATGAACTGGCTGAAAGATGCAATATTTCTCAAACCTCGTTGTCCCAGATTGAAAATGGAATAAAAAGACCGAGTGACCGTACCATTAAAAAAGTTTGCCAGGTTTTAGACATACCGGAATCTGTCATTTACATATTAGGAATGCAGGAAACGGATGTTCCTACCAGCCGTAAAAACGTTTATGATATGCTGTTTCCGTCTATCCGGAGCATGGCATTGCAGATAGTTGGTTCAGAACATAAAGATTATGTAGAGCCTGTGGCTGTATAAAGAGTTTTTGCTACAGATCGTTAATGTACAAAGTGCCCCTTCAGGGGCATTTTGTTTTATCAGCCAGGTAATATTATCTTAATATTGTAAGATAAACATAGTACGATGAAGTTGTATATACCTGTTCTCATTGCTGCACTGCTATTGTATAACCATTCAGCCACAGCCGGTGCGCACGATATGGAGAAAAACGGCAGGAACAAATCTGCGGCCAAAACCACATCGGCCACAGCTGAGGAAGACGACTACGATGTACAATACCTGAAGCTGAATATCAGCCTTGAAAATACCTCTACTAAAATTAGCGGCGATGCGGTCACCAAAGCGCGTGTGCTGACCAGCGGATTTGCCACCTATGCCTTTGAGCTGAGCAGCCAACTGACCATAGATTCATTTAAATTCAACGGGCAGCTTTTACCGGTAACGCAAAACGGGGCTATCTGTAAAGTGGCCCTTCCGTCTGCGCCTGCCCAAAACAGCCTGTTTACCGCACAGGTTTTTTATCATGGCCAGCCTCCATCCGGTACAGGTTTTTTCACACACGGGCTCAACCATACGCAATTATCGTCCGGTACGCAGATTACCTATACGCTCAGCGATATGTACCTTGCACAGGACTGGTGGCCCTGCAAGCAGAACATAACGGATAAAATAGACTCGGCAGATATATGGGTAACTGTGCCCGATACGCTGAAAGCGGGAAGCAACGGCCTGTTGCAATCTGTAACGCCCCTGCCGGGTAGCCTGGCGCGGTACGAGTGGAAAACAAGGTACCCTATCGATTATTACCTCATCTCCGTATCTGTAGCCCCTTATTCCGAATACTCGTACTACATGCATTTTACCGACGGCAGCGGCGATTCCATGCTCATACAAAACTATGTGTACGACTCGACAAGTTATATGACCCCTGCCCGTAAAGCGGCATTGGACACTACCGGTTTCATCGTTGATTATTTCTCCAAACTATTTGGCAAATACCCCTTTTACAAAGAAAAGTACGGGCACTGTGTGGTGGAGCCGCTGGGCGGCGGCATGGAGCACCAGACCATGACCACCCTTGCGTATGCCGAGCCGGTGCTGATAGCGCACGAGCTGGGCCACCAGTGGTGGGGCGACCATGTAACCTACGGTAGCTGGGCGGATATATGGCTGAGCGAAGGTTTTGCTTCCTATTGCGAGCAGTTGTACATCGAGCATTTCAGGAGCGTGGCCGATGCAATGGCACAGCGTACCACCGTGTTTAACAAAGTAATATCGGGACTGGGCACGGCAGGAGGCACGGTGTATGTGGATGACACCAATGATGTGTACCGTGTGTTTGACTCCCGCCTTACCTACAACAAAGGAGCGGCCGTAGCGCACATGCTCCGCTATATGGCCCCGAAGGATGAATTCTTTTTTGATGTGCTGAGGGCGTACCAGCAGCAATACGCATTCGGCAGCGCATTGACACCCGATTTGCAGCATATAGCAGAGGGCATCTACGGCAGGAACCTGGATACTTTTTTCAATCAATGGATATACAAGGAAGGATACCCCACGTATACGGTGAAGTGGTACCAGACCGGCGGTACATTCTTCCTGCTCATCACCCAAACTACCTCAAAGCCCAATTCAGTGCCTTACTTTGTAATGCCTTTGCAGGTAAAACTCAAATCAGCTTCGGGCGATACTACCATTACCGTATATAATGAAGCGGCCTGGCAGGGATACCAGTTGGCTATCAGCAGGCAGGTGACGGGCGTGGAGCTGGATCCCGATAACCATGTGCTGAACAAAACAGCATCCATAACCAACGACCCGGTGGCTGCGGTCAATGACTTCGATATCAATCATATTCAAATAGCGCCCAACCCCTCGGTAAACGGCTGGAAGGTAACCAACCTGCCGGGGCAGTCTGTACTGAAGCTGACCGACATATCGGGCAAGCTACTGTGGAAAGCTGTGGCAAACGATTCCATACTGGTGCCTTCCCGGCAATTGCCTGAAGGTAATTACTTGCTCACCATTACGCTGAAGGACCATACATCAAAGTGCTATAAGCTTACCAGGTAACAAACGCCTTTTGGTACGATTTTGCTTTTACCTTTGGTATAATGGAGAACCTCGGTGAACTTTTACAGCAAATTGCGAATAAGCCTTTAGCATCACTAACCATTGTACTGAACCTGATAGCAATTGAAAGCCTGCTATCGGTAGACAATGCAGCGGTACTGGCTACCATGGTGCTCGACCTGCCTAAAGACCAGCGGGGCAAGGCGCTGAAGTACGGTATAGTGGGCGCCTATGTATTCAGGGGTATATGCCTGCTGTTCGCCTCCATCATGATAGAGATATGGTGGTTCAAACCGATAGGGGGCATCTACCTGTTGTTCCTTGCCGTGCGGCATTTCTTCAAAGGCAAAAAGCCGGAGCTGCACCCCAGCATTTCCGAAGAGCTGGAGCATAAACACAAAAGCAAGCTGTACCGGAAGACGCTGGGGGCGTTCGGGCCGTTTTGGGCTACCGTGATACTGGTGGAACTAATGGACCTTGCTTTTTCTATAGATAATGTAATAGCCGCCAATGCGTACACACGCAACATTATACTGGTATGGGGCGGGGTGTTTATCGGCATACTGGCCATGCGCTTTGTGGCACAGGGCTTTGTAAAGCTGATGGAGCGCTACCCTTTTCTCGATACCTGTGCCTATATAGTGATAGCCCTGCTGGGCGTAAAACTGCTGTTATCGCTGGTCAGCCATTATTATCCATGCTCTGCCTTTACGCATTTCCTGGAAGGGCAGGACCCCTGCCTGATAGCGCAAAACAAACCTTTGCCAAGGGGAGAAAGCCCTATGATATGGGGAGATGTGCTCACCTCCGTCATCAGCATAGCTATCTTTGTTTTGCCTGTGTTAAGCTCGTTGCTGTTCGATTTTCCGAAGCATAAGCATAAAGAAGGGCAACACCATTCCTGATGTTATTCGCCGTCCCAGTCGGGGTAATACGTATTCCAGTGAATGCGGTCGCTCATTTTGCCTACATTGAATAGCTTGTTCAGCGCCATACTGATGCCGAACTCGTTGTAAGCGCCGGCTATGTGGTAGTATGAACGGCCGTACTGGACATGGAACCGGTTCAGGTCGACGCCCACGCCCATAGAGAAGCCTGCAAGACCCGGCTTATCGGCAATCACCATTTCGCCCCGGTGCAGGTGGTTGTACCCCACGCTAACCGTAACGCGTTTGGCCACCGTCAGCTCTGCTGCAAATATGAAGTGGCGGAATACCTTATCGGCAAAATGCGAGGGCTCTTTCTGCGTACTGTCTGCATTGAACAGGGAGCTTACCTCTTTATCGGCGGGGTTATCGTAGCGTATGTCCCACTCGTACAGGTGGTGTACCGTAGCCATCAGGCGCAGGGGTATATGCTTCATTTGTTTGGCTATACCTATCTGCAGGTCGAAGGGAAGCGGCTCTGCAGAATTTTCGCGCGTGAAGCGGTTGGCAACAAAGCCTATGTTTTTGGCCACTATACCTACCTGCCACAGGCTGCCTGTGTCGTAATAGTTGACACCCACATCCATCAGCGCTGCTATCTGGCTTTTATCGTAGTAGGTCGATTGCGCGTACTTGATAGCCGCGCCATAGCGCCAGCTTTTGCCATATTGCCGCGAGGCACCCACGGTAAGCGCATAATCGATAGCTTTGAAATCGCCGTATATATTGCCTATATCGTCGGTATGGGTGAGCGTACCATAGTTCAGGTACTGCACGCCGAAGAAGAAAGCGGTGTTTATCTTCTGCACATTATACCCGTACTGCAGGTTGGCAATACTGGTGCCTGCATAAAAGCTGTTGTAGCTGAGGCCAAGCTGGTTGTGCAATGCAGGGCGCATCAGCGCAGGGTTCTGCATCACGAAGCTGATATCTTTATCGGGGTGGGCCACATTGATGCCGCCCAATGCCGATATACGTGGTGCGTTTGACAGGCGCAGGAATTCCATCGAGCGCTGGCCGCCGGCAACCTGTGCCTCCGCGGTATTGAGTGAAAGGCAAAACAGCAATAAGCCTGCCCATTTGCTCCGGTTCATATAATCTGTAAAACGTGCCATGAATAGAAATATTGCTGTTTTGTATGAGTTTATTTAAGGTATAATACTACGAATATAAGACTTTATGAGCCTTGCTTCTCAGCAGCTACCTGCATTACTTCCACTATAGACTGGCTGACGCCTGTGTAAGAGAAACCACCGTCGTGGAAGAGGTTCTGCATGGTAATCATGCGCGTATAGTCGCTGAACATGGTGGCGCAGAAATTGGCGCAGTCATCGGCTGGGGCATTGCCCAGCGGCGACATCTTATCGGCATAATCGTAAAACGCATCGAATCCGGAAACGCCGGAGCCTGCGGTAGTAATAGTGGGCGACTGCGATATGGTGTTCACCCTTACCTTTTTGGCAAAGCCGTAGTGGTAGCCAAAGCTGCGGGCAATGCTTTCGAGGAGGGCCTTGGCCTCGGCCATATCGTTGTAGCCGGGGAAAGTGCGCTGTGCGGCAATGTAGCTGAGGGCCACTACAGAGCCCCATTCATTGATGGCATCCAGCTTCATGGCCGATTGCAACACCTTGTGCAGCGACAGTGCCGATATATCCAGCGTCTTCAGGAAGTTGTCGTAGTTGGTATTGGTATAGGGGATGCTTTTGCGCACGTTGGGCGACATGCCTACAGAGTGCAGGATAAAGTCGACTTTACCACCGAAGGTTTCCATGCTTTTTTGCAGCAGGTTCTCTATGTCTTCTACAGAGGTGGCATCGGCAGGGATAACGGGTGCATCGTTGCACAGTTTGGCCAGTTCGTTGATTTTGCCCATACGCAGGGCGATGGGGGCATTGGTCAGCACGATTTGTGCGCCTTCGTCTACACAGCGCAGGGCTGTTTTCCAGGCTATGGAACGCTCGTCGAGCGCACCGAATATGATTCCTTTCTTTCCTTTGAGCAGTTGGTAAGACATGAGTTTTTCTTTAATAATTACGGGTAAAAATAGCTAAAGTTTACCGTAAAACAGATGCCCTGCCGTGGGGCGGCTGCCGTTTGTTTGTACGGCTATTTCACCAGGTGCATCAGCCGCAGCGAAAAACAATTGTTGAACTGGCCCCGCGCACCGTAGCCATACCCCGGCGGTATGCTCAGCGCATCGCGCACAGAGGTGATGGAATAGGTATAACGCCCGCTGAGGAACCAGCCTTTGTAAAACATATAGTTCACCTCGGCGGCATAGCCTATATCCTGCTTTTTGAAAGGATAAAGCGTGGGGTCGATATTGACGGGGTAGTTGGCAATGGCCTCTTCTTTGGCGGTAATGAGCCGTGCATAATAGCCGCCCAGCCTGACGTGGAATTTGTTGTCGCCGCCGGGCACGAAGTAGAGCATCAGGGGCACTTCGGCATAGTTCAGTTTCAGGGTATAATCGTTGAGGTAGCCGATGCCGTTCATATCGGTAGCGCTCTGCTTCACGCGCGAGCCTTTTTGCGAATAGCCCAGTTCGAAGCTGAGGCCCACCTGGTCGGAGAAGCGGACATAGACCATGCCGCTGCCATTAAAGCCTACTTTATGGAAGCCTGCATACGAGTCGCCGTCTACCTGAGAGAAGTTGAACCCCGCTGCGAAGCCACCGTAAAAGGTTTGCGGGTTAGCCCCGTCGTCGGTGCTAAAGAAGTTTTGCGCCCCGGCAGCAAAAGGCAAGGCAAGCAACAGGTACAGTATTCCGGCTTTTAACGACATGTGCAATAAAGGTTAGGTACAAAGATAGGTAGTATGCAGGTGCTGTGGATAATGTGGGGTAAATAGGGGAATGTTGTTGTGTTTTTGAAAGCGAACGCTGTATTCTTTCAGGTTTGAGTGGACACTTATACCATTTTGGATTAGTTAATATTTATTAAAAAAATCCATAATTTAGTTTTTAAATTTACCCGGTAACACTATAAACCTTCAATAGTGAAAACGTATTTCATTTCTTTATTCGTCATATTTTATTTTGGTGCATTCTTTTGTTATGCCCAGGGTGGGAGCGTCGATGTTACCTTTGGCAAAGGGGGAATTGCCGTCCCTTTTGATGAACGGTCAGCGGGTATCGCACTGTGGGTCTTGCCGGATGATAAAATGTTGGTTGTAAGCACTGATTTTTCAATGACTAAATTGTTACCCGATGGGCAACCAGATGTTAGTTTTGGTAGTAACGGCAAAGCATTATCATCTTTTAGTGTTAATTCATTTGATGCGGCTCATGCCACTGCTGTGCAGCCTGATGGGAAAATTTTAGTGGCCGGAGAAGCGCTTGCCGGAATTGGAAATACAGATTTTGCGATAGCACGGTTGAACCCCGGCGGCAGTCCTGATTTATCTTTCAATGGTACTGGTAATGCCACATTTGACATCACAGGTTATCATGACATATGCTACTCCGTTGTCCTGCAACCTGATGGCAAAATTATATTGGCAGGCCAAAGTTCGGATGATTATAGTATAATACGTCTCAACAATGATGGCAGCCTTGACCTTAGCTTTAACGGTACCGGTGAAGTAGTAACCCAAATGGAGGGGTATGGAGGCGAGGCGCACGGCCTGCTCTTACAGGCCGATGGCAAAATTGTACTGGCGGGCGATGTAAATGGAGGTACCGCTACTAAAAATGATATCAGGCTGGTAAGGTATAAACCAAACGGGATTGTAGATTCAAGTTTTGGCATATACGGTTTTGTTACCACAGACCTTTTTCATACACGGGAAAGCATAAAAACCGCAGCCCTGCTGGCCGATGGAAGTATATTAGTTGCCGGCCTGGTAGAAACGCAAAATGATAATGATTTTGTGTTAGTAAAGTATAGGGCGGATGGCACCCCGGACAGCAGCTTTGGCACCTATGGTTACAGCGTCGCAGATATTGAGAATGGCAGCGATGATATAGCCTACGGCATGACTGTACAACCTGATGGCAGGATTATACTGGCAGGGCGCACCTGGCCAACTACAGGGACTGCACAGAGTCTTTTTTCATTGGCAAGGTTTACTGCCAGCGGCACATTAGACACAAAGTTTGGTATACAAGGGGCCATACTTGGGCCGGAGATAACAGATAATGCCGGTACTGATAACTGGGCCAATGCTGTAGCGCTGCAAAGTAATGGTAAGATAATAGCCGCAGGCTATGCGAAGTTAGGCGCCTCATTTGATATAAGACTGGCATTGGTAAGGTATCACAGCGATATAACGGCACATGTGCCTGTATCCCCGCAAAAGGAGTTGCAGTTTGTGCCCAACCCTGCTATCAATACGCTCTTTGTGCATTTAGGATACCAGCCAAGAGGAGTTTCATATCATATACTAAACAGTGCGGGGAAGCTCCTGCTCCGTGGCGTACTACTGCACGCTGAAAGCTCAATCGATATTTCCGGGTTAGCGCCGGGAAACTATTTTATTCAATTCTTCAATGCTGCCCGAATACTTCATACCCAATCATTTGTAAAACAATGATTTCCGCGGTTATGTAAACAACCTATATCGTACAGGTTTTCTTGTAGTTATGATGGTGCTCTTTTTACAGGTAAAATATTTGCTTCAGTACTGGCTACTACATAGCCTTTTTTGAAAGTGGACACTATATTATTTTAGGTTTGAGTGGAACACTTAGACCAGTTGGGTTCGTAAATCAGGAGATTTACTGCCGTTGGCGACGTAGTCGGGGAGATTACGCCGAGCGGGGACTATGCTGAGCCTATGATTGCTATAATGGGATACTATAAATATACTTTCAAAATAACATTGGTCAATATTGTAGATATAACTTTATCTAAAGATTCAGATGCGTCTATTTTTATAAATAATTCTGATTTTCTTTCAAATACAGAAATTGCGGCTATCACTTTTTCGTTATACCAACGAAATCTATTAGCTAAGGCCTCTGTTAATAATGAATCTCTTTTTTCATTTCGGTCTTTGATTCTTCGGAGCGCGACTGTTTCGGAACAAACAAGTTGAATAGAAACCACGGTATAAATTTTGCTATCAGAAAGTAATTTGAATATTTTTTCTGCCTGATTGCGACTATTTGTATTCCCATCAAAAACAAATTTATCACCACTGAGCGATATTTGATTAGAATACGCTTCAATTATTACGTCATCATCTATGCCGAATCCCTGATACAGTAATTCAGAAATCATTTTAGATTTTGGGTGAGACGCATCCGAAGAAATTTTTCTTAAAATATCACCACCACTTATTCTTTTGAAATCTAATTTATCAGCCAAATACTGAGCGATAGTTGACTTTCCGGAGCCTGGAGGGCCAATGATGAATATCGCAATTTTCGACATTAAAAGTCAATTTTTTCTAATACGAACATTAGAAAGGAAGCAGCATTTTCCATAGCAGCTACTTGATGCTTGTCATCTTTGTCATATCCCCAATCACAGATTCCTTTAATTAGTACCCAATCAGTTTTTTTTCGATGCGCAGCGGCTAACATACCAGCCCCTTCCATTTCTCCACCAATTGCTTCAGGGAAAGATTGTTTGAGCTTTTCAATCTCCGATTTATTGTCAATTAATTTTTCACCTGATACTATTAAGCCAAAATGTACTTTTTGTTCCCAAATAACAGAAGCGTTCTCAAATTTTGATATTAGTCCAGGTGCAACACTTATTTTATCACCTCTTGGTATTACGCAATTTTCTGAAAGCCTTGCCAATTCATATCCTTGCAATTGTTTTGATACTATAACCTCTTCAAGTTTCTGTTTATCAGGTTTCAACCCAAAGGCAATTCCAACCATTATGATATAGTTAGGTGATAAATGCTCTATAGCATCAGAAATTGTCAGTGTTGAACCATCTGCCGCACTTGAACCCATTCCAGTCTTTACTAATAAAAGTGTGTAATTTTTCTTTGAACCAAGCTCCCAATAAGTAAAATCAGATTTGGATTTTGCATCCTTTTTGTCAAACAATGAAAGAATTACCTTCAGCTCTGTCAATGTAGCAACAACAAGTAGAATGATTTTAGAATGATTCATTTCAAAATTTATTTCGGGTTGTTTAATTTCATGTGGAAGTATCGATGCTATTGCATCGAATGCTACAGCCCTCGATATGTCATCAAATGGTTCATGATATTCATTTCTTAAAATACTTTGATATTCTTTTATTTTTTTCCCATGATGAGCAAATGCTTGGAGCAATTGCATACGCACAATACTATTCCGCTCTTTCTGAAACCATTCTACCAGAAGCTTATTCAATTGTGGGGTATCAGCGAACCTAGAAAGTCCCATAGCAAGTCCTTCACGAGCTGCAATATCTCTTTCTTGATTAATCGCTGAACTAATTAAGTCGAAATATCCGAAAACTGTGTCTAAATCTTTTGTAATTAACCGATACAACCAGCGTCGGATATTAGCTGGTTTTCCAGGTATATCTTGTGGATTTATTAGGCAATCAGCAAAACTATTGGGGCTTTTGTGAAGAGCCCAAATAGAGTACTCTACAACATTTATATCATCATGAAGATTTAGCTGACTTATATAATCAACCATTTTGCTTTTTGGAACAATAAATTCTGCAAAAGAATTTCCGTATAGTAAACCGAGCCATTTTAAAGACAAGGGATCATTGGAATCTAATATTTTTTTTATTTGAATTGACTCATTAGGTAGTAGTGAAGGTTCAAAATAAGCGGCGGATAACATACTTGGCTTGTCTGTCAAATTTGCACTATAAATTTTTTTAATTGCCTCTTCTTTTGTAGTAATGTTAAACAGTGCGGCTACTATCCAAGTTTTATTCTCCTCATCATTTTCCAACTTTATTTGTCCGATCAAGTATCCCACAAACATTCTTTCCTTTAGAAGCCCAATTGCCTTATATAACCACCTTCGTACTAAAACATATTCGGATCTTTGAAGTTTTGAAATAGCAGCCAATAGCCGCTGTTTACTAAGCTGATCAAAGAAAATTTTCTTTTCTAGTAGTTCGCATAACTGTTGTAATCCCCGCTTCTCTAAGCGTTCGTCATCAGACTCAAGCAATTTGTATATAATTTCCAAATTATATCTTTAGGTGTTAAGGATGAATTCTAATGCTTCAATTCTCTCGTCTTCTATCTCCTTATACAAAAGCCAGTATTGATGCTCTTTACATAATTTTTTCCTATCCGGTATAATTTTATAATGGAAGCCTGCAGCTGTTAATTTATCTAATAGTTTTTTTCTTGAGGAGGCATTTCTATTGTAGATATTAAATAGAAATATTCCATCTTTTTTCAATACTCTATATATTTCATTTATTTGGTTGTCAGATATATTAAATTGAAATACAAAGATAGAAAATACTATATCTATTGAATTATCTACAAGAGTTAAGACACTATCATACCCAAACAATTCAATTGTCAAACCTTTTTCAGAGAGAGAGGTTACGACATCCTGGTTAAAATCTGCAAAGAACAATTGGGTTATTGAAGATATAACTGACGTAATTAAAGGGTTTTTACCTGGGCCAAATTCCAAAGCAATAGCTACCTTGCTATTCAGTATAACTTCAAGAAATATTTGTCTAACAGATTCATTTATATGAAATTGAGGATGTGTTTCAAAATATATTGCTCTAATGTTATTAACTGTTTCTACCTGTATTTGAGACAGATTTTCTGTTATATCAGGTATAAGAATAAAATCACAAAATCTGAGAAATACGTGCTCGTTTAGTGTGACTTCTTCTGGGAGTAAACTTTGATCTTTTGTATACCAAATGTCATTATCTGCATAAACAAGTTTGTCTAGAACGTCTGGTGAGGGTATCATTTTCTACATTTTTCTATAAATTTTTATTTGTTCATTGCTAACTTTTGCCATTAACCGTCTTCTTGATTCTTTGATTTGGCGTTGGAAATCAAAAGACTTTTCAAAACCGGATTTTAATATATATTCTTCTAAAGGACTAATTGTTTCAGTTCTAGTTTTTGAATCGCCAACTATTAAAACATAATAGCTTCCATGTTTTAAAACACGATGACATTCATCAACATACCGCTTCATGTAAAGCATGAAGTTATTGAAGCTATCTTTGCCATGCCTTTTAGATCTAGCGCCAGTTTCTTTCCCACGGAGTTGTTCAAAATCACTAAATGAGAAGCCTTGAACAGGCATAATTGATTCTGCAAACCAAAGAAAAGAAAGGCGTTGTGCTTTTACATAATCTGCTACTCCATAGTACGGAGGCGATGTATGAATTAGATCAATAGAGCTATTCTCTAGGCGTTGCAACCTTTCAATAGTATCGCTACATTCGATATCCCATGTCTGTCTAATATTAGTCCGATTATTTGCGACATTTCTGGTACGAATGTCGTTTAACGTTTCTTCTACTGCATCACAATAGGAGTTTAATGTCTTACTAAAAATATCTGCGGCACTTTTATATACTATTTCATCGGATTTGGGTACAACATTGTCGCAGACCCACCCCCAATGTCTGCTTTGAGAAGATGTCTTTTTTAAAATACTTGAGAATAATGCTTGGGCAGGAATCCTTAAGTTGGGATTTTTAATGTCTCTAATAACATACAACAGATGAAGTAACTCATTGTATGTTTTACTATGATACCATTTCCTCAACACTTCCTGATTTGGATGATGAAGATTATTATTGCCAACTAAAAAAGGATCAGCAAAAAAGTCAGTGAAGATTTCCTTTAATGTAGTTGTTTCAGGAAAAGTTAACTTTGCTTTTGATATTAATATGGCGATAGGATTATTATCTACGCCAATGAATTTTCTTCCCAATCTAATAGACTCGTAACCCGTTACACCAGTGCCACAAAACGTATCTAACACGGTATCGCCTTTTTCTGATAGAATTGGTATTAAAGATCCAGGAATTGCACTAATAAAGGTCGCGGGATACCAATGAAAAGCATTTAACCCTTCGTTACTGAAATTAGCAAAGTCCCAATCAATTTTTTGGAGATTATTAATTAAAGAGATCGAGTTGCCCATTGGTGATTTCAGTATTAAAAATGTGAGGGTTGAAGTCCTGAGGAAATTTCACGTCGTAATTCCATGTAGGAAGAATTTCCTTTAAATAGTCCAAAATACTTTTCCTCCAAGTTTGTTTTTCTAATTCAATGTCTTTATTTCTTTTGCTGCCAAGACCATGTTTTGAAATCAGGCTAATTAAAATACTATGTGAATTAATACCCAACTTCTCGGTGCCATTGCGTGTATTGATTATAATTTCTCTTGATATGAGTTTGTTTTCCGACCAAAAAAAGTACAAAGTATTTTTGTTAATTCCAACTTTTCTTTCTTGTATAAGTCGTTGTACTTCTTGTAGCTTAATGTTTGGTTTATCATTTGAAACGGCCCATACATAATCAATTAGTTCAAAATGAGGCCTCACAAATAAGTAACGTGCTAATTTGTCCGTTTCGCTATGCGCCATTAATCTATTCTCGAATTCTTGGTCTGTAATAAACCACTCATCTTTTGTAACAATTTTTGAATCCACAGCTTGTGTTAATAGTTGACTTAAAAATGCATTGTACGATACACATGAGGGGTGTCCAATTATCATGGTGTAAATGCTCTGTCTCATTTTTAACCATTCTTCCACATAAGTTTTGCTGTTTTTGGTGAAGACAAGTTTTAATTCTTTGCTAATAGAGATATCTTCTGATATTTTTTTTAAATTATCTTTTGCTTGATCAAAGCCTAGAAGGGTAGCCATCCGATGTATATTATCTAAATTATCCAAATCGACATCTGCTGATATAGCAGAACTATTACCTGCGCTCGGACATATTAATGAGAAAATTTCATCAGGATTAAGATGATGTTTTCTTAGCACTTTATGCAATTTTAATGTCTCTGCTCCAATTATTTGATGGTATACATTTGTAGGATGATATGTGCCTTTCAGAATTGATAATACAAGATTTTCATGTGAAAAATCTTGTGTTTGACTTTTTATTATTGACTCTAATAGGTGGCCAAAAGGTAAAATGCCAATGTCATGGATAAGAGCAGCCGCGATTATTTTTTTTCTATCGGCAATAGGTAGAGATGATTTTTCCGTGGTTTTGTATGCTAAAAAACATGTCCCAATAGAATGTGGGAAGCGCTTTGTAGATGCTAAATCCTGAATATAAGGTACATCAAAGTTCATTAACCGCATATGGCGTAACCTCTGAACTTCAGGACATCCCAATAAGTCATAGATTAAGTCTGCATATTGTGTGCTTGTAAAGTCAATTGTTCCATGTAGATGGTCGGTAAATAACACAGCTGATTTTTTACAACATGAAAAATATAATTGCAAGATAGTATACTAACAGCTACTATACTCTATGAATTATTTAGCCATCCCACCGCTGAGGGTTGGCGCAACGGAAACCTCATAACACCACCATCAGCCGACTACAAAAAAATTAAACATTTCTCTATCTTACACCTATGAATAAAAATACTATCCTGAATATAGCCACGGGCGTTGTGTCAGTGGCCATCATCTATATGCTGGTGTTTGTGGGCACAAGGGATAATAAGTTGCTCGGGGGCGCGCTGGCGCTGTTTTTCCTGCTGTTATTGATGAGGGGGAGGAAGGGGAAGGCGAGTCAATAGTCGTTAGTCTCTTTCGCGAGTGGACATCCCCCCGCTTACGCACAAGGCCACGGCACGTCCCCCTTCGTAAGGGGGAATGAGAACAACCCCTCTGCTGACGCACAGGGCCTCGGCACGTCCCTCCCGAAATTCTTCGGGACAGGCCTTCGAAGGGGGGAGTTTTTTCCTTTAGAATTCTTCGGGACAGGCTTATGGGGGTTAGTCATTAGTTTCCTTAGCGAGTGGACATCCCCCGCTGGCGCACAGGGCTTGCGCTTACCCTCCCGAAATTCTTCGGGACAGGCCTCCGAAGGGGGAAATACTCTCTTCTCCCGAAATTCTTCGGGACAGGCCTTCCGAAGGGGAAATAAGGTCTTCCTCATTATTATGTTGCGGTATTTTGCATTTTACCTTTTACATTTTGCATTTGCCTTTTACATTTTACCTTTTTACTTAGCTTTGCAGTCTCATTTCGAGCCTTTACATAAATATATTTTAGCATATCATGCAGGCAACACTCGACCAGGCTATTAAACTGGGCCTTCGCGAAGAAGAATTCAATAAGATAACGGAAGTGCTGGGGCGCGTGCCCAATTTTACCGAAACGGCGATGTATTCGGTAATGTGGAGCGAGCACTGTAGCTATAAGAATAGTATCAAATGGCTGAAAACCCTGCCCCGTGATGGGGAGCGCCTGCTGGTAAAGGCGGGTGAGGAGAATGCGGGCCTTGTGGACATCGGCGATGGCTGGGGCTGCGTGTTCAAGATTGAGAGCCATAACCACCCCAGTGCTATTGAGCCTTTCCAGGGTGCGGCTACGGGTGTGGGGGGTATCCACCGCGATATTTTTACGATGGGTGCGCGGCCTATTGCTTCGCTGAACTCGCTGCGCTTTGGCAGGCTGGACAACCCGAAGACGAAATGGCTGCTGAAGGGTGTGGTAAAGGGTATATCGCACTACGGCAACTGCTTCGGGGTGCCTACGATAGGGGGCGAAATATATTTTGAGAGCTGCTACCAGACCAACCCGCTGGTCAATGCGATGAGTGTGGGTGTGGTGCGTGCGGGGCAAACGGTATCGGCCACCAGCCACGGCGCGGGCAATCCGGTGTTTATTGTGGGCGCATCAACTGGTAAGGATGGTATTGGCGGTGCTTCGTTTGCGAGTGCAGACATCAGCGAAAACAGCGCGGAATCGCTGCCGGCGGTGCAGGTGGGCGACCCCTTCGAGGAGAAAAAGCTGCTGGAGGCTTGCCTGGAAATGATACCTACAGGCGCTATCATCGGTATGCAGGATATGGGTGCTGCGGGTATCACGTGCAGCACGAGCGAAATGAGCGCGAAGGGTGAGCATGGTATGATCATTCACCTGGATAAGGTGCCTACGCGCCAGGAGAATATGAAGGCATGGGAGATGCTGCTGAGCGAAAGCCAGGAGCGCATGCTGGTGGTGGTGAAGAAGGGCCGCGAACAGGAGATACAGGATATTTTCGATAAATGGGATATACACTGTGCGCAGATAGGCGAGGTGACGGAGGATAAGAACCTGAAGTATTATATGAACGGTGAACTGGTGGCGGAAGTGCCTGCCGAGAGCCTGGTGCTGGGCGGTGGCGCGCCGGTTTACGAGCGTGAGTACAGCGAGCCGAAATATTTTGCGGAACTGAAAAAATTCAACCCCGACAGTGTACCTGTGCCGGGCGACCTGATGGAGGTGGCTTATGAATTGGTGAAGCTGCCAACGATTGCCTCGAAGCGCTGGGTGTACGACCAGTATGACAGCATGGTGGGCACGGGCACTACGCAAACGAATGAGCCGAGCGATGCGCCGGTGGTGCGTGTGCACGGTACGGAAAAGGGTATTGCCAGCACTACGGACTGTAACAGCCGCTATGTGTTTGCCGACCCGTATAAGGGCGGTATGATAGCGGTGAGCGAGGCGGCACGCAACATTGTGTGCAGCGGTGGCGAGCCGGTGGCTATTACCAACTGCCTGAACTTTGGTAACCCGTATAACCCCGAGGTGTATTACCAGTTTGTACATGCCATAAAGGGTATGGGCGATGCCTGCCTGAAGTTTGGCACGCCGGTAACGGGTGGTAATGTGAGCTTCTACAACCAGAGCGAGGACGGGCCTGTGTATCCTACGCCAACCATCGGTATGGTGGGTGTGCTGGATACGATGGACCAGAAAATGACCATGTATTTCAGGAATGATGGCGACATCATTTATATGATAGGCGAGCACCGCAATGATATCAATTGCAGCGAGTACCTGCACAAACTGTGCGGTGTGAGCATGAGCCCTGCTCCCCACTTCGACCTGGAGGAAGAAGCGGGTGTACAGGATACGGTGCTGAAGCTGATACGCAATAAACAAATCCTTTCGGCACACGATACGGCTGAGGGTGGCTTGTTTGTGGCACTGATAGAAAGTGCGATGCAGAACAATATGGGCTTTACGCTGGATACGGATAGCAACATTCGTAAGGATGCCTACCTGTTTGGCGAGGCGCAGAGCCGCGTGGTGGTGACGGTAAGCCCTGCCCAGCAGGCGGCTTTCGAGGCGGCTATGGAGGGTAAGGCTTACAGCAAACTGGGAACGGTGAAAGCAGGCGGGCATATCTTTATCGATGGCACAGACTGGGGCAATATCAAAGACTGGAAAGAGGCGTATGATACGGCGATAGAGAACCTGCTGAATGCGAACTAAACAGACCAAACGAACATACGGAAAGCGGTTGCAGCGATGCAGCCGCTTTTTTATTTAAAGCGGGTATCGGCGGCATACGGGTCTACGGAGATTTCGTAGCGTCTGCCGTTGGCGGCTTCAAGGGTATTGAGGTCAAAGAGGAGGTAATAGCCGTTTCGCCCGTTGCAGGGGGATGAGTGGTGCGGGCGTGGGCCGTTGCGGTCGTCGTTGCGGTTGAAGACATAGACTTTTTTGTATTGGTCGTCAACGGCTACACCATAGGGCTGAAAGAAAGGGCCTTCTATGCGTTTTACTACTTCAAGGGTATTGTAGTTGACTACGTATACCGAACCTACGAAGAAAGAGGAAAGGGTATCATTGCAGGTGATGAAGAGGTAAGGCTGTGTGGCAGACATGGCCATTTCCTGCGGTTTTTTGCCAATGGGGATGGTTTTTATCAACTGGTCGGTGGCGGTACTCATCACGCGGAGTTCCCCCGTGTTTTCACAGGTCACGAAGTATTTGCTATAGTCTTTCGACATGAGTATGCGGTAAGGGTCGGGGGTGGTAGCGGTGTTGGTGGTAGTAGCAGGTTGCCCGTCGAGACTTATTTTCTGTACACTTCCGTTTTCAGATAGTTTGTAAATGGTATTGCCGAAGCGTGCGCTGATGTAAAAGGTATTGAAGGCTGCATTGGCGGCAATGCTTTCGGGGTTGTCAAAATTGACTGCCGGGTAGGTTTTTTCTACCTGCATGGTAGTGGTGTTGACGAGCATAATATCCTGCGCCAGCCAGTTGGTGAGCATGAGGTGATTGCCATCGGGGGAGATGTACAATGTTTTGCGGTAGGCGCCGCCTACGTTGAGTGTGGCAACGATGGTATCGGTACGGGTATCTATCTTTTGCAGCAGGGGTGCATTCCAGTAGCAGATGTAAGCATACCTGCCGTCGGGTGATACTTTTATATAATCGGGTGTTTCGGTGGTGAAGTCGGTACCTCCCTGTATATAACGCATGACCACGCTTTTTTCTGCATCTATAACAGTAACGAGGTCGCAGCCCTGCTGGGTGGCATATATCTTTTGCCGGGTTTCGGGGTTGGAGGCGAAGGGGATGTTGCCGTTTGCATCGGGTGCGCCGGAGGCTACCCAGTCGCGCATGGTAATGTATTCTTCGCGGGTAAGGGGCGTACCGTTTTGCGGCATGGCAGGCTCGGCCACCGTGCCCAGGTCTTCATCGGTATTGATGAAATACAGCAGGGAGCTGTTGGCCGTGTTATAGGGTATGACTACCGCCCCGTTGCTGCCGCCATCGAAGAGGTGTTCCCAGCTATCGAGCAGCAGGCCGCCCGCGGCGGTATAGCTGGCAGCATTATGGCAGCCGGATATGGCACATTTGCCGATGATGATTTTTCGTACCGCTTCGGGATAATTATCTGGCGGTGCAGGGTGCACAGGCAGTTCATGCTTGCACGATAGCAATATGAGTGTGGTAATGAACAGTAATATGATGGACTGCCTGAGCAAAATGATAGCTCAATTTAATAAAATTCTTATGCCTCGTAGCATACCTGCGAGCAGGCAGTTTCACCGGGCATGGGCGGGTTTAGCTTGCGCACGGCTACGCGCACTTTTGCAGCCATAGGAAATTGCTCTTTAAGGGCAGCGTGTATATGCTTCACAAACGTTTCGAGCAAGTGGCCCGGCTGGTTGAATATCTCCGCAACCGTATTATGTATGATGGTATAATCGGCAAAAGGCCATTCTTCGCCTTCTGCTACGGGTATAAACAGGTCGGCATCTACTTCAAAGACATTGCCCAGGATGTTTTCCTGCGGGTAAAGGCCATGCGGCGCATGTATACGGATGCCGTGCAGCGATACGGTAAGCATGCCCAAAAATAACGGTTACAGCCGATATATTATTTGAACCGTATATCGAGCGAGTACGGGTCGGGGGTTACTTCGTAGCGTTTTGAGTTGGCCGGCTCCAGTGTGTTCAGGTCGAATACGTTGTAATAACCGTTCCTTCCGCCGCAGGTGCTGGTATGGTGCGGCGTCGGGCCGTCTGCCCCTTCGGGGTTGCGGCTGGCTATATACACGCGGTTGTTTTTATCATCCACCGTAATACCGTGAACGGCAGAGAAGTTGCCGGTTATTTTCTTTACTACAGTATAAGTGTTGTAGTTGATAACGTACACGGAACCTTTGTAGGTAACAGAACCTACTTTGTGCAGGTCATCTTCCATACAGCTTACAAAGAGGTAAGGTTTTGTTTTGGATATGGCAAACTCCTGCGGGAAAGTACCTACGGGTATGCTGGTTATCGGCTTATCGGTTGCGCGGTCCATTACTACTACTTCATTCGACTTCTGGCAGGTCACAAAATACCGGGAGTAGTCGGGAGACATCAGTATCTCGTGCGGGTCTTTTGAAGACAGTTGGTTGTTGGGTGCATTATTATCCAGCGATACAGGGCCAATCAGTTTTGATTTACTGGCTTTGTAAATCATATTTCCTGTTTGCGCCGTTACGTAAAACGTATCAAACGTAGGATTGGCGGCTAAGCCGTGTGCGCCGGTAAGGCCGGGGATAATCCTGTTATTGGCCGTATTCTCATAATCAACAAAGGCAATCCGGCCGTTAATATATTCTGAGGCAACGAATTTGCTGCCGTCTTTAGAGGGCAATACAACATTCCATTGTCCGGGGGCTTTTGAAAAATCTTCTGTAGCTACCACCTGGTCGGTAGACGCATCTATTTTTTGTATGGCATTGCCTGAGTACAGGCTGACATAAGCATATTTACCGTCTTCGGTGAAACGCACAGCATGGGGCACATCGGAAATTCCTTCTTTACCCACACTGATGTAGCGCATAATCACATTGGTCTGCGCATCGGCCACGCCTATCAGGTCGCAGCCCTGCAGGGTCATATACACCTTCTGGCGGGTAGCGCCGTCTGTAGAGAAAGGAATATTTCCGGCCTTATCCGGGGCGCCGTTCTTTACCCAGTTGGCAATGGTCGTGTATTCGTCCTTGCTCAGCGGTTGTGCATCCTGTCCTTCGGGCATGCGGGGTTCTGAAACCGTGCCTAAAGAAGGGTCTGTATTGATAAAGTACAGCAGGGGGCTGAATTCGGCGCTGTAAGGTACAATGGCCGAGCCGTTGTTGCCGCCTTCAAAAAGGTGGGCCCAGGTATCGAGGCGCAGGCCGCCCGATGCTTTGTAATTCGCCTCATTATGACAGGTTACACATTTGTTCATAATGATGTTGGCCACCTCGGCAGGATAATTGCCGTCACTGGCAGGTGGCACAGGCGCATCGTGTTTGCACGCAGTGAGGGCCAGGCTTATTCCTAAGAATATATATATGAACCTACGTAACATTATAAAATTAGTTATATTAATATTATATTGGATGCCCAATAATACAATAGAGTAAGCAATATAATGAAAAGTAGGCTGTTACAGGACTAAAAACTACGGGCAAGTAAATAAGCAGGATGAAGGGGTAGTTTTTTAGGTTTAAATAATGGCTGTATAGATAACATATTATTAAGTATTTCTGCGCTATTGGTCTTATATTGCGCGCTCGTTTAAAATGTACAAGTTAGTTTTTTCTATCATATTTACTTTAATCGCAGGGGTTGTTTTTTGGATGCCGCAGGCAAAGGCGGGTTCAAAAGCCGACACTGTGCAGTCTATTAAAGAAAGGGAAAAACTGGCTGAGCGGGTGACCATCCGCTATATACTGCCTATCGGCAACAAGCAAACCCGTTACAAGATCATCACCCGCGAAATGAGTGTGCGCGAAGATGATAACATATTGTCCGACTCGCTGGAAACTATTATCGATATCAACCAGAAACGGTTGTACAATATGTCCCTGTTTACGGAAACTTCCATATCGGTGCTGAAAGTGAATGACTACACGATAGACCTCATTGTGAAGGTGAAAGAGCAATGGTACATCATGCCTGAAGTGTCTTTCCAGCTTGCAGACAGGAACTTTAACGTGTGGTGGAAAGAGCATAATCATGATATACGCCGTATCAATGGCCGGCTCACGGTAAAGCACCGCAACTTCAGGGGCAATATGGAAAACCTGAGCGCCACGGCACAGATAGGGTACACCCAAAAGTTTGCGCTGGAATACTTTAAGCCCTACGTCGATAAAAAGCAGAAACACGGTTTGGGTATATCGGTTTCCGTATCGAACAATGAAGAGACCTACTACATCACAGATAGCAACAAGCTGAAGTTTGTGCGCACACCGCGCGAGTATATTATCCGCCAGTTTGAAGGCGCGGTGGTATATACCTACCGCCCGGCTTACGAGAGCAAACACCTGCTGGAGCTGCGTTACAAAGACATTTTAATAGATGATACGATTGCGCAGTTAAATCCCGACTATTTCAAGTACGGCCTGAAAGAAATGAAAATGGTGCAGTTGATGTACCGCTGGGAACTGAACCGGGTAGACAACTGGAATTATCCGCGTTCCGGCCTCAAGGTGGTGAATAACGTGACTACGCGCTTCGGCCTTAAGGGCTTCAGCTTCCAGGCCTATGATGCGGCGGAGGTGGGCTATTTCAGGCATCTTGGGGGTAAATGGTACACCAGCAATATACTGCGGGGCAGGCTCTCCGTGCCTACCAACCAGCCGTATATATTACGCTCGGCATTAGGCTCTGAAAGTGAGTATATACGGGGCTATGAGTACTATGTAATCGATGGTTCGCAATACGGGCTGATACGCAACAACCTGAAATTTGAAGCCCTGAATGTAACCATCCGCAACATACCCATACCCTATCTTTCGGCCATACCCCTGCGCATATATCCTAAAGTATTTGTAGATGCAGGTTATGTAACCAATAAATATCCGGGCAACAGTTTTCTGAATGACAGGCTGTTATACTCGGCAGGTATGGGCTTCGACCTTGTTTCTGCTTACGATTTTAAAATACGGGTAGAATATACCTGGAACCACTTGGGCGAAAAAGGGTTATTTTTGCACATCAACAGCGAATAAGCCTCATTTGCGCATAATATATTCAATACTATGCTGGTAGCATTATACAACCGCACATTCGATGAACAGGATATACCCGTCTTGCAGCGGATACTGAAAATGCTGGAAGACCATAACCTGTCGCTTGTGGTGTACCGTGCATTTTATGAGAGAATTGAGCCGCATTACACATTCAGCAACCAGCCGCGTGTATTTACCGGGCGGCTCGACCTGCCCGCGCATACCGATATGCTGTTTAGCCTGGGTGGCGACGGTACCCTGCTGGATACGGTTACTTTTGTAGGCGATACCAATATACCGCTGATCGGCATTAACCTGGGGCGCCTCGGCTTCCTGGCGGCTATACCGGAAGAGGAACTGGAAGAGGCCATCATGTCGCTGGCAAGGGGCTCCTATACTATTGAAAAACGTACCCTGCTGCATCTTGATTCGAGCCTGCCGCTGTTTGACGGGACGCCTTACGCACTGAACGAGTTTACCATCAACCGTAAGGATTCTTCGTCGATGATTAAAATACATACCTTTCTGAACGGGGAATTTCTGAATACCTACTGGGCCGATGGCCTCATCGTGGCTACGCCTACGGGCTCAACAGGGTATTCGCTCAGTTGCGGTGGGCCGGTGGTTTTTCCGCAAACCTCCAGTTTTGTGATTACTCCCGTAGCCCCGCACAACCTGAATACGCGCTCGATAGTAGTGCCGGACGATAACGTTATTTCATTTGAAGTAGAAGGCCGTGCAGCCCAGTTTTTATGTACACTTGACTCACGTACCGAAACCATTACCAGCGAAGTGCAGCTGGCTGTGAAGAAGGAAAACTTTACCATATCGCTGGTGCGCCCCGACGAACACAACTTTTTGAAAACCATCCGCCAGAAACTGTATTGGGGCATAGACAGGAGAAACTAAGCGGTTGGTTACCACAATAAAAAAACTACATTTGTAGTTATACCACCCGTACTATGCAAAAGCTGACAACATTATTATTGGTGCTATTGACAACCGCATGCGTGCAGCGCGCCTGCGGGCAAACTTTTTACGAAAACAAGGAATACGGCGTATCGGCAGGGGCATCACAGTACTTCGGCGACCTGAACGATAATTACGGGTTTAAGTTTATCCGCCCTGCTGTAGGCGCGTTCATGCGCATACATCTTAATCCTTTCATTGCCATGCGTATAGGGGCTGCAGCTACCCGTGTAGGCTATGACGATAAACTGAGCAGCAACTATTACAACCGCAAACGCAACCTGAACTTTGAGAGCGATATAGTGGAAGCGACCTTCCAGGCTGAGTTTAACTTTTTCCGATTTTTTACGGGTGAGGAGCATAGTCGTTTTACCCCGTACCTGACGGGCGGCATAGGCGGGTTTTATTACAATCCTTTTACCACCTACCAGGGAAGCAAATACTTTTTACGACCGCTGGGCACGGAAGGGCAGAACCTGCAAAACTATGGAGACCGCCATTACGACAAACTGGGTGTTTGTTTCCCCGTAGGGATAGGTTTTAAATACTGGCTGCGCCCGGGCCTGAACTTCGGTATGGAAATAGCCGACCGTCTGACGACGACAGACTATATAGACGATGTGAGCAAAACCTATGTTGGTGTAGAAAATTTTCCGAGCAACCCGGTACACCCCGACCCTGCGGCAATATTGCAGGACAGGTCGGTAGAACTGGAAGGCGCGCCCCTGGGCCGGGTGGGCAAGCAGCGTGGCAACAGCGCTACCAAAGACCAGTACATGATGGTGCTGTTTCAACTGTCTTTTCAGCTAAAAACATATAAATGCCCCTCTTACCTGCGCGACCAGTGGCTGCTGCAATAGGCTAAAAGGTGAGCATTACGTTGAGCCATTCATTATCGAATTTAGGCTGGTAGCGTTCATAAAAACGTATGGCGCTATGGTTCCAGTCGAGCACCTGCCAGGTAATACCATTCAGTTGTTTTTCCTTTGCCTCCTGTACCAGTGCGTCCATCAGCATACTGCCGATGCCTTTGCAGCGCATACTTTCTGTAACCAATATATCTTCAAGGTACATGCGTTGGCCTTTCCAGGTAGAGTAGCGAATGTAGTAGAGTGCAAAAGCCACCACCGTACCATCTGTCTCGGCCACAAAGGCCCACCATACGGGAGAAGGCCCGAAGCCTGATTCTATAAAATGTTCCAACGTGACGGTGACCTCACCGGGTGCACGCTCAAATACGGCCAGTTCCTGTATAAGTTCCATCATGCGCGGGCAATCGGCTGCTGTAGCCCGCCTGATAACGATGCCGGGATTAGCTGAAGGCATTATCTTTATGTTATAGCGGGTACAATACTACATGCTAATTCACGTTATTGCAAATGAAAGGGATGTAAAACTTGCGTTAAAACGCAGGGGTTATCCTGTAAAGACCACTATTTTTCTTTTAATTAGCAGCAATAAACACAAATGTAAAATATGAATACATCACAAGGGGACATATTATGGGTAGACGATGAGATAGAGTCGTTGAAATCGCAGATACTGTTCCTGAAAAACAAAGGATACGATGTGACCGCCCTCACCAACGGATACGACGCACTGGAATTGCTGAAAGAAAAAGTAGTGGATGTGGTATTGCTGGATGAAAGCATGCCCGGCCTTACGGGGCTGGAAACACTGGCCAAAATAAAAGAAATGAAACCCGGCCTGCCTGTTGTGATGGTAACGAAAAACGAGGCGGAAAACATAATGGAGGAGGCCATAGGCTCACAGATAACTGATTACCTGATAAAACCGGTAAACCCTAACCAGGTACTATTGTCACTGAAAAAGATAATGGACACCAAAAGGCTGGTATCGGAAAAAACGACCGTGGGCTACCAGCAGGATTTTCGCAACCTGTTTATGGCGCTGAGCTCAAACCCCGGCCACGAAGAGTGGAAAGAACTGTACCGCAAACTGGTGTACTGGGAACTGGAAATGAGCCGCAGCGACAGTGCCGAAATGATGGAGGTATTACAGACCCAGAAAGCAGAGGCGAACACGGAGTTTTTCAAATATGTATCGAAGAATTATGCAAACTGGATAAAGACAAATGATGGCCCGTTGCTTTCGCACAACCTGTTTAAACAAAAGATAGCCCCGCACCTGCAGCAGGGCAAACCTACTTTCCTGATTGTAATTGATAACCTGCGGTATGACCAGTGGAAGGCTTTGCAGCCGGTTATGAGCGAGAGCTACCGCACAGTGGAAGAAGATATGTTTTACAGCATATTGCCTACTGCCACGCAATATGCGCGTAATGCACTGTTTGCTGGCATGTTGCCGATAGATATAGAAACGAAATTTCCGAACGAGTGGAAAAACGATGATGAAGAGGGGGGCAAGAACCTGTACGAGGAAACTTTTTTGCGGCACCAGCTAAAACAGTTGAAGTTGGACCACCTGAAGACCCAGTACCTGAAAATCACCAATAATGAGCACGGAAAGGATTTTGAAGATAACATCCACAACTACCTGAACAATGACCTCAATGTGATTGTGTACAATTTCGTAGACATGCTCTCGCATGCGCGTACGGAGATGGAGGTGCTGAAAGAACTGGCAGGTGATGAGGTATCGTACCGCTCGCTGACGGTGAGCTGGTTTGAGCACTCGCCCCTGTTCCGGGCGCTACGCAAAATAGCCGATAAGGATATACAGGTAATGGTAACGACCGACCACGGCACCGTACGGGTAAAAACGCCCAGTAAATGCATAGGAGACCGGCAGACAACGGCCAACCTGCGCTATAAACACGGCCGCAACCTGCAATATGAAGAAAAAGACGTGCTTGCCTTCCGCGACCCGCGGCAGGCGGGGCTGCCACGGCCCAACGTGAGCTCTACCTTCATATTTGCCAAGGAGGATGTATTTCTATGTTACCCGAACAATTATAATCATTACGTCAACTATTACCGCAATACCTTCCAGCACGGAGGCATATCGCTGGAGGAAATGATAGTGCCGGTAATCAGGCTGGAGCCGAAGTAAGGTAAAATGTAAATGTAAAAAGGGATGTTGGGCCTTATTTCACAAAATATTATACACGGTAAGCAGTTACCGTGTTTTTTTATTCAGTAAACTTGTAGAAAGCATAGTATAAACGATTATGGAGCCTATTTCAGAGCCATCAATTACATCTGCTACAGATTCGATACAGCACCTGATAACACAGATAGAAAAAGTAATACGCGGCAAGCGCGACAAGATAGAACTGGTAATCACCTGCCTGCTGGCAGGGGGGCATGTGCTGATGGAAGATAATCCCGGTACGGGTAAAACCGTACTGGCGCGTACGCTGGCGCAATGCATTACCGGCGGGCAAAGCGGGGAACATGTGATATTCAAACGTATACAGTTTACCCCCGACCTGCTGCCTATGGACCTGATAGGCACGCATATATTTGACGACCGCAACAAAGAGTTTGTGTTTAAAAAAGGCCCGCTGTTTTGTAATGTACTGCTGGCCGATGAAATAAACCGTGCTTCGCCCAAAGTGCAAAGTGCCCTTCTGGAAGCTATGGCGGAACACCAGGTAACAGTAGGCGATACTACGTTGAAACTGGAGCAGATGTTCTTTACCATAGCTACACAAAACCCGATAGAAATGGAGGGTACGTACCCGCTGCCCGCCGCACAGCTCGACAGGTTTTTTATGAAGCTGTACTTTGGGTATGTGGATGAGGAGACGGAGCTGGATATATACCGCAACTATGTAGGCATAGCCGATAACCTGGTGCACCTGCAGCAAACGATGAGCCTGCAGGATATACTATCGCTGCAGCAAGAGGCAGCCAATGTGTTTGTGCATGAAGAAATAGTAAAAGGGGTGAGCAACATTGTACGCGGTACACGTGCGCATGAGGATATTACATTGGGGGCATCTACACGTAGCGGTATATCTTACCTGAAATGCCTGCGTGCCTATGCACTGGTAAAAGGCCGCAGTTTTGTCATAGAAGACGATGTAAAAGATATAGCCCGCGCTGTGCTGGACCACAGGCTGATATACCGTAATAAAGATGGCAGGCTGAAAGCACTGGACAGCATTGTGAACAAAGAGGCGGAAAGGCTGGCAAGACTGAAACTATATGCATAAGGAGCGTGAAAGATAAATGAGCAGATTTAGCCGGTTAAAATATATTTTCCTTTTAATAGCCTGTGTATGCTGCATGGGTACGAACCTGTTTGCACAGGTATTCATGCAACACCCGCGCAACCCGGCGTTGCGGTATGAAGTAGATGCCAAACGTACCGGCACCAATATCAACAGCGATGATGCCCTGCCCCGTTCGCGGGAGTTTAAAAGGATAGACAGCAGCTATTATGTTGGCTGGATGTACGAAGGGGTATATAAGTATAACCATGCTGCCGATTACCTGGGGTATAAAAACGCCTCTGTGCCGCTGGAGCATGCGCTGAACAGTATAGAGCGTGATTACCGTAAACAGCTTTCCGTACGTAGTGCCGACCTGGCCACGTATTTTACTGCATACGTATTCCAGTACGATTATACGACGATTGCCTACTACCTGCTTACCTGCTACAACAATATGGAAGAGCCTGAAAAGGCTTATGCTTTGCTGCGCAGGGTAGCGAAATGGAATTTTCAGCGCGACTATATGCTGGATGTATATGACTACCTGGCATGGACGGTGCACCGCAACCGGTATTATACGCATGATAAATACTCCTTCCTGAAAAACTCGATAGATGCCAATGAAGCCCTGGCCAATAAGTATCTTGATTCGGGGTTAAGACGCATAGCTATCAATAAAAGGCAGAATGCAAATATTTTTCAGCCGGGTTACGAAGTGTACGACCGTATGGCGGTATATCACTACAAGTCGATACTGTATAGCTATATGATGAACATCGACTCTGCATCTTACTACTACAATCTGATGCGCGAGGGTGGTATGTTCCCGCATAATAACTATGCAACCTTCCGTATGGTATGCGGAGACTTCCGCGAGGCAGAAAGTGAATATAAAGAAGCTGTGGTGCAGGATGCAGGTGATAAGCGCCTGAAAGAGTGGGCTTACTATTCTTCGATACTGGACTTGTATAAAGGCATGCCGAAAAACGGTATAGGCCTGATGAAGGATATGATAAAAGCCAATGGTTCCACACCGGGCTTTGGCTGGTACAATATAGCCCTTGCACGCTGTATGGTGTATGACGGGCAGGTGAAAGAAGCAGAGCGCTACGCTGCCAAGGCAGCAGAGTTTAAAGAGCTGCATATAGGTACAACGCTTACACAGGCACATTACGATTTTAGCCTGCAACTGGTAAGGCTAATGGCTAAACAGGCTGCGTGGGAAAGACAGAAATTTGAACACAGGAACTGGTGGTACAATCCGCCGGTACTGACCAATATGGCGGGCATACTGGGAGAGAAATATATGCAGCAGTTTCTCATCATCAACCAGTTTGCACAAAACCCCGAGCGGGACAGGGTAATCTATAAGCTGTTTGCCACTGAGAGCACGGTAAGCTGGGATGAGGTGTGGTACCTGATACGCGATTTCAGCACAGGATTCTTTCTGAATAAGTTTGAAAAGGAATTAAAAACAGACGAACGCCAGTATATACGTAAGTACTTCAAATTCTTTGTAGCGAGGCTGAAGATGAAGCAGGGAGACTATAAGGAAGCGCGGATACTGCTGGATGAAATATTGCGCGACCCCAACCTTGATGCGGAATATGAAACACTGCTGATAGCGCGTACCTGCCAGGCACAGGCTGAATGTGCCAAACAGCGTGACGATAAAGCGGGGTATGCCAACTGGATGTACCGCATGTACCTTGCTTACCCACAACTGATACCTGATGCAGGGTTGCAGATGAGCATGAGCCTGCACGTGAACGGGAATGCGGATGAAGAAGTGGTAAAAAGACTGAAGGATTGCAATATAGAATGGGCAGGCATAGGCGCTACGGCCCCGCAGGCATATATTTCTTTTTCTATGGCCGGCGATAAGCGGAAGATGGTAACGTATTATGTGACCGACCACCAGGGCAATGAACTGGTACCACGGCAATCGTTTACCTATACAAAGGCAGAAGAAGCCGGTATTGAGCTGGCATACAGGCTGTTCAACATAGGCGGTAAAAACCCGCATGCAGAAGACACATTGCAAACCGAAGCTTTGTAAAGAGGACGGAATGTTATAGTTTTAATATAGCATTTTCTATCAATAATATCCTCCTATGTTCGTTGCATCATTATACAACCTGAAAGGCGGTGTGGGTAAAACCGCATCCTGTGTCAACTTTGCCTACATGGCCGCAAAAGACGGCTATAGGACACTGGTATGGGACCTTGACCCGCAAGGCGCTGCCAGCTTTTATTATAATGCCGAGCCGAAGGAAAAATCTGCATCGAAAAAACTGATAGAGCACAGTCTGGATATACAGGATGCCATCATGACGACTGGATATGATAACCTGGACATCATCCCTGCCGACATATCGGCTAGAAAGCTGGACCTGCTGCTGGATGAACAACATGCATCGAAAAAGCAAATCAAATCACTGCTCAAATCAGTAGCTTCCGAGTACGATTTTGTATTTATAGACTGCCCGCCGGGATTCTCTGTGCTGGCCGATAATATTTTCAACGCCTCGGATGTGGTGCTGATGCCTGTTATTCCAACTACCTTATCGGTACGGACTTACGAGATAGTAAAAGAATACTTTGGCGAAAAGAATAACCAGTTGGATAAACTGATGTGCTTCTTTACAATGGTAGATATGCGTAAACGCATGCACAACGAGGTAATGCAGCAATTGTATAAAGACAAACGTTTTTTTGAATACTACATACCTGCTTTATCAGATATTGAGAAGATGGGCATACACCATGCTCCTGTAGAAGCATTTGCCCCTTCAAGTTATGCCAATACCTGCTACCGCGCCTTGTGGAGCGAAATCAAAGAAGGGGTGCTGGAGTAGCGGGTATGTAAACAAATTACATCTTTATGGCACAAGTGCATTGAAATAGAGCGTAATTTTAATGAACCTAAAGCACCCGTATGATGAAACATATACCTCTCTTCGTTCTATGCATCGTGCAATGTATTTCCTGTTTTGCGCAAAATGTTGAGAAAGTAGCCAACATTAATCCGCCGGTAAATAGTTATCCTGAAAAATTTATAGAGTGTTCCGGTAAACTGTATTTTACTGCGGAAGATGGCACACACGGAACAGAATTATGGGTAACAGAAGGCACTGCTGCTACCACTCATATGGTAAAAGATATAACTCCAGGTACAGGTTACTCATTAATATACCCTCTTACCGGGTACAAGAATAAGCTGTATCTGGTAGCAAATAATGACACACAATCCAAATTATGGGCTACAGACGGGACGACTCAGGGAACATACGCGCTAAAAGACATACAGGGCAACGGACAAAAACCCATAATATTTGACAACAGGTTGTTCTTTTTAGCAAGTAGTGCTGATATATGGGTTACGGATGGCACGGAGGCCGGTACAAAGCGGTATGCAGATGACCTTGGAATGGATTTCTCCCACACATCGGAACTGGTGCTTTTTAATAACAAATTGTATTTTAATGCTCAGGACGCAAGTGGTAATAATGAGCTATGGGTAAGCGACGGTACACCTGCCGGTACGTACCAGGTTACAGACATAAACCCTACGGAAGGTAGTAGAATCAATCACCTTATTGTAGCGGGTAACCGTTTATTTTTTTGGGCGCATGATACGCCGTTTGCAGTGTCCTATCCTGAATACAAGGTATATATGAGCGATGGTACGGCAGGGGGTACAAAGAAGATTTTCTCGCCCAGCCCTGTTGCAAAGATTCCGCAGGGACTATATGCGTACGATAACAAGGCAATATTTTGCTATACCGATGACTGGAATAATTCAGGGAAAGTGTACATAACCGAAGGGAAACCTGGTACTACACAATTCTTGTCCGACAGGTATATCAGCGGATATTTTGTGTTCAAGAATAAAATGTTTTTTACTATGCAGGGGCCTCATGGGGAAAAAGAATTGTATACGAGCGATGGCACACAGGCAGGCACTGTTTTGTTCGATGATTTTAACTTTCCGCAACGGGGAGCGCCACGCAATTTTGTTGTGAACGGGAATAAATTTTATTTTATCAGTGAGAATAAAAACTCATTTGCATTTCCTGTATATGGAGATAACCTATGGATAAGCGATGGTACGGTGACAGGTACCTACCTTCCCGAGTTTAAAGATAGAAATATGCAGCGTCCGTTGCTTTTGACAAGGGCAATCGGATTGTATAAAGGTGAACCGTATTTTGGAGGGAACTATGACAACGATGGTATGCAACTATGGAAACTGGATACAAGGTTCCCTACCCGTGTTACTAATGTCAGACCCGCAGACGATACCATACAGGTATATCCTAACCCTGTGAATGATAAATTGTTTGTAAAAGGTTCTTCAACAACGGGAATAGAAGTAACTGATATGACAGGCAGGGTATTGCTGCAACAACCGTTATATCCCGGTAAGAGTGTGGACGTCTCGTCATTGCCTGCAGGTATGTATATTTTACACGCAGGCGAGGGCAACTATACCCGTTTTATGAAACAATAGCTATACCCACCCGTTTTTAAGGGCCGTTGCAATTAATGCTGCGGTGTTTTCGCAACCTGTTTTTTTGAGAATGTTTTTTCGGTGTGTGTCCACGGTCTGCTTGCTGATGGATAACAGGGAAGCGATGGTTTTGCTATCGTTGCCTTTTACCAGCAGGTTCAGTATTTCACGTTCCCGTTTGGTAATGATTTCCTTTGCGGTTGTGAATACTTCCTTTACATCTACATTAATATACGAAGGCTCTCCGTTCAAGCCTATAAAGGACAGGACGGGCAAGCCATCCTGTTTGATGTGTGATATATCCGTATGTACTACCAATGTGCGTACTACCTGGTTATCGCCTTCAAACTGCAATGTGAGTACCTGCTGCATGACCCGGATGTAATCCCCGTTCTTTTTGCGGATGCGGTAATCGTAGCGTACTTTGTAATTTCTGACCTGTTCAGGCCGCAGCGATGTAAAAAACTCCACTACTTTATTTTCGAAATTGAGGAACCATGGCTGGTCGTCAGGGTGAATACTGCTGATAAAAAATGGAACGGTTAGCTCTGATTTTTCATAGCCGAGTACTTCCGCCATTTCATCGCTGATAATGTCAAACTTAGTTTCAGGTATATTGAATATCATGTAATAGTAATCGCCTACCTGGAAAATGTTCAGTAGTTTTTTATGTATCTCCAGTTCAAAATTCAGTTCTTTGACGGTTGCATTCTTTGTGAGTTCCTGCCATATTTTACCGGCTTCGGTTACAATGCTTTTCATATTGTTCATTACAAGGGTAGACTTATAAAAGCATGGGTAAGGTTTAATAGTTGGTATTATACCCAGCCTTTGCGTATAGCAGTGAGGGCAAGGGCGGCTGTATTATCGCACCCGGTTTTACGAAGCAGGTTTTTACGGTGCGTATCTACAGTTTGTTTGCTGATATATAATTCCCGGCTGATGGTTTTGCTGTCATAGCCTTTTACCAGCAGGTTCAGTATTTCTTTTTCCCTGCTGGTGACCACTTCTTCAGCAAACAGGTTTTTTACCTGTACATTGATATAGGAAGGTTCACCATTCAGACCGATAAAGGAAAGTGCGGGGGCACCATCTTTCTTTATATGCGAAATATCGGTGTGCGTGATAAGCGTACGTATGATGTTGTTTTCGCCCGTGAATTGCAGTATGGTTACCTGCTGCATGATTCTTATATAATCCCCGTTCTTTTTGCGGATGCGGTAATCATATCGCACTTTATAATTGGGCACCTGCTTTGCGCTGAGGTTGCCAAAAAACTCCCGCATTGTGTTTTCAAAATTCAGGAACCAGGGTTGGTCTTCAGGGTGAATCTTACCGATAAAGAAAGGAACGGTCATTTCTCCCGGTTCGTACCCGAGTACTTCTGTCAGTTCTTCGCTTATAATTTCGAAAGTAGCTTCAGGAATGTTAAAGACGATGTAGTAGTAGTCGCCCAATTGAAAAAAAGTGGAAGGCTTTTTCAAATCGTTATTAAAATTGAGGGCAGCCGGTACTTCTTCATTCGATAGTGCCCTCCATATCCGGGTTGCTTCTGTAAAAACGTGTGATTGCATACGCCTTATTTTTAAACATTTTACCGTTTAATTGGTATAGTAAAAGTAGGCGCAGGCCCTATATTGTAAAAGAGTGGAAGTACCCGATATAGTTGCGTAGAAATACGTACCGGCTCATCGCCGTATAATTACTTCTACCCGCCGGTTCAGGTCGCGGTGCTCATCATTATCGTTGGGTGCAACGGGATTCGCTTCCCCCCAGCCGTACGGTTTAATATTCATTTCATTGATGCCAAGGTTGGCAATTTCTTTGACTACAAGCCCCGCACGAAGAAAAGACAGTTCTTCATTCAGCATCGGGGTGCCTGTATTGTCGGTGTAACCGTTCACCATTACGAGAATATTTTTTTCCATGAGCCAGGGAGACAGCGCTTCGTATATCATGGTCTTATCGGTAGGGCTCAGTTCTTTACTGTTCTTAGGGAAGTAAACGACTAATATGTTGCTATCGGTAACCGGTGCCTGGTAACCCTGTGGCAGCAAAGGGATGTTATACTCAGTTTTCAATGTATGGTCAATACTGGTCAGGTCTATAGTGCCTGTCATATCCATATAGCCGATGCGGTCGGCATTATAACTGTAGTTGATGCCTACAGGAAGGGTTATCATATAGGTTCCGTCACCCCGGTTGGACGTATAGTGATAAAGCTGTTCGCCTGTTGCGGCATTACTGATGTAAATGCTGGTATAGTTCAGCACCTCTTTACTAAGGCTGTCGTAAGTAAACCCTTTAAAGATGGCTACAGGCAGGGGCTGTAACCTGACCGGCATATTTATTTCATAAATATCGAAATTACCGGCAACACTGTCGCGGTCGGATGCAAACCATGCGCGCCTGCCATCCAGCGAAATACTGATACTGTTATCTTCATCCACAGAGTTGAGCGGGTATCCCATGTTTTCAGCAATGCCCCATGCAGTATCATTTACCCTGCGGCTGAAATAAATATCTGTTCCCCCCATGCCTGTATGCCCGTTGCTGGCGAAATACAGGGTATTATTATCCGTATGCAGGAAAGGGGCTGTTTCATCGCCTGTGGTGTTGATGTTGGGGCCGAGGTTGCGGGGCGCCTGCCATAGACCGTTTTCAAAACGCGATACCCAAAGGTCGAGGCCACCGTAGCCGCCTTCCTTATCGCTTGCGAAATAAAGTTCGCAGTTGTCTGACGACAGGCAGGGCGTACCCTCGTAGCTAGGGGTGTTAATAGTAGCCCCAAAGCTTTGCGGTACCGACCAGACACTATCGCCTGTATAAGCCATAAATAAATCGCAGCCACCGTTGGCCCAGCCGTTTTCGCTACGTGTTTCGCAACGCATGAAGAACAGGTAATGCCCGTCGGCAGAAATCATTTGTGCGCCCTCCTGTGCCGGGGTATTGGGCGGGCTGCCCATGTTGCGTGCATAAAACCAGCCGCCGCAGCTATCTACTTTGGCACGGTAAAAATCTTCGTCAATACCGTTGACACTGCGGGTAAAGTAAAGTGTTTGTGTATCGGCGCTGATACAAGGGTACATTTCAGGTTGCGGGGTATTGATGCCGGGGCCTGCATTGCGGGCGGTATCTTCCCACTTTTCTGCAAGGGCCTTTTGCATAAAATTTGCCCGTTGCTGCAGCTGCGCCCATTCCTTATCGCCCGGCAATAATACGGAGGACAGTACCCGTTGTGCATCTGCAATGTTATAGCTGTTCAGCAGGCTTTTTACAAGGGGTTTTGCAAAAGCCCTGGCCCCGTTCCTGCAGGATGATGATGCCCTGGCAAATAAAGTTGCTGCATCAGCATACCTTTTTTGCCTGAAGTACCATTCGCCCAATACACTGTAAGCATCGCTAAAGGCGGCATAAGATTTGATGGCACTTTCCATTTTCTCTATGGCCTTGTTGTATTCTTTGCGCGAGTGGTACCATAGCGCCTGGTCGTAATCTTTTTGCGCAGCAGCAGGCGGCTGTGCAAATGCAGCAGTGCATATACAGGCAAGCAGTAAAATGAGCAGGGATTTCAGCCGCATTGCCGTAAAAATAATAAGATGAACTATATAGTCATAAACCCGAACTTTGTATTTTCCTGTTTTGAGCGATTTTTTTTAATACGTATGAATACAACGATTGTTTGCCCGCAATGTGCTTATGAGTTTCAGCCCACCGATGCTATACGCGATGAGCTGCAGAAAGAGCTGCGGGCCCAGATGGTAGAATGGCAGAAGAAAAAGGATGAAGAATACCGCCGGAAAGAAAGCGAACATCTGAAACAACTGCAGCAGAAGGACGAGGAGGCCCAAAGGTTGCTTACCGAGGAACGCAAACGCTTATCGGCACAACTGGAGCAGCAGTTGCGTAAACAGATAGAGGGAGACTTTGAGGTGCAGATGAAAATGCTGCAGCAAAGGGATAACGAAAACGAGCAGAAACTGAAGCTGGCCCGTGAGCGTGAAATGGAATTTATAAGAAAGGAACAGGAACTGCTGAATAAACAGCAGGAGCAGGAACTGGAGATGCAAAGGCTGCTATCGGAAGAGCGTGTGAAACTGGCGGAACAGATACGCAAACAGGAAGAGGAACGGAATAAATTAAAAGACCAGGAACACCAGATGCGTATGCGCGAACTGGAAAAGAAACTGGAAGACCAGAACAAACTGGTAGAAGAGATGAAGCGTAAGGCACAGCAGGGGTCTATGCAACTGCAGGGCGAGGTACAGGAACTGGCGCTGGAAGAACTACTTAGAAACACGTTCGCTTTTGATGTAGTGAGCGAGGTAGGAAAGGGAATACGCGGTGCGGATTGTATACAAACGGTGCGGAATAATTACGGGCAGGAATGTGGCAAGATTATCTACGAGAGTAAGCGGACCAAAGACTTTAGCCAGGAATGGATAGAAAAACTGAAAGCAGATATGCGCAGCCTGGGTGCTGATGTGGCGGTGATAGTAACACAGGCTATGCCGAAGGATATGGATTGCTTTGGAGAGAAAGACGGGGTATGGATATGCAGCTTCGGCGAGGTGCGGGCACTGGCTACCGTGCTGCGCGACCTGGTGGTACGGGTATATACGGCGGCCAAAAGCCAGGAAAACAAAGGGGATAAAATGACGCTGCTTTACAATTACCTGATAGGCGCTGAGTTTTCAGAGCAGTGGAAGGCGATAAGGGAAGGGTTTATGTCTATGAAGATATCGATACAGAAAGAGCGCGACCAGATGGAGCGTATATGGAAGGCAAGGGAAAAACAACTGGAAAAGGTGTTGCTGAATGCTGCCCACATACGCGGTTCCATAGAAGGCATAGCCGGCATGGAAAATATAGACCTGAACCTGATAGAGGATAGCAATAATTACTTGCTGGATTAAACATACCGCTACAGTAAAAGAATAAGGCCGGTTTAACCGGCCTTATTCTTTTAATAGCTGAAAGGATGTTCTGCTGTACGTTTGAACTCTTCCCAAATGCCGGCTAAAACTTCAGCCGCAGGTTTTATATCGTGGATGATGCCACTGACCTGGCCTATTTCCAGCTCGCCTTCGTTTAAATCGCCTTCAAACATACCGTGTTTAGCACGCGCGCGGCCCAAAAGGTCTGTTAACTCATCAACAGTGGCGCAGTTATCTTCTGCCTGCTGCACCTGTTTGTAAAATTCATTCTTTATAAGACGTACGGGGGTGAGTTTTTTCAGCGCCAGTACTGTATCGCCTTCTTTTGCAGCCACAATGGCCTCTTTAAAAGCTAAGTGGCTGGATGCCTCCGGTGTACATACAAAGCGGCTGCCTACCTGCACGCCTTCTGCGCCCAGGGCCATTGTTGCCAGCATGGCACGGCCTGTGGCTATGCCTCCTGCGGCTATCAGCGGTATACTGATAGTTTCGCGTACAGAGGGTACCAGGCAAAGGGTTGTCGTTTCTTCACGGCCGTTGTGGCCGCCTGCTTCAAAGCCTTCGGCTACTACGGCATCAACGCCTGCATCTTCGCATTTTTTGGCAAATTTTGCGCTGGATACCACATGCACTACCGTTATGCCTTTTTCTTTCAGTGTGGCAGTCCATGTTTTCGGGTTGCCTGCTGATGTAAATACGATGGGTACTTTTTCTTCAATAATGGTGGCTATGTGTTTGTCTATGTCAGGGTACAGCAGCGGTAGGTTCACCCCGAAGGGTTTGTCCGTAGCCTGTTTGCATTTTTGTATGTGTTCACGCAATACATCGGGGTACATACTGCCCGCGCCGATGAGGCCGAGGCCGCCTGCATTGCTTACCGCAGCAGCGAGCCTCCAGCCCGAGGCCCATATCATACCGGCCTGTATGATGGGGTACTTTATGCCGAAGAGTTTTGTAATCCGGTTATCGAAAGCTGATTTATCAGCGGTAAATGTTCCGTTGAAAAGCATTCAGTATAATGTATTAAGTTTAGACTAAGCTGATTTCTTTTTGTAAAAAAGGGTATTGCTGTTTTCCGGCCTGAATATTTTTTGGGCGGTCTCCTGCAAAAAGGCAGCGGTTACAGCCTGGTAGCGCTCCCACTCTTCGTTTACCATCTGCGCATCGCCCAGCAGTTCATAAAAGGCAAGGTTATTGGCACGCGATAGCAGGCTCATATCCTCGAAGGTAATCATGGCCTCTATTTTGTTTTTAGCCTTTTGCAGTTCTTCATCGGTTACGCCGCTATCGGCCAGCAGTTTCATTTCGCGCTCTACCGCCGCATTAGCTTCCTCCAGCGTACGGCCTTCTACTATTTTACCTTCCACTACCAGCAGACCGGGATCGAGGCTGCCCATGTGGTAGCAACTGATGTTGCTGAAAAGTTGCTCTTCCTTCACCAGTTTCTGGTATAGGCGCGATGCGAAACCATTACCCATTATCTCCGTTATCAGGTCGGCAGCATAGTAGCCGGGAGAAAGACGGCCGTCCATGTGCCATGTTTTATATAAGGCATCCAGCGGCACGTCAGACTCTACTGTAGTAAAGCGGGCTTGCGTTTGGGCCGGTTCGGCAGGCAGGTGCCTGTTGTATTTTTCGCCTTGTGGTATATCGCCAAACCACTTTTCGGTGAGCTCTTTTACCTGTTCCGTTGTTACATTGCCTGCTACGCATAATACCGCATTTGCAGGGTTGTAGTGTTTATAAAAAAAGGCTTTTACATCTTCCAGTTGTGCATCTTCAATATGTTTCAGCTCCTTGCCTATGGTCATCCACTGGTAAGGGTGTGTAGTATATGCAAGCGCGCGCATATGCTCCCAGGCATCGCCATAAGGCTTGTTGATATAGTGTTCCTTAAATTCTTCTGATACAACTTTGCGCTGCACATCGAGGCTTTTTTCACTGAATGCAAGTGCTTTCATCCGGTCACTTTCAAGCCAGAGTGCCGTTTCTATATTTTGTATAGGCAGTTGAATGTAATAATTGGTTATATCGTTGGTAGTATATGCATTGTTTTCTCCACCGGCCATTTGCAGGGGCTCGTCATAAGACGGGATATTTTCAGAACCGCCAAACATCAGGTGCTCAAACAGGTGTGCGAAGCCGGTGCGGTTGGCATCTTCGTCGCGCGCACCTACATCGTACAATACATTCACGGCCACCATAGGTGTTGTGGTGTCGCGGTGTACAATTACTTTTAACCCGTTGTTTAGCGTGAATCTTTCAAATTGCAGCATAATGACATCCTTATATTTAACGATGCCAAAGGTAGGGTTATTCGTTTTTATAGGGAATAGAGAATAGTTAACAAGGAATAACAGGTAAGTGCTACAGGTACATAAAACCTGTAGCAGTGTACTTTATTTTTAGCTTAATCTCCTTCAATGTCTTCCCACTTTACCTGGGTAAGTCCATGTGTGGCCGGACCGGTCAGTAAGGCCCCGTTTGCTGCAAAGCGTGAACCGTGACATGGACAATCCCAGCTTTTCTCTGCATTATTCCATGCTACTAAGCAGCCTGCGTGCGGACATACAGGGTGGAGCGCGTGCAGCTTACCATTTTCGTCTTTATGTAGTGCTACTTTATTTCCTTCCCACTCTGCCAGCATTGATTCTCCCGGTGCAAGCGCAGCCAATTCCGACACTTTTTCATAACTGAAGCGCATGCCTATGAATTTACTGACCACATCAGTATTCTCTCTTATGAAATTGGCAAAGCCGGCCACAGGCTTAATCCTGTCGGGACTGAATAGTTGCTCATAACGGCTCTTATGATTGGTTATTTCCTCGCATATTATTTTACCTGCCAGCGTGCCAAATATTATTCCGTTTCCGCTATAGCCGGTAGCTACGTATATATCGTCATTGCCGGGCATTAACCCTATATAGGGCAACCCGTCTGTCGGTTCAAAATACTGGGATGACCATTTATAAGCGATACTATCCACATTAAAGTGTGTACGGATATATGCTTCCAACTCGCGAAACACCTGTTCCGTATTATCGTTGTGGCCTGTTTTATGGTCAAAGCCACCTGCAATAAGATAGTTGGTGCCGTTTACCAGCTGTGTACGGAAATAATGGTAAGGGCTTTTGACATCATATACCAGTGCATCGGGGTAATTTCCGTCTTTTAACGTTACTGCGGCAGCGTAGCTGCGGTAGGGTGCACAACGGAAATTGAAGATAGTAAGGCCGGGCGGGATGTGTGTAGCATACACTATTTTGTAAGCTTTTACCATGCCCAGTGTAGTTTCTACCTGGTAATAATGCTCATGTGTATGGTTGCTGACGGTACAATTCTGCAGCAGGATTCCCCCTTCTTGTTCATAGGCTCCGGCAAGGCCATGTATGTATTTCAGTGCATGCATTTGCGCCTGCATCTCAATTCTTATTGCCTTGGTAAATTGGAATGGTACCGGTAGTATGTTTGTTTCGGCACATACAACACCTGCCCGTTCTGTAGCTTTCAGGACACTGTCCAGTTGCTTCGATTCGCTTTCCGTTTCCGCAAACATGTATGCGGTCTTGTAGGTGAAGCTGCAATCAATAGTATATTTATTCACCAGACCTTCTATAAGGTCGATAGCTTCGCGCATACCGGTTGCCACAAGCTTTGTACTTTCGGTGTCAAAGTTTTTTTCCAGTATGTCGTAAGAAGTGTCGGTTATGGTGTTGAGGTGAGATGTGGTGCCCCCTGTAGTGCCAAATCCTATATTGTTCGCTTCGGCAAGTATGCACTTTTTACCTTCCGACTGTAATAAGAGGCCTGTAGTCAGCCCGGTTATTCCCCCGCCTACAATTAATACATCATATATTTCATCTTTTTGCCAGTTATTAACCGGCCGGTAGTCTGATACTGTATCCTGCCATAAACTTTTCTGTTCACCGTCCCTTTTCATAACCATATTTTTAATTACACTAAAATTCCTGTACAGACAACTTAAAAAATCCCGCCACGATAAACCGGCTTAGAAGGTTTTTTAACAGAGTAGCAATGTTTTACAGGCTTAAAATATGGTCAATGTATTGCTATTCCTGTTATTGAGCAGGTTCCGGTATTTTGTTAATGCATACAAAAAAATACACCCTTTTTGGGGTGTATTTGTGGAATTATATTGTGGAATTATTTTTAGGACTCTCCATCTTTCTCTTTTTCTATCCGCCCCCTGCGGATAGGATTGGAGGTGTAAAGGGCATAATGCTCACGTTGCTGTAGCAGGTCGATAGCACGGAAGACGGCTTCCCGGAAAGAAGAAGGGTCAGCCATATCTTTACCCGCAATATCGAAAGCAGTGCCGTGGTCGGGTGATGTGCGTATTACCTGCATGCCTGCAGTGTAGTTAACACCTTCGCCATGTGCAATTGTTTTAAAAGGTACGAGCCCCTGGTCGTGGTACATTGCCAAAACGGCATCAAAATGGAGGTAACTGCTGCGTGCAAAAAAAGCATCGGCACTGTAGGGGCCAAATACCAGTTGCCCCTGTTGCTGCAACTGGTCCAGCAATGGCTTTATGATGTCTGTTTCTTCTTTGCCTATCTCCCCGTTATCACCGGCATGGGGGTTTAAGCCCATCACGGCGATTTTAGGTTTATCGATGCCAAAATCGCGGACAAGGCATTCACGAAGCAGGTTTATTTTAGATAGCAACAAGTCTTTTGTAATGAGCTGTGCAACTTTTGCCAGGGGCACATGCTCTGTCACCAGTGCAACACGCAATTGTTCACTGAACAGGAGCATTAATACATCTTTAGCGCCGAACTTTTCTTTCAGGAAAGGCGTGTGGCCAGTGTAGGGAAAATCCGGCATTTGCGTATTGGCTTTATGAATGGGGGCAGTAACGATAGCGTCCAGTTGCCCGTCTTTCAGGCATTGTGCGGCTACCATCAAAGAGCGTACCGCGTATTTACCGCTAATTTCGGTAAGTACGCCGGGTTGTATGGGTACTTCTTCTTCCCAGCAGTTGAATATATTTACCTGTTTAGGGTTTAGCTTGGTCAGGTCTTTTGTGCTCGTAAAGTTAAAGGGGTGCTCTGCAACAAGCTTCCTGTAAAAATTAATGACTTTGTTGGAGGCAAAAACAACCGGTGTACACAGCTCCAGCATACGGTGGTCTGAAAAGGTCTTGATAATGAGTTCAGGCCCGATTCCGTTAAGATCGCCTGTGGTAATTCCTATAACCGGTTTTTCTGTGTTTACTTGCATGTAATTAAATATCTGTGTATTGATTAAGCTTTGCCGTAGTGCAGTAAGAAATCGAGCAGCAAGCGCAGGCCGTAAGCCGTGCCGCCCGAAGATATGTAACCGGACCTTCCTGTAGCAAAAGATACCCCGGCAATATCGAAATGCATCCAGGGATAATCGGTAAAATGCTCAAGGAACTTGCCGGCTGTAATGGCGCCGCCTTTGGGGCCACCTACATTTTTGAGGTCGGCAATTTCAGATTTTATCAGGTCGCCGTATTCATCCCAGAGCGGGTATTCTACCAATCGCTCATATTGGCGGAACCCGCTATTGCTGAAGGCGTTTTTTGTATTATCATCTGCGGTACCCATACACACGATGCCATAATCGCCTACTGCGGCGGCGGCAGCGCCGGTAAGGGTGGCAAAATCTACTACCAGTTCGGGTTTGTAACGTTTGGCCCAATGCAATGCATCGGCCAGTATCATGCGGCCTTCGGCATCGGTATTCAGTACCTCTACGGTTGAGCCGCTGTACATGGTGATGATATCGCCGGGTGTATAGGCATTTTCACCGGGTCGGTTATCGGTAGCCGGCACCAGTGCAATGACGTGCAAAGGCAGTTGCAGTTTGGCTATGGCGTACATAGCGCTGCTTACCAGTGCAGCGCCACTCATATCGCTCTTCATACGGTCCATAGAGGCAGGTGTGGGTTTCAGCGAAAGACCGCCTGTATCGTATACCACACCTTTACCTACCAGTACGATTGGTTTTTTATTGAGCGATTTTTTGGGTGTATATTCCATTACCGTAAAGGTGGGAGGGTCGATGCTGCCACGGTTTACTGCAAGCAGGCCGCCCATCTTTTCTTTTTCAATCTGTGCTTTTTGTAGTGTAGTTACTTTGAACCCGGCCTCTTTTCCCATTGCGGCAATTTCTTTTGCCAACTGCTGGGCGGTCATAAAGTTGAGCGGTTCGTTTACCAGTGTACGTGCTTTATATATAGCTGTGGTAATGATATTGAGTGTGTCGATTTCTTTTACGGTTATCGATTGACGGGTAAAACAAATCGTTTTCAGGCTATTAGCTATTTTACCTGCATCGGAGCGGTATTTCAGGAACTGGTAGTTAGCCAAGGTCATCCCTTCTGCCAGCAGGTAGGCAGCCTGTGTATTTACCGAAAGGCTGGTGATAGTGATTTCTTCAATTTTCTTCTTTGTAAGCAGGGTCTGTATTTCTGCCCCGGCCTTACGGCAGGCTTCATGGGTTTGCGAATCGGTCTTTTTGTTTTTAAGGAAGTATATGACAATAAAACGGTTGTATTGATTGATGGTAATTATAGATTGATCTTTATTAAAACCATCTGTTGCATAGCTTACTTCTTTTTCATCCAGTTCTACTGCCTGTTTTAATGCTTTTGCATCATCGGCAATGTATAATAAATGCTTTTTACCCGGCTTTTGAACGATTTTAAAATCCATGCTAACAAATTTATATAAGGTGCAAAGTTATAAAGCATGGTGATAGTTTGATAAGTTTAAGACTAACTTTGGCATTTTAACAGCATATTAGTACCGCAAACATAAATTTAAACCAGAGTTTGGCGCATCCTTACACACTAAAAAAAAATCTCGGGCAGCATTTTCTGCATGATGAGAATATCTGTAAAAAAATTGTAGCTCAAATAGAACATAAACCCGGCCTGCAACTGGTGGAAATAGGGCCTGGCGGCGGAGCGCTGACCAAATACCTGCTGCAATGGGCGGATGTTGATTACAAAGCGATAGAGGTAGACGATGAAAAGGTGCTGTACCTGCTTAAAACTTACCCTGTGCTGAAAGGGAAAATTATTCATACAGATGTATTAAAGGCAGATGTCCCGTTCAGCAATGGTTTCAGTCTCGTGGGGAATTTTCCCTATAATATATCTTCCCCCATATTGTTTAAGGTGCTTGACTGGGAGGCGCAGGTGCATGAGGTAATTGGTATGTTCCAGAAAGAAGTGGCGCAAAGGGTTGCTTCAGGCCCGGGTTCCAAGCTATATGGTATATTAAGTGTACTGATGCAGGCATTTTTTAAGGTAGAATACCTGTTTGATGTGCATGAGAATTGCTTTACACCGCCACCCAAGGTGAAAAGCGGGGTTATCAGGCTCACCAATATGCACAACCCTTTCAGGATAACGGATAAACGGAAGTTCATCGTCCTGGTAAAGGCGGCATTCAACCAAAGAAGAAAAACCCTCAGAAATGCCCTGAAAAGTACCCTGCCTGCCGAAGCCCTCTCACACCCTTTGATGGATAAACGTGCAGAACAGCTTTCCGTAGCTGATTTTGTTGACCTTCATAAGCAATACCAGTAACTATGAACAATGGGAAAGTTTTAATAGCAGCACCTGTGCACCCGGTATTAACCGATGGTTTAACGGAGGCAGGTTATGAATTGAGTATAAACGAAAACATTTCGCAGGGTATAGCCCCTGCACTGGTAAAAGATTGTGTAGGGATTATTACGTCAACCCGCCTGCTGCTGAACAAAGAATTGCTGGATGCTGCCCCGGAGTTGAAATGGATAGGCCGAATGGGTTCAGGTATGGAGATAATAGATACGGATTATGCTCAAAAGCGGGGCATTCGTTGCTTTAGCAGCCCTGAAGGCAACAGCAATGCGGTTGCAGAACATGCGTTGGGGATGTTACTGGCGCTGAACAAAAATATTGTGAGAGCACATAATGAGGTAGCCAGGGGGGTATGGAAAAGGGATGAAAACCGTGGTTTTGAGCTGGAGGGTAAAACAATAGGTATCATCGGGTTTGGGCATACCGGAAGGGCTTTTGCAAAAAAGTTATCAGCTTTCGATATGCAGATAATTGTATATGATAAGTACACCAAAACAGATATCCCGCCCTATGTGACGTGTTGCGATACCCTGGAGGACATATTTGAAAGGGCAGAAATTGTCAGCTTTCATGTTCCCTTGCAACCGGATACCACGTATTATTTTAATGAAAATTTCATAAATAGCATGAAGAACCCCTTTACCCTGATAAATACCTCAAGAGGGAAGGTAATGCATACAGAAGCCTTACTGGGAGGGCTTTACAGCGGAAAGGTTAAAGGTGCGTGCCTGGACGTATGGGAAGAAGAGCCCCTGGAAAAAATGAGCATCTCCATGAGAAAAATGCTGGAAGAGATAATGAAAATGTCCAATGTAGTAGTTACGCCGCACATTGCCGGCTATAGCTTTGAGGCTTTATACAAGATGAGCAAGGCCCTCCTCGACAAGATTGTCATGAAGTAGTAAGATATGTGCGCCTGAATGATAATATAAGGAAAATAAACAATTATCTGACAAAAATTTTTCAGCGGCGTAGTACTTTTAACAGAAGTTTTTATCTTTACCGACTAATTGGTTAATAATTTATTAATGCAGGATATGACACGTACACTACGTTATTTATTTGTGTTGCTGTTTGTAAGCATCGCCGGTACTGCGTTTGCGCAGAGCGGCGCTATTACCGGTACCGTATTGGATGAGAAAAAAGAGCCCATAATCGGTGCTATCGTCCAGGTGCTGGAGGGAGGTGTTGTTAAAGGTGGTGCAGCTACAGATGTTGATGGTGTTTATTACATCAAACCTATCGCACCCGGTCGTTATACGGTAAGGGTATCTTACACATCCTACAAAACTTCTGAAACACAGGGCGTTATAGTGAGCCCTGATAAAACAACAGAGGTGAAAGTAAGCATGGAACTGAACGCTAAGAAAATCGACGAGGTAGTAGTTACCGCGTATAAAGTTCCGCTGATAAGTAAATATGAAGGTCCTTCAACAACTGTTACCTCAGAGCAGATTGAGAAAATGCCTACCCGTACCACTAATGGAATTGCTGCCACGGCACCGGGTGTTTATTCAAAAGATGGTGGCGGGCTGAATATCGGTGGTGCACGTTCAGAAGGTACGCAATATATCATTGATGGTATCCCTACACGTTTTAGCGCAGGTACCAATATGGCCCAGAACAGTGTTGACCAGATACAGGTGTTGACATCGGGCCTGCCCGCGAAGTACGGAGATGCCCTCGGTGGTGTGGTAGTTATTACCACCAAAGGTTTTAATGCTGATTACAGGGGTAACGTATTGGTTGAACACTCTGTAGATGGATATAACCATAATCTTGTTAACGCAACGCTTAGCGGGCCATTATTTAGTAAAAAAGACAGCCTGGGTAATAAAAAGCCTAAAATGGGCTTTCTTATTGCTGCTGATGGTATTATGGATGATGACCCCAGGCCTGTGTACGGAGGTACATATAAAGTAAAAGATGATGTACTGGAACAGCTTCGCCAAAACCCGCTGACACCAGTTGCCAGCCAGTCAGGAGCCTTAACTTTCAGGTCTTCTTCTGAATATGTGCGTTTTGATGATTTAGAAGTAATTAAAAAACGCCAGTCTGCAGAATCCCAGGTTGGCAGGCTCAATGCTAAACTGGACTTTCAGATTGCAGAAAATTTAAACCTGACTGCCGGTGGTAGCTTCTCTTATCAAAAAGCAAGGGATTATGCTTCAAGCCCGAATGGTTTTTATGCATGGTCTTTATTCAGTCCTGAAAAAATACCAACGACTATCGACTATACCGGCCGCGGTTATCTGAAACTGACACAGCGCTTTGGTAAGACACCTTTAGCTACAGCAGGTACAGATGAGAAAAAACCATTGATTTCTAATGCCTTCTATACTTTCCAGGTAGATTACCAGACCAACTATTCTTCCCGCAGAGACCAGGATCACGGTACTGATTTGTTCAAATATGGATATGTAGGTAAATTCTATACCGACTATGCTTCTTTACTGGCACCAGGTACCGATGACAGCACAGGTCTGCAGGGTATTAAACTGCAGGCTGACAGGATACCTGTCCGCACTACTTATGAGCGGTCAGAGTTGAACCCTGTATTAGCTAACTATACTTCACAATATTATAACCTGTTAGGTTTTGCCCCGACTTCTATCGATCAGATAAGGGCACAAGGCGGATTAACCAATGGACAGTTCCCTGCAAGCACTTATGGTATATTTACCAATGTTGGTACGAGCCTGTCCGGTTACAATTTCAGGCAAAATGACCAGTTTGGTGTACAGGTAGATGCCTCTTTTGATTTACAACCCGGCAAAACCCGTCACTCAATTGAGTTCGGTTTGTATTATCAGCAACGTATAGAACGCTTTTTTGGAACTACTATGACTCCAAACAGTGGACTATGGCAATACATGCGCCTGCTTACCAACAGGCACATACAACTGGATATGGCAAATCCTGTTTTTGTTGTTGATGGTAAACAATACACTAAAGAGCAGATCAACTCAGGTGTGGTATCCTTCTCTCCGTTCGATACGATATTATATAACCATGTTGCTATTGACTCTGCACAGTCAGTTTTCGATAGAAATCTTCGTACCAAACTTGGTTTAGACCCCAAGGGTACCGATTATATCAATATAGATGCTTACGATCCTTCTATGTATTCACTGGATATGTTCTCTGCTGATGAGCTGCTGAACAATGGTAATGGTTATGTGAACTACTTTGGATATGATTATACCGGTAAGAAAACCAAAGGGCAGGTTAACTTCAATGATTTCTTTACCAAGAAAGATGCTAATGGTAACTTCACCAGGGACATGGGTGCTTACAGGCCCAGCTATATAGCAGGATATATTCTGGATAAATTCCAATTTAAAGATATCCTGTTTAACGTAGGTATTCGTGTTGACCGTTTCGATAATAATACAAAAGTGTTGAAAGACCCGTATTCTTTGTATGAAGTAAGAAAACTGGGAGATGGTAACACCCGTGAAGTGGCTAAAAATGAATTTAATGGCAGCCACCCTGCAAACATCGGTGATGATTATGTAGTTTATGTAAATAATAACGAAACAGCTAACCCAACAGTCATCGGTTACCGTAATGGTGATGACTGGTACGATCCGTATGGACGCCAGATTGAAGACCCGACTTCGCTGAAACAATATAGCGGTGGCCGTGATCCTCAGCCGTTCCTCGTAGATAAAAATACCAGGATTACAGACTCCAGCTTTAACCCGAATAGTTCGTTTACGGATTATAAGCCACAGGTTAATGTGATGCCGCGTATCCAGTTCCACTTCCCTATTTCTGATGTGGCCCTGTTTTATGCACACTACGATGTAATTGTACAAAGGCCTACAGTAGGTCAGAATGCAGCTTATGCCCAGGCTTCTGATTACTTCTTTATCAACTCCAATAATAACTCTATCATTAACAACTCGAACCTGAAACCTCAGAAAATGTTTGACTATGAAGTAGGTTTCAAACAGCAGTTGAGTCAACGTTCGGCATTGACCCTTAGCGGTTTCTATAAAGAGCGTAAAGACATGATTGCCATTCGCCCTTACTTGTATGCATGGCCTAAAACATACTATACATTCGGTAACCGCGACTTCTCTACTACAAAAGGTCTGAAATTAATATATGACCTGCGTCGTGTAGGGCACCTGCGTATGAATGTTGCGTATACATTACAGTTTGCTGATGGTTCCGGTTCAGGCGTAGCGTCTGGTAACGGTGGTAACCTTAACGTATTCCAGGGTAATGGTCTGTTACAGAACTTTATCTCAGCACAGCTACCTAACCTGCGTTTTGGAACTGCTCTTGACTATGATTCACGCCACATGATTGTTACTACCCTGGATTATCGCTTTAGCGGTAATGAAGGACCGATGATAGGAGATGCCCACTTCCTGCAAAATGCAGGTGTGAACTTCATCTTTAGTGCACGTAGTGGCGAACCTTATACAAAATACGCCCTGCCTAATACTAAAATAGTGGAAGGTGGTATTAATAATTCGCGTTACCCCTGGCATTATAACCTGGATATGAGGATAGATAAAGACTTTGAACTTTCATTTGGCAAGAAAAAAGTACAGGAAGGTTCAAAACCCAAACAACCCCTGGTATTGAATGCGTATGTAATGGTTATGAATTTGCTGAATACAAGGAATGTACTGACTGTTGACGGGTACACAGGTCGTCCGGATGACGACGGTTACCTGACGTCACCACAAGGTATTCAGAAAACTACTAACCAGAGTGACCCTATATCGTATATTGACTTGTATACTATTTCGCAGTTGACACCGCAGAATATTAACATGCCCAGAAGAATTAATGTCGGACTCCAATTAAATTTCTAAAAATCGTTTGATTAATAACTTTTTAAGTTATGATGTTTAAGAATAATAATAAGTTAGCTTTTGTATTGTCGCTTATCGCTTTAGCCGGGGTAACCCTGCAAGCGGGTGCACGCCCTAATATTAACAGCAGTTTGCGTACCAATGATGGTAACAAAGGCGGGCAGCTAAAAACTACTGCATCCTGTAAGCCGGCAGAAGCATCTATTGACCTGGATATCAATAACGTGCGCGCCAGATTGATGACAGGTGGTGATATGTGGTGGGATAACGGTACTTCTGAAGCCCGTTACGAAATTCCAAAAGGAACTAAGAAAAACTCTCTTTTTGCAGGCTCTGTGTGGATTGGTGGTTTCGATGCCCAGCGCCAGCTTAAGGTTGCAGCTCAAACCTATCGTCAGAGCGGTAACGACTACTGGCCCGGCCCACTGGACGAGAATGCTGAAATTGATGCAGCAACTTGTTCTGAATGGGACAAAATGTGGAAAATTAATAAGGAAACAATTAACCGTTTCCGTGAATTGACAGATTATTCAGGCGCCCTGGATGATCCTGACTATGAAGTAATTAAACAATGGCCTGCAAAAGGTAACCAATACGCTATTGGCCGTAATCAGAATAACCTGAACATACCAAGTGATAAGGATTATGCGCCGTTTACGAATGTGGCTGGTAATGATACCTACGAGCCTAACCTTGGTGACTATCCGAATATCACCGGTGACCAGTACATCTGGTGGGTATTCAATGATAAAGGTAATGTTAAAGGTGAATCAAGTACCCCCGGTATTGGTGTTGAAGTTCAGGCCAGTGCATTTGCGTTTTCTACCAAAGACTTTTTGAACGATGCAACTTTTTATAACTATCGTTTAATTAACAGGGGTAATCTTACACTGGATAGTACCTATATAGCTACCTGGACAGATGCGGATCTCGGTTATTATAAAGATGACTATATCGGTTGTGATACTACACGTGGACTGGGTATACTTTACAATGGCAAAAGCGTAGATGGACAGGGTGAGATCAACTCTTATGGTGATAAAGTACCTATGGTTGCAGTTGACTTCTTTAAAGGCCCTAAAAAGACATATCGTCCTGCAGGTGCTACTAAGGACACTACCATTACGTTAAAAATGGAGGCCTTCACTTATTACAATAATGACTTTAGCATTATCGGTAACCCCAGAAACGGTAATCATATATATAATTATATGACTGGGTCTATTATTAATGGTGAACGATTTACAAATGACTTTTCCGGCCCGAACATTAACTCAAAAGGATATGGTTCCGGTCCTATTACAAAATATGTGTTTACAGGTGACCCCGGTGTGAAAAGCGAATGGTCTGAGTGTACTTGTAACAACCCGGTTGATGACCGTCGTTTCGTACACTCCTCTGGTCCGTTCAAATTAGAGCCCGGTGTTGTAAATGATATCACTATCGGTGCTGTATGGGTTGCTGATGTTGGCGGTTGCCCTTCAACTTCATTTAGAAAAATCAGGGCGGCTGATGATCTTGCTCAATCTTTGTTCAATAACAACTTTGAAACGGTTGAAGGTCCTGAAGCTCCCCGTATGGTTGTGCGTGAAATGGACAGAAAACTTGTATTCTATCTTTTAAATGATGAAAGCAGTAATAATGAAGGCGAGAAGTTTGGTCGTGATACTGCTAAGAAATTCAGGGTAAGTGCTGTTACTACTAAACCATATAAGATTGCCGACTCTTTATACAAGTTTGAAGGGTATAGGGTATTCCAGTTGAAAAATAGTGAAGTACAGCCAGCTCAAATTTTTAATGATAGAGGAGAACTGAATACGGATGTTGCCGTTGAAGTATTCCAGTGCGATATTAAGAATGGAGTGTCGCGTATTGTGAATTATGAGAAGAACACTGATATAAGTGACTCTACATGGGTTCCTATAGTAAAAGTAAATGGTAAAGATAGCGGTATACGCCACAGCTTTGAGGTAACTATCGACCAGTTTGCAACTACAGACAATAAGCGCCTGGTTAACTACCGTAATTATTATTATGTTGCCATTGCATATGCATATAACGAATTCTATCCGTTTACACTTTCAAACACAGATTCTTCTCAGGATAAGCCTTATATTGAAAGTGCCAAAGGAGCAGGTGGTGCTCCTATACCAGTGGTTGTAGGCATGCCTAACCCGGCAAATGGCAGCATGGGTACAGTGCTTAATTCAGATTATGGAGACGGTGTAAAGATTACACGTCTTGAAGGTAAAGGTAATGGAGGTAACAGTCTGTCAATGACTGATTCATCTGAATTGGAAGCGATTTCAGGTCCTGATTACAGAGCTTTACATCCTGTATATAAGCCTAATGAAGGCCCTGTAGGTATAAAAGTTATTGATCCTGTAAAGGTTAAACCTCACGATTGGGAATTATATCTTGATGGTACTACTAACCCGTCTGAGCCGACCAAAGGACTTACCAATACAACAACATGGAAATTGGTTGACCTGACTAACAATGCAGTTATATACGGGGAACACTATGTGAATGAAACATTAAACGAGCAAATACTGGAAGACTATGGTATTTCTGTTACCCTTCAGCAGGTGGTTCGCCCCGGCGACGATCAGATAAATGGTAACGGGTATCTTGGTTCCAGTATTACGTATAGTGATCCGTCCAAACCCTGGCTGGTTGGCGTGCGGGATGCCGAAGCACGTGACTTCAGGAACTGGATCAGGAGTGGTGGTGTTACTAATGACACCTTCTCAAAATGTAATTTCAATGATTTGTCATACGATACTTCAGGCCAGTTCTACGAGGCTATGCTCAGTAACTACACTTCCACAACAGGTACATGGGCACCTTATACGCTGGGTAGCGATGAAAAAAGAAGCTATTGTGGTTTTGGTGTTGTTAAGCCGGGTACTTATCCAGGTTTATCTAACCTGCCAAGTGTTGACATAGTATTTACATCTGATAAATCTAAATGGACAAGGTCTGCTGTATTGGAAATGCAGGACATACCTGAACTGGCACAAGGCCGTGCAGCGAAATTTGACCTGCGTAGTCATCAGAGCTGGAACCTGGATGTTGATGCTGAAGGAAGGCCGGTGTACTCAACTATACCTGGCGACACCGGTATGTCCTGGTTCCCCGGATATGCAGTTAACCAGGAAACCGGAGAGCGTCTGAATATTATTTTCAGTGAAGACTCATGGCTGAAAGCCTATAACGGTGCTGATATGATATGGAATCCGACAACTGAAGATATCGTTTTCGACCAGGCCGGTTTTGCAAATAAAATATTCGGTGGTAAACACTATATCTACATTCTCAACAGTAAATATGATGAATGTGCCCAGTTTAAGAGTGATATCACTTCTGGAAGTATCCTTGTAAGGAATACAGCATACAAACAATTCCAGTGGGTGGGTATGCCGCTGCTGAACGATGGGTTTAGCCTGACTTCTTTTGACCAGGGCTTTATACCTACAGAAACACGCCTGAGGTTCAGGGTACAACGTCCTTACGCAAACTATCCTGAAGGAGAAACGTCAAGAAACGGTGGTAACCCGATGTACTCATTCAGCACTAAGAATCTTGCACCTGTAGAGCTGTATGAAAATCCTAATGCTGATAAAGATGCCTTGCTGGATAAAATACATGCAGTACCCAATCCATATTATGGATATGTAGGCTACGAGATAAACAGGCTGGATACACGTGTAAGGATCATTAATCTTCCCCGCAGGGCTACTGTGAATGTTTATTCGCTGGATGGCTCTCTGATTAGTAGAATTGAAAAAGATAATCCGAATGTTTCTTATGTAGATTGGAACCTGCGTAATACAAAAGGATTACCGATAGCCAGCGGAATGTACCTGATTCATGTACAAGCCGAAGGTATAGGAGAAAAAGTGATTCGCTGGTTTGGTGCAATGAGGCCTTTGGATATTACAACATATTAATAATCAGATTTAAAGCAGAACATTCGGCTTAACATAAAATATTTATTAAGAGTTATGAAAAAAATAATTACCGGAACAGCATTCGCAGCATGTATGTTAGGTACTTCTTTCGGAGTATTAGCGGGTAATAAAGACCGTATTGGTCAATCTGGTGCTACGGAGTTATTACTAAACCCGTGGGGCAGGAGTACCGGTGTTTTTGGGATGAATACAGCCCAGGTTGGCGGTATCGAGAGTATGAAAACCAATATTGCAGGTCTTGCCGGAGTTAATAAAACTGAAATTGGTATTGCTTATTCGGCCTACCTTCGCGGTTCCCAGATAGGTGTAAACAATTTGGGTTTTGCACAAAAATTAGGCGACTTTGGTGTTATTGGTGTAGATATCATGGCTATGAGCTTTGGTGAGATTGTAATTACCGATTACAACAATCCTGAGGGGCAAATCGGTACCTATAAGCCGCAGTTTTTCAATGCTACTTTAGGTTATGCAAAAGACTTTTCGAATAGTATCCGCGCAGGTGTAGCTGCTACATTTATATCTGAGCAGATATCTAACGTTAAGGCTAATGGTGCTGTTTTCGAAGCGGGTATACAATACGTTACCGGTAAAAGGGATAACTTTCACTTTGGCATTACCCTGCGCAATATTGGCACAAGTATGAGCTTTGCAGGTTCTGGGTTCAGCATAAACAGCGAAGCCCCGGCAAATACGAGCTATACACTGAACCGTGAAACTCCTTCGGAAAAATTCGAGATGCCTACTTACCTGAATTTTGGTTTGGCATACGATTTCTTCCTGGATGAAAACCACCTGAAGAGCGAAGATGATAAGCCTAAGCACAGGGCTACCGTAATGGGTAATTTTACATCTAACTCATTCAATAATGACTACCTTGGCCTTGGTGTAGAATACGCATTTAAGGAAATGTTCATGGTTCGTGCTGCTTATCGTTATGAAAAAGGTATCGGGAACACAGAAAAAACAACTACGTTCTATACCGGTTTCAGCGCGGGTGCTACCGTTCAGAAGGAACTTGGTGAGAATGGCCCTAAATTGGCTATTGACTATTCTTACAGGCCTACTGCACGCCCCAACAACGGTGTACATACTGTAGGTATACGCTTCATGCGTTAAATAAAAAAATACTACTTTTGCATATACAACGCTTCTGCTTCAACAGGAGCGTTGTATTTTTTTCGTAATCTAATTAAGATGTGCTTATGTCAGGACTAAACTATGTAACGAAGGAAACATTAGAACAAATGAAAGATGAGCTCAACCAGTTGAAAACAAGTGGAAGGGCGGAAATAGCGCGGCAAATTGCCGAGGCAAGGGAAAAAGGTGATTTGAAGGAGAATGCAGAATATGATGCTGCCAAGGAAGCACAAGGGCTGCACGAAGCAAAAATTGCACAGTTGGAAGCTACTATAGTGACTGCCCGTGTTATTGAAGCGAAAGACGTAGATACGAGTAAAGTTTCTATTCTAAGTAAAGTAAAACTTACTAACCTGGGAACTAAAAAGACTGTAGAATACCAGATCGTTTCTGAGCAGGAGGCCGACCTTAAAGCAGGTAAAATATCAGTAACCTCACCTATAGGCAAGGGGTTGCTTGGAAAAAAAGAAGGCGATATAGCCGAAATATCTGTACCAAGCGGTATGCTCAAATTGAAAGTAGAAGCGATTTCGATATAAGATGAGTATCTTTTCTAAAATAATTGAGGGTAGTATACCCTCTTATAAAATAGCCGAGAATGAACATTTTTATGCTTTTCTCGATATTTTTCCCCTGGTAGAAGGCCATGTATTGGTTGTGCCCAAAACGGAAACCGATAAGTTTTTTGATGTGGAAGACAGCCTGCTTGCTGAGTGGCTGCTTTTTGCAAAACCCATAGCTAAGGCTATTGAAAAAACGTTCGACTGTAACAGGTGCGGTATTAGTGTGGTAGGTCTTGAAGTACCGCATGCACACATGCATTTACTTCCCATCAACTCTGCTGACGATTTGAATTTTACGCGTCCTAAATTAAAATTGTCAGAAGAAGGGTTTAAAATAATTCAACAGAAAATAACAGCTAATTTATAAATGAAAAAGGGGCGTCAGGCCCCTTTTTCATTTATAACCATTTTCTGGTTTACACTCCATGCCTGTGGTTTATCCTTAAACAGGGCTTTTGTTTTTGCCCAGGTATCTTTGAATAGCTCTGAAAAACGGTAGTGGTTCAAATCATCTTCACTGTTCCAGTGACTGTAGGTGAAAAATATATTGGGGGCGTGGGCATCCTCCCATAGCTCAAGATGTGTGCATCCTGAAAATCCGCGTATTAATTCTTTCCGCTCGTTAAAAAGCCGCAGAAAGTTAGTTACCTCGTCTTCCCGAAAGGTCATTTGTACAATACGGACGATCATTCGAAATAAATTTTAATAGTATTGTATATCAGGTGCTGCTCGCGGTGTAGTTTCAGGCCGAAGAGGCTGGCAGCTTTGCCCCTGTTAATAGCTATTTCAAGATAGCCGGTGCTGTTAAACCTGCAAAGCTTTTCGCCCTGCTTCACATTATGATAGTGGTTACTGATTTCTGTAATCTCTTCATCGCGCATAAAACGGATACGGAAGGGGCGGTGGCGCCCTATTTTTTCAAACTGTTCACGGGTTAGGTTAATTACAACATTTTCGAACCTGTCTATATGTATTACCTGGCATTCAACCGCATTGGGTTCTACTTTTGGCTGCCAGTGCTGTGGGGCGATTTTCAATTCGTACGCACCGAAACCCAATGCTTCTGGTTGGTTTTCCTGTAAGGCGGCAATTATATTACCAGATTCATTTAGCCAGTCCTTTATTTCAATATTATCTGTCAGTTCTTTGCATTTCCAGACCTTGTTGATGGACCGGCCAAATGCAAGTGATAATATGCCGTTATCAGGTGCTATGAAATATTGGCCGTCTTTTTCACAAAGCAGCATTACAGGATTGTTCCCCGAAAAAATATCAAGCAGCAGCAGGTGACAAGTACCGGGGCTAAAGCTTTTGTAGGCAGCCAGCAGCAGGTAGGCAGCTTGTTGCAGGTGAAACGGTTCTACCTGGTGAGATATATCTATCAATTGTGCCTGCGGGCTGTATTGCATCAGGATGCCTTTGGCCGATGCGACAGAAGCATCTGCAAGCCCAAAGTCTGATAACAATGTGATACACCCCATAGAATAATTGACAAAAGTAAAGCGGAGCAGGCGCACTGCAAAGATTGAAAGTCTTTTTACTACAGAAAAATATTGTTATAGTAAATTAGAGAAAATAATTGCTACACACCCGCGTTATTATTACGTAGGGGTTAACTTTACACAACATCATTTTGCAAGCATGCTGTCACGGAGTACTATAGTAATATTATTAGTTGCACTGGTATTTTCTTTTTCCAATACCTCCTGTAAGAAGGAACAGTTACTTACATCTGGTGGGGATGTACGATTTTCTTTAGATACCCTTACGTTCGATACGGTGTTTACTTCATACGGCAGCTATACTGACTGGGTAAAGGTGTTTAACCCGCAAAAACAAAAAATCAATATCAGTTCCGTAAGGCTGGAGAACGGGAGTAGTTCCTATTTTCACTTGAATATAAACGGCATAGAAGGCAATGCAGCATCGAACATTGAAGTAGCGGCAAATGATAGCTTTTATGTGTTTGCAACTGTAAAAATCAACCCGAATGATTCAAATAACCCCTTTATAGTTACTGACAGGCTGATTGTAACTTTAAACAGCAAGGAGTTTTCCATACCCCTGGTTGCTTACGGGCAAAATGCATACTATATAAATGGCGATATAGACGGCCATATAAAAACAGAGACATGGAAAACGGACAAGCCTTATGTAATACTGCATAGCGGGCTGGTAGACTCGAATGAAGTATTAACCATTCCGGCGGGGTGTAAAGTATATATGAATGCCGACTCAAGGTTATATGTAGAAGGAACCCTGAAGGTGATGGGGACGAAAGATAACCCTGTTATTTTCCAGGGCGGCAGGCTCGACAGGAAGTATTTCGGTTATGAAGGGTACCCCGGCGAATGGGGAGGCATTTATTTTTTTAAATACAGTCCCGATAATGAAATTAATTATGCCGTGTTGAAGAATGGCGGCAATACCCCGGGAGCAGGTTACCCTGCTACTATAACGCTGGAACCTGACCTGATAACCGGAGATGCTGCACAACTCACTATGAAGAATACCATCATTGAAAACTCGATAGGCTACGGAATATTGAGCTTTGGGGGCTCGCTGATAGCAGAAAACTGCCTGGTGAATACCAGCGGGGCACAAGGGCTTGGCATCTTCCAGGGAGGAGTGTATCATATCAGGAACTGCGATTTTGTTACATATACCACAGATAAAATATCGCATACCAAAGAGCCCACTGTTGCTATATTAAACTACCTGGATGTTGGCAATAACCAATACATTGCCGGAGACCTTGATGCAACTATCAGCAATTGTATTGTATGGGGTTCACTGGAAGAGGAAATAGTATTTGATAAGGTAAATGATGCAAGCTATAAGCTGCAGTTGCAAAACTGCCTGGTGCGTAAAAAGGAAGATATGCCAGATTATGTGAGCTACCCGGGTTGTATTTTTAACCAGGACCCCAAATTTGTAGATGTTGATAAATGGGATTATCATTTACAGGAAGGCTCTCCTGCAATCGGTACCGGTACATTAAATGGTGTGACGAATGACCTTGAAGATAAAATCAGGGATGGACAGTCGGATATAGGATGTTATGAACATTGATGTATGGCATCTGCCACCAGTTTTGCCGACCTGAGGCATAACGGTATGCCACCGCCGGGATGTACGGTACCGCCTGCAAAATACAAGCCTTTATATTTTTTAGATTTGTTGGGGTGCCGTTTAAATGCTGCAAACGCGTTGTTAGATGCCGTACCATATAGTGCGCCCATGTAGCTGGCGGTGCGTTTTTCGATCATAGCAGGGGTTAACACCGACTCTGTTTCTATCAATCCTTCTATATCTGTTCCCAGCATCCTGTTTAGTTTGCAGATAGTATTTTGACGAATGTTTTTTATCATTTCATCATCTATGTCGCCTGAAGCTGGTGTATTGATGAGTACGAACCAGTTTTCACAATTTTCGGGTGCGTGTGCGGCTTCCATTTTAGAGGTAATGTTGATATATATGGTAGGGTCGTGGTAAACAGTTTTTGTCAGAAACAGGCAATTAAACTCAGCCTTATAATCATTGCTGAAGAAAATATTGTGCAACTGCAAGCTGCTAAATGTATTTTTTATGCCCCAATAAAAAATTAATGCGCTGCTGCTACGCTCCTGCCGTTTATAAAAATCAGCCATCTGTTTATCCTGTAGCAGTTTTTGATAAGTGAAATATACATCGCTGTTGGAGACAACAGTGTTATACGGATGGAATACACCATTCACTGTAATACCGGTTACCCTGTTTTGCTCTGTCACAATTCTTTCAGTCAAACTGTTAAACTCAAAAGATACTCCCACGTCGTAACATAGCCTGTACAGGGCATTTACAATGCTGATCATTCCTCCTTTGGGATAGAAAGCGCCTTCATTCATTTCAAGATGGGCTATCATGCTTAGCATTGCTGGCGCGCTGTACGGGTTAGAACCGTTGTAAGTAGCAAAGCGGTCAAACAATTGCACAAGCCTGGGATGTTTTAAAGCCTTAGCATGATAGCCGTGCATGGACTGGAATATGTATGGCCAGCGTAAGTGTGCCAGCGCTTTGGGTATACGTTTGGTCAACCATGTTTCCTTTTCATGTATGGGCTCTTCAAGAAATATTTTGCCAATATGGTTATAAGCGTTTGCCGCATTGTGCAGGAACTTTATGACAGGTGTAGCATCTGTTCCAAACTGTTCATTTATTTCCTGGTAAAGCTGGTTATGGTCGCGGTAAGCAGTAAACGTTGTTCCATCTTCATAAAAATACCGTGTGTTGATATCGAGCGGCTGATAGGTAAAATAATTATGCAGGGATTTGCCGCAGTCGCAGAATAGTGCTTCCAGTATATAAGGCTGTGTAAAAAGCGAAGGGCCTGTATCAAACGTATATCCATGCAATAACAGCAAGCCCAGTTTGCCGCCCGGGTAGTTGTTCTTTTCATAAACAGTAACCTCGTAACCTGCAGATGCCAGCCTTGCAGCGGCGGCCATACCTGCAACGCCAGCCCCTATTATAGCAATTTTATGGTGTTTTACATATTCAGGCAAATGAAGTGTGTTGTTGCAGATGATCGATAAAACGGGGCAGTACCATGCGGAACCATGTAGTGAACGTTTCAGGGGCAAGCTTTATTTGTTCTTTCACCTTTTCTATAGGCATATATACATATTCACTTACTTCTTCCTCATTGAGCTGAATATTGTTATCGTTGTACGTCCCTATATAAATATGATCGTATTCGTTTTCAATAAGGCCATTACCTACATGTGAGCTGTAGCGGAAAGTAAAGGCTGGTGCCAGGTCGCAGTCAAATCCCATTTCCTGCTGCAGGCGGCGGTGTGCCCCCGCCAGCGTACTTTCTCCCGGCAGGGGATGCGAGCAGCAGGTATTGCTCCATAGCCCCGGTGAATGATATTTTTCCAAAGCCCTGCGTTGGAGCAACATTTCATTTTTGTAATTCAGCACAAAAACGGAAAAGGCCCTGTGCAGGGCACCTTCTTTGTGTGCCTGCATTTTTTCCATCGTACCCTGCCACTCATCTTTTTCGTTTACCAGTATCACGCGGTTGCTTTGTGCTTTCATTGCCTGTAAAGTTAGATAAGATTAAAACGATTATGCCATCCTGCCTGCATCACGATAATTGCTTTTTCCAGGTCTGGCACACGTACGCGTTGCTCCAGTATCATGCGAGGCTTCATTCTTTTTATTTTTTTGAAGAGGGCATAATAATAGCGATAAGCCGTATATACTCCAAAGCGTGCTTTCCAGGGTAGCTGGCGTATACCCGAAAGGCTGTCTTTAAAATCCTGCTCAATGCCGTTTTCAATATTGATTTTTGTATGGTTATCAAACCGGTAATAATCGAAATCGGGAAAGTACGTCCGGTTCAGGCTATTGTAGTCAGCCTGTATATCGCGCAGGAAATTTATTTTTTGAAAAGCTGCCCCTAGCTTTCTTGCCGGGGCCTCCAGTTTTTTATAAACAGCCATGTCACCTTCACAGAATACACAGAGGCACATGAGCCCTACTACCTCGGCCGACCCGTAGACATACTCATCCAGGTCATGTGTTGTTGTGTAAACGGTTTTATCCAGGTCAAGCTTCATACTATGCAGGAAAGCCTTTATCAGGTGGTGCGGTATGTTATATGTGTGTACGACATGCTGAAAGCTGTGCAATATCGGGTTCAGGCTCACACCTTCTTTAATGGCTTTCCATGTGTCATTCTCAAAATCGTTCAGCAGTTTTTCCTTATTATAATCGTGAAAAGTATCTACTATCTCATCCGCAAGGCGGACAAAGCCATATATCCCATATACCGGCATCCGCAGGTCTTTATGTAAAAGCCTGATGGCGCTGGAGAAAGAGGTACTGTACTTCTTTGTAACGATTTCGCTGCACTGGCAGGCTACCTCGTGAAACAAGGACATCATAGGCTTAAAGATTTTTTGTGAGCAGATTGAATTTGCGCGGCGACTACCTCTCCCGAGATCAGGGAAGGCGGAACACCGGGGCCCGGCACAGTTAACTGGCCGGTATAGTACAGGTTTTTAAGTTTTTTGTTTTTAATAGACGGTTTTAATATGGCTGTTTGTGCAAGTGTGTTTGCAAGGCCGTATGCATTGCCTTTATATGCATTGTAGTCGCTCATAAAGTCCCGGTGTGCATAGCTGCGTTTATAAATAACGGCGTTACGCAGATCCTGTCCTGTACGCTTTTCCAGCTTATCCATTACTATATTATAATACCGTTCGCGTGTTGGTTCATCATCTTCCAGACCCGGCGCAACAGGTATCAGCACAAAAAGATTTTCGCAGCCGGCAGGTGCCACGCTTGTATCTGTTTTCGAAGGGCAGCATACATACATCAGTGGGTCTCCCGGCCATTGTGGTGTTGTATATAGCTCTGCCGCATGCTGTTCAAACGGGGCATCAAAGAAGAGGTTATGATGTTCCAGGTTTTGTATTTTTTTATTAATGCCTAAATAAAACAACAGGCAGGAAGGTGCCATGCTACGGCTGTCCCAGTATGCTTCATTGTAATTGCGGTACTCAGCAGGCAGCAATTGTTCCGCATGGTGATAATCGCATGCCATTATTACCGTGTCTGCATTATACACCCCTTTATTTGTATAAACCTCGCTTACTTCAGCATTGCTGATGCTGGTATGTGTTACATTTTCACCAAAATGAAAACGGACACCTAACGATACTGCAAGGTCGTACATACCCTGTACAATCATGAGCATACCGCCTATTGGGTACCATGTGCCCAGTTTCATATCGGCATAATTCATGAGACTGTATAAAGCGGGGGTATTCTGCGGCAGGGCACCCAGAAAAAGAATTGGGAACTCTACCAGTTGCAATAACTGGGGATTGCTGAAATACTTGCGCACATGTTTGTGTATAGATCCAAGCAGATCGATACGGAAAGCAGAACGGATAACGTCCCATCGCATAAATTCCGTAATGGATAGTCCCGGTTTATATACAAGGTTATTTATTCCTGCATCATACTTATAAGATGCTTCCTTAAGAAACGCATCCAGCTTTTGCCCGGCCCCGGCTTCTTTTGTTTCAAAAAGCTTGCGGAGAGAAGCATATTTGGCCGGGATGTCTATTGTTTCATGCTCCCATATCACACGATAAGAAGGGTCGAGACGAATAAGCCGGTAATAGTCAGAAGTTGTTTTTCCAAACTGTTTAAAGAAACGTTCAAATACATCAGGCATCCAATACCAGCTTGGCCCCATATCGAATGTAAAACCTTTGGCGGAAAAGCTACGGGCACGGCCACCGGGTTGTTCATGCTTTTCAATTACAGTTACACTGTGCCCCGCTTTTGCCAGAAAGCAGGCTGATGATAAGCCTGCAAATCCGCTTCCTATGACTATAACGTTCTCCACTGGTTTTTATTAACGTTCCAATTCTGATATTAGCATTTTTCTGGCAAAGTGTATCCTGCTTTTTATTGTGCCCAACGGCTCCTGAAGTAGCGTGGCTATTTCCTGGTATTTGTACCCTATATAGTACAGCTCGAAAGAAAGGCGGAAGATTTGCGGCAGGTTGTCAATTGCTTTTTTTATTTCGTTCATCCGCATATTGTTCCACCCGTAGTTGAAAGCTTGTTTTGCCGGCTGTAATGCTATTATATCTGTAGGTATTTCATTGGTTATTTTGCTAAACTTTTTGTTACGCCGGTAGTGATTGATAAAGATATTCCGCATGATCGTATACAACCATGCTTTCAGGTTGGTACCAAACTGGTATTTCTCTTTATTCAGCAAAGCTTTCAGCATCGTTTCCTGGAAAAGGTCTTTTGCATCATCCTGGTCGTGTGTCAGCGAAATTGCGTAAGGTTTAAGGAAATCGCTATGTCTTACCACCATATTATTAAAATCCGTAGCAGTCATTTGTTTAACTTTTACTACAGCTAAATTAAACATTGAAAGCGTACCATAATATTGATTTTGTTTATAATTACTATAGTGAAATATAAACAAAATAATTTAGTGCATAAAGAACTAATGTACAGCCAATAGTCTAACCTGGTAAGATACGGCTAAAAAGATGGGGTGGATTTTTTACAACGAGGAAATCACGTTACGGGCATCCTGCAGGGTATATAGAAATTTAAGGTTGCTGCGTGGTTGTACGCGGTTATGCTTCAACATGCCTCCTGAAGCATATATCACGCTTTGGGGGAAAGATTCACTCAGCTTGTGCAGGTACTTGCTACAATCGAACTCTGACGCCACAGAGGTAAGATGAACGTATATGTATTCCGGTTTTTTTACTTCGTACACAAACAGTGCATCGGTATATGGGGTATTAGGGCCGAGATATATGGTGTTAATTCTCTTTTTTTTCAGCAGGTAGTTAATATACATAAGTCCTAAATCGTGTATCTCCCCCTCAGGCAGGAACAGTAAAAATGCTGGAGATTGTACAGGATATTTAGGCAGCAGCTCAATAGCTAAAGCCATTTTACGGTATATAATATTACTGATGAGGTGTTCTTGTGCAGGAAAGATGCGGTCTGTCATCCACATGATGCCAATCTTCTCCAGGAAGTTGAATATGAGTTGTTCTACCGTTTGCTCAATGCCGTACTTCTTCAGGTATAAATCCAGCAATTCTTCAAAATGTGCAATATCTATAGCGAGGGTAGCCTCAAGCAATTCGTTTACCAGCAACTGCAGGCGAAACTCGCTGTCGTTTATTTTACGGATAAGGGTATTCATTTCCTCTTCCGTCATCCGGTGGATGCGTGATATTTTATACCCGTACTGGTTAAGAAGGGATATACGCAAGGCAGTCTTCAGGTCAAGCGCATCATAGAAGCGAATGTTTGTAGGGGTACGTTTGGGTTGCAAGATACCGTAACGTTGCTCCCAGATGCGTAATGTATGGGCTTTGATACCGGTAAGGTTCTCAATATCCCGGATACTGAAACGGTTCATGTCGGCAATAATATCCACGGTACTTTTAATAGTGAAACAATTCGTTGGGGGAATGGTTCAAAAAGTATTAAAAATATCTTCGATTTTGGTGTACCGGTAATCAAAGATATTACGTAATTGTTGTTTTATAAAAAGTAAATGGGCAATATCTCCCGCCCACAGCATAGGTAGCTGGTAATGAACAATATCGGTCATGAGCACGCCGTTATCTTTTTGCTCGAAGTGATGCTGGTGGTGCCACATGCGGTAAGGCCCCCTGCGTTGCTCGTCTATAAAATAGCGCTGATGTGCTACTTGTGTTATCTCTGTCATCCAGAAGAGCGGGATACCCAGCAGGGGCGATACCTTATAGGTAATAATTTGCCCTGCATAGATGCTCTTCCCTTCATCAGGAGATGTAACCCGGAAATTCATATAGGAAGGGGTGATAATCCTAAGATTGGCAGGATTGGAAAAAAAGCCCCATACATTTTCCATGGTGCTCTTAATAAACTGCGTACGTGTTAACCTGTGTACAGACATGCTAAATAAACATGTGTGCAGGGAAAAGGTTTATCTATAGACTGATAAGAAATAGCGTCTTTTTATAGCCCCCGCAATCCGTAACTTTATTCGGCATACGATAAGAAAGGCATGAAAGGATTTGTATTTACGAAGTTTGAGCCGCAAAATGATGGTAAAACACCTTTTGAAAGATTGTTCAACCTGTTTATGGAGTTGCTGCATTATACCGCAGGCGACCCAACGGAAGCACTGGATTGGCTGACACAACTGGACAGGAAATACGGCATTACGGACGACAATTACGGTATAGGCGATTTTATAGAAGAGCTGAAACAACAGGGATACCTGAAGGAGAATGAAAATGACGGGGCATATACAATAACCGGGAAGACAGAACAGACTATACGTAAACGTTCACTGGATGAGATATTTGGCAAACTGAAAAAAACACGCCGTGGCAACCACCATACCTTTAGAAGCGGGCAGGGCGATGAAATGAACCCGGAAACAAGGCCGTATGAATTTGGCGATGCACTGGAAGCTATTGATTATACAGGAAGCCTGAAAAATTCTTTTATTAACCATGGGGTCGAGCAACTGAATATGCACCAGGATGATCTTGAAATACATGAGATGGATTTTAAGACACAAACCTCTACAGTGCTCATGATAGATATTTCGCACTCCATGATATTGTATGGGGAAGACCGTATAACACCTGCCAAAAAAGTAGCCATGGCATTGAGTGAACTGATCACCACCAAATACCCTAAGGATACGCTGGACATAGTAGTGTTTGGCAATGATGCCTGGCAGATAGAAATGAAAGACCTGCCTTACCTGCAGGTAGGTCCTTATCATACCAACACGGTTGCCGGGCTGGAACTCGCAATGGATATACTCCGCCGCCGTAAAAACCCCAATAAGCAGGTGTTTATGATAACGGATGGTAAGCCTACCTGCCTGAAGATTGGTAATAAATATTATAAGAACAGCTTTGGTATAGACAGTAAAATACTGAACCGCACCCTGAACCTGGCAGGACAAATGCGCCGGCTGAAAATACCTGTTATAACTTTTATGATAGCCAGCGACCCTTACCTGCAGGCATTTGTACGCAACTTTACTGAAGTGAATAATGGCAAAGCCTTTTATTCATCGCTGGACGGGCTGGGACAATTTATTTTTGAAGACTATGAACGTAATAAACGTAAGCGCATGCGTTAGCTCACTAATGTGCCGACCGCCTTCCCGGTTACTACACGCTCCAGGTTACCCGTGCTGTTCATGTCAAAAACAATTATGGGCAGGTTGTTTTCCTGGCATAATGTGAATGCCGTCATATCCATTACCTTCAATCCTTTACTGATTACCTCTGTAAAGGTTACTTTCTCGAAACGGATAGCAGAATTGTCTTTTTCAGGGTCGGCAGAATAGATGCCGTCTACCCTGGTGCCTTTCAGTATGACGTCAGCATTTATTTCAATAGCCCGCAGTGAACCGGCTGTATCAGTAGTAAAATAAGGGTTACCTGTGCCTGCGCCAAATATTACTACGCGGCCTTTTTCCAGGTGGCGTATGGCACGGCGGCGGATGTAGGGTTCGGCTACCTGTTCCATTTTTATAGCACTTTGCAGGCGTGTTTTTACCCCTACTTTTTCAAGCGCTGCCTGCAGGGCCATACCGTTGATAACGGTGGCCAGCATGCCCATATAATCGCCCTGTGCACGTTCTATGCCTGTTTCTGCTTCATTCATGCCGCGGTAGATGTTGCCGCCGCCAATTACTACAGCTACCTGTACGCCTAAATCGGTAATTGCTTTAATATCCTGCGCATATTGTTCCAGCATTTTCGGGTCCAGGCCATAACTCCTGTCACCCATTAATGATTCGCCGGAAAGTTTAAGAAGTACGCGGTTGTATTTTGGCAGCATGTTTGAAAATTATTGAGAAGAATTGACTGCAAAGAAAGAAAAAAGTTTGGTCATTCTGATACCAAATAGATAGTTTTATCCGTATTATACCGGAATAAGAAGTACAAATGACACCATCCCTAATGTATAGAAAAATATACAAAGCAGGCATATTTGTTTATGCGGTATTATTTATATTGTCGCTGGTATTTTATAAAGAACGTATTATACTGCTTGATGATGCATTTTACCTGTTCGATATATTGAAGAGGGACAATTTCACCATCCAGCATTTTCGTTTCATATCTGTGGTAACGGAGATATTTCCTCTGCTGGCAAGCCGGTTGTCCTTTTCGCTGGATGGTGTTATCATGGCATATTCTGCAGGCTTTATCATTTATTATCTCATATGTTACCTGCTGTGCGGGCTGATGAAGGAATACCGGCTGGGATTAGCCATACTCCTGGTCAACATCCTGTTCAGCACCCATACCTTTTACTGGATGCTTTCCGAGCTGACACAGGGAATGGCCCTGTTAGCTGTATTGCTGGCCTATATGTACAGTAGAAAAGAACAGAGTAACCGGATAATTCCCCTCATTGTGTTACTGGTACTTATGCCCGTCATTGCGTTTGCGCATATGCTTATTATTGTACCGCTTACTTTCGGGCTGGCTTTTCTGTACCTGCAGGATAAAAACCGGATGAGCCTCAAAAAAGCATTATTAATATTTGGCGTCTATACTGCCTGTCTTATCATTAAATCCTTGTTTTTCAAGGAGCCTTACGATTCGCAGGCTATGGATGGGTTGAAGAATTTTAAAACGTTGTTCCCCAATTATTTCAATATTCATTCGAACAGGGTCTTCCTGAAGAATTGCCTGCTGAAGTACCAGTGGATACCCGTCAGCTTTATTGCTACTATTGCAGTATATATACGCACAGGGCAAAAATTGAAGCTGGGTTTATACCTCTGTTATGTAATTGGCTTCATGGGTTTGATAAACATTTCTTATCCTACCAGTTACACGCAGGAGTTTTATATTGAAAACCTGTACCTGCCGCTGGGTTTCCTGCTGGCATTGCCGCTGGTATATGATGTACTGCCGTTTATGCAAGGCAAACAATGGCTGAAGCCTTTACTCGCGTTCTTCTTCATCGCCTGTATAGCACGTATATACCTTGGGCATACGTTCTATACGGAAAGGCTTGACTGGATGCGTGGCTTTATAAAGAAACACGGCGATGAAAAGCTGATAGTGGAAGCACGCCATTTACCTATGAAAAAGTTATTGATGACCTTTGGTTCGCCTTATGAGTCCTGGTTACTTTCTACTACCGAGCAGGGCAAAACGGCATCACTTGTATTCACAGATAATATGCCGGAGGTAGAGTGGGGGGCGCATATCAGCGATGCATTCCTGACCACGTGGGGCGCTATCCCTTATAAAGAACTGAACAGGCGCTATTTTCATTTTACGGACAGTACAAGCGACTATAGGGTTGTTAAATAACAACGACTATTCATCGAACGACCAAATTTTGAGGTTATCGATAACCAACGGTTGCCTGCACTCACCGCTCCAGATGTATACGGCTACTGAATCGAAACCTGTTTCGGGCACCTTTACGTCTATAAAAATATTTTTTGTCTTATCGTTCGATAAGAAACGGTGTACCCTGATAATGTTTGTTTTTACTACATTTTGTTGTTTTTGGAAAGACACTACCAGTTGTGCCATACGCCATGTCTCCCATTCGGGATAGGTGCAATAAAATGTAGCTTGCGCGCGCAGCCATTGGGCGCTACCCGTTTGTATGGCTATATTATAATGCGGGCTGGTAGTATGTGCATCTACAAACAAGGAACGCTGTCCATCTATTATATGAAGCGGGTTATTGATGGCATTTGTATCTTTTTCGAAGTTGTTTTCATATAGCAGTTTCATGTTTTCAGGCTTGCCTTCAAAAAGTTCATCAGTGTCTTTCAGTTTATCGTATTGCCAGGGTACTTTATACCGGTAAATCACTTTCCAGTAATAAGCTTTTGTCATGCCGGCAGCATCGAACAGACCTTGTCCTGCATGTGCGTTATACGTAAACCAGATATTGAAATAAGCCAATAACAGTATTACAGGCATGCTTACCCATGTAAGCCATCTCCTTTCAAATATTACCTGCAGCAAAGCAGCCAGCAGAAACAGCAATATAGGATAGCTCTGTATCATAGCCCTGCCACCGGTGCCACCATACCACCACACATTCCATGCACAAACGATATAGAGGTTCAGGGCAAAAAACGTGAGTATGGCAACTTTATTCTTTCCCCTGAACAGGAAGGGAATAATACCTGCAAAGAATAGTATGGCAAGCGGTGTATAAGTAATCCAGCCGCTTTGATAGCTGAGCATATAATCTTTCCAGTGCGGGTGTTTCCATGAAAAACCTTTACCGCTGTAGCTGTATACAAACGGCTTGCCGGTAACGTAGAGCCAGTATATAGACTGTATAGATGCAACTGCGGCAGCACATGCCGCGGCTACGAGTATTTTCTTCCATTGCCGCAGCAGGTACTTGCACTGCTTTATAATAGCAGCAGGCGTAATGGACTCCATGCCCCAGAGCAGAGGTATCAGTAGGGCAATGATTTCAGAAGGGCGTATCAGTATGGCAAGCCCCGAAAGCAGGCCAATACGGATTGCATAGCGATAAGTATGCTTTTGATGAAAATAGTAAGTATTGAGCAGGATGAACACATAGATAGTAAATAACCAATTATGCGTTAGTCCTCCCTCCAGCGTACTATAATTTAAATAGTTGGTACCGAAGACGAGGAGGAGTAAAACCCCAGCTACTACTTTATCGCTGTAATAGAGCAAAAGCAGTTTTCGTAAATACCATAGCCCCAGCAAAGCAACCATGATGCTGCCAAAGAGTATGGCCAGCTGGTATGGCGTTGTGAAGCCATCGGCTGCAAAGCCCAAAGGCTTAGCTACAATATGTGCGATTGTAAAAAACGGGAGGTACACAAGCGACATACCTGCTGTATAAGTGATGACCCTGTTGCCGTTTTCATATACGAACGATTGCTCGAACGCAGGAGTAGGGCTATACTTGTTGATAATGCTATCGCCGAATTGCTGGTGCTTCAGGTCGTGATAAATAAAGATAGAGGGAAGATACCAGTAGTACCCGCTTACATCCCATCCTATTACTTTTTCCCCGCCCCATTTATTCCATTTGGGATAGAAGATAAAGCTGGCATACAACATAAGTAGTGTGCAGCAGAAATAAGCTATGCGGGATAACATAGTGAAATATAAAGAGGTTTATAGTAAAAAAGAAGCCATTCGGTTTAAATGGCTTCTTTAGAGTTTGTTTTAGGAGAAAGGCATTTTTACTACCTGGGCTTTTACGCCTTTGTCGCGTATCATCACAAATACATCGGTACCCTCGGCAGAAGCATCTTTACGCACATAAGCTATACCTATGGCCTTGCCCAGGCTGGGCGCCTGTGTACCGGAAGTGATGTACCCAATCTCTTCGCCTGCGGCATTTTGTATTTTATAACCGTGGCGGGGTATGCCCTTGTCTATCATTTCGAGGCCTACCAGCTTGCGGGTAATGCCTGTTGCTTTTTGCTGCTCTAATATGGCGCGGCCGGTAAAGTCTTTGGTAAATTTGGTAATCCATCCCAAACCTGCTTCCAGCGGAGAGGTAGTATCATCAATATCATTACCATAAAGGCAATACCCCATTTCAAGGCGCAGGGTATCGCGTGCTGCCAGGCCTATTGGTTTCATGCCTTTAGGGCCGCCTACCGCAAATATTGCATCCCATATTTTAGAAGCGTTGTCGTCTTTGTCTTCAAAGTATATTTCCACGCCGCCTGCTCCTGTATAACCTGTGGCGCTTACAATTACATTATCCACGCCTGCAAAAGTCCCTTTTACAAAAGTGTAGTATTTCAGATTGGTAATGTCCATGTCCGTCAGCTCCTGCATATATTCAACAGCTTTCGGGCCTTGTACGGCCAACAACCCGGTTTTGTCAGAAATGTTGTGCATTTCCACATTGCCGGTGTTATACTTGCTTATCCAGTTCCAGTCTTTTTCTATGTTGGCGGCATTTACTACCAGCATATATACTTTATTGGGCTCAATACAATACACGATCAGGTCATCTACAATGCCGCCCTGTTCGTTGGGAAGACACGAATACTGGGCTTTACCCGCAGTCAGCTTACTTGCATCGTTGCTGGTTACACGCTGTATCAGGTCAAGTGCGCCTTCGCCTTTCAACATAAATTCGCCCATGTGGCTCACATCGAATATACCGGCATTTTGCCTCACAGTATGATGCTCTTCGTTGATGCCGCTGTATGATATAGGCATGTTGTAACCTGCGAACTCAGCCATTTTTGCGCCGAGGTCAATGTGCTTTTGCGTAAAAGGAGTATTCTTCATTTTTGTTGTATGATGAATTGATTGTAAAGATTGCGGGCAAAGATAATGTGTATTGGTTGATTTGTTTATTGAATAGTAATAGAGTGTATATGTTATGCTTCTAATGTTTGTTTTGCTGAGAGGGAGGGGAGTTGATTTTCGGCTAAGGGTTGCAGGTTTCTGATCGCTTTATTGCATCGCGAGGCGGTTTAATCCGTATTTTACATGGAGATTTATAGCTATAACAAATACATGCCTTAGTAATGCCAAAGAAAATAGATACAGCATACCTGACACACCTTTCCAAAGACAAAAAATTATTGCCCGCATTGAAAGATGCCGAACCCATGCAGCTAAAAAAGCACAAAAATATCTGCCTGCACCTTTGTGCTTCTATCATGAGCCAGCAATTATCAGTGAAGGTAGCCAAAGTGATATATAAGCGTTTTTTGGACCTGTATGGCGGAGAAGAGCCAACGCCGCAGCAGATAGTGGATATGCCCTTTGAACAATTGAGGGGCATAGGCCTGTCGAATGCGAAGGTGACCTATATACAGAATGTAGCACAATATGCACTGGAGCATGGTATGGACGATAAGAAATTGTACAGAATGAGTGATGAGGAGATAATGGATTTCCTGCTGCCTATAAAAGGCGTAGGCCGGTGGACGGTAGAAATGCAGCTCATGTTTGCCCTGGGGCGCGAAGATGTGTTTGCTGCCGATGACCTGGGTATACAGCAGGGCATGATTAAATTGTATAAGCTGGACGGCAGTGATAAAAAAGCCCTGAAAGAAAAAATGTTGAAAATATCTGCCAAATGGAGCCCGTACCGTACCTATGCCTGTATGCACCTGTGGCGGTATAAAGATAACACGTAAGGCATTATATTTTATCTATATTTAATAACTAAAGCCAGTCTTATGAAAAAATATATGCTCCTGTTTTTACTGGTTTGTAGCCTTGCCACGGTGCATGCCCAGCAAACCTACGATACCACCAAATGGCAGATGATGGTGCGTGGAACAGATACTTTTTTCATGAAAAAACCTTCGAAAGCTGATGTGTTGTTTCAGCAAGGCGATTATACAGGGGCCGTAGCTGAGTTCAGGCGTATGCTGCGCGAAGGAGATGCAGACCCGTCGGTAACATATAACCTGGCTTGCACCTACGCCACATTGGGCAATAACGATTCTGCTTTTTTCTTTTTACCTATGGCGCTTGAATATGACTCCAGTATCTATGTATTGACCGATCCGGATTTTACCAGCCTGCTGACTGACCCGCGGTGGAAACAGATAGAAGACCGGCAAATAAAGCTACAGCGGATGAAAGGTATACGGTACAGAAATCCACGCCTTACCAGGGAACTGTGGCGTATGCTGATGCGCGACCAGGCATATTACAGCCAGATAAAAGTAGCAGGGCAGAAGTATGGCATGGACAATAAAATATCCGATTCGCTTTGGGTGCTGAAAGAACAACTGAATAAAGAAAACCTCAAACGGCTGGAACAAATAATACAAGACTACGGCTGGCCCGGTATATCGCTGGTTGGGCACAGGGCTGCCAATGCGGCTTTTCTCATCATCCAGCATTCAGACCTGGAAACGCAGAAAAAATATAAACCCATGCTGATGGCTGCGTGTAACAAACGGGATGCGGACTGGGATGCGCTGGCTTTGCTCATAGACCGGATAGAAGTGAATGAAGGCAGGCCGCAGGTATACGGCTCCCAGGTGCGGTATAATAAAGATAAGGAGGTGTATGAACCCTTTCCGGTAGCGGATGAGCACAACCTGGACAGGCGCAGGAAAGAGGTGGGGCTTCCCCCGGCGCGCAATTATTATGCAAACTGGGATATTGATTATACTGTGGAACAGAACCCTTAAAATTTAAAAAAAGAACACAGTATAATAAACGGCGGACAGCTTTTAAGTTGGCATTATGTTTTATTTTAGCTAAGATACATGAATCAGCTGCCGCACCTTATACAAGACCTAGGTTTAATTCTTATCGTAGCCGGTATTACTACGTTGTTGTTCAAGAAACTGAAACAGCCGCTGGTATTGGGTTACCTGCTGGCCGGATTGCTGGTAAGCCCGCAGTTCAGGCTTTTTCCTACCGTTACCGATATTGAAAATATACGTATATGGGCAGATATAGGGGTGATCTTTCTTCTGTTTACATTGGGGCTTGAGTTCAGTTTTAAAAAACTGATGCATGTAGGCGGTCCTGCCTCCCTTACTGCTATCTTCGAGATAACGGCCATGCTGGCCATCGGCTTTGCTATAGGCCGGTTAATGGGCTGGTCTACTATGGATAGCATATTCCTGGGGGGGATGCTATGCATCGCCTCTACTACTATCATCATCCGCTCGTTCGACGAACTGAATGTAAAGGGGAAAAGGTTTGCTAACCTGGTGTTTGGTGTGCTTATACTGGAAGACCTCGTAGCCATCGTACTGATGGTATTGCTTTCTACCATTGCCGTAAGCCGGGCATTTGAAGGTACGGAAATGCTGTTCTCGGCTTTAAAGCTATCCTTTTTCCTGGTGCTGTGGTTTGTAGCGGGCATTTTCTTTATCCCTTCTTTTTTACAATGGACCCGCAGGCTGATGAATGATGAGACCATGCTGATAGTGGCCATCGGCTTATGCCTGATGATGGTGATACTGGCATCGCTGGCAGGTTTCTCACCTGCATTGGGTGCATTTATTATGGGTTCTATATTGGCCGAAACCACGCAGGCAGAAAGGATTGAAAGCCTGATAAGGCCCGTGAAAGATTTATTCGGGGCTGTGTTCTTTATATCGGTAGGCATGCTGATAGACCCGCATGTGCTGGTAGATTATGCAGTGCCTATCCTTGTTATTACGGTTCTGTTTATCATCTTCAAAACCCTGAATGTAACAGCAGGGGCTTTGATTGCAGGGCAACCATTGAAGACGTCTATCTATGCAGGTATGAGTATGGCGCAGATAGGCGAGTTCTCCTTCATCATAGCCACACTGGGGCTTACCCTGGGCGTGACCAGCAATTTTCTTTATCCTATAGCAGTAGCTGTGTCGGCTATTACAACATTTACAACGCCGTATATGATAAAGCTGGCGGGCCCTTTGTACCGCAGCATTGAGAATAAATTGCCCGGTAAATGGAAAAAAGTGCTGGACAGGTATAGTACAGGGGCGCGCACCATTTCTACTGCCAACGACTGGCAACTGATTTTGCGCACCTATTTCGTGTACATTCTTGTATTGTCTATTGTAATACTCGGCATTATACTGCTGTTTTCCGGCTATGTAGCGCCGTGGATTTCGGCAAATGTGAATGATGGCTATACAGGTACCATTATATCGGCCATAGCCTGCCTGCTGGTACTGTCGCCATTCCTGTGGGCTATGATGGTACGTAAGCTGCAACCGCATGCTTTTGCCAACCTGTGGGCGGAAAAACGCTACCGGGGCCCGTTGATTTTTTTAAGACTGGTAAGGGGGGGTATAGGTGTGGTGTACCTGGCTATTTTCATGCTCAACTTTTTCCCGTTTTACATAGCTATATCGGGAGTGATATTGCTGGCGGGCTTATCGGCTATTTTCTCGCGCAAAATACATGCGTTTTATATCCGTATTGAAGAGCGGTTCTTCTTTAATTTTCATCACCGCGAGATACAGGAAGCCAAGGCCAGCCGGCGTGAACTAGCGCCCTGGGATGCCCATATCGCCCAGTTTACATTGCCGATAGGAACACCTGTTACCAGTATGTCGCTGGAGGAAATGGCGATACGAGAAAAGATGGGGGTGAATATAGCCCTGATACGCAGGGGCGATTATTTCATATCGGCTCCCAGCCGTTTTGAGCGTGTGTACCCCGGCGATAGGGTATTTATTATTGGCACAGATGAGCAAATAGAGCAGTTCTCAAAATACATTGAACCTGTAGGAGGGGTAACCCCCGGCAAAGAGAGTGCCAAAGATATAGTTTTAAGGAAGCTGTACATAGATGAAAAATCGCCGCTCATGGGCCAGAGTATCCGGGGCAGCGGCATCAGGGAAAAGACGAATGGCCTGGTAGTAGGCATAGAACGTAATGGCCGCCGCTATCTGAACCCTGAATCAAGTACTGTATTTGAGACAGGTGACAATGTATGGATAGTAGGCGAGGCTGAACTGATTTCGGGAGTTGAAGGGGTTCAATAATTGTTTTTGTGTCTTTTTCATATGTGTATAAAACAGCGACCCGTTAAGGCATATAAAAAATAAGAATGGCCATATAGCCATTCTTATTTAACGTTTACCGGGCAGAAAGATTTGTTTCAACTGGCTGGTGATGTCGCCGCCACTTACGGATATGGTGCTTATTTTATCCGCTATTTTTTCAACATATTCCATCTCTTTCAGCCTGAAGAGCATTTCGTTTTCTTCCATCAGCTTGGCGGTATTCAGCAGGCTGCGGGTACTTGCGGTTTCTTCGCGACGCATGATAGTGTTGGCCTGCGCTTTTTTCTCAGCTACCAATACCTGGTTCATGATGTCTTTCATATCGCCCGGCAATATGATGTCGCGTATGCCGCAGCCGGTTACGGTTACACCCAGTGCGGGTGCTTTTTGTTTTACATTGTTAAGCATCAGTTGCGATATTTCGTCGCGTTTGTCCAGCAACTCGTCCAGCGTATAGGTAGCTACCTGCTCGCGCAGGGCCAGTTGCATGATGAGGTACAGTTGCTTATCATAATCCTTGTTGTCTTTAGCCACCAGTATATCACTCACTTTGTACTGCAATGAGAAATTGATGCGCAGGTTCGCTTTGTCTTTAGTTAATATTTCCTGCCCGTTCATTTCCATTTGCTGCTGGCGCATGTCTGCTTTGAAAACAGTTAATACGATACTGTTTTTCCAGAAATAGTAAATGCCCGGTTCCAGTACTTGCGTGTATACTCCGTCAGTAAATAAGATGCCCTTTTCATAGCTTTCTATATTGTACACGCGCAGGTATTGCATTACTTCCGGCCTGGATAATATAGTACGGTCGGTTAATTCAGTAACCGCTATTTTACCCAAATCAGCTTTTACGAACCGGTTTTCTTTTACACCTTTCCAATAGGCATACCTGCCAGCCGGCAATACGGCCTTAAACAATCCATCTTCAAAATGGATAGCTATTTCGCCGTTTTGTACAGTTATTACTTCCAGCATGGCAGCCAGTTCTTCGTATTTTAAAAGCAGCGGAAGACTTGCTTCTGCCGGTGAAAAGGGAGAGGTCATATCGTAAACGGCTACTTCTTCGCCGGGTTTCAGCCAATGCCTGCCTTCATTCAGCATCCGCAGGTAGCGGTTGTTTTTAAATACCAGCCCTTTGGTATAGGCTTTGATTTTTACGGTCAGCATATTGTGGGTTTTTAATGATGTTTAAAAAATAAAAGGGTTTGCTATGGCAACCACCTGTTGCTGCGGGAGCCGGCTTGAGTTAAAGCATGTACAGGAATACAGCGACAGGGTTTGCGGTGGTTTGTTCCTGTAGAATGCCGTAACGGTATCTGCCATTTCCGGGCTATGGCAGGCTGTTCTTATGAATGCTTCATAAAAACTGGAGCCATAACATTCCCTTTTGTTGTTGGGCTGTTTTAGAAGTGCCCGCTTCGTTGTTACCGGATTCGTAGTCCGTTGTCAAACCATTAGACTTCTCCCGCAAGGGAGGTGGGATTCGAACCCACATAACTGGTCTTGTTGCTTAACCGTTTAGCTATACCGGGTTTCCGGCAAGGGGATTCGAACCCCTATACACAAGTGAATAAGCACAACACAGGCTGTGTAGCAGCATATTGTAACGCACACGCCAATACTCCCGGGCTGGTCACGCCCACGGCCAGGGCTATCACTATACCTGCTGTCATGCCCTTCCCGTAAGGGAAGCTCTTTATAATGCGGTTATATTTTTAATCTTCTCGGCTGCCATCGTCGGCCATGCGCACCATTTTGGGACGGAAGGTGGCTACTATGTCTACCAGTTCGTTTTGTGCCGCCATTACAGCGCGTATGTCTTTGTAAGCTCCCGGCGCCTCATCGGTACCGCCTCCTATCAGCATGATGCCTTTTTCTTTCAGCATGGCCGACAGTTCTTTGCGGCTAAAGGTTTTATTGGCCTGCGTACGGCTCATTTGCCTGCCTGCCCCATGCGATGCCGAATTGATAGATTGCTCCAGCCCGCGCCCCCGCACCAGGTAACCGGGTGCAGCCATTGAGCCGGGTATAATGCCCATCGTGCCTGCTGTTGCCGGGGTAGCACCCTTACGGTGCACGATTACTTCATCGCCGTTATACATTTCCTTCCATGCGAAGTTGTGGTGGTTCTCCACCCTTGCCAGCAGTTGTCCGCCTATGGCACGGGTCAGCTTGTTATGTATCACTTCGTGGCAGGCAGAGGCATAATTACCTGCAAGGTTCATGGCCAGCCAGTATTCCTGCCCTTCTTCACTGTCCATATCCAAATATGCAAGATTGATAGCTTCTTTGGGCAGCTTACACTTTTCTTTTGCCAGTTTTGTATAATGGTTGGCTATAGTAGCGCCAAGGCCGCGTGAACCTGAGTGCGACAGCAATGCAAGGTATTTACCTGCTTTGATGTTCAGCTCCGCATCGTCTTCCTTAACATGCATAACGCCCCATTCCACAAAGTGGTTGCCCCCGCCTGAAGTGCCCAGTTGCGACCAGGCTTTATCATGCAGTTGTTTAATAAGGCCATTCACCTTAAATGCAGGGCTTTCCAGTATCTCATGGTCCGCTTTGTATTGCCCGTGGTAACCGGCTCCTGCGCCGAATTTGGTATGTACTACCAGTTCTCTTTTATACTTGCTTTCGTTTTGCTGCAGGTGGCCGGCGGGTATGTCGTAAATGCTCAGGCACATACGGCAGCCTATGTCTACTCCCACACCGTAAGGTATAACAGCATTCTTTGTAGCCAACACCCCTCCAATCGGCAGGCCGTAACCCTGGTGTGCATCGGGCATCAGGGCACCCGCAACAGCTACGGGCAGTCGCATAGCTGTTTCCATCTGTGTGCGGGCACCCTGTTCTATATATTCACTGCCATAAACGGCATATTCTTTTTGTTCCGTAAGTGCTACCGTATCATCTGCCAGGGGCATCAGCAAATTGGCTATTGTACCCAATTGCTCATCGGCGATGAATAATTCCGGATTGGCTGCAACTTTTGCAAGTGTAGCCAGTACTGTTTCTTTCTCAGCAACATCAAAGCTTTGCGCATAGGTGGTAGCTGCCGCGATAGCCGGTGATTGCGGGAATCCCGCTTGTAGTAGCTCTGTGCCGGTAAGGTTTAATTGTTCCATTTTCGGTTGTTTTTCTTTGATGATACAAAGCTGTAACACAAGTGCGCAGTCTTTTTGCGCAGTAAAAATTATTTTATATTTTTCTTGAAAAAATTTTTCAAATGCCTGTAAACCGTAATGCGCTTATCCGCTATAAGACCATTAACAACTGCCTGCGCAACCGGCTGCGTAAATGGACACTGGATAAACTGGTAGAAGCGGTATCAGATGCGTTGTATGAATATGAGGGCATAGTAAAGGGTATCAGCCGCCGTACGGTGCAGGCCGATATACAAATGATGCGCAGCGATAAGCTGGGCTATAATGCGCCGATAATAGTGGTGGAAAAGAAGTACTACACTTACGAAGACCCTGAGTATAGCATAACCAATATTCCTATCAGCGGGCAAGACCTGGGGCGGATGAATGAAGCCATAGAGGTATTAAAGCAATTTAAAGGGTTCTCACATTTCAGCAATCTGAACGAGGTAGTGAACAAACTGGAAGATTATGCTTATTCAACCGCACGTAATATTCAGCCGGTAATAGATTTTGAGAAGAACGAGCTGTTAAAAGGACTGGAGCATCTCGATGTTATTTATAATGCGGTAGTGAATAAAAAGCCGTTGCAGATAACTTACCAGTCGTTTACTGCAAGAGAGCCGCAGGTTTTCAGGTTCCATGCCTGGTGGCTCAAAGAATTTAAGAACAGGTGGTTTGCGGTAGGGGTGAAAGAAAAGGGAGCGCAGGTATTAACATTGGCGCTGGACCGGATGCTGGAAGTGCATTTAGATGATACGGCCCCTTATCATCATAGTGACGGACTTGCTCCTGAGCGGTATTATAAAGATGTGATTGGCGTGACTGTGTCGGATAACTTAAAACCGCGGCATGTAATGATACAGGTGAACCATGTGAATGCGCCGTACGTGGAAACCAAACCGCTGCATCATACACAGCGGGTGATAGAGCGTAATGAAAAAGGCATTATCATTAGCCTGCATGTGCAACTGAATTATGAACTGGAAAGAGAAGTATTAGGCTTTGGTGAAAGTATGATAGTGCTTCAGCCCCGGCAGTTGAGAAACAGGATACGCAAAAAGATAGAAGAAGCGATAGCGTTGTATAGCAGTACTGACAAGGATGTTGAAAATATAAACCCCGGCTCATGAGCCGGGGTTTGTTTATACAAAATTGTTATGATTAAGCATTCGCCATAACTACAGGCGCTGCAGACATGATTTCTTCATTCGCTTCAGAAGCGTATTTTTCAAAGTTTTTCACGAACAACTGGGCCAGTTCGTTTGCTTTTTTGTCATAAGCTTCTTTGTCTGCCCATGTATCGCGCGGGTTCAGTATTTCTGAAGGCACGTTGGGGCATGATTTCGGCATCAGCACGCCGAATACGTTATGGGCATCATACTCAACGTTGTTCAGTTCGCCTTTCATTGCAGCGGTAATCATAGAGCGTGTATGTTTCAGGCTCATACGGCTGCCTACGCCGTAAGCACCACCGCTCCAGCCGGTATTTACCAGCCATACGTTTACGTCGTTGTGCTCTTCCAGTTTTTTACCCAGCAGCTCAGCATACTTAGTGGGGTGCAGCGGCAGGAATACGCGGCCGAAACAAGCAGAGAATGTTGTTTGCGGTTCTGTAACGCCTACTTCCGTACCGGCTACTTTTGCAGTATAACCGCTGATGAAGTGGTACATGGCCTGCCCTTTGGTTAGCTTGCTGATAGGGGGCAGGATACCGAATGCATCGCAGGTAAGGAAGAAAATATTTTTAGGGTCGCCGCCGTAAGATGGTTCTTTAGCGTTGGGTATGTGGTAGATGGGGTAAGCAGCACGTGTATTTTCTGTAATGCTTCCGTCTTTATAATCTACGGTTTTGGTGCCTTCAACAAATTTGATGTTTTCCAGCAGTGCGTTTGGCTTGATGGCTGCATATATCTGCGGCTCTTTTTCAGCGCTCAGGTCTATTACCTTGGCATAGCAGCCGCCTTCGAAATTGAAGACGGAGCCGTCTGCCCAGCCGTGCTCATCGTCGCCTATCAGGGCGCGTTCGGGGTCGGCGCTCAGGGTGGTTTTACCCGTACCGCTCAGGCCGAAGAACAGGGCTACATCGCCGTTTTTACCTTCGTTGGCAGAGCAGTGCATGCTCAGCACGTTATGGTCGTGCGGCAGAACGAAGTTCAGCACACCAAAGATGCCTTTCTTCATTTCGCCTGTATAGGCAGAACCGCCTATCAGGATAACTTTACGTGTAAAGTTTACAATCGTAAAGTTGCCCTGGCGTGTACCGTCAACGGCAGGGTCGGCCATGAAGCTCGGAACCTGCAGTATCAGCCAGTCAGGGTTTTGGTTTTCAACTTCCTGTGCAGTAGGACGCAGGAACAGGTCGTTGCAGAACAGGTTAGCCCAGGGGGTTTCGTTCACCACGCGGATGTTCAGGCGGTATTTAGGGTCGGCACATGCATAGGCATCGCGTACCCATACTTCCTTACCATTCAGGTAAGCGCAAACTTTATCGTATAATTTATCAAAAGCTTCGGGAGTAAAAGGAATATTGATATCGCCCCAGTCAACACTTTTCTCTGTAAGTGCGTCTTTTACGGTGAATTTGTCTTTGGGAGAGCGTCCGGTAAATTTCCCGGTGCTTACGCAAAGAGCGCCAGTGTCGTTCAATTCGCCTTGCCCCAGTTCCAGTGATTTTTGTACCAGTTCTTCGGGAGACAGATTCCAATGTGCTACTGCTACATTCAGACCCATATCAGCCAGGTTGGCTGCAGGGTTTTTCTTGCCATATTCCTGCATAGAATTGCTGTTTAGAAAAAATTTTTTTTTGCAAAAATACTATTTAAATGTTTTATGGTGTGTTATTTTTCCTGCCGACTACATTATTTTCGGGATATTACGTACTGCATGGCGGGAATTAATAATAACTTAATTCTGCCCTTCCCGGTATAAATCCAATTTTCAGGCCAAACTAAGTGTGTTGGATTGATAATTGCCCTTTTATTGCTTTATAGCTCAATAGTTGATAAAAAGCAATACACCATATGATAATACAGGGTACTACTTTTACTACATAAGGTACAAGAATATCGTGCCTGACTGCCGGTGGAAAGAGGTCGGTGGGGGAAAGGCAGGTAAAAATGAATACCAGCCACAGCATCCATTTGCGCCATGCTACCGGCTGCTGTGCAAAATACCAGGTAGCTACCCCTGCTACGGCAATGATGAAAGTGGAAGATTCGGCCTTATGGTTAAAAATAATAACCCATAAAAGCATAAAGGCAAGGAACAGCAGCCTGTACTGCTGCTCTTTATACAGGGATATACGCAGGAAGGGCAGGAAAAAAGCGATCATACCCAGAAGTATAACAAGCTCTTTACCCCGGTTGATCCCAAACCAGCTATGCAGCCAGCCCATTACGGAGAAGCCATACGAAAAAGACTGGTCCATACCCATCATATTTACCCAGCTCTGGTATTGGCCTATAAGCTGTGCGGGGGTAAGTACGATAAGCGGTGCAATAGCCATAAGTATCGTCCATAGCGCAGCATATAGTATAAACTTTAGCTTACCGGGGTAAAAGAGGAACAAGGCAAAGCCAACTGCACCATATACCTTGATAAAAGTAGCGATAACCAGCAGTAGCGTGGCCCAAAGTAGCTTTTGTCTTTCCATAAAAGCCCATGCACCAATGATTAATGCAGCCATCAGGCAGTTGCTTTGCGAGCTTTGGGTAGCTGTGAGCACCTCCAGCAAGATAAACCACAAGGCCAGGGAAATATTCTTTTTACTGAAAGGGAGCATTCGAAATGCTGCAAACAGGGCAAGTGTATTAATCAGGTTCCATATAATAAGGCCGGCCCAGTCGGGCATCCACGCCAGTGCGCCCATAGCAAGGGCAAACGTAGGGCTGTACTTATATAAGTCCCATTGCTCGTTGGGGTACAATATATACAGGTCTTTACCGGAAATAAGATGGTAAAACGAGTTCTTGAATATCAGGTAGTTATTATAATGCGTATAGTAGCGGCCCGGCATAAACCGTCCATACAGTTTCCCGTCTATAAAATGCGATTGGCCGAGTGATAGCAGGTGTATGCTGGCCACTACGGTTACAATAATATATAGGGCGAACAGGGTATTTTGTTTTAACAGAAAAGACTTTACCTGCTGCATGGGCAATTATTAACGATGTTGCCCGCGAAATTACTATTTTTCGCTGCCTAACTATAGGAACTGACACGTGCGTGCCTTATTCAACATACTGCTTTTAGCATTAGCGGCTGTTTTTGCGCTGCTGTTCATCTGTGCTTTTATGCCGGCCATAATCCCGCAAACTAAAAGAATATTATTATGGGTAGGTAATTCAGGATTAGCAGTTTGTTTATTCGCTTTATTAATAATAAGATTAAAAAAACAGTAATTTTTTGCCTTGTTTTCGTAAAAAAACAAGTGGTACTTTTTTATGAACTAAAAACCAGTATCTTTGCGCAAAATTTCAGGGCTACCTAATGAGTTCCAGACGTTCATATTCCTTGCTGATATTGGTTTTCGCGCTTTTTTTCGCTGCAAAACCTGCTATTGCTCAACATGAAGAAGGCCATGAAAATGCTGCTCACGAAGCTGCATCTGAGGGCCACGAAGAAAAGAAGGGTTTCAATGCTTCCGAAGTTATCTTTGGCCACATTGCCGATTCGCACTACTGGCACCTGTTCGACATCAACGGCGAACCTGTTAGCCTGTCGCTGCCGGTAATCATATACCATCCTGAAAAAGGCATCAGCTTTTTCTCTTCTTCCAAATTCCATCATGGCCACGAAAGCTATGAAGGATATCATATCGAAAGCGGTATGAAGGAGAAAATCATTTCTGAAGACGGTGCAAAAATCATTGACTTCTCCATTACCAAAAATGTGCTTTCCATGCTCATCTCGGCAATACTGTTGCTGTGGATTATGACAAGCGTGGCTGCCAAATACAAAAAGAAGGGTACTATGTCTGCCCCCAGCGGTTTTCAAAATGCACTGGAGCCGGTTATCACCTTTATGCGCGATGAAGTGGGCAAACCCAACCTTGGCCATAAATATATGCGCTATATGCCGCTGTTGTTGACCATATTCTTCTTTATATGGATTAACAACCTGCTGGGCCTGTTGCCCGGTGGCGCCAACTTTACCGGCAATATTGCCGTAACGGGCTGCCTGGCGGTAATATCGTTCCTGGTAATGATATTCAGCGGTAACAAACACTTCTGGGGCCACTTGTTCAATCCACCGGGAGTACCATTGGGTATTAAATTCCTGCTGGTACCTATCGAGATTATCTCGTTGTTCATTAAACCCGTTGCCCTCATGATACGTCTTTTTGCCAATATCCTGGCAGGGCACATCGTTATCCTGAGTGTAATTTCCATGATTTTCATTTTTGCTGCGATAAAGCCATTTGTTGGTGGCCTTTTTGTTCCGGTATCGCTGGCGTTTTCCATATTCATGTTCTTCCTTGAGCTACTGGTTGGCGCTATACAGGCGTTCATCTTCGCCAACCTGACTGCTGTATTTATCGGCCAGGCTATTGAAGAAACGCATCACCACGAAAGTGCAGATGACCATCATGGCTATGAAGTGAACGAGGTGACCGGCCAGAATTACCACGTATCTAAAAATGAAATTGTTGCTTAATTAGTTTTTTCATCAAAAATCCATAAATAACATGTCTTTGTTAAACACAATTCTGTTAGCAATTGATGGTACAGCCGCTGCAGGTGGCGCTATCGGTGCAGGTATTGCTGCACTGGGTGCAGGTGTTGGTATTGGCCAGATCGGTAAAGGCGCGGTAGAATCTATCGCCCGTCAGCCGGAAGCTTCTGGTGATATCCGCGCTAACATGATCCTGACTGCTGCGTTCGTTGAGGGTGTTGCCCTGTTCGGCGTTATCGCAGGTCTGCTGGCTATCGTACTGTAATTGTACAAGCATTTTAACTGCACTCAACGCACAGGGCCGCGAGTGCAGTTAATTTAAATTTGAGACTGGTTTTAATTTATGATATGCGATTTTAGATTTATGATTATATAACAGCATAAATCGAAAAAGAAAAATCATCATTCATAAATCTGAAATCATAAATTGATAAAAATCATCATTCATAAATAATAAATCATAGATAAAAATGGATTTGTTAACCCCGGAACTCGGTTTATTTGTCTGGACGCTGGTAGCCTTCCTGGCCGTGTTCTTCATTTTGAGAAAGTTTGCATGGAAGCCTATTCTTAACATGCTGTCTGAGCGCGAAACCGGCATTGCCGAGTCTATCGCTTCGGCTGAACGCATGAAAAAAGAAATGGGACAAATGCAGGCTGAGAACGAGAAACTGATGCAGCAGGCACGTGAAGAGCGCTCGGCAATGCTGAAAGAAGCCAAAGAAATGAAGGACCGCATCGTGAGCGAGGCGAAAGACCAGGCAAAAGCAGAGGCTAATAAAATAATAGTGGATGCACAGCAACAGATTCAGCAACAGAAAATGGCTGCCCTTACCGAAGTGAAAAACGAGATAGGCAACCTGGCTGTAGAAGTAGCTGAAAAAGTACTGCGCAAGCAACTGGCTACTGCCGAGGCACAGAACGATTATGCCAAACTGCTGGCTGAAGACATTAAACTGAATTAAACCCCAAACCCCTGAAGGGGCTTAATTGAATCGAATTAATATAGTAAGATGCAAAATCCACGTCTCGCTTCACGTTATGCCAAATCGCTGCTGGACCTTGCTGTAGAGCAAAACCAGGTAGAAGTGACTTTGAAGGACATACAATTGCTGAGTGCCATATGCCATCAAAGCCGCGATTTCGCAAACATGCTGCGCAGCCCGATTATAAAAGCAGATAAGAAGCATGCTATTATCAATGCCATCATTGGTGATAAACTGCAGGCTCCTTTGACCAAAGCATTTATCAACCTGCTGGTGAATAAGGGCCGTGAGGCCAACCTGCCTGAGATTGCAGATGCATTCATCGGCCAGTATAAAGAGCTGAATAACATCAAGACGGTAAAACTGACTACTGCTATACCTGCCAACGACAGCGTGCGGCAGGCGATACGCAGCAAAGTAGTGGCTTTATTGTCGGCTGATGCAACCATAGAACTGAAAGAAGAGGTAAACCCCGAGCTGATTGGTGGTTTTGTATTGCAAATGGATGATAAACTGTTTGACGCAAGCATACGCCGCGACCTGAACGATGTGAAGGCGCAGTTCCTGAAGAACATGTATGTAAGCCAGGTGTAGTAAAGAAACCCCTCCCGGCCTCCCCCAAGGGGAGGGGAGGGCATAAAAATAAATTAGTAACTAACAATTTTTTAAACGTTCCCCTCCCCCTTGGGGGGAGTAAGGAGGGGGCAAAAATTAAGAATCATGGTTGAGATTAAACCGGATGAAATATCGGCGATTTTGCGCCAGCAACTGACCAACTTCAATGCTTCTGCTGATATGGAGGAAGTAGGTACAGTACTACAGGTAGGTGACGGTATCGCCCGCGTATATGGCCTGAACGGCGTGCGCCAGGGTGAGCTGGTTGAGTTTGAGAATGGCGTAAAAGCCATCGCCCTGAACCTGGAAGAAGACAATGTGGGTGTGGTATTGATGGGTGAAAGCGATTCGATAAAAGAAGGTGCACAGGTGCGCCGTACCGGCCAGATTGCCTCTATCAAAGTGGGCGAAGGCATGGTTGGCCGTGTGGTGAATACACTGGGCGAGCCGATAGACGGTAAGGGCCCGCTGCAAGGCGAACTGTATGAAATGCCTATCGAGCGTAAAGCGCCGGGCGTTATCTTCCGTGAGCCGGTAAAAGAACCCCTGCAAACAGGTGTTAAGGCCATCGATGCGATGATTCCCATCGGCCGCGGACAACGTGAGCTGGTAATTGGCGACCGCCAGACCGGTAAAACCGCTATCTGTATCGATACCATCATCAACCAGAAAGAGTTTTACGAAGCAGGTAAACCTGTTTATTGTATATATGTAGCTATCGGGCAGAAAGCATCAACTGTGGCCGGTGTAATGAAAACACTGGAAGAGAACGGCGCTATGGCTTATACTACCATCGTAGCTGCCCCTGCTGCCGACCCTGCGCCGCTGCAGTTTTACGCACCGTTTGCGGGTGCTGCCATCGGTGAGTTCTTCCGCGATACAGGACGCCCTGCGCTGGTTGTATACGATGACCTGTCGAAGCAGGCCGTGGCCTACCGCGAGGTATCGCTGCTGCTGCGCCGTCCGCCGGGCCGCGAGGCTTACCCCGGTGACGTATTCTACCTGCATAGCCGCCTGCTGGAGCGTGCTGCCAAGGTTATCAACAACGATGCGATAGCTAAAACGATGAACGACCTGCCCGAAAGCATCAAGCACCTGGTAAAAGGTGGTGGTTCGCTGACGGCACTGCCCATCATCGAAACACAGGCGGGTGACGTATCTGCATACATCCCTACCAACGTTATCTCGATTACCGATGGACAGATATTCCTTGAGTCGAACCTGTTCAACTCTGGTATCCGCCCGGCCATCAACGTGGGTATCTCGGTAAGCCGTGTGGGTGGTAGCGCGCAAATCAAATCGATGAAGAAGGTAGCCGGTACGCTGAAACTGGACCAGGCCCTGTACCGCGAGATGGAAGCGTTCTCTAAATTTGGTGGTGACCTGGATGCTGCTACGAAAGTAGTACTGGATAAAGGTAGCCGCAACGTGGAAATCCTGAAACAGGCGCAGTACTCTCCATATAGTGTAGAAAAGCAGGTGGCTATCATTTACCTGGGTACCAACAACCTGATACGTGAAGTGCCTGTGAAAAACGTAAGAGCGTTTGAAGAGGCATTCCTGCAGCAAATGGAGCTGAAAATGCCTGACCTGCTGCTCGAGTTCAAAAAAGGTAACCTGCCTGAAGACGGCCTGAACAAAATGGTGAAGATGGCTCAAGACCTGATTCCCCAGTTCAAAAACTAAGCTGAACATACATAGCTGACTATAGAAATGCCCCGCAATTGCGGGGCGTTTGTTTTTGTGTAAGTATTCTATGCTTATACATTAGCTGCCGGCGAATGGTGTGCCGAATATGCCTACGGCCAGCTCGGCCCATACAAGGAAGAGCGCCAGCAGGATAATACTGCAGAGCAGGAGGCGGTATTTTGTTTGCCTTATCTTTCTTAAAACAAGCTCGATAGTCAGCCCTGTGCCAAACAGCAGTATGCCCGCAATTACAAAATCAGATAGTGACCAGTTGACCTCGCGGGTAAACTGCATGGCTATAAATGGCAGGAGCAATAATGTGGTTGCTGTAAGCAGTATGCCTGCCAGTCTTTTGTTTTGTATTGTGTCCTGTTTTGTATTCATAATATAGTATTTATGATTGTTAAAAAGTACTTTGTAATTCAAAGTAAATAATCTTTTTCATTACTGCCAAATGTAATTTGGAAGCGAGCTGAAAAAAATTTGCAGATATATTGAGTATCAGTTTTGTATCTGGTGACGTTGTAATGCATTACCTGGCTTCCTCGTCGCAAATGCAAATGTGTAAGAATGGAGGCAGTGTTATTTTGTTTGTTTGCATTATTTTATAGCGGAATAAGTTTATAAGATTATAACTATGAATCTATAAATTGAGTTATGCAGCCAAAGGCAATAATTCTTGTGTTATTATGGGTACTGTTGAAAGACGACAGTATAGCCCAGCCTTATAGCCTTAACTCGTCTAATGGCCTGCCTTCCAATCATGTTTACTATACATTGAAAGACAAATACGGCTACTTATGGATAGCTACGGACAAGGGGGTTGTAAAGTACAACGGATATGACACAAAGGTGTTTACCGTTTCGCAAGGCCTGGTTAATGATGATGTATGGTTTTTATACGAAGATAAAAAAGGAAGAATATGGCTTTCTTCAATTGACGATGATATAGGCTACATTTATGAAGACGAGTTCCAACTTGCAAAAAAAACGCAAAAATCCCGTTATTTGCGGCCTGCTTCATTCGGCGAAAATAAAATTGGTATATTCTTTTCAGTAATAAAGTCTTTATACAATGATATTTTCTTTGAATCAAATGATTCATTATACCCGTTAAGCCTTGTGTTTCCCAAATCCGGATACTATGTCTATGACCCGTCTTCCGGTATAGTTTTCAGAATCAGTGAGAGGGGCCTGGAAAAATTAATCTTTGGTCATGATAAGATTACAACCCGGATAATCAACAGGCATATTTCAAATGCCAGGTTACGAAATACAAAGCCGTACGCCTGGGGAGGCTACCTTTTGATACAGGAACAACAGGGAGCACTAACAATAATTGCACTTTTAACTGGCAAGGAATACAAAATCAATCTGCACAACCACCCCGGAGAAAATATTATAATGTCCTACTTTGATGACCAGGGCCTGAAAGTGATTACCAACCTGAGAATTATATTTTATAATCTGAATTTTGAACAGACCGGCATTTATAAGAACTATAATAAAACACTTACAATTTCTGATGACAAATTCTGGGGCTTGCTGGCAGCTACCCATGATACGGGAGTAATGCTTTATGACACGCGGGATCTCTTTCAATCAAACAGTTACAGGAAAACACTTTGGGATAGCGCCCGTTTATACAAATCTCAGGCTATACAATCTCTTGCCCGGGAGCAACCGGTGAGCAAGTACAGCTCTATCAGGTTTTCAACGAATGGAATTTACGGGAAAGATAGTAACGGCAAAACGGTAAACTACCTGAAGCAGCATCTGTTCTCTGTCAGCTTGCAATACAAAAAGCAACCGCCTGAAAGAGTCAGTAACTATGTGCATCTAAAGGCTTTCTCGCATTGCTTTGCCTGGAACAATATTTTTTTTCTGACCCCCGCGGGCGGATTATTTACAATGAAGAATCATTATGACAGCACTCTCTTTATTCAGATAAGTGACCGCAAATACATGGGCCTGTTTTATGAGCCAACGTATGATGCCCTGGTAGCCTACGGAAAAAATGAAATTCTTATCACTAAGAAGACATTTTCAACTTCGATTAACAGGACACAACTACGGCAACTGAATATCAGCAAGATTGATAAAATTATACCTGATTCAAACGGCAACATCTTTATTAAAGACCAGAACAATTTGTTTCGCTACAACATCCCGGAAAAGAATTTCACACCGGTTTTAACCCAGTGGAACCTGAAGGACGCTTTGATTGCAGTGCGCAACGGACGCTTGTTTATTGCCGGGAAGGCCGGGTTTTTAGGCTATATTATTAAAGGCAAACACCTGGGCCCACTTTGGGAATATATAAATACAAGAAAGGCCAACTACAACATTGTAAATGACCTTTTTATCTCAGATAGTATAGCGTATTTAAAAACCGATAAGGGAGACTTCTCCTTTAAAATACCAGATACCGGCGCGCTGAAGGGGACAGAATATCATTACAGGATAAATATTTATAACACGGAACGGCAATACAATGTTTCCAATGGTGATACTATAGAGATACCATATACCGACCAATTGCTGATGGTTGATTTCATTAATCCAAAGGGGGCAGGAAAACTACTGGTAACGTACACACTAAATAACCAATCAGAACATGCTGCTACCGATAAAAAGATAGACCTGCGGAACCTTGAACCCGGTAAATATTATAAACTGGTAATCACATGCGAGGATGAGATCAGGCGTTTTCAATTTCATTACACTCTTTTTTTAGTGCCCAAATGGTGGCAAACCTATGCCGGAAAATTAATTCTGACCATATCGATAGGTTTTATAATACTCCTGTTGATATTTGCTACGGCTTTATTGACACGCAGAATAATAAAACGCCAGCATATAAAGCGCCTGAAGCTTTTAGAACTGAACAATGCCAGGCTTAGTACAGAGCTCAAAACCATTTATGCGCAGATAAACCCGCATTTTATTTTTAATACACTGAGTACAACTACTTTTTTCATTAAAAAAAGTAAGAACAAGGAAGCTATTGAGCATATCATTTCATTTTCTAAACTTTTACGGTCTTATATAAAATCGTCGCGGGAAAAGTTTATTACAATTGAAGAGGAGGTGAATAATATCAGTAACTATGTCAGGCTACAACAGACGCGGTTTGAAAACAAATTTCGTTACGAACTCATCTTATCCGAAAGCCGTGAAATAAAGGATATGCTCATACCCGCATTTCTTATTCAGCCACTGGTAGAAAACGCCATTAATCATGGAATAATACACAGCGAGCATGAAGGGCTATTGAAAATAATTATCGGGCCCGGAAATACGGCCGGTGAAATTGTTTGTATAATTGATGATAACGGTATTGGACGGCAGGCTTCCAGAGAGTACTATCAGAACAATAATATAAAACGGGAATCTTTTGGAACTGATTTAATCGCCGAACTGATTGCAACCGTAAACGCTGCGGGCAAAATATTTATTAATATTGATTATAAGGACAAGGTTGCACCTTTGTCCGGCACCATTGTTACACTAACGATAACACAGCTATGAAAAACAAGATCACCTGTATTATAGTAGATGATGAGCCTAAAGCAATAGAACAAATTGAGGACCTGCTTACAGACCTGTATAACAATGTAGAAATCGCCGGAAAATTCACGAATTGGAAAGATGCTTTTGAAACATTAAAAACAATATCAATAGACATTATCCTGCTTGATATCCAGATGCCCGGTAAAACCGGTATCGCCATGCTGAAGTTATTGCCTGCACTACAGGGGGAAATTATTTTTATTACCGCAGATGCAACTTATGCCCTTGAAGCATACAATCTGCATGCTTCAGGTTACATTTTAAAACCAATAGAAGATGCATTGTTCAAAGCAAATATGGATAAAGCAATAGAAAGGGTATGGAATAAAGGCCTGGCTTCTAAACATGAAAGTATAACCGTTAACCATGACAGGATTGGTGTGCCTAACGACGAAGGCGTTGAATATATCAACATAAGTGAAATCCTGTATCTTGAGGCAACGGCCGGATATACAAAAATCAAAATGAGGAATATGGAGCTTTTAAGCTCGTACAGTATAGGCAGGTTTAAAAATGTTCTTGATGCTAATATTTTCTTTCAGCTTCATCGTTCTTTTATTGTCAATCTCAATTATGTACGTCAGTACAAAAATATAGGCGTAGTAGTAATGACAGATGCAAGTGAAATCCCTGTTTCCAGGAGCCAGAAAGAGGAATTTTTAAAACTTTTTGACAAAGTATCTAAATAAACAGGCGCCGGCTACAGCTGGCGCCTGCTTATAACTTATATTAGACCTATTCAATAACACTTATTTTTTCTGTCTTAATTAATTTTTTATCTATCGAAATGCTGATAAAGTTTATGCCCGGCGCAAGTTCGGGGTGTATCGATATCTTATTAGACCCGGCTTTTATGATGTGTTGAGCGCTATAGAGCAATCGACCCTGTATGTCGTGTATTTTAATATCGCTCACTGCATCTTTAGCACTTACTATTTCGCAGGTAACAGGTTCACTGTTGCCATATAGCAAGGTAGGTATTACGGATGCATGATTTTCGTAAATGTCTAAATTCTCATCTGTTATGGCTGTTTGTTCCATACGATATTGGCTGGGTTTGGTAGAGCTATAACAATCCGTTTGGGTCATGTGTACAGGAACAGTGGTAAGTGGCAGCCCTGCCTGTATGGTAGTGGATGCTATTCCGTATCTTAATGTATCCTTAGTGGGTGTAAATTCGTAAGTATTTATCTGCCAGTCTTCAGCACCGCAGCTATTGCCTGTTGATGTGGTCACCAGTGCCCTGATAAGCGTTTGTGGAACTGTGACATCTGTAACAGTAGCAGGGATATAATTATTGCCTGACACGTCTGTTATGTGGCGGCCAATTAATCCTGTAACATCCCGGTTAATATTATACCGTTTAAAATAAATGGGCGCTAATGTTGTCCGGTTAATCTTCAAAAAATAAGGGGTAGTCGCATCTGTTGCGGGCGGACCGCATCTTCCTACCGTTCCACTAATAATATAATTATTATCAGGACTCATTGTGATGCTCAGACCATAATTCTCGCATGTTATCCATCGGGCGTTGGCTGCAATCGGGTTAAAATTCAGGTCTGTTTTGATAAACCCAATGGTAGAAGGCGTATATCCCGGAACGAAACCGTTATTTTCCAGTAAGAAAGTAGTTACAAGGTTCTCCCCGTCAAATAGTACATCGGGATAAGATTTTTCAATACCCACAGTTGCCATGCGCGTATATGGAGTAACAATATTGCCATTATTATCTACAGTCATGTAAAATAAATAATCAACTTCTCCTCCGCCCTGGTAGTATCGTTTAGAGCCTGCTATTACAATGCGCAAGGCACCCGTTTGACGGTCGGTATACGATGTAAGGCTGGTAGGGGCATCATCACCATTAGCAGGGGCATTCTGGATATATCTTTTTCGCCACAAAAGGGTGCCGGTTGCAGATACTTTAGTTAACGATATGCTATATGTTCCGGTAGCAGGCCCGTCAGAACACAGTATATAATATTCCTCTGCTCCGCTTGAAGGGTTCACAACTTTTTCTATATCAATCCTGCTGGCCGGTTCAGCATTCCCCGTAAATGGAAATGTCGTGGACCAGACGGGGGTTAAACCCGAATTATACTTAATGAGGTTAAGGCCATACGGCCCGCCTGACCTTGTGCCCAGTATGGCGCATAGTATACCATTGTCAGAGGTGTTGGTCATCGTTTGCCGGACAACCTGTATCGGATGATATCGTCCAAACAGGTAGTTGCCGCTTCCATCCAGTTTTGAAATAATAAAACTGTCGCGATAAATATTACCAACACTTCCCATAGCGCCTGCTAAATATATGCCACCGCCACTAGCCGGGGGAATGTAGGCAATACTTGCATTAGACACATTCATGCCGGAAAGGGTGAATGTTTTGTTGATTTGAGCACCGGCCAATACAGGCGCTAAAAAACAAAATGATAAAAGTAGTTTTCTCATCTCAATTTTTTTTTTTGATTTTTCAGGAATATCCCTTGCAATAAAACTAGGTCAGCTCCTTACCTGGGAAATATCGTAACCCACAGGCGGTTCACCTCATCTTTCGAAGTGTTCATGTGGTCTTATGAATTGGTTCTTATTCTGAACACTGCATATTTATTGCAAAAGTTACTCGCGTTCGCTCTGGCTTTCTCCTAATAAATAGAAATGCCCTGCAATTGCGGGACGTGTGGATTTTTTAAGCGTGACGCTTCTATATTGTTGGGTCTAAGTGAGACACTTAGATCAGTTGGGGACACTTAGACCAGTTGGGGAATGTGGGAGCGTTTTAGTTTGTAAGCGGGACGCTTATGTGTATTGGGTCTAAGTGAGACACTTAGACCAGTTGGGGATTCTTTCGGATGCTTCTAACATTATAGGCTTAAGGATTATTATATACCATTCCTAATAAGTAGATCATCGACAATATTTATTTGTAATAGTTTGCACTTAATCTGACAATTTTAGTTTTCTAAGTTCCAGGGTTTA
>CAZUMM010000002.1:0-262426 GCA_964621795.1 uncultured Flavipsychrobacter sp.
ACGGGGAACACGCGCTGCAAAATTTTCAGAGGGGTTTAACCGCAGTTTTGCAAGCAGTTAACTGCTTGATTACGAGTAGTTAACAAGCTATTTACAAATACAGGCTGCCCACTTGTATGGTAGAAAGAGCTGAAAGCCTTGATTTCCTTGGATTTGAACGTTAAACATACTGCCGTTGTATTTGTTTAAAGGGGTACGGTTGAAAATTCAGCCTGGGCAGTGTATTTTGTATATAGAAAGGATATTCCGCCGTACTTGTTAACAGAGATAGAAATGAGGTATATCACATACGTTACTTTACTGGCTGTAAACCTGCTTTTTCTGGCGGGGACGTGCTTTGCGCAAAAAACAGACAATAATGATACCCTGGCCAATAACACGGCCTTCCTGATGCGGATTGATTCGGTGAGAGCTGCAGATTCGGTAAAACGTGCTGAACTGGAAGCGCAGCTCAACTCGCTGAAATCGACAGATAACCTGAAAAAAGAAGAACTGCTGGCCGAGATAGAAAAGCTGAAAAATGCTGAAAAAGAGAAGAAGGAAGAGCAAAAGAGGCAGGTAGATTCGCTGAAGCAGTTTGTAAAAGGCTACCCGGTTAGCCCGTTTCACGATACGCTGTTTTATGTATATACCAGGCTGGGGGCATCACTGCCACAGGCACGGGCGGCTGCCATACAGGAGAAAATAATAAAGCTGGCAAAAGACCCGTCTTTTTCGCCCGACTCGCTGGGGATAATTGAGTCGGAACAAAGCACTGATATCGTATATAAAGACCTGATTCTGCTCAGTGTATCGGATAAAGATGCGGTATGGCTGGAAACTGGCAGGTATGACCTGGCACGCAGCTACCGCGATGAGATAAGGCAGGCCGTAACTATATATCGCGATGAGACCAGCATAACTTCCCTGCTGAAAGATATAGGCTGGGCGCTGGTGGTTATCTGCTTTGCGGGGTTGCTGATCCATTTTGTGAATAAGCTGTTCCAATGGACACGCAGGAAATTGCACAGCATAAAGGGTAAATACCTGAAAGGCGTTAGTATAAAAGGTTATGAACTATTCACGGCAGAAAGTGAAGTAAGGGTGTTGGAAGGGGTTAATAACCTGCTGCGGTGGATAGCTATTATATCTGTACTGTACCTGATGATGCCGGCGCTGTTCAGCATATTTCCGTGGACAAGGCATTTTTCGGATGCGCTGTTGGGGTACTTTCTCTCACCTGTAAAAAAGATACTGCTGGCTGTGTGGAACTATCTCCCCGACCTGGTAACCATTATTGTGATACTGGTGGTATTCCGCTATGTTAACAAAGGTTTGGCTTTTCTGCGACACGAGATAGAAAGTGAAAGACTGGTCATCCCCGGTTTTTACAGCGACTGGGCAACACCTACTTACCAGATTATCCGCATACTGTTATTTGCCTTTATGATCGTGGTGATATTTCCGTACCTGCCGGGTTCCGATTCACCGGTTTTCAAGGGTGTGTCCGTATTTCTCGGTGTCCTGTTTACTTTCGGTTCTTCCGGCTCATTATCCAATATTATTGCCGGGCTGGTGCTTACCTATATGCGTGCTTATAAAATAGGCGACCGTGTGAAGATTGGTGAAATAACAGGAGACATCATAGAAAAAACTTTGCTGGTGACCAGAGTGCGGACTATTAAAAACGAAGATATTACTATACCTAACTCTACCATTATGAATAGCCATACAATCAATTACAGCTCATCTTCCGAAAACCTGGGCCTGGTACTGCATACCACCGTAACAATAGGCTATGACATACCCTGGCGGCAGGTACACGAGTTATTGACCGCGGCAGCAAAAGCTACAGAATATATTTTGGCAGACCCTGCGCCGTTTGTATTGCAAACCAGCCTCGACGATTACTATGTAAGCTACCAGGTAAATGCCTATACACGTGATGCACTAAAACAAGCTGTTATCTATTCGCAGTTGCACCAGAACATACAGGATAAATTTAATGAGGCCGGGGTGGAAATCATGTCGCCGCATTACCAGTCGCTGCGTGATGGCAATCAGGTGACAATACCTCCTGATTATCTGCCTGATAGCTATACTGCCCCCGGGTTTAAAATGGATGACGGTAGTAAAGGAGATACATAGTACATAAAAAAAGCAGGAGGAACTTACCCTGCGGCCCGTTACACTCCTGCATGCTACAATATTCGTTTGGTTGTTAGCGCATATTGCTGTCGTTCCGGTGGTTATTATTGGTAGCGTTGTTCTTTTTACGGTTGTTGAGCATATCGTTGTTCGTATTACGCATGTCGTTCCTATCCTGGTCGCTGATGTCTTCTCCCATTTTATTTGTCCAGCGTCCGTTCATATCTATACTTTCCCCGTCTCTGAGCGTCCGGTTGGTACCGTTTTTCATTACTACATCTCCATTTGTCATCACTCTGCTGCCATCATCAAGTGTTGTTTCTGTGTTCATCTTTGTCCTTTTTCCATTCTCAACCCTCCAAAGTTGCCCGTTTTTCATGGTTATACCATTGTCAATCATTTTGTTTTGCCGGTTCTGTGCAAAGGCCTGGACGGTACAAGCCAGTACGAGCATCAACACGCTTACCATAATCTTTTTCATACGCAATATTTTAAATTTTAATGCAGGAATTACAACACAATCATGCCTTGTTCTTTTACAGGTTTTAAGGTTAAAAAAATGTGGATGTTGCAAAAAATTGACTATAAAATTATGTTATGGGTACAGTTGTTTAACGCTGAAAAGGGGTTAATTATACAAATAGAAAGAGTATCGTACTGGCATAGAATTTTTGACTGTTTTAGTCAATTATATACGTTAATCATTTTAAAAAAGGTAGAATTATGAGAAGGCATCAGCACGATGGTCATCATGACTATGATGAACAAACGAGGGAAACCGGTCAGCGCACAGGCGAGCAATACAGGAGCAACCAGGACTATGAAACAAGAGGAGGCTACGGAAGTGATTATGATGAGCCTGCGAGCGGACGCCGCGACCGTGAGAGGGAAACCGGCGGCCAGCGTGCAGGACGTGGAAATTGGGGAAGCTGGAACAGTGACTACAACCGTAATGAAGATAACCAATGGCGTGGCGAACGCGGAGATTACGGCAATCGCGGGTATGACTACGGAGGCCGTAGCTACGACCGTGAAAACAGGGGCCGTTCCGATTGGGGCAGCATGGGGCGTTCAGACTGGAACGAACCTTATACCGGCCGTGGCAGCAGGGGATATGACGAAGGGTACCAGGGAGACCAATATGGTACACGGCGCAGTCAATACAGTGATTATGACCGATATAGCAACCCTGAAAGCTATGAACGCCGGGGCAACTATGGCAATCAGAGCAACTACGGTTCGTTTGGAAATTATGGCAATGCCGGTAATTATGGCAACCAGCGCGGCTATGATATGGGCGGCAACTATGGCAACAGCTCCTATCGTCCATTTGAAGATTATGGCAGCACAGGCCGTAGCTATGGCAATGAAGCCGGCAGGGGAATGACTGGCTACAGCAGTGAGCGCAACAGGGGTATGTATGGCATGGACTACGAGTCCGGAGCCACTACCCAACACAAGGGAAAAGGGCCGAAAGGCTACCAACGTTCAGACGAACGTATAAAAGAGGATGTAAGCGACCGCCTTACTGATGAGGGCAGCCTGGATGCTACTGAGATACAAGTAGAAGTGAAAGGCTCTGAAGTAGTGCTGAGCGGAACGGTTAACAACAGGCGTGATAAGCGCCGGGCAGAAGACCTGGCCGAATCGGTATCGGGCGTAAAAAACGTAGAAAACCGGATACGTGTTTCAGAGACAAACCGTACAGGCAGCCAAAGCAATACGGAAAACAGTACTGAAAAATCTGAACAAAAAACCGGTACATCAGCAACTTCAAACACAAAAACAAAATAAGGACGCCCGCTGTTTCGGTCATTTTAAACAAAAATAAAAACGGTACTGTAACAGGTGCCGTTTTTATTTATGGGTTTACAAATGTGAACGTAAGCGTATAATTGTAAGTGCCGGGCGGGAATTCCCAGTTGGTAGCCGTATGTATCAGGTTATAGTTGAAGCTGTAAGTAGAACTGGTGGATTGGCGGGTATGGGTGAACAGGCGCTGGTCTGTAGTAGTAATGGTAATTGGTGTGGTAATCAGGTTGGTTTCATAAGGCGAATTGTCTGAAGTGTAATCCAGCTTCAGTGGTATATAAGGAAGAGCAAATCCTGACGGGGCGGTAATGGATGAACAACGGACATATACGGAGCGGTAAGCAGGTGAACTCCTGTTTTTTACACGTATGGTGATAGCACCCGAAATGGTTTGGTCGTTTTCTATTTCGCTTTGTGTATTGATATTCCAGTTCAGTGAAGTATTGCTGATAATGCTAATAAAGTTATTGCTGTTTTGAGCATACACTTTAGAAAAAATAAACATTAATACAAAAGCCAGTATGACGATTACCTTCTTTGCCACTAAAATAAATTAAGTGTACAAATATGGGCGTTTTAATTTATTTTTAATGATATTGGTTTGTTAATGATAGTAGCAATAACTTACTGTTAACGAAGGGTATATGTATGTGCCTTTAAGGGTTTTTGAACTGAAAGGTAAGTGTGAAATTGTACGTACCGGGAGGATAGTCCCATAGTGTAGCCGTATTGATAATGTTGTAGTTAAACGTATATACTGCATTGTTCGAATGTTTTTTATGGGAAAACATCCTCTGGTTAGTAGTCGTTAAGGTAAATGGGGTAGTGACCAGGTTTATCTCATGCGAAGAGTTGTCGGAAACATAATCGAGCTGCAACGGTATATCGGTAGTAGAGAAACCGGAAGGAGTGGTGAAACTGGAAACTCTTACATATAATGACCGGGGACTGGGATTGCTTCGGTTTTTTACCCTGAAGGAAAGTGCATTGTATAAAGTCTGGTCATTCTCTACCTGGCTTTCGGTGCTAATGTGCCAATTGAGGCTGGTATTGGAAACTACCTGCAAATAATTGTTACTGTTTTGCGCAGTTGCGGCAAACGGTAACAACAGTGAAAGGAATATGGCTACAATGCTTTTCAATAGCTATTTTTTTGCGATACAAATATCCTGTACAAAAAGCTGTTTTTTTGCTATCAGGATGTTAATGTAAGGTGATGTTAAAAAACCATTAAAATACAAGGGCCATTTTGAACAGCCAAATCATATTTCGTATCATAAGCAGGATGAGATACGAAATGTTGGCTTGTATAGTACTGTTGGGCTGCACGAGTGCATATGCGCAGTATGATGCTGTATTGCCCGAAGTAATAACATCAGCGGGTATGGGGCTTCATGGCCGTGTGGAAGAGATGACAGAAACCTATACAGATATGGAGGATGCCGAAGGCCTGGGCGCGGTGACGCAGACAGATATGTATGCCTTTGACAAAAAAAACAGGTTGAAAACACATGTACAAACCCAATACGAGGGCAGGAAAAACAAGGATAAACATATTTATACCACGCAATATCATTACAGCCGTAACGGTGCGCTGGCATCTGTAGCCCGGTATGAAGACGGCAGCCGCCGGGATTCCACAGTAATGGAATATAGCCGGGGCAAACTGCGCAACCAGCGGGTGTACGATGATAAAGACCGTATGCAGAAAAGGGTGCAGTATACATGGAGCAGCCGTGGGGCGCTGATGACGGTGCGGCACAGGAATAGTGATAACGCCATTATACGTATGATAAAAATTTCTTACAGCGACGATGGTAGTACGGTAAACCAGGAGCACCTGGATGAACACCTGAAACAGCTTTACCGGTTATCGGTAGTAACACAGCCGGATAAAGAAGGAGGGGAACGCGTGATGCGTTTTGAATACGAAAAGCCGGATACCTGTACGGGTATGATTAGCTATACGACTGATGCGGAGGGGCATAAAATAGAAGAGACGGTAATGGACGAGCATAAAAATGTGACTGAGTACCGCACTGCCGTTTACGACCGGCAGGGCAATCCCGATTCGGTAATATTATTTACCGACCGGAAATGGCGTATACAGTATATGCATACCTACGATAAACAGGGTAACTGGACGGTAGAGGCGGTTTACTACAACAATACGCCGCATCACACCATAGGCAGGGTAATGATGTACCGGACGGAAGCTGATGATAAAAGCCATATAAAAGTGACTGAAGAAAAGCCGGGTTAATTCAGGCTTACCTATGTGCTTCCAGCTTTACTTCGGTAAGCTCTTTCGATTGAAATTCCCAGGTTTCGCCCGTGGAGATGTGGGTAACAGAAACAGTAGCCGGCGTGCTGCGCACGATATGGAAATATAACTCGCTGTGGGGGTAATGGTTACTCTCCTCACTGTAAAATTCTTCAACAAGGTAGCCGTTTTCAAGATGCTGGTTGTAGCGTACAATGCCCGTGTACCAGGTTTTTTTCTGTATTGTCAACCGGAACGCATACGTATCATAACAAAGGCTTATTGCCGCCGTTACTGCTGTAGTGCTGTCATTTTGCTGCAAGGTATATTGTTGTGCCGTTGCGCAGTCTTTCCACCCCGCCTGGGCGAAGGCTGCTACCGGAATAGCAGCGAACATTAGGGAAAAGATAACACCGCGCATAAATTGAAGATACATAAACCCATTGGAATATTTTATCTTCGCGAGGCAAAAAACAAGTGATTATGCGCCCTGCAAGGCTATATGTATATATATTGACAGCCCTTACGGCCTTTACCGTATCATGCGGCAGCCGTAAAGAACCTGCAACAGAAACAGCCATCGATACAACGGCATCGGTACCCTTGCCCGATATGATACAGTACACGCTGGTAGCTGTGTACCCGCATGACCCTATGGCATTTACCGAAGGTCTGGAGTATATAGACGGCAACCTGTATGAGAGTACCGGAACTTATGGCCAGTCGGACCTGCGCAAAACGGATGTGAAAACAGGCAAGGTGTTGCAAAGCCATAAACTGGATAATAAATATTTCGGAGAAGGTATTACAGTACTGAATGACAAAATATACCAGCTCACTTATAAAGAAAAGACCGGGTTTATTTACGACCTGAAAACAATGAAACCTTTAGGCACGTTCAGCTTTGATGCGGCTGAAGGGTGGGGCATGACCAACGATGGCACCAGCCTGATATACGGGGATGGCACCAGCAATATCTATTACGTAGACCCGAATACCTTTCAGAAGACAAAGACATTGCAGGTGAAGGATAACTATGGTACGGTAAGTAATATAAATGAACTGGAGTATATCAACGGTTATATTTACGCTAACCAGTGGGAGACCAACCTGGTACTCAAAATTGACCCGAAAACAGGCAGGGTGGTAGCACAGGCCAATCTTTCAGGTCTGCACCAGCAGGGCAATATCCCTGATATTTCTAACCGCGACACGCAAGACCCGTATGCGCCGGACGTGATGAACGGTATAGCATACGATGCGGCGGGCAACCGTATATTCGTAACCGGTAAATACTGGCCTAAACTGTTTGAGATAAAACTGGACAATTAGGCGCTTTCACAGTACGGGGCTACCGGCCAGTACGGAGGTATAAATACCTATAAAACGGTATTGGCCTTATAGGGGACAAATGGCAAATTTGCGTATTGTTTATATGCAACGCCCCGAACAACTGACGGATAAGGACCTGGCTGTATTTCCCATTCCTACAGGAAATGAATTAAATATTTTCTCAACGCAAAATATTCGTGAAATAAAGATAATGGATATGAAGGGCGGGGTAGTGTGTAGTTTCCTGCTGGCAGGTGCAAGGCAAAATGTGATAGATATAAAAGGCTTGCCCTGCAGTACTTATATTGTAGAAGCCTTATTTGAAAACGATAAAACAGGAAGATCTGTTTTTGTGAAGATGTAGATGGCATAGTATACCGTCATACATTATTTTTCTTTGAGCCTGTATTTATTACTTCAGCATTTGGGTATACCCGCCGGTATACTTCGCGGATATATGCGCCTGTGTATCGGTGCTGTTTACAGGAGGCTCGGGGCGGGTACACCCCTGCCAGCACAATATTGCAATCATTACGAGCAGTGCTGCAAACGATGCTATAGGTTTTGCCATTGACTAAAAAATTATTGCTTTGGGTTTATTAAGACAGGCAGCATGCTCAAATCGTTGGTACACAGCCTGAAATAAATAAGCTGCCTCAAGGCAGCTTATTTATGTAAATATAAAGAACAACCCGGTAATTCCTAATCTCCTTCCGTTACAGATATGTTGTAGTACTGTAAGTTCTCTTCGCTGATGGTGTAAGGTGTGCCGCCTACCACCTTTTCTGCAATACTGGGGTCCCAGCCCGAACCATATAAATAATAATCGCCTTTTTTCAGGTTGCTGAAAGTGGCAATAGGTTTACCGTCTTCCTGCACGCATGCGGCCGAATCATCATATCTTCCGTCAGAAGGCAGATCTTTGGTATTGTACCTGATGTATATGGTGCAGCTGTCAATATTTTTACCGTGGTGCCGTGGTGTTATTTTCAACACGGCATTTCCACCCTTGCCTGCTTTAGGTTCTTTTTTGCACGCGGCAAATATCATTGTGATACTGCCCAATGCTACAGCGGCTATTATTAATGTATGTTTCATCTGTCGGTGTTTTTTTCAGGTAAACAAATATTTATTCAATTGTAACAGTAGCCGTGTTGATGCTGAACATCTTGGCATAGTTGTCGGCAATTTTCCTGGCAGTAGGGCCGGGCATCATTATGCTGTTAGTAGCTGCTATGCTGATGTTGTTGGGGGTAAACCATTTGGCTGCATCTGCTTTTATTTCCAGTTCGCCAACAGACCCGCTACCTATTACAAGGCTTGAAGGGAAATCCATTTTAACCGTGCGCAGCACATTGTTATCGCCGCTAAAGCCGCCTATGTGATAGCGGAAAGTACCGTCGGCTGCTGTTGAAGCAGAAGAGATACCTTCCATTTTGGCCATGATGTAACCGCTGTTCCAGTCCCAGAACATACCGTTCTGGGGGTCAAGCGCACCTGTTTGTGCACCGGCTGTATTGCGCGCCTCGTCTACGCCTATCAGGAACTGTACGCCTGTATACTCGCCATAAGGTATGTCTTCCAGGTGAAAGTGTTTGCTGGAAGGGGTACTTTCCTGCACCAGGTGGTAGCTTTCGGGCTCATCATAGGTAGTGCCGTCTTTCTTTACCAGCTTGATGTTGCTGATATAGTAGTTGAAAGTAGTTACCTGGTATTGCTCGTTCGATGCGTTGAAATACTGGTTGTTGGTACCCAGTACCAGCGGGTCTATACCTACTACGTTTTTGAACGTAAATCCCATTTCCGCAGGCTGATTTGTATCAACCGGGTCCGGGTCGTCTTTCTTATTGCACGAAATGGTGGCAAGAGCGAAAAGCGAAACAATCGCAAGAGTTTTAAATTTTATTGATTTCATAATTATCTTTTAGTTGTGAAGGTTTTAAAATGACTAAGACTAAATTTAGTTGGTTATGGTTGGCTTGAAAAAACAATCTGTTTCAGGCTGGTATCGCCATCATGGGTCAACTCAGTTGTTATCCTGAGCTCCAGCGGTACCGGTTCTGTCAGTGTATCTATCCATTGTTTACTGATGTTGAAAGTGTCACTATGTGTATGCTCTTCGTCTGAATATACTACCTGGCTGTTGTTTTTGTTTATTATTTGCAGTGTATAACCATGTAGCATGCTCACATAGCTGATGTACGCCATAATGTTGACCGTGTCGCCTTTGTGTACCACTTGCCCCTGGTATGGAGATGTAATCGAAGTAACCACTTTTGAAGGTTGCGCGGGTGTTTCATCCTTTTTTTGGCAAGCCCCCATTATTAATAAAACGGCAATAGCTGCTAAATTCTTTGATTTCATTTTCTTATTTGTTAAAACATAAACAGCAAACCGGCATTTGCCCTGTATCTTGCCGATACATTGCCGCCTGCGTAGTTCTGTGCCAGTGGGAGGTCCATATTTAGTTGCAATCCTGCCTGTTTGTAATATACCTGCATGCCCATAGTGCCATACATAATAGAGCCGCCTGTTTCTTCGTTCAGCCATTTGCGGGCATAATTGTCATAGTCGTGCAAAGTATATTCATATTTGACCCCGGCAGAAGGCAGCAATGTCCAATTCTTTATGCCTTTGCGCCAGAAGCCTGCCAGTGTTGAGCTGAGCCGGTCGCCGTACTTATAGTTGTACTTATTGGCTGTGGTAAAAGTATAGGCAGCTTCTGCATTGATGCCTTTATTACCATAGCTGAGGGTATAATTGGCGTTGGCCATAAAATCCCAGCTGCCGGTGCCCGGCTGCATATTGGGCAGCCCTTCCGCATCGCGCGTGGTAGTGCCTTTGTACTGTCCTGTCGGCGCTTTTATACCCATACCCGTAAATAGGGTATGGTTGGCTTTTTTACCGAACTTATTGACCAGCTTTACCATGCCCAGCACCGATACGTCTCCAATACCTGAGGTGCGGGCGGTTGCACCTCCTGTAGTTTGCGTATTGACCTGGTAAGGGAAGAAGGCGAATAACTGTACCCTCTTGCTTAAGCCATACCTGCCCCACACCTGTATGGTCTGGTATTGCTCGTCAGATGCCTGTGCAGGTGTGCCTGACTCGTTGGCTTCGTGCAGGCTGCTAAAGCTGCGGTTCTGGAACTGAATGCCTGCAAAATTGCGATAGAACTGCGGCAGGATGCCCAGCCCCAGGTTGCAGGAAGATGCGCCGCACCCGCATGCATCGCAGGCGCTTGCTGCTATACTGCCCATGAGCAATACAGCGCAGCATAAAATCTGCTTCATTGTTTATGTTGAATGATTGAATAAATAACAACCAGCCCCTGTGGGCGTATAGTGGTTGTTTGTCAGGTTCAGAAATAATCAGGTAACAGGTGGGGGGTGGAATACGGAAGAGGAAAATTCGTACCCTTTGCTGCCGGTGTAACGGCCGTTAAATACTTTATCGTCTTGCAGGAAGAATAACAAACGTTGCACGCCTGTTTGCGGCATGACATACTCTACCGTTTCGGCTTTGGCTATTTTACCGGGGGCTTGTTTATCGCCTGTGTTCCGGTCCACTTTGTTTAGTTGTTTTTTTACAAAGCATTTACCGCAGCAGTTCAATTCCGGTTTATCCCTGTTTTCGCAGAGTACGGTTGCAACATAGTTTTTGTTTACTTCATACCACGCCACTATGCCCAGCTTTACCATGCTCTGGAAGCCAAGGCTTAGAAAAATAATAATGGCGAGAACTCTTGTCACAGCTACAAAGGTAAGGGTAAATACCTGTAATCAGCTTTATGAAAATACGTTTAAAGGATGATATGGGTCATGTATGGCGTGTACATAGGTCATAAAAAAAGCTACCGTGTAGGGTAGCTTTTGAATATGGAAACACCTAGTGTTGCGGTGTATGTGTATGATCTATATTTTCGTTTACATCAATGTACATATCATAGGTGCTGAACGAATCGATAATAGTAAAGGGGCCACTGCCATAAACCCAGACTGGCCCATTGGTAGTTTCGGCAAAAGGGTCATAACCTTCTGCATACAAAAAATACTTGCCCGGCGCCAGGCTGTCAAACACGGCAGTAGGTTTGCCGTCTATCATGGAAACGGATTTTACTTCATCCCAGCCTTTTTGGGGAAAATTGGTGGCATCATAGGCCAGCTTGATTGTACAACTGTCAATATTTTCACCATGGTGCCGCGGCGTTACGCGCAGTTTGGCCATGCCCCCTTTACCGCCGGTGGGCGGGTCTGGCGGGAAGATAACGTCGTTTTTACGGGTGCAGCTTGCTGCTACCATGCAGGTAATAAGTAAACCGAAAAGTATTTTACTGAGTCGCATAATGTTTAAAGATAGAATTAGTTTGTATTTTATAAAATAGTTGTCACAAAAAAAATATCAAAACGGCATGGATATTGGGCATTATTCAGGAAATTTACCGTTTTTGCAGGCTATAACCCCGTACTTAATAAAAAGATATGAAGAAATATATTTACACACTGACAGGCATTTTGGTGAGTATAACAGCAACGGCACAGGTACAATCGCGCCTGGTCGGACAGGCACAGTTCGACTATAATAACAATATTTTTTCCCTGGCCGATACGTTTACGTATCAATATTCAGGCGGCAGGGGCAGTAATATGAAAACGGGGGAGTATAAGTATGATACTTCTGTTTATGCCCTCGGCAGCCAGTTAATGGAGCGTAGTATCCAAACCTTTTATTATCCCAGCCAGCAATTGCAGGAAAGCATCACCCAAAATTATACAGCCGGGCAATGGGAAAACTACCGCAGGCAGCATTACTACTATAATACTACCGGCAGCACAGATTCAGTGTTGCAGGAGGCCTGGAACCCCTTCAATAAAATATGGATGAAGGATAAGCGCATTACCTATGCCTACAACGGGCAAGGGGCACTGACAGAATACCTGGAGCAGACCTGGGACAACCTTACGGCTTACGGTCCGTACAGGCGCATACAGTATGTATATAACGGTAATAATCTGCGGAAGAAAACAGAATCGTTCTGGGATGCCGGTACATCTGCGTGGGCAGGCCACGAAGAGCACAGGTATATATACGACCTCAACGGCAAGATTGTATCGGACAGTATGGAGTTGTGGGATAATATGGCAGCGCAGTGGCAGCATGAGCTAAGGACTATATATACCTATGCAGGGGGCAAACTGGCTACCCTTGTGGAGAAAGACTGGGATCCTGTGGGTATGGCATTAGTGTCGGACTATAAGCATATATACGCTTACAATGCACAGGGGCTGCCTGAATACGATACCCTGTTTGCATGGGATAATAGCATGAGCAGCTATGAAAAATCGAGGCTGTACATCTCTTTATACGATGCATCGGGCAACCTGGACACGAACGAAGAGCAGTACCTGCAAAATGATACTTTCCGGCATTACAGGTTGAAGGCATGGACCTACAATAGCTACAATCAGCCGCTTACCTACAATATTTACCTGTGGGATGCCACAGGTATGGCTTGGGAGCCTTTGCAGGGGCCCGATACCCGCATCAATTATCACTACCAGGAGTATGACCCTGCGGCAGTGCACGAGGTATATGTCCCGGCAGGGAATGGTATCCGTATATTTCCCAACCCTGCTTCGTCACTACTGACGATAGATACAAAACTGCCCGCTACCATTAAGATATATAGTACAACAGGCATGCTGTTGAAACAATGGCATACCGGTGGACAATATCCTGCAACAGTGTCCGTTTATGATATAGCCCCCGGTTTGTACCTCGTTCGCATACAAACAGCTAACAAAGAAATGACAAAACGGTTGCTTATTGCAAGATAATAGAGGATAGCTTTGCAATAAGTATCGATACTTGGAATAATGTACACTAAATATATCACCGGTATTACATTGGCGCTGGCGTTGCTGGTTACTGCAGGGTGTTGCAAGAAAAAACTGTACTGCCAGAGCGGCAAAATGAAGGTTATCATTTCGGGCTACAACCGCAGCGAATCGCGCAGCATCAGCATCAAAAGATATAAAACAGGAGGCGATTATAACAAAGCCCTCGATTCTGGCACGCTGGTGTACAACAAAACCCTGCCCGTATTGAAAGCCGGTCAGAAAGATACGCTGTACCTGGATGATTATTTTTCTTCGAGCTATGCATTTTCTGGTATCAAGCCCGGTAACGACTGGCTGATATACCTGCCTGCGTTGCGTGAGAGCTACCTGATTACTGCGTTGTTTGACGATGAACACCGTAGCGAGCTGGTGCTTTGCGGCGATAACAGTACTACCTGCACTATGGAGGTAACCCAGTACACGGTAAATAACCGGTGGATGGACGGTAACACCCTTTGGCTGGTGAAGAATACCAATAAGTAGGGCCACCTGCTATGGCATTCCCAATTCCTAAGCGTTTGTTAACCGCTTGCAAACCCTAAGTTAACCCCCCGTTTTTTCTTGCATTCAGACGTGGTTTGGTTGCATCTTTGCAACAGAAAAAGAAATCACGGTGCCGCCAAAAAATCCCTGATATTTTATTGCGGTTCGTGTGCCCCGGTAGCGGGAAAACTATATTGTACAGAAGTAAAAAGAGCTTCGTAAAAACATTACGCCACGCAGTATAAGCGCTCTTTTTCATGCATAAATAAGGAGGCTCCTTTGGCGGGGGGCCTTCCTTGCTTTTGGGAATAACCCCTATATTCGCGTTATGCGGTTACCGGCTACCCTTGCGTTATTCTTCTCCTGCTTCACCTGTTTTGCACAGTGGGATATAGGGGTGGGGGCGCAACTTGGTTTCCCTTTATTGTATAATAAAAATGTGGGCACGTACAATCATTCGTTAGGTTCTATAGGGCCTATGGCTGTTGCAAAGTACTACCCGGCCAATACTACGTTCTATCCTTCGTTGCTGCTACATGTCACCAATATCAGGCTGCCGCTTGCAAAGCAAAACGGTACGGTAGTGGGTATGATATTTCAGCAATTGAATTTTGTAGTGGGTGCCAACATAAGGAAAGTAAACAGCAACAGGCATGAGCTGCACTACGGCCTGGGTATAGGCGCTTCCTACCTCGATGCGCAGGGCATAGAAATAGAAGGCAGCGACCAGGGCAACGTGCAATCGGTCAGCGTAGATGCATCCAATCATATTACACGGTGGGTACCCGCCATAGTGCCCCGTATCGAATATATTTTCCCCATATCGGCCGATAAACCCTTATATGCAGGTATAAGCGGGCAGGTGCAGTATATCTATTTTTTTGATGACGGCTCGGCTTACACGGTACAGGTGGTAGATAACCAATACCGACCCATAAGATTGAATGCCGCCTTACTGGGACACATGGTCAATCCCGCGGTGCAGGTGTCTGTTTATTACCGGTTCGGACAGTCCGGTGTATACAGGTAAGAACTGTAGTTTACAGAAAAGTATCAAAGAGATTAAAATTATTAATTCTTTGTAAATACTTTTATTTTCATTGTATTATTATTACTTTTAGGAATATGCCCCGTAAAAAGAATTCTGTAAGTACCGTTATAGATTCGTTTGTTGCTTCTGTAAACAGAACAGGAGGAGGTTCCTCGTCGTTACCCGCCCTCGTTTTCCTGGGTGGTGGTGCTTTTGGCATCTATGTAGGATATACCAGCCCCTCGCTGTTGCTGATGGCAGGAGGCAGTGTAACGCTGCTCATTGGCCTGATGCTGATGTATAAAGTATGGTATGATGCCATTAAGAAAAGAAGGCGCAGCAGCAATGGTTGATGAATTGTTGCAGTTCTGTCAATAGTACAAAGGGCCGTGTTGCCCAATGAATCAATTTATTTAAGTTTGCATCCATGAATATTTCACGGCAGTGGCTTACCGCTATCGCAGCGGTTTTTGTTTTTTTTGCAGCATGCAACAATAAGAACGGCAAGGATGGTGATACTACACATGAGGTATATAAACATCCTGCATTGGTGCAGCTCAGTGCCCAGATAGAAAAAGAGCCGGAGAATGCTTACCTCTATTTCAGGCGTGGTACATTACTGAACCAGATGCAGGAAGATTCGCTGGCGCTGAAAGATTTCAATAAGGCCATTTCACTCGACTCATCAAAAGCGGAATATTACAGTGCCGTAGGTGAGATACTATTTGAGCATAAGGACCTGGACGGCTCTGTAAGGTGGCTGAAAAAAGCCCTGCAGCTTAATCCCGAGGACCCGGCTGCCCACATGAAGCTGGCTAAGATGTTTGTATATACCAAAGAGTACACATCTGCCTTCAATGAAATAAATACCGTACTACGGCAGGATGTATATAACCCCGAAGGTTATTTCCTGAAAGGAATGATTTATAAAGACCTGAAGGATACTTCCAAAGCCATATCCAGCTTTCAGACGGCGGAAAGTGTTGACCCGAAATATAAAGATGCTGTTATCCAGCTAGGCTTGCTATACAGTGCCAAACACGACCCCATAGCGCTGAAATACTTTGATAAGGCTTTTGATATTGATACCACGGATGTGTTCCCGCTGTTTGCCAAAGGGGTGTATTACCAGGATAGTAAAGACTATGAAGCTGCCAAGGCTGAATACCATAATGTAATACTGCACAACAGGGATTATGAGAATGCTTACTTCAATATGGGGTATGTATTGATGCAGCAGGATTCGCTGGAAAAGGCATATCACCAATACGACCTGCTGACGCAAATATCGCCCGCCAATGCCGAGGCCTATTATAACCGCGGCCTTTGCAATGAGCTGATGGGGAAAAAAGAACAGGCTATTATGGATTACAAACAAGCGCTTGTTTTTGACAGTCAGTACGAAGAACCCCGCGAAGGCCTGAAACGCCTGGGTGGAGGGTAGGCCTCGCACGGTTATAATTTTCTTCTACTTTTTGTATTTTGACAGGATATACAAAAAGACAGGCTTGAGCAGGATTCCCTTTTTTTTACTGATAATAAGTGCAGTTGCTTTGTGCGGGGGGAAGCTGTATGCCCAAAAGAAGGGCACTGCTAAAAAAGTCACACCTCCTCCCAAAGAAACCCCCAAACCGGATACGGTCATTTTTGTAGATGATAACCCTAAACCGCAGGCTACGCCCAATACAGACGCACTGATGCGCAGCACGCAAAGGGTAATTGTAATAGACAAGGCGACAGGAAAGCCTAAAATGCCCGATAGCACGCCTCCCCGTGCGGTTATACCCGTAGATACAGTCATCGTAATAAAAATGCCGAAGAAAAAAGAGGAGGAAAAAGAACCGGTAAAAGTAGTGAAGGTGAGTGAATATTGCGAATGTATGCAGGTGAATATAAAGGCATCGGATACGCTGTGGCCTGATGATTATATTAATTACCAATTCCTTTTTAAAAATAAATGTAAAAAAGAAGTGTGGGTCAGTTCATCGGCGTTTGGGTTCCTGGTATTCCTGAAAAACGGTACACCTGCACGTCAACTGCGCAAGCTTGATTTTGTAAAGCAATATAACTACCCGGATTTTGTACAGATAAGGCCCGGAGAGGAGTTTACTTTCATGTTTGGCGATGATGCCTTTTACCAGTACGACCTGCACCGTGGCTGGGAGTATAAGTTCACATTCACTTACTACAATAATATGAAGTGCCGCCAGGCACCTGCACAAACCTACATGTGCAGCCAGTTTCGGGATAAGATGGTATTTATTAAATAAGATACGGTTATCATATCCTGTAAATCATTAATGCTGTATTATCAGTATTAGTATTGTTTGGTAATGTATTTGTTATGTAACTATAATTAAAACGGGCTGCTAACACAGCCCGTTTTAAACTTATCTATTGCAGGTGTTTACCTGATAATAGTAAGGTTTTTTGCTGTAGTTGATTCGTTCGTTTTTACTTGTAGCACATATTGCCCGGGCGGCATATCCTGTACCGTGATGTTTTTCCTGTAAAATCTATCTGCCTTATCAGTAAATTGTTTTACCATCCGCCCCTGCATATCGAAAATAATAACAGAAAATACAGTTGGTTTGTCAAAATTCATTTCGAGGTGGGTATAAGTAACGGCAGGAGATGGATAGAGTACCATATCTTCCATGCCGGCAGCGTGGTCTATACTCACAGGTGTTGTGCCGTAATAATAGTGAAGATAGCTTGATGCATAGTTTATAGTCCATGCACCATTTTCCCATTTTTCGTTAACTAAAACATCTGTAACCTGGTTGTGGCTATTATAGGTATAGGTGTTGCGAAATGCAGGAACGTAAACTGATGCATTACTGTTCCAGCTATAGTTGGTATGCCCTGTACGGTTATTATTGGCATCGTATGTGTAAACTGTTTTGCCGCCGAGCTTCCAACTGGACATATTAACTATCCATGAATAAGACGAGTCTGTAACGAGATTGCCGTTGGCATCATACTCATAGCCATGAAAATTATTAATAACACCATTGGCATAAGTTGTATCTCTTATTTTTTTTCCGGTATTATCATATTCATATATGTAGGTGTAGGTGTCATTCCAGTAATTACCTGGTTTTTGCCAGCTACGTATTCTATGACGGATTATGTTTCCTGTATTATCATACCAGAAACTATCTATAACACCGGGCTCCCAAACAGCATTTGTAGCATTCCAATATGTCCGGTTAATCTCGAATACTTCGTTATTGGTATTGTAAGTATATTTTTCGCTATAGGAAGTGGCCCAAGTCATACTTGTATTGCCGTAATTTTCCGTTAATACGGAATCAATTTCCCCACCGGGTAAGTATGTGTATGTGTATCTGTTTGTAAGGGCGTAGCTTGATGTTATATTGGTATACTGGTTTTCCCAAATTGTATCAAACTTTCCTGCAGTATTAAATGATTGGACTATTTCCCATGCGGGTTTCAATACATTATTCACGGCTCTATGTGAGCGTGCAGTGTCGTATTGGTACTGGTAGGAACCTCTATTGTTTGCATACCCATAGGATTTTGGAATTACAGTGGTGTTTTTACCTGTTTGGTGGCTGTACGTAACAGAATCTTTGGGCACTAAATTGTTTGCTGTGTTTATAATCCAGTAGCTTTCAGCTTTCAAAACAGGTTGTTGTGCAAAAACGTTTGTGCATGTTATGAATAATGCAGCAGATGAGAGAAATAAAAAACGTAGCATACGTTGATAGGTTTGATGAACAGTAAAAATATAAAATATTTTTAAGTATATCTATGCTTAATCGTTTTATAACATCACCATCAAATATTTTACCTTTGACCTTTCTTAAAGAGTTTTTGAATTTTTACTTTTACTTTTTGAATTTTAAGTATGCCAATCATTGCACCTTCCATTCTTTCTGCCGACTTCCTGAACCTGGGCCGCGATATTGAAATGGTAAATAACAGTGAGGCCGACTGGTTTCACCTGGACGTAATGGATGGTGTATTTGTACCCAACATCAGCTATGGCATGTCTATCATAGCCCAGATGAAGAAAGCGGCTAAGAAAACCATGGATGTGCACCTGATGATTGTGGAGCCGGAACGTTATTTCGAAGATTTCAAAAAGGCCGGGGCAGATATACTTACCATCCACTACGAGGCATCGCGCCACCTGCACCGCAGCCTGCAGGCTATCAAGGCTCTGGGCATGAAAGCGGGCGTATCACTGAATCCCCATACCCCTGTTTCCCTGCTCGAAAATATCATTACTGACATAGACCTGGTGCTTATTATGAGTGTAAATCCCGGCTTCGGCGGACAAAAATTTATACCACAGGCACTGGACAAAGTACGTGCGCTGAAAGAAATGATAAATAAAGCGGGTTGCAATACACTGATAGAAATTGACGGCGGTGTGACATTGGACAATGCGGCAGAGATAATAGCCGCCGGCGCTGATGCATTGGTAGCCGGCAATACCGTATTTTCATCGGCCGACCCGGCAGAAACCATAAAAAAGCTGAAACAGGTGGGAAAATAAACGTATCTTTTTCCCGTTTATTTTTGGTTGGTATGTTTCAAAAGTTCCTCGGTTTTATACTCGTATTCACCTGCATCGCCTTTGTTTCACTGGCACAGTCTGCACATATCAGCGGCCACCTGACCGATGAAAAGGGCTATCCTGTTGAGGTAGCTACTGTGGCCGTAGAAGGTACCGCTATAGGCACTACTACCAACGCGAAAGGTTATTATTCGCTGGACATTCCCGCAGGCAAAGAGGTAACCATCGTTTTTTCGTTGGTGGGTTATGAGCCGCACCGGAAGAAAATGAGGCCGGTGGCTGACGAGAACATTACGTTCGATATACAACTGAAGAAAAAAGCAGGCACGCTGAAAGAAGTGGTAAAACATGCTACACGTGAAGAAGAAGCGGGCTTCATCAAAATAGACGCAAAAAAAGCAGCCGCCCTCCCCAGTACCATAGGCGGCATAGAAGGACTGATAAAAACGATGGTAGGCACCAATAACGAGCTCACCTCTCAATATAATGTGCGCGGCGGTAACTATGATGAGAACCTGGTATATGTAAACGATTTCGAAATATACCGCCCCTTCCTTACCCGTTCAGGGCAGCAGGAGGGGCTGAGCTTCGTCAATTCAGACCTTGTTTCGAATGTGAACTTTTCAGTAGGCGGTTTTCAACCCAAATATGGCGATAAAATGTCGAGTGTGCTGGATGTGGACTATAAAAGGCCAAAGAAGTTTGGGGGACGTGCCATGGCCAGCGGCTTGGGGGCAGGGGTATCGCTGTGGGGCGCTTCTAAAAACCAGAAGTTCACTTACCTGGCCAGTGCCCGGCAAAAGAGTAATCAATACCTGCTGCAATCGCAGCCAACAAAAGGGGTATACAACCCTTCTTTTTCTGATGTGCAGGCATTGCTAACCTATCACTTCAGCAATAAATGGCAGATGGAGGTTATCGGCAATTACGCACGCAACCGTTTCAGCTTTGTGCCTGAGGAGTTTACCAGCAGCTTTGGTCTCATCAACAAAGCCTATACGCTGAATATTGCTTATAAAGGCAGCGAGATAGACCAGTTCGACTCAAGGTTTAGCGGCTGGAGTACTACGTTTATGCCTAATGAAAAGTTGCGCCTTAAGCTGTTGGCTTCTGGTTTTCAGACCAATGAAAAAGAAACGTATGACTTGTACGGTGAATATCTGCTGGGAGAGCTGGAAACAGACCTGGGCAAAGATGAATTCGGTCAAATAAAATATGCTATTGGTACGGGCATTATTCACGGCTATGCACGCAACTACCTGAAGGTAGATGTGGGCAACGTGGCGCACCGCGGCTCTTATGACGGGGGTAAGCATTACCTGCAATGGGGGGCAGATGCCAACATAACGCACATAACCGATAAGCTGTATGAATGGGAGCGCCGCGACTCGGCAGGTTTTACACTGCCGCATTACGAGGATAAACTGGAAATGACCAAGCTCTATACTTCCGGCGCTACATTCGATTATACCCGTTACAGCGGCTTCTTCCAGGATAATTTTCGCTTCAATGATTCTTTAGGGCTTACCATTTCCGCAGGGGTACGGTTCAATTACAGCACTTTGAATGGTGAGTTGCTTATCAGTCCGCGTGCGCAGATATCATATAAACCACTGCACTGGAAGAGTGATATGATATTCAAACTGGCAGGCGGGTTATACCAGCAGCCGCCGTTTTACCGCGAAATGCGCGACCTGAACGGTGTGGTGAATAAAAACCTGAAAGCACAAAAGTCGTATCATATAGTTGCCGGGACCGATTACAATTTTGAAGCAGCCAACCGTCCGTTCCGCTTCACTACCGAGGTATATTATAAGGGGCTTTGGGATATAGTACCTTATGAATACGATAATGTACGCATCCGCTATTTTGGTAAGAATGATGCGGTGGGTTATGTGTATGGAGGTGAGATACGCCTGTTTGGTGATATTGTAAAGGATGCCACATCTTGGGTGAGCCTGGGAGTAATGAAAGCCGCCGAAGATGTTACGGATGATGTGTTCATTATAAAGGATGTAAATGGCGGTGATAGTGTGCATATAACTCCGGGCTATATACCGCGCCCTACCGACCAGCGTTTTATGTTGGGTATGTATTTTGAAGACTACCTTCCTAAATGGAAAAACTATCGCATGCACCTGAACCTGCTGTATGCCAGCGGTCTGCCTTTTGGCCCGCCCGACCAGAACCGCTATGGTGATACCCTGCGCCTCCCCGCCTACAAACGCGTGGATATAGGTTTTTCAGCGCAGTTGCTGGATGGAAAGAAACACCAGGATAACCGTGTGTGGAAAGCTTTCGATAATATATGGTTGAGTGCAGAAGTATTCAACCTGCTGGGAATACAAAATACATTGTCTTATACCTGGGTACGTGATTTTACCAGCGGCAAAACATACGCGGTACCCAACCGCCTTACTTCACGTCTTATTAACGTGAAATTGATTGTTGATTTTTAAACCGGCTGTTACGGTAGCCCCGATGGGGCATGATTATAACCATAATTTTTTCTACAAAGCGGTAGTCCCTAACGGGACATTTAGATGTGCCCCGTAGGGGCAAAAGCTTATTGTTTTTGAAAATGGTGGTATAGGATGTCCGGTCTGCCCTGTAGGGGCAAAAAAACACAGGTCTGCTCCGTAGGGGGGGCAAAAGCTTATTGTTTTGAAAATGGTGGTATAAGATGTCCGGTCTGCCCTGTAGGGGCAAAAAAGACACAGGTCTGCTCCGTAGGGGCAAAAGCTTATTGTTTTGAAAATGGTGGTATAGGCGTGTCCGGTCTGCCCTGTAGGGGCAAAAAAACACAGGTCTGCCCCGTAGGGGCAAAAGCTTATTGTTTTGGGAATGGTGGCATAGGATGTCCGGTCTGCCCTGTAGGGGCAAAAAAACACAGGTCTGCCCCGTAGGGGCAAAAGCTTATTGTTTTGAAAATGGTGATATAGGCGTGTCCGGTCTGCCTGTAGGGGCAAAAATGCAGGTTTGCCCCATAGGGGCAAAAGCTTATTGTTTTGAAAATGGTGGCATAGGATGTCCGGTCTGCCCTGTAGGGGCAAAAGCTTTGTAGAACTTTGTAGAAAAGCCACAATTATTCATGCCCCGTAGGGGCTATCCCAAAATTATTCGGGTTCTTTAAAGGTGTAGCGGTCATCAAAATCTATGGAAAAATTTCTGAGCATTTCTTTGTACTCATCGGGGAATTTCTTGCGGGCATGATGTGCCTGTTGATTATGGATATATTTCACTACCGTATCTACTTGTGACTGTGCATGGCTAAATGCACCATAACCCTCCTGCCACCTGAAAAGTTGTGGCGTTAGCTTCTGTTTATTAATCCATTCAGAGCTGTCACCCTTTACCAGCTGCATCAGTTCTGATATAGACTGTTTCGGGTTAAGACCGATAAACATGTGCAGGTGGTCTGGCATGTTGTTAATCGCAAGCATTTTATGCCCATTGTTTTGCACAATGGCGGTGATGTAAAGCCGTAACCGTTCATCCCATTCGGGGTGCAAAACGCTGTCCCTGTATTTTACGGCAAAAACAAAATGGATATATAGCTGGGTATAAGTATTGGCCATAAGTAATAGGTGTCTGTTAAATATACTAAAATGAAAGCTGCGCTTTAAACCCCGGGAAATTTCTTTTGTCTTATACCTGTAGTAAACAACAACAACCGATATGAAAAAAGCAATATTGGCAATGGCATTGGCAGTATGTAGCATGCAGGTAATGGCCCAGGAAAGGGATGGGCGCGGCAATCGTGATCCCAAACAGGTGTCGGCTATGGTAGCAAAAAAGCTCAATTTTACCAGCGACCAAAACGCGCAACTGGAAGCATTAAATAAGAAATATCCCGGTGCTGATTTCGATAAGGCAAAGTACCGTGAGGAATTTCGAAATATTATGACCGAAGACCAGAAAAAACAACTGGCTGAGTTCAGGGCCAAACGCGAAGGGGCAAGAGGTAACAGGCATTTCGGTAACAGGTAAACGTGGTGTTAGCTTAAAAAAACGTCCGGGTGGCAGATGTGCACATAAGTAACCAATATGGTATTAAAGCAGTTCTTTCTTTATGTGTAGTTATTGTTTTATAAAAAATTAATGTGTCAATTTTAATATTGTACATCAATATGTTGCGATGCGGTAAGTGTAGGAATATAAAGAAAAATAATTTTTTTATGTAAAACCGTTAAATCACTCTTTCAACCAAAGGTATAAGCGCGTAGCTTTGCATCATTAATAAGGAGCAAGCTTCTACAAAACAGGTGAACAGATGAGCGATGTGCAATATATAAATGGCTTCAGGGTGTATGCCGATACATTGGCAAGAACATATTCTTTTGAATTTTCAAGACTGGAACTATACCCGCGAAGTAAAAAGATATGGCAACTGGAGAAAGCGATGCACAGAATGGAAAGCGAACTGAACCTGAAGCTTACCCAAATACTTGAAGAGGCTGAACAGGATGCGAATGCCCCCGGTACGGGCTCTCTTGAACTGCGGCTGGCCGGGATGTTGCAGGCAGCCGTTCAGGAATGGATGGTAAGGAATATAGAATTACTGAATAAAGAGGCTGATATAAAAAAAGCTACCGTTTTAAGGTAGCTTTTCCGCATTATATATTGCATGGCGGCTTATTGTTTCGTAAACTTGATCAGTGTAATCACTTCTCCTTCGGTAATAGCAGCTACATAAAAACCACTTGCCAAAGCGTGTATGTCAATAGTATTATCTGAACTGCCGAGTGCCCCTTGCATTAACGTACGGCCTGTCATATCCGAAATAGTATAACTTCCTTTTTTTGCACCATCAATGTGCAGTTCTGTGGTAGCAGGATTGGGATATAAAGCATATTGCTCATTTGCAGGTATATCTGTCACACCTGTGGTTTTGTAGCCGGTCGTGTTACTGTTATATTTATACCAGACCCTGCCGTTGCCGGCCCAAGCAGTAAGCAGGCGTGCTCCAACGTTGGTACTGGTACTAACGGCAACCGGAGAGAAATATATAGGGCCGCTAACGGTCATAGCACCTTGATTGGTTACGTAGTAATTAGGGAAACTCGTGTTGACACTTCCTGTAGTCACATCTATACTTTGTGCTATATAATGCGACATATTCGGTACACGCCACGCTACTGTATAGTTATCATTGCCATAGTCGGGTGTGCCATATATAGGACCGGGGCCTACGCCTACAGCAGGCTGAATGTTATCAATACTGCCCAGCCCGGCAGCAGTAGTTAAATCTGTTATTAGGGTCAGGTCATTATAAGACCGTATCCTGAATGTGCTGCCATTGTATTTAGGATACGCCACCTGGTAACGTTCCACACCACTGCCGGCATAATTTAGTTGCACTGCATCTACCCGTGGCATACTTTGCAGGGGGTTATCGATACCCGATGCTGTGGTAAACGTGCTCGCACCGATATCAAGGGTAGCTATATCCAGGGCATTTGTAGATGTGTTGAAATAAGGAATGTATGCATACGCAATATTGGTGCCGTTATCATACATAGCCGCTATATCCGACATCATACCAGAGCCACCGGCGGTAATGGCTACGAGCGGGGTAAGGCCTAAAGGAGTCATCAGGTCGCCGCCCCTTGTATACACATCCATACCACTGCCGAAATCTTCGCTCCACGTAATAACAAACCTATGCAATGAAGGCCACCCGTTTATGGGGTTGCTAAGATCGGGGTATAGGTCTATATGCGGGAAACGGGAAGTAGCGCTGCCCGAAGTGGATATTTGCTGAAAGGAAGTAGGTATGGCATTGAGCGTGCCTGAGCCTGTTCCGGTAATCCGGTAGGTACGCATCCAGGTAACACTGGCGCCATATATTACCGCCAGTACATAATCGTTGCCGGGGTTACCCATATAGTCGCCCAGTACAACATCGGGGAAAAGCCCGTTAGGAATGGGGATAGTAAGGGAACCGCCCGAATAGTCATCCAGTTTTACGAACCCTGTGTTGGTGTTAAAATCATCATAGGCAACAGCCCGCAGGTGGCCGCCTCCCCAGTTGTAGACCATGTCGCAGTTCACATTGTGTGCATCTATACCGGCGGCAACTACATTATCGGCAAAAGAAGCCCCGACAAGTACTTGTGCTTTGGCACAGGTGACCAGCAATAAGAGAGCGGTAGTGAATAAAGTGCAGGAAACGCGAATAGCCGGGCTTAACAGCCCCATGTTTTTTTGTTTCATGGTGTTTTGTTTTTAGGTGAAAAGAATACCCCGAATTTATAACATAGGATTAATAATCCCAAAAGAAAAACTTAAGTGCTGGAAACCAATTCTAATTGCAGCCTGTGTTTCAAATGACTTGAAAACCCTGTTACATTTTACATATTGTTCGTATAGCAAAACAGAGACGCTATAATGAGCATGCAATGGATACAGGCATGGCATAATTTTTTCATGGTTTCAGCAAAAAAGAAATTATGGCAAAAGCATCGAAAACGGCTAAACCTGCAGCCGCTAAAACCAATCGCACAGCATCTGCAACAGAGCCTATGCTGATGAAATTTTTTGTAGACGAACTTAGAGACATTTACTGGGCGGAAAAACACCTGACAAAAGCACTTCCTAAAATGAGCAAGGCGGCTACTTCTGAAGAGCTGGTCAATGCCATTAATGAACACCTGGAGGTAACCCGTGGGCATGTAGAGCGCCTGGAGCAGGTGTTTGAAATGATGGGTGAAAAGGCCCGCGCTAAAAAATGCGAAGCGATGGAAGGGATTGTAAAAGAAGGAACCAGTATAATAGAAGAAACAGAAAAGGGTACTGCTACCCGCGATGTGGGCATTATACTGGCAGCTCAAAAAGTAGAGCACTATGAAATTGCGACCTATGGCGGCCTTGCCCAATTGGCCAAAACGCTGGGCCTCGAAGATGTATCGGATATACTGGGGCAAACCTTAAGCGAAGAAAAAGAAACAGACGAAACATTGACCAATATTGCCGAGAATCATGTGAACTATGAGGCTGCCGAAGAAGAAGAGGCTTAGAAGAAAACGATAGCGTAATAAAGCCCCGCAGTAGCTGCGGGGCTTTATTACGGGTAAATCTTTTTACATTATAGCTTGTATTTAATCAGGCGAAGAATTTCAAGCATCATATCAGGCGTAAAGAGTTTTTTCTTGCAATGCAGGATACGGCTCAGTATCTGTTGGTCTGTTTTCAGGTGGTAAGCCAGTTCGGCTTGTGTTACTTTGCGGGTCTCCATGTAATTTTGTAGTCCTTCCGCAATAGTTTCATACATATTTTTAGGCGGCTTTTTTGAAGCCAGTATTTCGTTTACACTACCCGCACGTGCATATTTCAGGAATTTATCAAGGAAAGCCTGGGTAAGCGGTGTTTCACCGTTTATCACTTTGGAGTAATAGTATGGTGTTACTTTGATTTTCTCGGCCATTTCTCCTTTCGTAGCAATATTGCGGCGCTTCATAAGTATAGCTGCTGCCTGCTTCAACTGCAACGGTTTGACATCTTTAATATGGTTGGCTTTGGGTGGCATAATGGATATTATTCGTGTTTCTTTGTTGTAAATATATGTAGTTACATTTGTTAATGCAACCTTTTATGTAAAATTGATGCCATGTATTATTTGTATATGTTCCTGTAATTCTTTTTCCGGAAAGTATAGTCACTTCAAATGCATATACATACGAGCTTTCAGAAAAAGTAAAGTGAATGTTTGCATTCATCCATGCAAAAATGATATGATCTGAATACTTAAACATTTTTAATTGTCATTTTGTTGTGATTGCATTTACAGGATATTAAACGTATAAAAAAATGCCCCGCAAAGCAGGGCATCATCTTTTTAAATGATGGGGGTTATTTAATAACAGCAAACCGTTCTGTACTTGCCGTCCCGTTGCTACCCGAGCAATGCAGTAAATACATGCCGTTTTGCAGCGGCGGGAGGTTTATTTTTTGTGTGCCGGGCTGTAGCGTGCCATGCCATAAAGTAGCCCCTGCTGCATTGGTGATGCTGGCTGAAACTGGCTCCGGTAGCTGAATGTAGATGACATTTGTTGCAGGGTTGGGGTATATATTCCTGTTGCTCTTTGTAGCAGAGCGGTCGTTTACCTGCAGTATTTCGTTTACCAGGGCGCGGTAAGCATTGAGACGGCCATAGCCGTAATATTTATCCCAGCCGGGAACATCTTCATTATCGCCTACCATATCTTCGGCATTGGTCTCTATTAATGTGCGTATATCATCGGGCTTGCGGGTTTTGTCTTGTGCCAACAGCAGTGCCGCTACGCCTGCTACGTGCGGGGTAGCTTGCGATGTGCCGTTGTATGCAAGTGTATAAACAGAATCGTACAGGTAAGAAGGCCCATAGATATATTCTCCGGGTGCTACTACCGATATGTGTGTGCCGAAGTTGCTAAAAGCGGCAACTTTATCGGCAGGGCCGGTAGCGCCCACAGCTATCACATGGGTACACGCGGCGGGGTAGCAGGGTATAGAAGTGTGGTTGTTGCCCATAGCCGCAACTATGGTCACGTCATTATCATAGGCATAAGCTGCCACATCTGAAAAGGCAGATGAAGGCCAGTACCCGCCTGCCGATATATTAATAATGTTGGCGCCATTGTCTACTGCGTAAGCTATTGCTTCGGCCATCCATGCATAGTCAACAAAGCCTGTGGCATCCGCAGCCTTGCATATCATTAGCCGGCAGTGATGGTCAATACCTGAAAAGCCTGCAATATTGTTGCCGTTTGCTGCAATAATGCTTGTTACATTAGTGCCGTGGCCGTTGTCATCGGCAAGGTAGTTAGTGTCAGCTACCGTATTCCACCCGCTGGTGTCATCTATGTAGCCGTTGTTGTCATCGTCTATGCCATTGGCTGCTATTTCATCTGTATTTTTCCATAGCCTGCCTGCAAATTCGGGATGGTCGGTTTTCAGTCCCGAATCGATGACCGCCATAATAACAGCAGTATCACCATCTTCCACATCCCAGGCACGCAGCATATCTATATCTGCACCGGCTTTGGCGGCAGCTTGTGTAAAGCTGCCGTCATTGTTAAACGACCATTGCTCGTAAAAGAGCGTATCGTTGAGTGGTGTACCCCCTAATGTGGCAATATAGTCGGGTTCGGCATAGCGCAAGGCGCCTGTAGTCATATATGCCTTTTGCAGGGCCGGTACATCAACCGTTTTCGGAAATACCAGCAGGTAAATGCCACCCCGGTTGCGTTTTGCAGGCAGTATGGTTTGTATACCTGTGCAGCCATAGCGTGCATTCAGTGCGTCTATACTTTCAATGCCGGTAACCGTACCCCCTTTGGCAACCGTTATGTTCTTTATTTCTTTTTTTATACCGATAATGAGGTGCCCCGGTACATAATCTGCAGCCAGTGCCCCGAAAATGATGAGGCAATTTGTGATGATAATTAAGATGAACGTTTTCATACTTTTTTAGTTTTTTTGTCAGGAACATACCCCGGCCTGCCGCCGTATGTATGTTATACTGCGTAATTGTTGTTTAGAAAAATGAAATAATTGTTCTTGAGGGCATACAATGCCCTATGCCGTTGCTACCGGCATTCTACTTATGTAAAGGGTGTCTGTAAAAAAAATCAGTCGGTATCTTCCAGTTCAAAGAGCTCTTCCACCTTTATGCCGAAGAAGCGCGCCATCTTCAGCGATAAGACGGTTGAGGGTACGAACCTGCCCGTTTCTATAGAGTGTATCGTTTGTTTGGATACCCCTATTTGTTCAGCCAGCTCCGTTTGCGAGATGCCCAGTTTTGCCCGTTCTACTTTTATTGTATTCTTCATTAATAAAACAGCGTAGCTACCAATTGAACCAATGCTATGGCGGCTATAATGATAACAAGTATATGCAATGGATTCTTTTTAAGGTTTTGTATAACAGAGGTTTCTTCCGAATAATTCCAGACCTTGTCGTAGTACAAACCTATGTGAAAAATAATAAGGTGCATCACAATGGCAACGGCAGGAAAGAACAACAATAACTTGCCCCATTCTATTAATGCTGCTGCATCCATCACCTCTTTATCCGCCGCGGCCTTTTGCGCGCTGATAGCCATCGTGAGCCCAAATGCCATCAGTGCAGCCGTTTCAGTCATGAAGGCGATAGCCAGGGCTTTGGCCCTTACCTGTTTTACACGTTCGTCTTCCACCTTTTCATGGCTGAACATCATGGTAAACAAACCACCGAATGTAATCCAGAGCAGCACTACATAATGTTGGTCACTGTTCCATTGAGATACTACGGTAAAACGGGTGAATTTTTGTACCAGCAATGCAATGATACCAATAGCAGCTACAATCATTCCGGCTACTTTGCCTTTATAGCTATACATGGTTACATATCCTCTCATTGTTATTCTATTTTCGGGTTTTTAATGATTTGATGATACAAAAGTAAAGCATGCTTTTATAAAATACAAGTAAGCTTTACTTTTTTACAAGTAGGCTTTAATTTGTGAAGGTGTATTTTTGATGTATTTAGTTGATAGTCAATTAATTGTGTTTATATAAAAAAATTACATGGAGACGCTAGAAAAATACAGATAAAACCCCTTGCCCTGAAAAACCTTAATTTTATTCATTACCGATACATTGTATTACAAATGAAGAGACTATCGACACTGCTGTTATTATTAGGAATAAGCTTAGGAGTAAATGCCCGGCAGGAGGTGCAGCCTAAACTATCACCCCTTACGCGTCTTTTACTGAAGGACATGGAAAAGATGCGGGGTACAGACAATATGCTGCCTGGCGGGTATATCTATAGGGAATATAACGGAAAACCTTACCTGACCGGTATTATAAAAGTGGCCGACCCGGCAGGTGTGCAAACAAAAATGGATGCACTGGGTGTAATAGTGGGCACCAAAGCCGGAGATATATGGACCGTACAGGTACCTGCTGATAAAATAAAAGAGTTTACCACGCTCACCGGTATATCGTATATACAGCTTGATGAGCCGCTACGGCCTGAAATGACCGAAGCGCGTAAAACCACACGTGTGGATTCCGTTCATGCAGGGTATGGTCTGCCATGGCCTATGACAGGAGATGGTGTGGTAATGGGTGTTATGGATTTTGGCTTTGATTACGGGCACCCTACTTTTTTTGATACGATGGGTACCAGATACCGCATCAAAAAAGTATGGGAGATGAATACTACCGGCACACCGCCCACAGGCTACACATACGGACACGAGCTAACCGGCGATGCAGCCATACAGGCACAGGGTACAGATAATACCGAGCAGACACATGGTACCTGTGTAGCGGGCATGGCTGCCGGTTCAGGATACGGTATTGCCAATGCTGCTATGCGTGGTATGGCTTACCAGGCCGATATGGTATTGGTAGGCGTACGCCGCGATTCGATTTCTGACCAATGGCGTACCAGCAGTTTCTCAGATTTTATTGACGGTATCAGTTATATATTCAACTATGCATCTTCAGTAAGCAAACCTGCAGTGGTAAATATAAGCTGGGGCTCCCAGTCGGGGCCGCACGATGGCACTTCGCTGATGAACCAGGCCTGCGATAATCTTTCCGGTGAAGGTAAAATCATCGTGATGAGCGCAGGTAATGAAGGTGAAGAGCATATCCACTTGTCCAAAACATTCGACGCCGCGTCAAACGATACGGTCATCAATACCTTTGTTACTTTCAGCTCAAATGCATACCAGCGTACATGGGTAGATGTATGGGGTGATACAGGTAAAACTTTTTGTGCACAGGTAACGCTTTATAAAAACGGCGTACCTGGTAATACCACCGGCTATATCTGCATCGACGACCAGGTGCACAGTACTTACCTCATGGGCGATAACGGGCTGGATACCTGTTTTATCGATTTCATTACTTCATCGTCCGAGTTTAACGACAAGCCGCGTATGACGGTAAGCCTTTATAATAAAGCTGCCGACAGTATTTATGTTTCAGTAAAGGGTAACGACGGCGCCATAGATATGTGGGATGAGTACTACTATTATGGTTACACCCACGGCTTCAGCAGTTCTTTTGAGAGCCTGGGCAAACCCGGTGCGGCTGATGGTAATTCCGTATCAACAGTAAGTGATATGGGCGCTGCCCAATCGGTGTTGCTGGTAGGTGCATATACCTCGAAACTAGGCTGGAAAGACCTGACAGGTGCCAAGTGGACGTACAGTAGTTATGCCACGTTAGGCGACCTGACACCTTTTTCTAGCCGCGGCCCAATGGTTGACGGGCGTATTAAACCGGACATTACTGCACCGGGGCTTACCATTGCCACAGCTTCCAGTTCCTTTGACCAGCGTTACACGCCTACGGGGCTGAATAAACAGCAACTGGAGGCGCAAGTGAGCTTTGGCGGCAAGACATATTACTATTCCGAGTTTACCGGTACTTCGGCCTCGTCGCCGGCAGCGGCGGGTATTGTGGCGCTGATGCTGCAGGCCAATCCTAAACTGAAACCGCAGCAGGTACAGGATATGATAGCGCAGACAGCTATACAGGATAAATATACGGGCGTGCTGCCCCCGCAGGGCGATACCGACTGGGGACATGGCAAGATAAATGCCTTCGGGGCGGTTAAAGCAGCCCTGCAGGCCAATAACGTGTACGAATTTGAAGGTAAAAAGCTGGATTGCGTATTGTACCCAAACCCGAACGACGGCCGTTTTACACTGGCATATACTGCACAGGGAGGCGGTAGTGTACAAGTGGAAGTGTACAGCATTGCCGGCAGGCTGCTATCTGTAAATACATGGAATGTACACGCGGGCGAAAATAGCCGTGAGCTGAACCTGGGCGGCGCACCCGCCGGAAATTACATTGTAAAGCTGGTACAGGGACAAGGTGCTGTAAGCATTAAGACTACTATAAGATAAAGTGAAGTAATATGCTATAAAAAAAGTGCAGGTATTTGTCACCTGCACTTTTTTATTATGCCAAGTATGAGTTATTCATTCAGAATTTTTTGCAGTGCCTGTTCATCCGTCAGGTCGAGGCGGAGAGGGGTAATAGATACCAAATCGTTTTCCACGGCCCAGCGGTCTGTGCCCTCTTCGGCAGGTGCAAGCGGCATTACGGTAAACCAGTAATGTTTTCGGCCCATAGGGTCTTTGCCCGGTACTATGCGTCCGTCATACAATCGTACCGATTGCCGCGTCCATTCGATACCACGTGGGTGCGTCGGGAAATTCACATTATATAAAGCCAGCGCATGTTTGTGCAGGAGCATCTTAAAAACCTCTTTTACGTATGGTTCCAGCACCTGGAAGTCGGGTTCTGTTTTGGGCACGGGGGTGCTTAGGGCAATGCCCCGTACTCCCAGCAAAACAGCTTGCTTGGCGGCTGCCAGTGTGCCGGAGTGCCACATGGAATTGCCCAGGTTGGGGCCCATATTTATGCCCGACAGTACTACGTCGGTATGTGCCCGCATGTGCAGACCCAGTGCTACACAGTCGGCAGGTGTACCGTTTACACGCCATGCTTCTATGTTGTCGCCGAAAGAAATCGGGGATTTTTTCACAGTCAGCGGCCTTGAGTGTGTTACCGCGTGCCCCATAGAAGACTGCTCCACATCAGGGGCAACTACCATCACATCGCCAAAGGCAGCCGCTGTTTTTGCAAGGGCTGCTATGCCGGGGCTATATATACCATCATCATTGGTAATTAATATCCGCATACTGTAAACTTTCTATTATCGTGCCAGCATAAGGGTGGTATGCTTTTGTAGTATATAGTGTAATACATAACCTTATTATGAAACTTGTAAAACTGCTGCATAACCCCGGTGCGGGCGATGAACATACAGGGAAAGAAAAGCTGGAAGCCCTCATAAACGGCCAGGGATTTGAATGTAGATATTCATCTACAAAAAAGGAAGGCTGGGAAACTATTGATGGCGAAACCGATATTATAGCTGTGGCCGGGGGCGATGGTACCGTACGTAAGGCTGCACAGGTACTTTTACAGCGTAGGATACTGGATAAAAAGTTCCCCCTGGGCATACTGCCAATGGGCACTGCCAATAATGTAGCCCAAACACTGGGAATAACAGGGGATGAAGATCAACTGCTGAAAAGCTGGCATAACAACAATCGCATCAGTATGGATGCGGGGAGGCTCTGGGGCGTGGAGGGTGAAGAATTTTTTATTGAAAGCTTCGGCTACGGTATTTTTCCCCAGTTGATAAAAGATATGACCAGGAATGGGAATGAAGCCCTTGCCGCAGCAGAAAAGCTGCAGCTTGCAGCCGAAAAATTCAATACGCTCATCAATGAATACGAAGCAAAGCATTGCGAATTGTTTATTGATGGTACAGATTACTCAGGTAGGTTCCTGATGGTAGAGGTGATGAACATAAAAGCACTGGGGCCTAACCTGGAACTGGCCCCCCGTGCAGATGTGAGCGATGGATTGATGGAGGTAGTGATGGTGCCCGAAAGCAGGCGGGAAGAATTTGCCGCATACATGAAGAGTGGAAAACAAAGCAAAAGTGCTTTTGATTTTTATACAGTACAAGGGAAGGAAATATCGATGATATGGCAAAATGGGTTATGCCATGCTGATGACCAGCTTATAAAGCTGGGGAAGCAAAGCGGGATAAGCATAACGGTGCTGGAGGGGGTGCTTGAGTTTTTGATATAGGTTGTTATTTCTTTTTGCGCGGTTTTGTGAGCCTTTGGCGAAAGTCGAGCAATATACCTGTTAGCATATAACTGTTACGGTAGTAGGCTGTCTTTTCCAGCAGCCCGTTGTATGGCCTGTAAAAGCGTATGCCTATACCGGTCATGTCCTCTGTCATCAGCCCGATATTTGCCTGCAGCAAAACATTTTCCTGCACGCCCGTTATGTAACGGTGTACCTGTATCATAGGTCCTGCACCCACCCCTGCACAAAATTTTGCAGACTTACTTACCGGCACCTGCACCTGAGCCCCGGGTATTAGTGCTATGGAAGCAACCAAATAATTGTTGCGGAATTCTGCCAAAGGCTTATGCGGCGGTAAGGCGGCGGGTATAGTGCCTAATGTAGAGAAAGGCATTAACCCTACCTGGAAACCTGTTGTAAAATAAAGAGAACGGTTATGGCGGTTGAAATGGGCACTGCCGTGAAACAGGAACATCCCTGCCCGGAATGCTTTGGCATAAGGTAATGTACTTTCAGCTGCTCCTGGAAAAACAAAACCTGCGGCTGCTCCAATTTCCATTTGTACCGCCGGGTATAGGTAAACAGGTTTGCGGGCTGTAGTATCGAGCCCCAGGGCAGTAAAGGTGTATAAACATGCAAGCGTAGTTATAAGGATGCGCATAAGTATACGGGTATAGCAATAAATGCTACAACGTGTTAAATACGGAAAATGATATGTGTGTATTGAAAAACAGTCACACATACCAGTTTTTGCACAATTACAATGCCGAGAGTTATTTCATGCAGTGGAGCGCCTGCATCAGTTTGTTGTTGGCTTTATCGCTGACCATCAGTTCGAGCGAAGGTTCCATTGCATTATTTTCAAACCAGGCTATATTTTCTACAGGTGTGTTGTCCCAGGCTTCGGTAATGTTGCTGCCAAGCATAATAACAACGCCTGCCCCCGACTTTATTATCATGCGGGTATCTGCAACGCGCCCATCGACGAATGTCAGTTGTATACGCTCTTTAGGTTCGGCCTTAATATTAAAAGGTTTGTTGTCCTGGTTCACTACCGGGTATATATGCAGGTAAGTCCCGTTCTCATCGCTGCTGAGCCAGAGAGTAGCTGTTACCAGGTTGCCGACAGAACTGCAACTGGCTTTCTGCACTTGTGTTGTTACATGGCCGTTATGATTAACAGCAGAAGAACAATCCTGTGCAAAACTGGCAAATGCAGCAGAAATAAATGCCGAAAATAACAGTACTTTTTTCATAGTATGAAAATAAGAAAAGTAACTTTTGAAATGTAAAAACTTTTTTTTTATGCAGTTTTATATGCTTTTATAAAGTACAGAGTTTTCATGTATTAGAAAAAAAATAATTGTTAATCATTAACATTTGGAATTGTTATTAATTCGTTAACTTCGCCTTCAAGAGAAAAAAGAGAGAAAATGTTCAACCAGAATTTTCCCTATAGCGCCGAAGAATTATCTGCTTTCATATTAAGCATCGACACGTTTATTATATCTCTGAAAAACGGACAGGTGGTAAAACATGCTACAGAAGATACAATGCCTTTTTACGAGTGGCTTGTTTCGAATAACGTAAGAGATATTTCAAAACAGCGTAGCTTTTCTTACTAGCCTTTGAAGATTGTGTTATAGCGTTCCGTTGTATACAGCCGGGATTAGGATAACTGTCGCAGGTAAATAAAAACAACAAACTGAACAATGGAAAACGTAGGAGCAGATATTGTGAAAAATGCACTGACGCTTAATGAAGCTTTATACATTAGCACTCAGTACAAAGAGTTAAAAGGTAATAGAATAATGACCAGCTCAGGTGAGGCGGAAGTGGTGTGTGTGGCTGTTTCCCCTGCCGATGATATCAATAAATGGATATTCCTGCAACGGTTTATTGATACCTCCGATCCTGAAAAAGCCCTCGATTTTTATAAAGTGCCTTATTATGACGTCGTATTAATTGTGGCATATAACCAAGGGGGACCTTTATCCTGTATTTCGCTCAGACCGCCGGATGTGCCGGTTATTTTATAAAGTTATTTTCCTTTCAGCATGAGAACATATGGCAGGCCCGTGTAAGGCCTGCCTTTTTCTTGTCTTTACGGTGGGGGGCAATGTGCATAAACATGTGAAGAAAAAAAATTTTTTAAGTGTATTGCAGTTTGTATTTTAGGCCTAAACGGGATTTTAATGACACATCAAGGCCTCACACCGGAAGTATTCATTGAAATAGCGGCAGATACCGTGAAAAAACACCTTGCCGAGGTGAAAGCTTTATCCATAAACAATAACAGGCCTTCATTTGATGTTTTGCTGGGCAAACTGAAGACCTTAAACGCTGAACTGACTAATAAGGCGCTTATTACCATAAAAGATCTGCATGGCCAAAACATGAATGCAACGCAAAATCTTGTCAATAAATACCACCAGATTATCAGTTCATCAGTCAGCGTATTTGTAAAGGAACTGTAGCTATTCAAAAATGTTATTGTCAATTATACAATAAAGGGGCTGCACCGGCAGCCCCTTTATCTTTTCAGGAAAAGATAAATTAATCCCTGACCATCAGGTAATAAATTTCGGAATGCGGCAACAAGGCCAGCACACTGTCGACAGATTCGCTCCTGTAATCGGGAGGGATACCGGTGGGTATGCGTCCCGCCAGCATTGAGCCGAGATTGTTCCTGTTTGCGTCCATGAATTCTATGTAAGCATCTTTCGACTCCTGCACTTTAAACTCCAGCGTATCGCTCTTCAACTGCCCATACTGGTCTTTGTACAGGTAAGTGGCTTTAAAGTTTTTATGAACGGTTACTTCCTTATACTGGTCGTTGGCAGGTGTCAGGTCCCATACAGATACATAGCCTGTATTGGCGCTGTACTGGTAAGCATCCACTGCCTTCCAATGGGTTTTCGTACCGAACGTATCAAGAAAGACTGCCTGCTTGGTGCCGGAAAATGTGGGGGTCATATAATACGTGTTATTCCCCGCTACAGGTTCTATCTCAACGTATGAAATGTCGTTTTTAAACTTATCATTATACCAGTTGCTGTAATAATGGTCGCTGGTATACCAGTCCATATAGTATTTCTGCCCGGCCTTGAATGTGCTGCCCGGCAAGGTGATGGTGCCGTAAGCCGGTATATTGCGGCTAACAGTTACGTTCGTATTATTGCCATAGTCGCCCGGGGTAGGATAAATATCCAGCGTAATAGGTTTATCTATCTGGTTGGTAAAAGTCACTTCTGTCAGGTCTTTACCCTCTTTGCGGCAGCCGGTAACCACCAGCAATGCACAGCAAACAAGGCAAAATGAAAATAAAGAAAAGCGTTGCATGAGGTTTAATTGTCAGGTTACTAATATACTCAATAATAATGGAAGCGCACGTATGATATGAAATAATATGTACAATTGCGAAAAAACTTTTTTATCTTTTTTAAAACTATCGATTTGCCCGTGCGCCATGTTATACCATTTTTACTGCTGGTAACAGCACAGGTATTTGTAAAAGATGCCTGTGCACAAAAGTCTGTTACCGATACCCTGCTTATACAGGAGGTGGTCATCAGGAGCAATAATGCTATATATTGGAATAAGGATACCACGGTGTATGTGGCAGACTCATTCAACCATTCGCCCCACAACATGGCTGAAGATGTTTTGAAGAAGTTGCCCGGCGTAGATGTGTCGCTCGATGGTAAAATAAGTGTAGAGGGGAAAGAGGTGAACCGCATCTTTATAAACGGGAAAGAAGCAGGTGTAAACGATATACGCAACCTGACACAAAACCTGCCTGCCAATATTATAGACCGTATACAGCTTGCCGACTTGCAAAGTGAAGAGTCGCAGGCATTAGGGCTGAAAGAGACCAGCAATGAAAAAATCATTAACCTCAAGCTGAAAGATGAGTATAATAATGGCGTGTATGGCAGGGCGGCTGCGGGTGCAGGCAGTAACAACCTGTACCAGGGCAGCCTTTTCAGCAATTATATGGCAGGCGCCACACGCGTTACCTTAATTGGTTATGCCAATAACACCGGCAATGCAGATGTGAGCAATGGCGCTACTGAAACGCTTTCCTCGCAGGGGCGTAATACAGGCACTTTAAAACAGGAAAACCTGAACAGCAGCTTTAGTTTTAAACCTGCAGAGAAACTGGACATTTCCGGCTCGGCTGAATTTGGGCACAGGTTGAATAATACACTGCAATACCTGCAAAGCCGTACCTACCTGCCGGGAGATACGGTGCTGCTGAAAAACCAGTCTGCAGCTAATAATGCAGATAGCCGTTATGCGCGTATCAATACCCGCGCAGCTTATACATTCAGCCCGCGCACCTCTCTAAATGCAAATATAAATGCAAGCCTTGCCAGTAATGCTCCTGAGCAGAATACGCTGGATACAACAGCTTACAATCAAATTGCCAGTTATAACTTCAGTCGCAATGCTGTCAACACTTCGGAAGATAAAAATAATACGATTGCCACCTCCTTAATGCTGCAGCGGAACAGCCGTAAAGAGGGACGCAATTTTGTTGTGCGCTATAATGCTGCCTATACCGAGTCGCCTCAAAATGCATTTACCCGTACCATAAATGAATACCGGGGACTAAAGCCCGGCACGTTCAACAATACTACATCGCAGCAGGAGCGGCATAACTTTTCACAAACCCTCGCGTTGAAAGGTGCGGAGCCTGTAAGTGAAAACAGCCTTATATCAGCAGAATACAGCCTGCAGGTATATAACAATAAAGACAAGCGCGATGTGTATACCGAAAATAATACGGGCAGTTACAGGGATACAGTACAGAGCAACGACTACGAATATGATTTCAGCGAGCATAATATTGGCCTGCAATACCAATACAGTCACAATAATACCACTGTAAATGCCGGTTTGAGGGCACAGCCTTTTGTGCGCAACAACCGGAATGTATTGAAAAATACATCTGTCAGTTATAGTGGTATCAACTATTTCCCGTTAGCAGGTTTCCGCTGCCAGCTATCGCGGCGCTGGCGTATGGATGCCAATTATAACGGCAGTATGCGGGCCCCTTCCATATCGCAGGTTCAACCTGCCCCCGACTATAGCGACAGCCTGAACATAACCATAGGCAACCCTGACCTGAAGCCTGAACTGGGGAGCAACCTGAATGTCTCTTTCAACTACCTGCAGCCGGTAAAAGAAAAGAGCCTATGGGTTAGGCTAACTTATGGCCGTACCGATGACCGTATCGTGAACAGCAGCATTGTGACTGCCAATAAAAGGATAACGAAGCCTGTAAATGCCAGCGGGGTATATACGGCAAATATATCGGCAGGATATAGCGCTAAGTGGAAAAAGAAATACCGGCTGAAAGCAGGTATGAGAACCGGGTTCGGCAGTAATGTAACTTTTGTGAATGGTGAGCAGCAAACTATCTACAATTATTTCTACCAGCCCAATGCGGGGGTTAATATTCTTACAGGTTTTATGGAGACGGGGATTGATTACTCGTTGTATAGCACGGTTGCCACCGGCGGTAATATCTCCGGCAATAATAACCGCCTGCTTACACATACGCTTTCTGTAGATAGTAAGATTACGCTGCCGGGCGATATTTCCCTGTCCCTGTCTGTAGATTATATATCCAACAGCGGGCAAGGCGCCGCGTTTGATAATAATTTTGTTTTAGCCAATGCAGGGGTATATAAGGAGTTTAAAAGACCGGCAGGCTTATTCCTGAAAGCGCAGGGCTACGACCTGCTAAACAGTTATCCCAATACCCGTCGCACGGTTTACGATAATATAATTGAGGACCGCAGCTACAACCGAATAGGCAGGTATGTCATTTTATCGGTCATCTACAGGTTCAGCCATTTCTTTTAAAGAGGTCCAAACATGGCCCGGCAGATTTTAGGTGTTGATGTGAAGGAATTAAAGAAAATGCCGGTAAATAAGTTATAAGACAGCCTGAGGCATCCGTAGGATGTATGCCTGGGGGGGAAACGGTAGAAATGCAGAAGAACTAAAGAATCGCTACAGCAATAATTTATATCATAGTAGAAAGCCCTACCTTGGTAAGCTCAATACAATCCAGTTTTTCGTCTGTAAATTTAATCAGCCTGAGTTTTTTCAGTGATTCAAGATAGTATTTCATGTCTTCTTCAGATAACATCAGCTCATTTTGTATGGCTTCTACCTGCAACGCGGGGTTAGTGGTGCTACCTTGTTTGTAGCTGGCATAGTGCATCTCCTTTGCCTTCCGGAAAATCAGTTTGTTGCTCATACTCCTCAAAATTTGACACAAAGTTAAGGAAATAATATTTAATCAATTTTTTAATTGGTTTTCAACGAATTGTAAGGGCGGTATATTTTATAATGCATGGCAATTTCATAAGGCCTTTTTGCAAAAACATGAACAGCTTGTTATTTTAGGACTACCGTAGCACCCATGGCCCTAATACCATGTGAATGTTTGCCTTTTTAAGTGCGTATATAGTCAAACAAACAAATTTTGCAAAGGGATGAAAAGTAAAGTAATCAATGTAAGTATTGATGGAAGGGAGCATGCAGTTACCTATGATAAAAAGATAAAAAACCTTGCGGTGGAATATACCGTACAGGTACACGACCGTATCCTTAAGCAAAAAGGGGTAGGGTATTATCGTTTCCAGGTTTATTCTAAAACTGTAGTACTGCCAGACGGTACAAAATCGCCCGAAGAAAAAAATATTAAGCTGGCAGTAGCCAGGGCTATTGTAGAAAATGAATGGGCTTATTAATACGTTTTTACTGAAAACCAGCTCTACTAATTTATTGTTGCAGGTTTTACCCTTCAGTATAGACACTTTAAGTGATGAGCATTGGAAAAAAATAAAAGCACCTGGAAAGGTGCTTTCTGCCTATAAAATATATATAGGTAAACGAAGACTTCTTTGTAGCGCGTCAGGCGTATACGGGCGATTGTATTAGTTTCAACCTGCGCTGCACCTCCAGCTTGTCTGAATAATCATTTACTACAACGGCTTCGCCGCCACTAAATACAAACATGAGTTTAACAGGTGAAATTGCGATGTTGGGCATGTGTTCTCCCGGTGAAAAATACATTGTGCCTTCATCATAGTCAATTCTTCTCAGAATAATGACATTTTGTGTTTTTTCCGTTTGCAGCAATTCCTTTATGCTGAGCGGATGGCATAACACAGCCATTACAAATTCATTTGTTATCATGTTCTCTCCCCTTAATATGATTAACAATAGTATTATAAAAGTACGTGTTTTTATCGGATAAGTAGTTTTTTCCGCATTTTATTTTAATTAAACCTTTAGCTATCTGTACAACCCGGTATTTATGGCGGATTTTTGCGGTTCCGGCCCCTGCTATATTGATTTTTGCTGTCCAAAAGATTATTCTTGTGGGGATATGCGCCTGTTATTGATTGCCTTATTAAGCTGTATGTATGCCCCATTGTATGCGCAGGACAACCCTGCTGATAACCTGCTGTTCAACTGCTTTAAAAACACGGCTGCGGGAGATACTGAGGGGAATAGTGTCTTGGCCGCTTTTCTTAAAGCCGCCATCGGTACGTTTGGCGTAAACAATGTATTCCGTTCAGAATTAAAGGAAAATGACAAAAAGCAGTACAATGTCCTGCTGCGAAACGGTGATATTGTAGTGCTTGGTTTTGCTGAACTGGAAACTGCCGAAAAGCTTTCGGGGCTGAAAGAGGGCAGTACCGACCTGCTTTCGGGCGATATCAGGAAATATGCGCAAATGTGCTGTGCGGTAATGGCCAAAAAGTTGCAAATGGCCAATGCCAGCACTTTCGCTTCGGCTGTGGCCGACCTGGCCGACGGTTACCCGGTTGAAAACATAGCCTCGCTGCTGGGGCTGGTGTTAAAGCCTGTAAAGCCTGTAAACGTTGATGAACTGGCGCATTATAATCACATAATAGTAAAAAACCGCTACTATATAGCCTACGCCTATCTCGGGTATTACGATGAGGTTAAGGAGGCTAAAGGCTATGCCCCGCTCGGCGATATGCATAAATACCATTCAGGGCTGCCTTGCCTGCTTAGGCGTTGCAGCATCAGTGAAGCTTTCCGTGTTGACGAATAAAGAAGACAGGAGAAATGTTACAGTGGCAACAAAATACTAAATGTAGCGCCTTCGCCCGGAACTGCAGTTGCTTTTATATACCCGTAGTGGTTATCTACCACTTTTTTAACTATAGAAAGGCCTATGCCGCTGCCGGGGTGTGAAGCATTACCGTGCAGGCGCTGAAAAATCTGGAAAATACGATTGGAGTATTGTTGTTCAAAACCGATACCGTTATCCTTTATTTCTATCAGCAGGTAGTTTTTACGTGCTTCATTGCGGGTGAGTTTAAAGCCCGATTCGCTGCCTTTTACTTTTTTGCCGGTTATAAATATCTCGGGCACACGGTCGGGGTGTGCAAACTTCAGCGAATTACTGAGCAGGTTCTGGAATAGCTGCCTGAACTGCATGGCATCACCTGTCACCGGTACCAGCCCTTCTACATGTATGCGTGCTTTCCGCTCGTTTATGGCGGCATACAGGTCGCTAATAACGCCTTGTATCACTGCGTCAAGGTCTGTATCCCGTTTGAACCTTGTATTGGAAGATACCCGTGAAAAGGCAAGCAGGTCTTCAATCAGCGCTTTCATCCGGTCGGTTGCCGTTTGCATGCGGTCTATCAGGTCTGCACCGTCCTGTGTTAGCAGGTCTTTATATTTTGCCTGCAGTATGTCGCCGAAGGCGCGGATTTTCCGCAGGGGCTCCTGCAGGTCGTGGCTGGCCACGTATGCAAATTGTTCCAGTTCCTGGTTACTGCGCGCCATGCTCGCATTGGCTTCTTCCAGCTCTCGGGTGCGTTCCAGTACCCGCTCTTCCAGTTCGGCAGAAAGTGCACGGAAACGCTCATGGCCCAGTTCTATTTTACGGCGGTTCAGTACCTGTTCGGTTACATCTACAGCCATGTTCAATATGCCGTATATATGCCCTTCGCTGTTTCGCAGTGCTTTGTACGTAAAGTTGAAATAAAAAGTCTGTAACCTGCCGTTTACCACCAGGTCGCAACGGTCTTCTGAAGCGTAATACGTTTCCCCGGTATCATACACATGTTCCAGCAATTCATGAAAAGGCTGTCCTTCCAGTTCTGGCAGGGCTTCCCTAATGGTTTTCCCGATTACGCTGCGGCTTTTGCCCCAAAGCTTTATCATGGCTTCGTTGGCCAGTTGTATTCTCATTTCACGCCCGATGTAGAGGCCTATGGCTACGTGCGCATGCTCTATCAGGTTGCGAAACTGCTCATCATCTTTCTTTTTCTTCAACTCTTCCCTTGTCACTGCCGTAATATCGGTCATAGAGTGTACTATGTACCGGGTGCTGCCGCTTTCGGTGAGTGGTATATTGACCATGCGCCAATAACGCTCCTCCGGTCCATCGCTGCCTGTATTTACCCCAAAGCGTTGCATAGGCATAGTATGGGGCGTATCATTTTCTATTACGTACTGCAGCGATGAGCGGAGGTCACGTATCCCTTGTAGGGCATGCGGAGGGGACAATTTGAATATGCTGTTCCCTATTAGTTCTTTCTGTTGAAGGCCAGTAGCATTTATATAAGCGTCGTTTGCTGCTATAATGGTAAAATCTGGTGCATCGGTCGATAGCAGGAGGTAAGGTGTAGGGCTCGCTTCGAAAAAGCTCTCGAACATACCCAGGTGGGGTAATATAGCGGCATTATCTTTTTTTAACAAAACATTCAGCATTTTTTAATCTGCAAAATATTGATTATCAAATAGATGTTCAGTGGTGTGGTTGCACTAAATAATCCTGATACCTATTAAAAAATCGTGCCACGTCTGTAACAGCCTGATATCTATTCAAGTACATCCCTGTATTCGGGTACCTTGTCAAACACGCTTCTGGCAAACGGGCACTGCGCTATCACCTTTACATGGTGGCTGCGGACGTATTTCACCAATGCGTCCAGCAGTTGTTTGCCCAATCCCCGGCCCCCGTATGCTTCATCTACTTCCGTATGTTTAATAACCAGCCGGGTATTTTCCCATGTATAGTACATCCCTGCAATCTCCTTTCCTTCGGCTTCAATAAAAAAATGTCCTTTTTGGCCATCATCTGTTTGCTGTATATCCATAATTATTATTCAATACGGTGAGTTGTCCTTCAAGATAGCTATAAATAGCGACAAAGTAAATGCCATTTATAAAAGCATTCTGTAGCTTGGCAGGTTCGATGTAACTATTGCTTTTGTACAGTCCCATTGAACAAGTGTTCCCCATTGCAACTGGTAATAGTACAATTGTAAATGCCTGCCGGAAGGTCGCCTGAAGGGATAACAATATCCTGTTTCCCTTTGGCGTATGTTCTTAGCCCCGATTTATATACAATACTGCCGTTCATCCCGGCCGATAAAAACAGGATAAGGGTAAAGGTGTTTTTCATGTGTTCTGCATTACAGCGCAAAATACATAGTTTGTACCAATGCCGTAGTTTTTCCGTACCTTACTCCTAAAACCATTCGCGTATGGCCTTTGTTTTGTTAGATATATCAGGTGTTACGATTATTGGCGGTATAGTCTTCCTCACGCTGGTGGTGGTTTTGTATCTTGTTGCCAAAGCCGTAATGCGCTGGCTGGAGAACTATAAGAACAAACAACAATAGTTTCCCCTGTTTCTTTTCGTAAGGTTGCGGCATCCATAAAAACATTGGTTTGTGCGGATAGTACATCTACATTCCAAATGATTATATTTGTATAATAACATTTTTGCTATGAAGAAAATTGCTACCTCGCTTAGTTTTATATTATTTACGGGTATGGCCATGGCGCAGCAACCTATAACGCTCGACCAGGGCAGCTTTGCCAACATGACGGTTACTTCCGACACTTTCGGCAGGGTAACGCAGAGTCTCAGCAACCTGGATACTGGCGCCAATAAACTGTGGGATTTCACGGGTGTCCTTTATGAGAATACAACTTACTATAGTGAGCAACCGGTAGGTACGAACCCCTCTTTCCCCGGGGCTACTTATAATTCCGGGCGACAGTACACCCTGGGGAGCAATAGTTTCAAATTCGACACAAAACGCTGGTCAGGCGTTACGGCTGTAGGGCTGGAGCGTATAGGCGAAAGCATGGAGCGCCAGGCAATATCGTTAGATGCGGGTGGTGTGCCGGGTACGGTTGCCACCGATAGCCTTATTGTAAAACAGCAGGATGTGGTATATAGCGCTTCCTATCCACTTATTAAATTCCCCGCTACTTTTAATAGTTCGTGGACAGCCAAATTCGATTTTGAAGTAGAGATGGAGCTTACCTATGCTTCATCGAGTTATGTAAACGCCCCCTTCAGGTACAAAGTAACTACAGAATACAGTTTCCGCTGCCCGGGTTGGGGCAAAGCAGTGATTGTAGCTAAGGGTGACGGTACGTACCACGAAGATAATGTACTGCTGGAGCGTATAGAAGGCACAACTACCGATTCATTTTTTGTAAACGGGCAACCTGCACCGGCTGCCCTGCTTACTAACCTGGGCCTGCTGCAAGGCAAGGTAACACATAGCTATTGGGATGAACTTTTCCGCGATATGGAAGTAAATGCCCTTGTACTGTATGTGTATGGTTCCAATGCTTTTGTTAACCCATCCTCGGCAGAGATACACCAGTTGCGGGTACCCAACCTGCGCGTGAAAAGTGTAAGTGCAGATGGCAAAATGCTGCTGTACCCTAACCCGGTACAGGCAGGAGGGGGATTGCAGGTAAAGCTGGCCAATGCCACAGCGGGCGAGTATGAGTATAGTCTCAGCAGCATCACCGGTATAACTACTGTACAGGGTAAAGGTGTTGCTTATGGCAGTGAGACGGTACAAGTAGTGCTGCCTGCATCGCTAAGCCACGGCATTTACTGGCTGACGTTGAAACATAAAGGTGAAATCATTGGCACGGCGCCTTTCAGGTATGGAGAATAATCTACATGGTTTTATATTGGAAGCGTCTCCTGTAAACAGGAGGCGCTTTTTTGTTATACCGTTCCTGTTCTTTTAAGGGTGGGATGTTTTGTTTGCCCGTACAACATGAGTTTAACAATCCCTGTAAGATGTTGGAGGTCAATCCATAGTTTATGTTGCCAGGTTTGTTGGCATAGTATTTTGTCCTTTTTGCAGAGAAAAAAATGAATTTGTTATGAAAAGGATATTTTACAGCTTGCTGGCTGCTTCGGCCCTGTTCATGTTGCCGGCATGCAACGGAAATGGCGATAACCTTAACGAAGATTCAGCGGACACAGCTACAATGCCTGGTTATGATGATATAAACTATAATGACCAGGGCGGGGCTACACCTGTATCGGCAGATACAACACAGGGCATGGACCAAAGCGATAATTTGCCTGGTAACAGTACCGGCACTAAGGATCGTACGGGTAACAATATGCGGGGCGATAACGGGACCAGCTCTGCAAACAGCGATAACGTATCGCCCTATAATAACCCTCCCGATGCTAATGTCACCAACACAAGGCCCACGAGCAGGAAGGCAGGTTTTAAAGTATCGGGCGAATATGACTCGCGTTACGGTGGCAGGCCCAAACCGGTAAATACAGACGACAAGTATTATAAAGAAAATCCGCCTGCACACTCTTATGGAGATACGGCCCCGCGTATAGATGGGGTAAACGGCGTTCGCTAAGGGTGTGGAATATATTCGTAAGCCACCTGGAACCCGGTATGTTTATATGCACTGGGAACTTCGCCTATGGCCAGGTCTTTAGCCTGGGGCGTAGGTTCGCAAACAGAGTATTTACGTCCATTGTATTCTATAGTATTGCCTATAGGTTTGTCAAAGCCCACCGCTATAGTCACATGGGTGGGATATACAACCGCTATCATCGGCAGGTTGTATATTTCTTTTACGAGGTAAAAGAATAGAGCAGCGCGGTCGTCGCAATCGCTATATTTATACAGCAACGTTTGTTCGGGTGACAGGCGTTTCTCTTTGCCAAAGTTTTTCTTATCGTCTTCGTACAGGAAAGAGTTGCGTGTAAACCGCATCAGGTAATCGACACCCTGGCGCTGGTGCATGCCTGCAGTATTTTTTTTCAGTGCAGGTATAAGTGAGCCGTAGGTTTCTTTGCTGAGCGGAATATTGAAGTATTCTTCATAATCAACCACGGGATAATTATTGAAAATATTTTCAACCTGCGGGTTTACCTTTAGCTTAAAGTGGTACTGTTTATTATTATAGCTGAAATCAAGGTCTTTTTCTGAATAATCGCCTGGGGTAAAATCAGGCATTTGTGTCACTTTATATGAAAAAGCTATTTTTCCTTCCGGTATAGATATGCCTGCAGGGTAAATTGGGTCAGTGAGCAGGTTCAGTGTAGTGTAATCATGTTTATTCAGGCATACATATTGCTTGCCATCGTGCACATAATAAGGTATATCATACAGGTTGTCATTACTGTACACGTAAAATATCAGTTGGTCTTTACACAGGCCCAACTGTGTGTCATACCCCGATTTCCCCAGCAGGAACCATTTATATAGGGTATAACGCGGATAATTATCGGCCTTGGGCGCTACCTGTTCTGCGGTTTTACGGATAAGCTGGTAATAAAACCAGTCATTGAGTTCATATTGTTTTTTAAATGCCAGCAGTGCATTTATAACAGGGCGGTAATGCCCCCTGTTAATAGCATCGTAAAAACTCCGGATGCTTTCACCGGATGGTGTTGTCGTATATCGTATATTAAGTGTGGCATCGAAGGGAATGGTAACAGTGTGGCCATAGAAATCGAACTGCAAAACATCTTTTTCAACAGCACGACCTTGAAGGGGTATTAAAAAAACGATTAACACCCACACCCACAACCCTGTTATTTTATACCATCTCATCTGTTAATATTAAAGTTACGAAAACTTAACAATTACTTAATGTTAAGTTTTATGAAATGTGGGATTGGCATCAGTATGAATGTTTAATATTCTTTATATAAATAAGAAAAGAGTAATAACACTGTGCCGTCAGCAATGATTTGGTGTTATAATAATGTAGCTTAATAGAAGTGAAATCATTCACCGGTTTTTAATTTCAGGAGTGATAGCCGTCATTGGCAATGTATTGACAGGCAGGTATTTTTGTGTTTCCACATATAAATAACCGTATGAAGAGAATTGTATTACTCGCTTTTGCTGCCCTGGTTGTAACTACAGGCTGTAAGAAAACTGAAGAAGAACCTGCCAGTGAGGTAGTTGTGAACACGAATACCACGGAACTGGCGCAACGTGTAAACACAGGTGACAACCGTGTTATTTTTATTGACCCTGTAGAAGGGCAAAAGAAAACCACGGCCAACGATACCTCAAGCAACGAATACCCGTTGCAACTGTTAGCTACCGTATCATCGCCCGTGTACCAGGGCAATACCCTGCGCGCCACACATGTAGACATAAATGGCAACTATGCTTATGTGGCCTACAACACGGAAGGCGGCACTTACCTGGGCGGTATCGATGTGTTTAATATCAATAATACCAGTACCCCTACGTTGGTGACCAGCATCGTATTGCCCAATACTGACATTAGTGCGGTAGCCTATTATGATAATAAGATATACTTCGCAGGTTCGAAAGATGTAAGTACGCTGGTGTCAAGCGTAAGCCCTGCATTTATTGGTTACCTGCCGTTGACAAACGGGGTGCCTTCTTCTACTGCTTATACCTCAGCACAGTTTGGCGGCTTTACGGCTACCGATATCGTGGCCAACAACGGTAAGATATACTTTACCACAGGTGCAGTAGGCGGCCTGTATGTGGTAAATGCTACTACACTGGCACAGGAGCAGTTTATCAACATCAGTGATGCGCGCTCCCTTGCGGTAAATACCGACCGGATAGCGGTGCTGACGGGTAGCGGTACCGTTAATGTGTACAGCAAAAGCAATTACTCGCTGCTCCGCACCATCAATGTTGGCACACAGGCTGCCGAGGCTAAACGGACCATCGACTTCAAAAATAATTACCTGCTGGTATCTACAGGCGGTACAGGGGTGAAGTACTATAATACGGATAACGGTAACCTTACCGATGATGTATCGCTGCCGTCAAACATCAATGGTGTAAATGCTACGGATATAGTGACCAATGCCGTATCTGTAAATAATGACCTGTTTTTTGCCGCTAACGGTGGTGCAGGCACTTATGTGATGACTGAAAACCAGGTTGCCCACACGCTTACACTGGTGGGTACCATTAACCTGAGCGTGCCCAACTCTGCCAATTATGTGAAGAGCAAGAATGACTACATTTTTGTGGCATCGGGCAAGGGTGGTATGAAGATACTGAAGGTACTGCGCCCGGTGAACACATGTGGTAACCTGGGCACCTATACAGGTGGCAGCAGCTATAACCTGAACAGTAACCAGACGGCTTCGTACAGCGGGGCGCTTTCATTGCAGAATATGAATATTAACAGCCATGCCGACTATACCTTCTGCGGCTCGCTGGGGGTCAGTAACAGCCTGCATGTAAACAGCAATGGTAAAATGACGGTAACGGGTACGCTTGCATTTGGTTCGGGCAACTCGTGGATGAGTGTGAACAGTAATGCCCACCTGAAGATACAGGGCAACCTTATCATCAACGGCAACCTGAACCTGAACAGCAATTGCTATCTTGAGTTTATTGGCAGTAACAATACAGTAACCATTTCAGGTAATGTAAACAAGGGGAACAATATTCATATTACCGGCAACTATGCCGACCTGAGTGGAAAGCTGTAGTTGATTTATTGGTTGATTGGAATTTGTAATTAGGAATCAGGAATTGGGGATTGGTAGTGTAGTTGATTGGTTAGTTAATTAATATTTATAATAGTATACTTGATAAAGCATTTATTACGCCTGTGCATTGCACGGGCGTTTCTTTTTATCGGGTTAGTTTGCCGGTCGGGAAAGCTGTTTGGCCTTATTGCAGAAGTGAGGGAAAACACAGCCTGGTAAAAGATTTCCGCTACAAATCCATTAAGGGGCAGTGGATTTAAATTGAAAAGACCTGGCAAATAGCCAGGCCTCTCTCTGTGTTTCATTTACAAAATGTCTTTATTACTTAAAAGTAAAAAACTGTTTTGAGAATGTCAAATAAATGTAAAATTATATACCTGTTTTGCCAGCAGGCAATACCAGGGTAAAGGTGCTGCCTTTACCGGGGTCGCTTTCTACATCAATATATCCACCGTTTTCTTCCGCCATTTCGAAGCATAGGTTCAGGCCGAGGCCGCTTCCTTTTTCGCCCATAGTGCCTTGTGTGCTGAACTGGTATTTATTGTCTTTGATGGTTTGCAGTGTGCCATGGCTCATCCCTATGCCGCTGTCTTTAATAATGACCTTTGCCTTATCTTCAGCCACCGTGGAGATGATGTCTATGCTGCCATTATCAGGAGTGAACTTGATAGCATTGTTCAGCAGGTTACGGATAATAAGAAATACCTGGTCGTGGTCGGCATGTGCAAATACTTCTTCGCTACTGTTATAGTTTATCGTTATTTTTTTCAGTTGCAGCGCATAGCCGTACAGATTGATGGCATCGGTAATGCAATCATTTACCCGCATACGGCCCGGTGTACGGTGCAGGCCGCCCATCTGGCTTTGCGCCCAGTGCAGCAGGTTATCCATAATGGAAGAAAGATTGTTGAGGTTAACCCCCACCTGTGTAGTCAAAGCCTGGTATTCTTCGCGGCTGATGATATCACTGTTTTGCAGTTCTATCAACGACGTGAGCGCGGCAAGCGGGCTGCGCAGGTCGTGTGCTACGATGCTGAACAGTTTGTTTTTTGAATTGTTTGCTTTTTCCAGTTCTTCTTTTGTTTGCAGTAGTTTGTTGCGGAAAACTATATTCTGGTCAATGTCGATGATGGACCCGGCCATCCGCACCGCGTTCCCCTGCTCATCCCAAAGTGCCTGTCCCGAGGCCTCAAACCAGCGGTACCTGCCGTCTTTGCATTGCATCCGTATCTCTTCGGTACAAGTAATATGTTGCTTCAGGTGGTTGTCAATGGCATCGGTCACACGTTGGAAGTCTTCCGGGTGCAGCAGGTGGTTTAAAAAGAAATCAAAAGTGGCAGGTATTTCTCCCGGTTCATACCCCAGCATATTAAAAAAGCGCGGCGACCATGTTTCTTCCCCGGAGCTTATGTCCCACTCCCATACGCCCGCTTTTATACCTTTGATAATGAGCCCCTGTGTTTCGTTCATATAATGCAGTTCCTCTGCCTGTACATCTATTTCTTCGCGTTGCTCCTTCAGCTTTTTTAATGCATATACCAGTCTTTTATGATAAGGGTATATGAAGAATATCATCTCCAGCACCAGTATGAAACCGGAAATTAATACGATCAGGCTTTCCTTTTCCCTTACGGCATTTATTTCATGGTGGGCCTGTTTTTCAATGTTATTTGTCACCTGCTCCATCAGCGGCAGGTACAGCGTTTCGTGCCTGGTTACACGGTTAAGTCTTGCCGGGGTCATTCCCTCCTGCAATATGAGCTTTACATCTGCATACAATTGCTGCTGTACCGGGTTGAGTATATTGTACAGGCTGTCTTTGTTACTGAATAACGTACCTGCCAGGTAAAACTGCCCCTCATTGTTTTGCAAGCTGTAGTGGATACGGTTCCAGTATTCCAGTTCGTTTGAAAGGCGTTGGCGCACATCTGTGCCATTGTGTAGCTGGTAACAGCCGTTAAGTATCTGCATGCTCAACGTACGCTGCCCGGCAGCTACATTGAGTGTGTGTGCATACCGTTGGTTTCTATCGATGCTCCGGTTGAGTATGTACACATTTGCCCATACCAGTGCAGCTATAGAAAAGAAAAAAAGCAGGTAGGGCCAGAAATATTTGATTTTAAACACGGCAGAATCCCTTATGCCTGCAAAAATAAACAGCCATAGCTGTTTTACAGTGACGATAGTCACTCTGGAAGGGTGACGGTCATCATTAAAAATATCAAAACGTCCCGCAAGTATGCCGCCTTACAGGTTGTGGTATTGGAACTTAGCCTGGCCAGTGTGTGAAAATACCGTAAGAAAATACCGTAAAAACACGCTTGTAAATGAGCAGGGTACATCTGTATCTTTAGGACATATTCTTAAACCATAAAAAACAAAAGTTATGCCCTCTTTATCCACTATTTTCCCCGGTGGGAATACTGTATTGAATGATATCTATGCTGTGCCTGCCGGAGGCGCCAATGTAACCGTTCAGATCATAGTTGGCAATGGCCAGAATGCCAACAGCTTAGTATATGTGAATGGTGTGAAAAAGAATGGCCCCGGTGCGGATGGCGTATTCGTACGCAGTTTTGATGTGGACTTAGACGGGGTGAAGCCCGGCGATATGTTTACTATTTCCACAACAGTATATGATATAAACCCAGCTACCGATATGACAGACGTAATACTGAGCCTGGAAGGAGGTGTTGCGCCGGTAACATATCCTACGCTGGACTGTAACGCCAGTACAAACGGGAGTGTTCCTTATTATGTTTATATTCAGTTTACAGAAGCCTAAACTTACAACAATGAAAACAAGAATTATTTTATCTGTACTTTTTTTGCTGGCCGGTATCCCGGCTTTTGCCGGTAATGGTGACAGCCTCGATTTGAATTTGCTGCAAGCCCCGTCATCACCGGCAGCTAACCTGCTGGGTATTTCGCCCAGCGACATCAACCGGCCTACTGACCCTGCGGGGTTTATGGTATCGGCGCAGAACGCTGCTCAGAACTTTAATGTATTCCCCTCAAGCTATGCCATAGATATTGCGCCTGCATGGCTTTTCTTTGGCCGCCGCATTGTGTACGACGACCTGAAAGATGGCAAGTTCAGGCATTCTATATGGCAAAGCCTGCAGCTATCGGGCGCATATACCAATAGCCAGGATAGCAATGGGAAGTCTACTACCGTAGGCTTCAGCATCAAAACCTCGATACTAAGGGGGCGGTTTACACAGAAAGCAGATAGCATGATAAATGCCATCAACACCATGGCCGCACCAACAGATGCCAAACGTGCCGCCATCATGAATGAGCTTATGATGAAAGACCCTGCGCTGGCGGCGTATGGTAGAATGGAAAGGCAGTACAGGAGCAGCAATGCAGACAGCGCCGCTAAATACCATAATTTATTTACCGTGCGCCTGAAGCAGTTGAATGACAGTGTGTACACCTCTTTGCAGGACGATTATGAAAAGGTGAAAGCAATGATAAAGAAAATCGACATAGACAGGTATGGCTGGAAACTGGATTTTGCTGTCGGTGCTTCTGATAATTTTCCGCAGCAGGTATTTGACAGTGTAAAGCTGGACAAAGCAGGGGCATGGTTTACCGGTGGTTATAGCACCCAGTCGGGTTTTTCTGCATTGGGTATTGTGCGTTACCTGTTTAGCCCCGATAAAGTATATGCAGATGAAAACGGTGTGCTGAACAGGGACGACCTGAGCACGCTGGATGGCGGTGTAAGGGTATTGTATGATGGTACAAGTTCCAACTTTACTTTTAGCGGAGAGGCGATATACCGCAGTGTGTTGAATAAAACGGATGTTAAACCCACCTGGCGCTTTACCATCAATGCAGATTATGAAATAAGCCCCGCCAAAATACTCACCTTCGCTTTCGGCCGCGATTTTGACGGGAAGTTTAATAAGGGCGGTAATGTGATAGCGGCTATCAACTTCGTAATGGGCTTTGGCAATAAGCTGAAAACACAATAATACAGTTAACCGGTAATGAGAACAGCCTGCCGGGCCGGCAGGCTGTTCCTGTTTTATGCTATCAAAAAAATATTAAGGATTTATGTTCACATCTCCTGTGGCAGGATCGAATGATACATTGGCACCAGCCCCTGTGTTATAGCAAAAATCGCAGGACAGGATATTCCCGGTATAAGTGCCCGGCCCGCAGGCACTCATCGGTACGTTACCATCTATTGTAGTACAGTTAGGTGTCAGTCCGCATTGGTTAGGTACATAACATACAGTGTACAGGGTGAGTGTGCCTCCCGGGCATGGGGTAATGACGGCAGATCCCGGCCCCGGAACAGAGTACAATGTAGAAGATACTACCGCACAGGCAGCATTCAGGCAAACCTGTTTTACCTGTATAGGGCAGTGGGTGTTGTTATGGATTTGTTGCGCGTTTGCAGTAAACGCAATACCGAGCAGCAGTGCTGCAAAGAAGATCATCTTTTTCATGGTGTTTTGTTTTTGGGTGAATGAATATATCCGCAAATTAACGAAGCTGAATATATAAACAAAGTATAATGGATTAAAATATCAGCCAGCTATGTGATCCGCGTAATTGCCTTACTCATGTATGGCCATTACAGGCAAATGATTGAAACGTGCCAGCTGGCGGGTGTAGCTCTTACTGAAGAGCCGGTGCCAGAGGCCATGCTTGTGCGGCATTACCAGCAGCAGGTCTATATGGTTCTGCTCAGTAAAGGCCGATATGCTTTTAATAACCTGCTTGTCTGCTATAAAATAGTACTCAGGCGCCAGCTCTGTAAAAGCTTTCTTCAGTGCAGTTACATTTTCATGGTCTTCAATTGTTGCAGCCTGTGGACTCACGTGTATTACATGTAGTTTTGCACCGGCAGCCATTACCAGCTTTTTTATTACACCTACCTGGTAGGGCAGGCAGGGCTTTTTATAATCGCAGGCAAAACCGATGTTCCGTATCTTTTCAAAGCGTACGTTCTGTGGTATTACCAGCACCGGGCAGGAGAGCGTAACGAGCGCATCGAGCCAGTTCTCGTCCCACAGGGGTAGTTCTGTGTATTCAGCCCCAAGCACCATCATTTCGGGGTTCAATTCCTTCTTCAGCGCACGCAGTGTATCCAGGAAGCCGCCTACCAGCATATTAGCCGCTATCTTCACGCCGGGAAAAGCAGTATTTACACGGTCCAGCTCATTCTTCAGATTACGGCGGCTTACATCCAACTCGTCATTAATGGTAACAATACTCAACCCTTCGCCCGAATAGGTAGCAGGTATAGTATAAATATGTGTGAGGTTGATTTTGAAACGATAGGCAGCGGCGAAGGCGCAGGCATAATCAAGGGCGTTGGCCGATGTAGGTGAGAAGTCTGTTATTACGATTATGGTATTCATATTGTGCTGTTGTTATTATATCATCTTGTCTGCGGCTTTTCGGGTATATGCTGATGCAGAGGATTATGCCAATGCTATACCGGTTTCAGGTTTTTTTCCATCTGCGCTAACACAGCGGTACATTGCTGCAATGTGGTATGTTCAATCCCCTTACCGGCCGCGCTATACATTTCATCTAAAAACGGTTGTATTTTCTTTTTCAGGGCTATACCCTCCCTGGTCAGGTGAATGAGGTTATTCCTGCGGTCATTACAGTCTTCAAGGCGGTAAACGAGGTCGCGTTTCGCGAGGTTGTCAATCAGGTAAGTCATACTGGCCTTGTCCTTTACCGTTATGTTGGCTATCTCCTGCTGGTTAATGCCATCGCGGTCCCAAAGGCAGGCCAGCACCTGTAGCATTTCGAATGTCAGATTTACCTGGTGTTCCCTCAGTTTGTTCTGGATAAACTGGCGAAAAGCCGTATGCAGCATAAACATTCCACGCGTAAAATCCTGTACCATTACATCGTTTTTGCCTGCCATACTATAAAGTTAAGTATTTAACTATTATCTGGTATCATGGTAGCCCCGAAACGGTAATTTATTTCCGTCCTTTATATACCTGGGCATCGGCAGGGAAAGGGGCGCAATGGATTTCGATGGCCTGCTGAACCGGCTCCCAAAGTTTGTATACCGTATTGAACCGCATAGAGCTGGTCACCTTTACAGGGCCTGATGTTTCCGGGTTCAGTTTGTTGTTTCCGCTGTCAAATAAATCGCAGAGATAATACCCCGTACTGTCTGAAAAGAATTTTCCTTCCTGCTCGTAAGCACTAAGGCGGTACACACTGCCGTTGTAGTGTATATAGTTATTCAGTTCGTCGGAAGAAGTGTATATACTGTCGTATACATAAGCGCCGGCTGAATAGGTAGTAGCCCGCAGCGTATCGTCTGCCAGGTTGGGCACTTTATGGTACACCGGAGGCCGGGTAGTATCCGTTATGCCGCTATTTGATTTATCGCAGCCTGCCATTAAGGGTAGTATTGCCAACAGCAGAAGTTTTCTGAACATAGCTTAAATATATAAATATTTTACTAAGAATATATCAGTAAATACCGGGTACCAGTTTTACCAGGTACATGAAAATAATACATGCCAGCAGCATAGCCAATCCTGCAAGCCATTGTTTTTTCTTTTTTGCCAGCAGCCCTTTTACCGCCAATACGCCGCCACCCATAAACAGGGCCATAAAAATCAATAAAACGAATAGTACCAGTACCTCCATAATTTACAAAGTTAGCTGGTATTTGGCAGCGGGAATTTGTAATTTGTAAGCAGCAATACCACAACTGCCAAAAACCAATCAGGGATTTTGTACAGGAAAATACTTTTACTGTATTTACTATGGCTGCCATACATACGGGCGGCAGCACAACCTTATTGGGAAAATTATGACCTGCTCACTACCCGGCAGGGTTTGCCGCACAATATAGTGCTATCGCTGCTGCAGGATAGTGAAGGATACCTGTGGGTGGGCACTTATAACGGCCTTTGCCGTTACAACGGCCATTCTTTCAAAATATACAAAGATGTATTCGGCCCCGCACAAAGCAATAACTGGTTTCATGCAATAGAGGCAATGTTTGAAGACCACCGGCACAATATATGGATTGGTGCGCGGGGCGGTATGGTCAGCCGGTTTGATATGCATAGCCAAAAGTTTTACCCCTGCAGGCATTTGGCAGATTTCAATAAAGTGCAGGCTTTTTTCGAAGACAGCCGGGGGCGTATTTGGGTAGGACATCAAAACGGTGCATGCGGCATAGTGAATGAGGATAGTATAGAATATGGCCATACTGTAAAAGCAGAACTGCTGGGCATTGACGAAACACCTCATGATGAGCCCCTGGTGATTACGGGCAATGGTATTGTATATGAAGAGGGCAGCGGCAGGTGGAAGCCTTACCCTATAGAAGGGATACCGCCAGGCGATATATACGATGCGGTAAAAGCCGGTAAATACTGGCTACTGCACACCAATGACGGCCGTATCCTTGTTGATATACAGGAACGCCATATAATTAAGACATTGCCGTTGCCTAAAAACAGGATTATTTATGTAAAGCAGGCAGCTACGCCGCATGGCTTTATAATAGCTGAGGCATTCGGGTTGAAAATATTTGATAATACAGGGCAGTGCACAGACAGTATGTCCATTAGCCCTGATGCATGGAACAACAACCACGAGATACATAACTGTCTGCTCCAGGACCGTTCAGGTATTGTTTGGCTGGGCACCAATTCAGGTTTATATAAGATAGACCCGCAGCGCTACCGGTTTAAAAAGTATTCGCGCAATAATGGCATGTTTACCCTTGGCGATAATTACATACGCGCCATTTGCCCTGTAGGCAATGAACTCTGGACCGGCACAAAGGCCGGCAGGATAAACCGGCTGGTGTATGATGAGGGGCAACACAGGTATGTGTTTAAAGATGCTTATGATTTGAAGGGCGCTGTGCTTTTTGATGCGGAGACTTATACCATCAATACCATACTACCCTATAAAGGCAACTTGCTGGCTGCCGGTGAGCACAACGCTATCTATATACGTAAAGGGCAAAACTCATATTTTGAAGCATTCAAAGCCATACAAGTGCAGGATGTGGTGTACGGTATATGGGTGCTGTATGCCGATAGCATGGGCAATATATGGATAGGGACCCACAAACAAGGCCTGCGTGTATGGGAGGCGGCAACAGGAAAACTGTATGCATATAACGATAAAGGGAAAGGGGACAGGAACCTGCCGGCATTGTCTGTATGGAATATTTACAGGGACAGAAATAATACAGTGTGGCTGGGCACCGATAACGGGCTTTTTTGCGTGCATAACCCGCAGGATATAAAAAAAATGAAATTGCAGCGGTATCCTTTGCAGGTGAAAGATAAACAGCAGGTGAACGTGTGGAGTTTTGCCGAAGACCGTTTTGGCAACCTCTGGCTGACTACCACAGGCCATGGGCTGTTCCAGATTACAAAGGCGAGAGACCGATGTATCTCGTACGGGCACCGTCCCAGCAATGTTATTGCATCCGTAGTGGCCGATACACTCGATAATCTTTGGATAAGCACCATTAACGGAATGTACCGGTACGATATAGTAAACATGCAGTTTACCCCTTACGATGAGCAGGACGGCTTACTGAATAATGATTTTAATTTTAAAGCTGCCGCCATAACGCCTTATCATACCGTTTTTTTTGGCAATAAAACCGGGCTGCTCGGTTTTTCTCCTGCTGATATGGCCGGGAAGCCATTGAGGAATAGCACACCGCGCATTTCGATGCTGCGCATTTCCGGTATTGATACGCCTGCAGCTATATATGCAAAAAAGACGGTACGGCTACCCTATAACAAAAATTTCATAGATATAGGTTTTGCCCTTCCCGAATTTTCGAAACCCCTCAGCCATCGTTACCGTTACCGTCTGCAACCTTTCGACCCGCAATGGCGCGAGGCAGGACATGAACAACCTGCTGCTGCATATACCAACCTGCCGCCGGGCAGTTACCGTTTTGTAGTGTATGACGCTGCCGACGGGGTGCACTGGAGCAAAACACCTGCGGTATTCAATTTTGTCATCCGTCCTGCTTTCTGGCAAACATTGTGGTTCCGCGCCGGTGGGGCCCTGTTGATATTATTGCTGACTGCCTGGTTGCTTTACCGCAGGGTGCTGGCTGTAGTAAACCGCGAACGCGAAAAAAACCGTATCGAAAAAGAAATAGCCTCGCTGGAGTTGCGTGCTTTGCAGGCGCAGATGGACCCGCATTTTATATTTAATGCTATCAATTCTATACAGCACTTTGTACTGCACAATGATGTACTGGCCGCCAACGATTACCTGAGCCGTTTTGCACGCCTGATGCGGCTCTTCCTCGAATCGTCGAAAAACAGGTATATAAGCCTGCAAAACGAACTGGAGCTGCTGCACTTGTATGTACAACTGGAGCAGTTGCGGTTTGAAGACAAGTTTGCCTATGAAATAGAAGTAGATAAAAGGCTGGATAAGAAAAGGGTAAACATACCACCTTCCATTGTGCAGCCGTTTATAGAAAATGCCATACACCATGGCCTGGTACACCTGCCGGGCAAAGGGCACCTGCATATATCGTTTGCATGGGTGGGGGGCGATAAACTGGTATGTACGATAGACGACAACGGCATAGGCAGGAAACAATCGGCTGCACTGAAGGAACAGCAGGGGAGGCGGCATATATCGCGGGGTATGCAGCTGATTGAAGAGCGGGTAAAAACATATAACTTTATAGACGGGCAGGATATACAGATACATATCACGGATAAAGAGCAGGGAACAAGAGTGGAAATAATACTACCTGCAACCCTACAGGCTACAACTGAAAATAAAATTCAACACCATGATAAAAACAGTCATTATAGATGATGAGGGTAAAAGCAGGGAGGCTTTGGCTACAATGCTATCCCGCTATTGCAGCGGTGTAGAGGTTGCTGCAAAAGCTGCCGGTGTGGCCGAAGGGCTGGCTGCTATAAGGGAACACGCTCCGCAACTGGTGTTTCTCGATATTTCGATGCCCGACGGTACGGGCTTTGACCTGTTGTCGCAGCTGGACAATATTGCTTTTGAGGTTGTATTTATCACCGCACATAACGAGTATGCCCTGCAAGCCATCAAAGCCAGTGCTATAGACTACCTGCTGAAGCCGCTGAACATACAGGAGCTGCAGGAGGCAGTACAAAAGGCAGCCCTGCGTATAACCGAAAAACAACAGTTGCTGCAAACAGCACAGGTAAAGAAGGCCGCCCTGACAGGCCGTATAGCCGTGCCGGTAAACGACGGGCTGCAGTTCATATCGCTGCAGCAAATAGTGCGCCTGGCAGCAAAAGGCAGCTATACCGAAATATATACAGGCGATAACCACATACTGAGCTCGCGCCCGCTGAAAGATTATGAAGATATGCTGCCCTGCGATTGTTTCTTTCGCGCCCACCATTCACACATTATCAACCTGGCCTATATACGGCAGTACCACCGGGGCGAGGGTGGGTATGTAACCATGCAGGATGGCTCGGTCATTGATATATCGAAGCGGAAGAAGAAAGACTTTCTCAGCCTGTTTTTGTAGATGGATATACATACATGATAAAAGAAGAGGCTGTCTCCGGCAAAGGAGACAGCCTCTTAGGTAAATGGGAGATTTGGCTATTTGGTTATTACCATACGTTTTGTATTTACCACCTTCCCGTCGCATTGCAGTGAGTAGAGATACATACCTGGGGCCAATTCATTGGCGATAACGGAAATACTGTTCTTGCCTGCTTTTACAGGTGTGGAGTGCAATGTTTTCCCGGTCATGTCGTAGATGTCGATAGAAGCATTTTTTACATTTTCCGGTAGCTCATAAGCTATTTCCGTGTTGCTGTTGAAGGGGTTGGGTACATTCTGATATAAGATAGCGCCGGGAATACCTTCGTCGTTTCCGCCTTTGATGTTTGTACCCTGTAGTTGCGCCAGTTCCTTTCGTAAGGCATCTACTTCCTTTTTTAGGTCTTTAACAGCTTCCGTAAGTAAGGGTACTACCATGTTATAATTGACGGCGAGGTAGCCGTTTTCTCCTGTATTCACAGCTTCGGGTACTACCTGCTGCAGTTCCTGTGCTATGAAGCCGATTTGTTTGCCCTCCCTGAAGTTGTTTTGCGGGAACTCATTTCTGCGGAAATCATAACGATAGCCGTTTATTTTCGCCACCAGCGACAGCGGGTCTGCTATCTGTTCTATGTTTTCTTTATACCGCCTGTCAGAACCTGTCCAGAAGCCGGAAGTGCAGAATGTAGTACCGCTCACATCAAGGGCGCCCTGTGGGGTGGTGGTATTGATGCCCACACGGCCATCTACACGTACCATAAAACGAACGTTATCTTCCGTATAGTCTGTAGCGCCATTGGCTTCTACCTGGAAGAGCGACTGCGTGCCACCGCCATAGCCGCCCTTCAGCCTTAACAACCTGCCACTGCCTCCGCCGTTCAGTATAAATTCGCCCCATTTGCCGTTGTCGTTATTTTTAATCTCTACCTTGGCGATATCAGGTGCACCGGGTACAATAGCAATATTGCCAATATTTACATCACCCGTACGGTGTATCTGGTCGGCAGAGGTTATACGTGTCGGGTCACTGAATTCCCAGTCGTCATCGCCACCGCAACATTTTACTACTACCGTATCGCATGATATAAGGCAGTTATTACCAATACAATTAGGCCCGTATTGTTTGAATACATACGAAGAACCGCTTTTTTCTGGTACAATGCTTACAGAAGGGTTATTCCCTATTACATTGCCGGTCTCAAGGTCTATCCATTCATAATACGGAGTGTCTCCTCCTACAAGTGTGCCCGGGAAGGTAAGCATATTGCTCTGGCAGCAGGGCAAACTCACCAGGTAGCTGGTGCCGGGTACACTAGGGGCATCTTCTGTAATGGATACATTATCAATTTCCACTTCAAATACGTCGTTAGGGTCTGATGGGTTATAGTAAGTCTGCAGTTCTATATAATAGAAGTTAGATGTAGCTGTAAAGCTTGCTGTATAAGTTTGCGCTGTGGTAGATATGATATTCTGGTCGAATATCAGCTGGGCAGGAGCGCCCCCCGCTACTGCACGCAGATAAACGATAAGTCTGCCCGATGTGGCAACAGGTGTCCGGGCAGCTTCAATAGAAAAGGTATAGTTGGAACCTGCATGTACTGCCTGGCAGCCGCTGCTGAACTGCTGCCTGATGACATTATAGCCGGTTGGATACTTACCATGCAGTGTCACTTTCTTATCTGCCAGCGAATTAGTGACTGTTCCACCGCTCCCTCCCGTCCAGTAGTCTACTCCCCCGTTGGCAACAATAGTACCTAATACGGCTGGCCCATCCTGAAACGACGGGTTTCTTACCTGGTTGCACCCCTGTGCTTTTATTTCCTGTGCCGATAGCAGGCAAACTATAGCAGTTGCTGCTAATAATAGTTTTTTGTAGTTCATAATGAAAGCTTTACGTAACGAAATAGCTTACTCTCTTATAGGCTTTTCAGCTACCGCCCTGCGCCCGGGCCCGGGAAGCATATTAAAGTTGAAAATAAAAAACCGGTATTCTGAGCGCGGGTTTACAAGTGGTAAGGCAGGCCCACAGGCGGGCATGTTATCTTTGTAAACGGCATGTGTTATATTATACATGAACTTTGCATCCTTATCTTTGCTGTTACATCGATTAACCATTAACACAAAACGATTATGTACCAAACAATGATGCGCAAACTAAAAATAGCCGCCGCCGCGGCCTTACTATTCTCTGTAAACGGGTATGCACAAACTGCGGATAAGTCTGCATCGGCCACCGGCGAACAATTTGGCAATGCGCTGAACCTCGGCCTTGGCCTTGGCTACGGTTATCTCGATGGGCCGGGCATAATAGTCAACTATGAGTTGGGCGTGGCAAAAAATTTCACCCTCGCGCCTTTCATTGGGTTTGAAACGTATAATGGGGTACATTATACACACAGTATTATACCCATAGGGGTGAAAGGCACTTATTATTTTGACGAATTGCTGAAAGCGCCGTCTGAATGGGATTTTTATGCCGCAGCTTCGCTGGGCTATAGTATTAACAGTATTACTTACGACCATGCCTATGTGGGCTCAGGAGTTGATGAGCGCGGTTTGTTCCTGCTGCTGCATATAGGTGCCGAATACCATGTAAGCAATAAAGTAGGTATTTACCTTGACCTTGGTTCAGGCCTCAGTTCTATCGGTGTGGCGCTTCATATGTAAGCCGAATATGCAAATGATATAAAAAACCTGCACGCCGCAGGTTTTTTTATGCCTGTTTATTACAGTATGATAATCTTGCTGCTGCAGATGTATTCGTTAGCAGTAGTATTAATACGAAGCAGGTATGTACCTGCCGGCAGTCCGTCTGTACTGATGGTGTCTTCCTTACCCGGTTTGGGAATACTGTATCGTTTCAGCTCCTGCCCGGCGGTATTGTATAGCTTTATTTGGAGGGGGCGCTTACCATAATCCTTATTCCAGCGTATGTGTATCATATTGTGTGCAGGTATGGGGTAGATGGTAGGGTACCGTTTAGGTATAAACAAAGGTGTACCATCATCATACATTTCATAGGCATATATAGTGGTGTACCTGGTGTTTTGCCCCGACCAGCATTGGTTTTTCCAGGTAATGGCTGAATCGGGATTATGGTATTCATTGAAATAGAAATCCGTCCAGTCGCACGAGTACAAATTGCCACCGCTATAATAACGAACATCCTGCTGCACGGGGTCTCCGTTACCATCGTACACTATTTCGCGCGAGTATTCAATGGCATCTTCAGCGGTATATGATTTCTGGCTCAACAGCCTGCGATTGCTGCTATATACAAATTCCTGCCGTGTATAGGGTAGCCATACGTCTATATCCAGGTATTGTGTCTTTACACTTGTTATATTCCCGGCAGTATCGTAGCTGAAAAGTTCGCGGGTAATATTATAGGGTGTACCGTTTGCAGGGCGGTGCTCGTATATGGCTTCAATATCTCCGCCGGCATTATAGAAATAGGTGCGGTTTGCTACCTGGTGAAAGCCTGTAGAATAGCTGGAATCTGCTATTACCCGGCCCTGGTCATCAAACTTGAGGTAACGGTGCAGAAATGTGTCTGGCTTCGTAGTAAGACTGTTCTGTCTTACCTGGAAAAATTGCACCGGGAATCCGTAGTCGTTGTACACTGCATAGCCGCCGTTATAAGTTGTGTCAGGGAGTTGGGTGATGCTGCTTAACCCGGTTATAACTGTATCCTGTTCGTAATATTGGGTATAGGCTGTTCGTACCAGTCCCGTATCTATAATTGAAAAGCTACGCCTAAACTGTAGGGCAGAGTCGAACAGTGTATAGCGTTCATATATATCGTAAAGCGGGTAGGGCAGGGGGCATGCCGCATATTGTGCATTGATCAGTAATTCATTATAGGGATAGCCATATTGTGATTCGTTAAAGCGGTCAGAGTTGAACGAAGAGCCCCGCCGGCCAGAGTAGAAGAAAACAATACTATCCGTTTGTGGCAACCCGGGTTCAATGTGCACTATCTGTTTGATACGCTGCTTTTTTTCAGCTTTTACGGTCAACCGGCCCGTCAACAGGCAAACCATCAACAATGCGATTCCGGGTAGTACTTTTTTCATAGCTGCTTACCTGTATAAACGATACAATTTATCGCATTATTGGGTTGCACTACACAATATTACAAAAGGCAATAAGATGCCCTGCATTATTAACTGTGGATTTATGGGACCATAACACCTGGGAAGAAAAAGTTAATCACTGCCGACAATATTGTGTTTTACGGCGTAGAGCACCAGCCCGGCGGTATTGCGCACGCCTATTTTTTCCAGCAGGCCGGCACGTATGCCTTCCACCGTACGGGGGCTGAGGTATACTTTGGCTGCTATTTCGGCATTGGTATGCTCTTCACATATCAGGCGCAGTACTTCGGTCTCTTTATCGTTCAGCTTCACTTCTGGTTTGAAGCGGGGTACCCCTTTGTTTTTCTGCACCAGCGTCTTCAGCATGGTTTTGCTTACCAGGTCGTTGAAGTAGTATTCGTTTTCGTAAACGGCATGGATGGCGTTCTGTATTTCTTCCGGCTCTGCATTTTTTACCAGGAAGCTGTTGGCGCCGAGGTCAAGCATGTGAATGATAAAATGTTCATCATCGTACATTGTCAGTATTATGATACGAATGTCGGGGTACTGTTCCTTTATTTGCCGGGTGGCTTCCAGCCCGTCCATTCCCGGCATTTTCAGGTCCAGCAGTATCACATCCGGCACAGTGTCTTTCAGCAGTTGCATCAGTTCTGTGCCGTCGGCAACTTCACCTATACACTGTAGATCCTTGTCTTTTGAAAGGGAAAACCTGAGTCCCTGGCGAAAAATAGCGTGGTCGTCGGCAATGATGTACCTGATGGTAGTCATAATGTACAGTGTTTATAATGGTACGGAAATGTCAATATAGTATTCGTTGCCTTCTTTCTCAAAGCTAATGTGCCCGCTTGCCGACCTGATACGGTTGACGATGTTCTTCAGTCCTATGGCGTCTTTTTTATACACCAGCTCGTTAAAGTCTTTATTAGTAATCCCGGTGCCATTGTGGGCAATGCGCATTTTTATTTCTCCGTGCTGCGCTTTGGCTATAAACCCCAGCTGCGCAGGGTGGGCATGTTTCAGTATATTGTTGGTCAGTTCCTGCACCATACGGTAGAGTGAAAGCTCTGTTTTTTCAGCGGTACGGGGCAGGGCGGTGTCTATATGGCAGGTTACGGCTACTGCACCTGTCTTGTCTATTACTCCGAAAAAAGAACGTAATGCACCCTGCAGGCCCAGGTGGTGCAGGGTTGCCGGGTGCAGGCTATGCGATATATTGCGCACTTTACTGATGGTCTCGTCCAACAGTTCTTTCGACTGGCTGAAGGCAGGGCTTTCAGCACCTTCGCCACCTGCACCATGCAGGAACAGGCGTATAGATGCGAGTGTAGCACCTATATCATCATGCAGTTCCGAGGCTATGCGTGTCCGTTCTTCTTCTCCCGCTCTGATAGACGCCTCGCGTAGTTCCTGCTCTTTTTCTTCGTTTATTTTTTTAAGCTGTAAATGATTGCGTATAGCATTGCGTTTGTACAAGACTACAAACAGTATAATGCCTGCTGCGAGCAAACACATTGCCAATATGCAAATCAATAAGATGACTTCGTCCACAGTTTATCCTTTCTCACTATTAAAGCTACAGTTAAAAAAATATTCTTGAGAATGTTAAAAATATTGTGGAGTGGCCATAGTTTTATGATGAGCGCTTTATTGTGTTTATTATAGTATGAATTAAGCGCTAAAAGCAATAGGGTGCCAGATGCATACATGATAAAAGCTACATTTACCCAAAAAAAAGAAGACCTTTCTATAGGGAGATTTTTTCTGTCATTTAATAAGAGATAGAACCCCGCAATGGTATATATTATATACATGCAGTAAAAACTTCCACCTATTATACTGTTGAAATGCAAAAAGGTTTCGGGCAGGCCCAGTAATGTATATATAGCTGCCGACAAGAGTACAACGAAAGCAAGGCCTGTTATTATTGTGTACTTATGAATATACCTGCTGCCATAATAGATTGACAGCAGGATATATTCTATGTAAAGAAACGTATTTCCCGATATGTTTTTATAAATGCGATTATTATACATTAAAATAGATAGGCATATGTCAACCATAAAGGCTATCAGGACGTAATACCATATCAGCTGTTTTTTTGATAATAATCCTGCTGATAATGGTATAACGGCCGAAAATACCGAAGCATATAACAGTGCTTTGTGTATAGTCATTTTTATTAAGGTTCGAGACCGCTCAAATCACCGTTGTAAAGTACGTCTGTGTTTTGTAATACTTCGAAAATGATGTCTTTGCAACCATCGGCGTGGGCGGCTTTGTAGAAAGAGAATTTATCGGCTTCAGGATAGGCATTGAGTATGCTTTTAAACAACGCTATCGTATATGAAGCACGTACCTTATCGCTCCTCATCGATATCTGTAATGCAAAGGTAAGACTGTCGTTATGTGCCCCTGCGGATTCATCGTTCAACACAATTTGGTAATCACCGCAGTACTGTGCCGCTGCATTTACCAATACGGCGATTTTATCCCGGGGTATTTCTTTCCCGTTATACATGGTGCCGTTATCATAATAGCTCCGCATGGCAGCAAAAGTATCGACTGATATTTCATGCAGTTTGCGGATGGTATCAGCACATCCAACGTCGTCACATAATGTCTGGGCCTCGCATCCGGCTGGCAGGGTAGCCGTCATTGCCCCGCATGATTTCATAGAGCGCCATGATTTGCCGTTTGTGGCTTGCTGTGCTGCGGTATTTTCTTCTGTGCCATTTGTGGAAGGCTGGGTACAGGATGCCGCCAGCAATAATGCAAAACCTGCCAGTACAGAAGCAATGTGGATTAGTTTCTTCATGTTTGTATTTTTGATGGTTAATGAAGTGGTGTTTTATATGTGTTTTAAATGTAGTGAAACGATTTTTATTATACTACTGTTTATAACATCATAACAGCATTACAACAAAAGTAGAATGCAGTTTTTTGAAAATATAAGCTGTATAGCTAACTACCGTAGTAATACAGCAAGATTGCGTAGAAGTACGTAGCCGAAAAAATAAAAGGCCCGCTGTAATAGAGCGGACCTGTGTTGGTATGTATAAAAGAAGTGTCACATCTCGCTATCTGTATATGGTTGCCGCAGGTATCGTCCAGCACAGCCATGGTAATGGGGCCTGCCTGCCGGGGCGAAATGCTGAAGTTGACACCGAGTTTCAGCAGGCGTTCATACTCGGTTTGCACATCGTCTACTTTAAACACGGTAGCGGGTATGCCTGCACCATACAGGGCTTTCTGATACACCCGTGCAGGTTCAAACCCCATTGGCTCCAGTAATAATTCCACCCCGTCCTGCTCATCGGGAGCTACTACGGTAAGCCATTTATGCTCTCCAAGAGGTACTTCTGTTTTCTTTACAAAGCCAAGTACGCGGGTGTAAAAGTCAAGCGCTTTGTCCTAGTCACTTACCATGACACTAGTTATTTTTATTCTCATACAGTTTTTTTTTTGTATGCAAATATGCTGAACCGGGTTTGTATTTATTTATCAGATATTGCTTTTTCTATCAATATAGCTACCGTTAGCATCTTTGTAATATTGTTGCTTTTGTTTTTCGACGTATTATTTTTTTTATTTCAGATTTTGTCGCCATCAGGCTAAGCAGTGTAAAGGGAATAAACAGAGGGGAAGGCTGTATGTAATATACCAGACTGATGTTGTTGCTTCTTATATGTGCATGAGCAGTATTTACATGGTTTGGTGCATGGCGCTTTTATATATGCCCGCAGAGGGCACTGGCAGCAGAGTTGGTTTATATTATTTATATAGGTGCTTCTTTCGCCATGCCGCCGGCGTCATACCCTTGCTGCGCCTGAAAAGTATAGTGAATGTATGTATGCTGCTGTAGCCTGTGCCATAGCAGGCATCCTTCACCGTTCGGCCACTTTGCAACATTGCCGCCGCCTGCTGCATACGTATTGATGTAAGATAGCTGACGGGCGTACGTCCGTACACCTGCCTGAACATGCGTATGAAATGAAACCGTGAATAAAATGCGGAGCCGGCTATTTTTTTCACATTAATAGGTTCGGCATAGTGCGACTCCATATATTTTCTGGCCATGGCCAATTGCTCCAACACTTGCTGCCTGGGGTACAAGCGGCTATAGAGTTGCTGTACATATTGACTATAATAAGTAGCCATGCAGCAAATTTATAATGGCTGTAGGTAAATGGCAATAATAAACTACGGACGGAATGTATCATTCCCCCGTTTCATGGCCACACTGGTTTAAAACAGCTCCTTTAATTCTACTTCGAGGGCTACGGCCAGTTTTACAAGGGTAAAAAATTCAATATTCTTTTTCCCGTTTTCTATCCGGCTGATTTCCGTACGGTTGATACCACTGCGTACTTCCAGTTCAAGTTGTGAGAGTCCCTGTCGCATGCGCAACTGGCGCAGGCGGTTACCAAACAACTCAATTTCATTTTTAAAACGTTCCTCTGCGCTCATTTTCTACTTACTGTGGGCAATTAATAAATAATAAATACTGTTACCTGTTGTGGTTTATAACACAATCCTCTTTATATTTGCTTCCGCATGAAAATGGAGTCTTTTGTTCTTACGCTAACCGTCAATAGCAAACCAATAGTCTTGCATTTTACGGGAGGGCCGGATAACTATATGGTATCGGCCCGAAACGATAAAAATTTCAGCCCCTTCTCTGTCGTGCGCGATGCCAGTTACTGGCGCATCAGCAACGATGCGCCCGAAAGCATCCGCAGCCTTGAAAACAAACTGTCCGTGATGATAAACGGGTGTACAGAAATACCTGAAACCGGTTAATGGAGGTGATAAAGACAGATTACCATTGGCCGATGTTCACAAACATCCGGCCATGGTGTTTTTTGTGCAAAGGGCAAAATTTTCGACGATATAGAGGGATTGCTTACAGATAATAAGATACCGTGTCTTAATATCATTCGCAATACAAAGGTACATCGAATATACGTTTTTATTGTCAATGATATGTTATTGTGGGTTAAGGTACACGTAAATATGTATAGCGGATAGTTTTATGTGGGTCGCTGGCTACAATGGGCCTAACCGCTCCTCGATTACAGTGGCCAGTGTCTCTTCCAACTCCACTATTGCTTTATCAACCAATATTTTATACAAGATTTCCCATTTCCCGTTATTACCGCGTGTCATAAAAAAACCTTTATGATTGTTGCTGTATGGCAATATGTAGAAGAAAAAACGGTCCTCATCTGTAAACACTTTTACACACAGGAGCGCACCTGTAGCGGTGTCAATGGTGAACTTATCTGGCGTCATTGGTAGGTGATATCCTTTTTTTGGAGGCATAATGATAGAAAAGGTTGTTTAACATGTTTGTAGAATTAATTCTACTTCCAGTGTAAATAATATTTATAAAATTTGTACCCGTTAGTAATGAATGTCATTAATATATGAACAGCATTAAGCTGAGAGACCGGTACTTCCCACATTCGATATGCAACCATGTATAATTATTGCCGACGACCACAGTATGGTACGTAAGGGTATAAAACTATTGTTACAGGTGGGGTTGGGCTACAAAGATGTGCACGAAGTAACTACCTGCAGCGGTTTAATGGCAGGATTGATGAAGAAACGGTGTACACACCTGTTGCTGGATATTATATTTTCGGATGGTACAGCCCTTGAAGTAATAGGAAACATCAGACAACTGTACCCTGATATGAGGATAATGATATTTTCGATGCAACTGGCAGAAGTATATGCAGATGCCTTTAAGCAATACGATATACATTATTTTCTTTCCAAGTCATCGAGCGAAGAACATACTATTTCTTTGCTGAAGAAATTTCTGAACAACGAGCCACCCCCCGCCACGGCCCTGAACGGGTTCTCTCAGAAGAACCCGTTCTCTACTCTTTCCCCACGAGAACTGGAGGTGATACATTACCTCCTGAACGGCTACCAGACCAAAAGTATAGCCAAAACCCTGAACCTGAGCATGAGTACTGTTTCTACACTCAAGAAGCGGATACACGAAAAAACCGAAACTGAGAATTTTAAACAATTGATAGAACTGGCATCGCTGTACAACATTAACTTTTAGCAGTGCCGCCCATTACTATGTTTGTTACCAATATAACCCCCGTGTTATTATCAGAAACCGTATTACTGGCACCTGACTGGCTTTACCTGTGTATAGCTATACCTATAGTGGTAGGTACAGTATATGTAACGGCAAGGCTGGTGAAAAAATTAGTTGTAAGGCAAAAACGATTTAAACTGCTGATGGAGCGCAAAACGCGCGAAGTGAATATGAAAAACGAAGAACTGGAAAAGAACAATATTATTAAAACCCGCCTTATCTCCATCATCAGTCACGACCTTGTTTCCCCGCTCAGGTTCATACATCTTACCAGCAAACAACTGCTGGAAAACAGGGAAGAAATGAGTGAAGAGCTGCTGAACGAGATGTTGCAGGAAATAGCCCATTCGTCGAAGGAACTGGAACTGCTCTCTACCAATATACTGAACTGGATAAAGTACCAGAACGAAAACCGGGGCATGAAGAAGGAAGAGTTTGACCTGCACCAGATGGTCAACCAGATATTCGGCATATTCCAGGGGCTGGCGCGGCAAAAAAAAGTACAGTTTGTTAATAACATCAATGAAGGACTGATATTGTACCAGTTTATGGAGCCCATACGTATTGTACTTTACAATATTATACTGAACGCGCTCAATTTTACAGAGAAAGGGAATATCACCATCAGCGGCGGGCATACCAGTAAAGGCATACTGGTGAAGATAAGAGATGAAGGCATCGGCATGACGCAGGAGCAAATCAACAATATCATGTCCGAACATTTTATTGTGTCATCGGCTAATGTAAATAACCGTAAAGGCAACGGGCTTGGCTACCTTATCATAAAAGACCTGCTGAAACTGGTAGATGCCAAGTTTGTGATAAAAAGCCAAAAGAATAAAGGTACTATGGTAAGTATCTTTTTGCCGGTAGAGTAGCTGGTGGTCTGTTGATTGGTTGATTGGTTGGTATGTTCCCATATTATCATATACATCTGGTAAACTGGCTTTTTAACCAGGCAACTAATCAACTAATCAAGTAAACAAACAAACTAATAACGCTATTTACCCGGTAGACTTCGGATTGGTTTCCGGTGAGGGTGGAGCGGGTTCCGGGCCGGGGCCGGGAGGCATGTGCCCGGGTGTTTCCGGTACAGGCTCGCGTTGCGGCCTTACTTCCGGTTTTTCAGGCCCTTCGGGGCGTTCCGGTATATTCGGTCTTGTTTCAGGCTTTTGAGGCGTTTCGGGTACTTCGGGTCTGCCGGGATGCGCAGGTACTTCGGGTTTCTGTTGCATATCGTATAGTTTACCAGTTATTCATACGCCTGCAGATATCTGCACATTTCTTGCATGCTGCCGCGCATTCTTTACAATGTTTTGTATCGTGCTTGCCGCATTCAGCCCCGCAGGCATCACATATATCGGCCAGCAAGGTGGCCAGTTGCAGTGCCTGGGAGCCACCAAGGCTCATTACTTGTGCCGTAGCATAGCACATAGCGGCACATTCCATGTCAAGTTGTATGCACTGTGCCATCATTTGCACCTTATCTTCTTTCAGGCACGATGAGGCGCAATGGTTGCAAACAGCCCCACAGGCCAGGCAGGCATCTATGCACTCTTTATAATGATGATAATTTAGCTCGTTGGTGGTCATAATATTCGTTTGCGGGTACAAATTTTTTATAATCTCTTATAAAATGATGCCAACATTATGAACACAAATAGTAATGAGCCTTATGTAGGCTCACCTGATAATCCGCGCACTACGGCGATAGTATCTTATATTACTTTTATAGGGTGGCTACTGGCTGTATTGCTGTTGCTGCCGGGCCAGAAAACCAAATTTTCTGCTTTTCATCTGCGGCAATCGTTTATGATACATGTTTTTTCCTTCGTGCTGAAGATTGCTTACAGTTTTACCCTATCGGCCAGCAATATGGTATTTGCACTTATTGTGGCCATAGGCGTACTGTTGTTTATTTTGTGGCTGATGGGGTTCCTGTATGCTATAAACGGCAAAGAAAAGGAGGTGCCTCTTATAGGTCACTTCGCACAAAACCTTTTTCGCAACTGGTGGATGTGGTGAGGGGGAGTTGATTAGTAGACTAGTTGATTTGTTGATTGGAATTGGGGATTGGGAATTTGTAATGGGACTTTGCAATTAGGAATTTTGAATTTGGAGTATAAATGACTGATACGGTTTCGGCCTTATTTGTTTACGACAGCAGGTTTTACCTTTTACCAGGTTTTAGACTAAAAAGAATAACGCAGGTGTGGGACTAACTTCAGTCAAGACATGAATCATACCTTAATTGAAAAATAGCTACTACCTGCGTTTTGTAAATTCTTTGCTTTGGTACTTAAACCGCTGCATCTGAATTCTGTAATAAAGGATACTAATACTGTGCCGTCAAAAACAGGCTGTGATATTGAATATGGTATCTGTGTATTATTTTTATTGTGTATGGGGCTCGATGGCTTAGTGTAGAACCGCATCCCCTGTTTCATTATTCCGCATGAACACCTTCACGTATCTCTTCTACCATTTTTTTACAAAATGCCGGCAGGTCTTTTGGGGTACGGCTGGTGACGAGACCGTTATCTACATGTACCTCTTCATCTACCCATGTAGCACCCGCATTTTCCAGGTCGGTACGTAGTGATGGATAAGAAGTAAGGGTACGGCCTTTCAGTGCCCCTGTTTCTATCAGCGTCCATGGCCCATGACAAATAGCAGCCACCGGTTTCCCTTCCTGCATAAAGCCGTTTACAAAATCAACAGCACCTTTATTCATGCGTAGTTTATCAGGGTTCATTACACCGCCGGGTAGTACCAATGCGTCATATTCATCAGATGTTACTTCATTTACTGTCTTGTCTACCTGTACCTCATTGCCCCAGTTTTTTTCTTTCCATCCTTTTATATTACCTGCTTCCAGCGAAACAATATCCACTTGCGCGCCTTCCTGTTTCAGGGCTTCTACAGGTGTCTGCAGTTCCGATTGCTCAAATCCGTTCGTAGCAAGCACGGCTACTTTCTTTCCGCTTAACTTTTCCATAGTCTTAATTTTTCCCCTACAGGCCGAAAAAATTATGCCTGTGCAGAGACGTAATTAATAGTGTTTATAAGCGTATTACATTTATATGATAACCGCCCGCGTAGAATAGCGGGCGGTAAAAAGAATAGCTCTTTAGCTGTTTTTGTGCGTGACGGTAAACGTCATAGGAGTACAGAGGACGGGCGGTGTAGTGCCTATAAGCCAGGCAATGCCGGTAACCTTCATCAACTTGTATATTTTGCTGAGCATGGGGTGCCGTGCAGCATATTCCTTATCTGTTTCCAGGCGGGCAAATGCATCTTTCATTACCCCGCCTTCGAAAGATATATCCATACCATTCTGCCTTCCCAGTTTTTTTACCCGGTTGTAGGTAATAAAGTTAACTGACTTCCATAGCTCTTCGTTACGTACTCCTTTCATTCTGCCGGTAATATGTGGAAAGAATGGAATGAGCGGTATACCATAATGCGGCTCGAAGGGTACTATGTAATTGGGGCAGTGGTGGTACATCATACCGCCGGGGGCCAGTACACTTTTCATAGCGCTAAATACAAGGTCCATGTTTGCAGGAAGGATATGTTCCAATACATTGACGGAACATATAAGGTCGAACCTGCCCAGCTGTTCCGGGTTCAGCTCTTCGGCTGTCAGGTTATACAGCCTGTCGGTCGGCAGGTCGAAGTAAGAGAAAATGGCACGATAAATATCATCATTGAAGCTGAAGCCAAGGGCGCTGGGCTCGATGCCTACGGTATCTACACCATTCATTAGCAGCCAGCCTGTAAGCATACCTGCACCGGCACCTATTTCCAGTACGCGTTTGCCCTGCAGGTTGAACTTTGAGAGCAGTTCTACACCGAAACGGGCTTCTTCTACATAGTCGGTGTATTTCTTTCGGATCGTTTCAAAATCATAATCGATACGTGAGCAGAGATAGTTTATAAAACCATCTGATAGTAGTTCACGGGTAAATGATGAGAGTTTGTGTAAGTTGTAAAAGTGTTTGTTCATAAAGGAGCTTTTAGGTATTAACAAAAGCAATGGGGTCGACTCTATTATGAACAGGTAATCATCTGTTTTTAATAATTTATTTCGTCATTGGCTATGTATTTTGGTGTATTAAATACACCACTATAAATATGCCGGATTGTTATTGAGTATATAATAAATATTAATTTTTACTCCTTTATGACAATGACCACAGAAATGAAAGTGGTATTTATAATGACGGGGCTGCTGTTTACTTTTGCTTTTCAAAATTTTAGTGATACATGATACAACTGGAAGATGCGGTACTCACCAAGGTATCGGCACATATAGTGGGGAATAAGGGCACGGGCGGGGAACTGCATACCTCACGCAAGCCGGTGGAGCTGGAAGACAGGGAGCGAAAGATTATTAAAGAAGCAATGATGGCGCGGTTCAGCACAGAGAGTGAACGCTATAAGTTCCATCACCTCTCTTCGCTCGACTATAACGAGGTGTATAACTACTGCCTGGATATGCTGGCCGAAGAGGGCAAGACTTTTCATAAGCAAAGCGTGAACATAGCCAAACACCTGTACGAGGCCAGCACACACCCCAAGATAAAAAACGGCGAAGTATATGTATGTTATTTTGAGCAGTGCGTGGTGAACGGGGCTTATGTAGATGCGGTGGGCATCTTCAAATCGGAGACCAAGAGCCACTACCTGGACCTGGCTGCGGCTGATAACCATTTTGAGCTGGCCATGCGAGAGGGGGTAGATGTGAGCAAGTTTGACAAGGCGGCCCTTATACTGGCATCGAACGCGGAGCAGGGTTTTGATGTGCTGGTGTATGACAGCAACAGGGGAGAGGAGGCCGTATTCTGGAAAGAGACCTTCCTTGCCATAGTGCCGCAGGCCAATGAGTACTTCCAGACCAACGAGTTCATGAACCTGACGAAACAATTCATTGCCAAACAAATACCGCAGGAGTTTGAAATGGAGCGTACCGAACAGATTGACCTGCTGAATAAGTCGGTCGAATACTTCCGCGCCAACGAGGCTTTCGATAAAAAACATTTTGAAAAAGAAGTGTTTGGCGAGGATGCGGGGCTGGCACGCTCTTTCGGGAAATTCAGCGAGGCCTATTCAGAAAATAATGATTTTGAACTGCCTGAACGTTTTGATATATCTACACAGGCGGTAAAGAAGCAGGCACGTGTGTTCAAAAGCGTGCTGAAACTGGACAAAAACTTTCATATATACATACACGGCGATAAAGACCTGATAGAAAAAGGCTACGATGCCGCCGTGGGAAAGAACTACTATAAGATTTATTATGATGAGGAAGCGTAGAGAAGTAGAAAGTAGTGAGTAAAAAAGTAAAAAGTAAAAAGTTGTTGGGATACTTCTATTGTAGAAAAAAAGATGTTGTTAGAGGTTCGTAACTATTGCCATATTCATCGCTGCATTCAATGTTGGATATAAACAGGCTGCCATGTTCAACAGTGTCTGCAATAGCCGGCAGTGTTGAGCCGTCTACCCGCACAGGGCCTATGGTCGTTTTCTTATCGTATAACAGCAAGGTGTATTCAAAACTGTGTATGGTGTATTTGGTAGACAGGTCATAATTATATGCAGCCGGGCGGGCAATAAGTTGTTGGGGATGTTGCAAGTCTGCCGCGGGCAAAAATCCTGTATCATTATCTTCTATAACTACAGCAGGCTGTGGCGGGGGTACTACTTTTATTTCCATGCCTTCCAGTGTTGTCACATCGCCTTTTTCATTTTCTGCATCGAGGTAAGCCCAAAGCTTTTTGGTTTTCCGGTTTGCTATAACCTCGTATTGCCCGTCACCGGTTTTCTTTACCATAGCACCGGGTACACGCAGTGTTAATTTTTCAGGTTCATAACCGGGGGCGCTCAGGGTAACTATCGTTGGTATACCTGCATATAATAAATGCATTTTATCGAGGGAAAGTGAAATGCCGGGTGCTATTACTACATAACTGAACGACCACGGACGGGTTATGGTTTGCTCAATCTTATTTATTTGCGTATGAATTGTAGCCGTGCCATGTACATATTGCAGGCCTAATTTATGTGTTCGGCCACTCCATTGAGCCACTCCGTTCATTACGGTATCTATACCCCCTCTGTCAACAGTTATGGTTGGGTCAATTGCTTTGTTGTAGAGGGCTTTAAAGATACGCGTATGGATTTTTTCACCAGGATAGCAGAAAGATTTACCAGGTACAGCCATGATTTCCGATGCATCAACATCCAAAATACATCCGCTTTTTTCAATGGATAGCTCTTTTAGTATTGTGTGTTCTTCATATAAAATATAGTACTGAATGGCATAAAATAATGTCAGGCGGTCGTCAGGCGATAATAATTTTAGATTGGCGAGGGCTGCAGGTAGGGCATTTATGCCGGTGAGCATGTATTCAGATAGTGGCTGTTGATATACCCTTCCTATCTGCTGTATTATAAATCTATGAAAGGAAAATAAAGTGTTTGAAATGCTGTCGGAAAACTGTTTTGAATATCCGTATGTTAGGAGTTTGCGCTGTAGCCGTTTACAGGTACTTAAACAATGTATGGCCTGCCTATGTACATGTTGTGCCTTGATTTCAATATCCCTGTAGTAGAACGGACGCTTTTTTTCAGCTATATATGCTAACAGGTCTTTGTTTTGTGTGGTCTGCCAATCAATGTTGTTTACGAAGCAAGTGTCAAGGCTGGCGTAAGGGAATGTATACACCTGTTTAGAGCTCATAGTGAGCATTGCCAGCAACAGGGCAAACAGGAGTGTTGTAGTGACAATAGGGGGTATGGGTGGTAGTTTCAACATAAAACGCATGTATAAGATACATTTTCTTAATTGAAAAAGTTAATGTAGTTGCAATAACATTCTACGTTATACTAACGACTTACCACTATTCACTAACGACTTGACAATCTTTTCAACAAAACCTTAACAACAATCCTTTTTGTAGTTTAAAAGACTGGCAGGAAATTTGTGCCCTAATATAAAAAAGAGAGAATTACCGTGAGTTTTAAATACATCATAATACTGGCTACAGGACTGGCAGCTATCATTTATCTTATTTCCCTGTATTAACACAACCTTTTCTATTCATATATACTGCCCCTGTCTTCATACAGCAACAAACGGCGCGAAAGCCTGTTGATTTGTTGCTGCAGGGTTTCTACCTGTTGCAGCAGGTGGGCTATGGCCTCTATGCCTTCCATATTTATATCCAGCTCGGTATGAAAGCGCACCAGTTTTTCCAGTTGCGGCAACTGGTCAATGTACAGGTACACCTGTTCCTCTTCCTGCAATATATCTATCAGGCCCGCCTCGTGCAGCCCTGTTATGAAGGTATAGGAAATGCTGTTGTAGGTGCAAAAGTCGTGTGCGGGTACCATGTTGCTGCTATCCATAGCTTATCCGTTTAAAGTATTTGCAAATTGGGTAAATAGTTTTTTCTGTTCTTCCGTCAGGTTGGTAGGTACCTGTATCTCCCAGGTGATGAACAGGTCGCCAAACTGCCCTTCCTTTTTATATACGGGGAAGCCCTTTCCTTTCACACGTAGCTGTGCGCCGTTTTGCGTACCCTCGGGTACTTTCAGTTTTATCTTGCCGCTGAGGGTGTCAATAATTTTTTCGCCGCCCAGTACGGCTGTTTGCAGGGGCAACTGTATGGTAGTGTATAGGTTATCGCCCTCGCGCTTGAAAGCCGTATTGTTGCGGATGACAAAGGTGATGTATAAATCGCCCGCAGGGCCACCGTTTACGCCGGGTCCGCCGTAGCCTTTCAGCTTTATTACCTGCTGGTCTTCCACGCCCGCATGTATGGTGATGCGCACCTGCCTGCCATTGATGGTGAGTACCTGTTTGCGGGTCTCCAGTACATCTGTCATGTCCATTTCCAGGCTGGCATGCATATCCTCGCCACGGTAGCGCGCATTGCTGCGCCGACCACCACCTGCTGCACTGCCCCCAAAAAACTGTTCGAAAAAATCGGAATGTTCTCCGCTGCCAAAGTCGAAGCCGCCACCACCTGCGCCGGCAAATGGATTGCCCTGTGCACCGCCACCATATTGCTGCTGTTGCTGCCTTGCCTGTTCAAACTGCTCGGCATGTTTCCAGTTCTCGCCATACTTGTCGTACTTCTTGCGGTTCTCAGGGTCGCTGAGTACCTCGTTGGCCTCGTTTATCTGCTGAAAGGTCTTTTGTGCTTCGGGGTTGTTTGGGTTCAGGTCGGGGTGGTATTTGCGTGCCAGCTTGCGGTAAGCCTTTTTTATTTGGTCGGCAGTAGCGTTCTTTTCCAGTCCCAGTATTTTGTAGTAATCAATGAATGCGGCCATACTGCTTGTTGTGTTTATATAAGATAAGCCTGTAATACTGTACAGGTTGCAAAGTACAAATATTATACCTCCGGTTTTATGACTTGTGTCACATACCGCCTACAGCGTACGCAGGTAGCGCTCGCGCAGCAGGGTGATGTGGTGTAGCTCGTGCCCCGCTATCATATAAGCCAGCGCGCGCACCGATGTGTTGTGCCCGTTTACCTGTGCGGTGCGTGTGGCTGTTTCTTCCGGCAGCCCGTCGAAGAGCAATAATGTATTTTTACGCACCGCCTCATATTCATTCATGATGCTTTCTATACTGCGGCCGTCTGCATACGATTCCGGTGTATAAGTACCTTCATCAAACCCCGGCAGTGGTGTTTTGTCGTTGCGGGCAATACGCAGGGCCCGGTAGGCAAATATGCGCTCGGCATCCATCAGGTGCAGCAATACCTCTTTTATGCTCCACTTGCCCGGTGCATAGCGGTGCAGCAGTTGCTCTTCACTAAGTGGTGTTATCAATTCCTTTAGCGCTCCCAGCCCCGCCGTCATGTGTTTGAGCACTTCTGCATCATCGGGCAGGCGGTTGATATAGGTGGCAGCAAAAGGTGCATATTCGTCTTCCAGTGGCTTGTCTATGTAGTGCATGTTTATTAATGTAAAAGGTAAAATGTAAAAGTTAAAAGTCAGGGTGATTCGAATTTAATGTAAAAGGTAAAATGTAAAAGGTAAAAGTCAGGGTGGTTCGAATTTAATGTAAAAGGTAAAATGTAAAAGTTAAAATAGCAGATAGGATGTTTTCAGGTTTAATGTAAAAGGTAAAATGTAAAAGTCAAAACAGTACAATGGGGTTTCCAACTTTAAGGTTTTCGATACTGAGAGCATGGGTAAGCCGCTGCAAATGCAACGGCTTTAATAAATAGTTGAACTAAACATTTTACATCTGGTGTAATACCCATGTGTTGCCGTCCGGGTCAGAGACCATAGAGAACTTGCCCCATGGCTGCTGGTCGATGGGGGTAGTAGCTATTCCTTTTTCATTCAGTTGTTTGGTTTCGGCTTCAATGTCATCGGTCAGGATAGTGGTGCCCTGCAAAGAGCCTGCGGGCATTTTCGTGAACCATGTTACCAGTGTAATATCCACGCCGCCGCCGGGGAAGCGCATTTGCAGCCATGTCTGCCCGTTGCCCATAGGCTGCTCGGTCACTACCTCCAGCCCCATTTTCAGGTAAAAATCTTTTGCCGCCTGCTGGTCGCTCACCGGCACCGATACGATGTTGATACGTGTCATTTCTTTTTGTTTTTATTGTTAAGGATAGTTTCCAATTTTTTCAGTTTGCCGCTCCAGAAGTTGTCAAAGTAGTCCATCCATGCGTGCAGCTCGTTAAAACCGTCCTGCTTCAGTGCGCAGTGGCGTTCGCGGCCTATGTCTTCTATGGATATGAAGCCCGCCTCGTTCAGTATGCGTATGTGTTTCGATACGGCAGGCCTGCTCATATCGAAGTGCCCGGCAATGTCGTTTATCGTCAGGCTGTCCTGCGACAGCATCTGCAAAATGTGCCGCCTGCTGGGGTCGGCTATCACCTGGAATGCGTCAAGCTGTGCCATGTATTGCATTGTTTATACGTTGTGCCAATCGCTTACCTATTTTCTTCCACCCCATATTCATAGCAAAATAAGGTATGTAGTTCCTTACGCCTTTAAAGCCTTTATGCTCCAGCAGTACATCGGTGCCGGTGGCTGTGGGGGTAAGCGTCCATACCACTACTGTATCCAGCACCAGCTTTTGCGGTGTGCCCCCTTTCCACGAGTAGGAGAGTTTTCTTTCAGGTATTACCTCCAGCACTTCGCAATACACATTGCCATCGAAGCCGAACCTCGGTATCGGTTTGGTTTTGAACATGAACTTATGGCCCTTTACCGGTTTTATATCATTGGGCATCAGCCATTCAGACAGCAATGCTGCATCGGTCAGGTATTCCCAAACCACACTGGGCGGGTGGTTGTACGAAAATTGGTGTCTTATGTCCTTCATAGATTAGGTAACTTAAAAGTTACACAAATATAGGTAGCTTTTGGGTTACGCAAAATATTTTTTGCCACCTATATAAATCCACCTGATTTATCCCCCGTGTTTTAACACAAGCATTTTAGCAAAAACCACTACCTTGAGCAGCCTAAGCAAAACCAATATAAGATGAACGAACAGGTACGTCAATTATCCCCCGGCGTTTTATGGAACCACTTTGCTGACCTGAATGCGGTACCGCGCCCCTCGAAGAAGGAGCAGCGCGTCATTGCTTTTATGAAAGCCTTCGGCGAAGGGCTGGGGCTGCCCACACAGGTAGATGAGGCAGGCAATGTCATCATCAAAAAACCGGCTACCGAAGGCATGGAAGACAGGCAGACCATTGTGCTGCAAAGTCACCTGGATATGGTGCACCAGAAGAACAACGATACGGATTTCAACTTTGACGAGCAGGGTATAGATATGTATGTAGACGGCGACTGGGTGAAGGCTAAAGGCACTACACTGGGGGCCGACAATGGTATAGGTGTGGCGGCTATCATGTCGCTGTTGTCATCGACTGATATACCGCACCCTGCTATTGAGGCACTGTTTACCATAGATGAAGAAACGGGCATGACGGGAGCGCTGGAACTGAAAGGCGGGCTATTGGATGGCCATATACTGCTGAACCTGGACACGGAAGACGATGATGAGCTGACCATAGGCTGTGCGGGTGGTGTGGATGTGACAGGCACGGGTACGTATGAGCGTACCAGCCCTACAGGCGATGTGGCTTTTACCATCACGGTAAAAGGGCTGACCGGCGGGCACTCAGGCATGGATATAAAACTGGGCCGCGGCAATGCCAATAAACTAATGAACCGCGTACTACTGACGCTGACGAAGGAATACAATATAGGTATAGCGAGTATAGACGGCGGCGGCTTGCGCAACGCCATTCCCCGCGAGTCGGTAGCGGTGATAGTGACGGATGAGCAACATGCGGAAGCGTTGAAATCGACCGTGGGTACAATTGAAGACATATTCCGCAACGAGTATAAAACTACCGACCCCAATATTGCCATTACCATAGCCGATGCCAATGTACCTGTGCAGGTAATGGACAGCGCGTTTCAGCAAACATTGCTGCGCGCCATATATGCCTGCCCCAATGGTATATACCGTATGAGCCCCGATATAGCAGGGCTGGTGCAGACCTCCAACAACCTCTCGCGCGTGCTGGTGAAGGATGGCAGTTTTAGCCTGCAATGCCTCACGCGTAGCTCGGTAGAAACGGAAAAGGACGACCTGAAAACGGCTATCGGCAGCGCATTTGAGCTGACGGGCGCTACACCTGCCTATGCGGGCAGCTACCCTGGCTGGCAGCCGAGGCCCGATGCGCCCATCATACAGGTGATGAGCAACCTGTACGAAGAAATGTTTCACGAAAAGCCGCACGTAAATGCGGTGCACGCGGGGCTGGAGTGCGGCATACTGGGCACCAACTACCCGCAGATGCAGATGATATCTTTCGGCCCGAATATATACGGCGCACACTCGCCCGACGAACGGGCGCAGATAAGCTCCGTTCAAAAATTCTGGAAGTATTTGCTGGAAACACTGAAACGGATACCGAAGAAATAAATGAAAGGCCGCCTGAGAGGGCGGTCTTTTTAGGTTTATGTGCAGAAATATCAGCACACTACTGGCGTGTTTAATGCGTAAATCGTTTTTGTAGTGCGTGGTTGTACTACTGGCGCAAGAGTTAGCAAAGCGCTCTTGTGCCGAAAAAAACAGCCGGGCTCTGTCCGGAATTCAGTGAACAATAGCCTGGGTTTACTTCAGCCCCGGAATAAAGAATACCGGACAGAGTCGGGGTGAAATATGGATGTCACAAGTCCTCCTTCGGAAGACTCGCGCCAGTGAGTTATTGGTAGGCCGTTCAAAATTATAGCCATTTTTTTATATTTTAGATTACAGCATTACACTGTTGCAAGCGTTAACACTAATAAAACTATCATGGCGAAAACTACGTATCTCTTAGGTGCTGGGGCGAGTGCAGGCTCATTACCGGTGGTGGATGGATTTGAGAAAAAGCTCAAAGAGTTAATTGCAATATTTAATTTCTTTTTACATCAAAATAAAATACATCGAGAAGTTATAAGTAATGAAGGTGTGAAAGTATTCGGAATGTATGAAGATGTTATTCGTAGTTTAGGTAAAATGTTAAGCGGGTGCGAAGCTCATCGAAGTATAGATACTTATGCGAAAATGCTTTTTCTAACAGGTCAGGAGAAAGAATATCATGACTTAAAATGTAGTATAATATTATTCTTTGAGCTATGCCGTTTTTACTATAAAAAAACGGATAAACGGTATGATGCTTTTCTCGCTACCATTCTAAAAAGAGGAGAGGATGGCTGTTTGTTATTCCCAACAGATATAAATATTCTTTCCTGGAACTACGACTATGAATTTGAACGTGCCTTTATGAAATACACTCCTGATAGAGAAAATATTCATGATTCGTGCAAAGCCCTTAATATTATTCATAAGAATAGTGAATCTCAAAAAAACATAGCAGACAATTTTGGTGTTATAAAAATAAATGGCACCATAGGTTTTAATAACAGTAAAACAAATGATCCAATACTGGGAGTTGGAAATTTTGATATAAGCCCTTACACCTTTGAGCCAGATAATATAGTAGAACGCAATACATTTTATGAACGCGTGCAACCATTAGAAGTATACAATTTACTGAACAGCTATTATGAGCATAAAGATGAAGACAAGCTCGAGCCTGCGATATCATTTTCCTGGGAAGATGGAGACAAATTGATACAAATAAAAGAAGGAATAAAAGCAGTATTGGCTAACACTGAAAAATTGATTATTGTTGGGTATTCCTTTCCATATTTTAATAGAGAAATAGATAAATTTATTATTAATAATATTAAAAACTATAGCACAGTGGATATTTATATCCAAGATAAAGAAGACAGAACAATTGATTTAATTAACAGCATAAAAGAATTAAGACCATATCGTCATCCTATGGTAACTATGGATGATTGGGATGAAGAACCTCGCTCCATAACTGTAGAAACAAAATTCCATTCCAAAACAGACCTTACCCAATTCTACATGCCGGGAGATTAATACTTGCACCAGGCACAGCGTTTTCCTACCTTTAATGGCCTGCCATAATAAGGCTACTATGACACTCCCACAAACCCGCTTCCTGCATACAATACTTTATATAATTGCTTTACTATCCGCCTCCCACTCCACCGCGCAGGTAGCACGGTTCGATTATATAAAAGGCAGTAATGATTTTGTTTTTCCTGCTGCGGCTATGGATACGGTGATGGAGGGCGGCAACTGTAATGCGTTCTTTTACGGCGAAACACATACCCGCTATTTTGAGCCGATGTTCAAGCTGCATTACATTACCTATTTGCATGAGCGTTACGGGGTAAAGGAGGTGTTTATGGAAACAGGGTATTCCGCCGCTTTGTTGTTCGATACATACCTTGCAACCGGGGACACTGGCCTGCTGCGCATACATGTGCTGTATACCAGTCCGCACTATATGGATATGTGGCGGCAACTGTATGCCTACAACAGAACATTGCCCGAAGCGGAACGCATCCATATACACGGTGTCGATTTTGAGGCTACGTCTTCCCTGTTCATGGCCATGCTGTTGCTGCGCGATGCGGGGCAAACTGTACCGCCTGCTTTGTCAGCCATATTCAGCAAAATAGAAACATACGCCAACGATACATCTATACACTACGGTAAAGAATATTTCAGCAAAGTGAAAGAAATAAAGAAAACCTTTGCGCATCACCATAAGGCAATAACACAGCTATATGGCAGCCACCTGCCGTTGGTTGATAAAATACTGGACAACGATATTAAGATAGGCGATAAACACCGGGATGAAAAGATATATAAACACATGCTGCGGGATATAGCGGAGGGAGATATCAAAAAGTTTGTCGCTTTTTATGGAGGCTATCATATCAATTACCAGTCAAGGGGGGCAGTTGCCAACCAGTTCAGGGCTAATGAGGCGTATAGGGGCCATATGCAAACCATCAGGATGTTTTGCTTTGATGCTTTTGACAACTGGAGCCACGATGTGCTGGACTGCATAGGTGCTGATGATGAAGCACAGGGACAGCAACTGAAGCAACGCTATATGGATGCCGGCTACCGTGCCATACTCATGTCTGATAAGGCGGTGCAAAGTGATATACTACAACACTCAGCCGACTACTATTTATTTGCTGCCGATAAGGGACAGTAACAATGAAGCCGCTACATGCAGTAGCGGTTTCATTGTTACTATATTGTATTCTTGCGGTTAACTCAATCCTTTTACAATAGCCTGCTGGTAGTCGGCAGCCAGTTGTGCGGTGGTTTCGTTGTCCTGCCCGCAGCAGTTGGAGAGTACGCAGCTCACTATCGAATCGTACAGCCATATAAAGCCGCCGTTGATGGTGTCACCCTGGCTGTTCCATGTAGCGAACTGTTGTTGCAGGTCGGCAGGGCAGGCTCCGTTTATATTGTAGATGTTGGAACACCCGCCACTGAGCGAATAGCCATCGCATTGCGGTGCGCTGCCCCACCAGGGCCGGTCGCCGAAGAATACCGCATCGCCGGGGTTGAATACCTTATCGGGAGACAGGTACATGTACTGCCTGCAATAGAAAAAGAAAGTTTCGCCGCCGAGTGTGCTTTTCATGGCATCCTCAACAGTAGGGTAGTTGCCCCTGCGCAGCATACTGTCCCAGTTGGCCTCGCCATACATAGCCACATCGGGTGTTTTTACTACACTGCCGCCTTGTGCGTTGCCATCCCACCAGGGGCCGGGCTGTGCCTGGTTGGTAGCCAGCCCGGGTATCAGCAGGGTGTTGCCCTGTGCCTGCGCTATGACCGTAGCCCAATCGGAAGGATTATTGCCGCTGCCGCCCGAATAGCACTGGTAGTGTATGGCGCTTACAAAATCCTTGCCTTTCTGCTGCAATAACTGTGTGTAAGTATCCGTCCATGTTTCATCTACATAATAGGGGCAGAAGGTTACGCTCTTATACCCGATGTTGCTCAGCATCAGTGCAAAGTTGACCATTGTGGGGGTATCCATATAGTCTTCATTGTCGAAATCGATAGCGTCTATATCGCCGCCAGCCGCTACCATCGCCTGCTTCAGTGCGTTGAAGTTGTCGTAGAGCGGGTTGCCGGGGCCGGGTACACCGCCGTTCAGCAGGGTGTTGATGTTGTGAAAATCGTTGGTGCCGCCTGCGCCTACCGAGAAGATGATTTGCACACCTGCTTTGTGCAGTTTGGCAAGGCGTGGCGGCAGGTTCATAGGCTGCATTTCGCGGTAGGTGCCGCCCGATACGAATTGCGTATTGTTGAGTATCAGGTTGCCCGTGGTATCTACGTGTACCGACCATACGATGAGTGCGGAATAGCCGGCGGAGAGAATGTTGTTTACGGCCTGGTCTTCGCCGAAGGAAAAGCCGCCCCCGGCATAGATTCTTGTTTGTGTGCTCATGATGTAATGTGTTTTAGTTTGTTTTCGAACAAATGGTAAACCTGAAAGGTAGGATAAAAAGGAAAACGGGGAAAGGGTAAAAACACCCCCGGCGTGTTTGCGGTCTCTGCCAGGAAAAGAAATCCCTGCCGGGGGTAAAAATACGGGGTAGCCGACCGTGATTACACGCTTTCGCATGGGTGAGTCCAGGTGTTAAGTTTGTTGTGGTTTATGCGAAAGGACAATAAACTGTCCAGCCCGCCCCGGTAAGTGAAGCGATAAGCAATATTCCCTGTCACGAAAAAACAGCCTGCCTGCAGAGGCTATTGTTGCAGGGGCGTTTCCGAAAAGCCAGACGAGTAGGAAAAACTAAAAATCACACACAACAACCATGGCAAACACAATTCATGTTACAGCATGCGACAACGAGCTCATCATCCTTGCTTACCAGTGGGGCGTCAGTTATGAGCTTTGCAGGATACTCAGCGGCAACAGTAATGCCGTAGACTTAACCTTTACTATTAATGCCGGGCTCTACACCGGCTCTATGACTTTTAACGATGTTAACACTGCTCTGAATGCATCCCTGAATACTTACCTGCCGGCGGGCGACTACAGCCTGTTGCTGATAGGCGTAAACTGGGGCGGCCCCACGCAATTCAATGTAGATGTAAACGGGAATCCATACAACTCACCCGGCGGTAGCGCCGCGGGCTGTATATGGACACCCGACCCGATTGCTGTTACGGTTTAACAGCAACAGCTATTGTTACTTATCCTTTACTCACCGGGAAAACAATGAAAGCCGCTGCAAAGCGGCTTTCATTGTTGAAACCTATATGACAATAATCCGTTTTATTATATTATTGTATGGTCGCCGATGAGTTCGCTGAGCGCCACCCCCCAATGTGGGATTTTACCACCGAAAGTATAATACATTTTTTTAAAACCCATTTTGAGGGCATAGGGCGTTATGCCTATGTGCAGGTGGCTTTCCTTGCCGCCCCACCATTCGTTGGTACGCATGTAGAAACCTTTTATGCCACCCATATCACCCATACATAAAAGCTCAAATTCCAACGGCTGGATATCATCATTAATAAAGCCCAGTTCTTTTCCCAACGCATTGGCCAGTACTTCGGCCTCCATGTGCCCCAGTGAACCTATTTTTGGCACCGTCACCGATGCGGCATCACCTACGGCGAAAATGTTTGGATAATCGGGGTTGCGCATATAGAGGTCGGTGACTACAAAGCCCATATCGTCTGTAAAGGGCAGTTCCTTTAAAAAAGGTTGCGCCTGCCAGTCGGGGAAAAGAATAGAGATTTCTGCCTCCTGCGATGAGCCGTCGTTGAACTCAATGCCACCCTCATATACCTTTTTTATACCGTTGGTATTCGCTTTATAATGATATCCCATTTTTGCCATCATAGGCAGCAACTGGTTCAGTATGGTTTCGCCCGCATCTTCGGCAATAACTTTAGCGGGAGTGGAAAGGTATATTGTCGGCGCACCGTCCAGGTTTCGGTTATCCAGCCAGTGTGCCAGGGAAAAAGCCAGTTCAACAGGAGGCCCTTCGCAGGCGGTCAGGGCAACGGGTAGCCCCGCAGGCAGCTTTTCGCTTTTCCCCTGGTGAAAAACATCGGAAGTGATGACGATGGGGCCACCTTTATATTTATTGTGGAGGTACTTTCTCAGCCTGTTGCCGAGGAAAGTATCGGTCACACTGTGCCCATGCTCGCTGAAGCCGTCTATCTTGTCATAAGCCAATTTATTACCAAGGGCAATTACAAGGTAGTCGTAGGTGATTTTACGGGTAGGGTGGCCGGTCCTTTCATTCGGCTGATAATAAACGGTGTTGGTTTCGGGGTCGATAGCATTCACTTCGGCTTGTATAAAAGTATTGCCGTCGTGCTCCAGGAAGGGCATGAACTTGTAATGCAGGTCTATGTCGGGATTAACATTGGCCAATACCTGCAAGGGGATATTGGGTACAAATGTGAGTAGCGATTTCCGGTCTATGATTGTAATGTCTGCTTTTTGCTTCACTATTGCGTGGATGTACCTTGCTGTGGTCAGCCCGGCAAAGTTGCAGCCGAGTATAACAATTTGTGGCTTTCGCATAGCTATATTTTTAGTGGAGAAAATAAAAATGGTTTAAAAACTGTAGGTGTACTGTTATGAGACACCGGGTACAGTCATGCCGGTAAAGGTTCTCCTTATTCTGTTTCGCTGCGATGATTTTTATCATGCTCCGTGCTGATACAAATCAATAGGGAACAGATACAAAAACTACGGCGGAAGATATGGGTTAGTGTGCCCAGAGGTACATGAGCAGGCTGAGGATAATGGCCGTCAATACAATAACAAAGGGCATATACTTTTCCCAGGCCGCACTGCGGCGGCTTTGGTTTACCTGCAGGTATATTTCCCGCATCAGCATATTGTCTGTGCCTGCAAGCAACGCCAGCCTGTTGCCTACGGCCTGCATATACAAGTGCTTCAGGTTTTTGGTCGATGCCAGTAAGGTGCGTACAATGTTGCAGTTTGTTTCCTCATCGCCATCCTGTTGCAATATGGCCATGTGCGCATCGCTGAGCAGCAGGAAAATATAATCATGCAGTGAGCTGTGGCTCATGCGATAGGTATCGACTGTAGCCATGTGCCGGGCAAGGCGTTGGGCCTCTTTCAATATCCATTGCGGGGTGACAAGTTCTTTATCGCGGGTGCGGTTGCCCATACCGGCCAGCCACCGTTCTTCATCGTAGTGGCGGCGTTTATCGGCATGCGAGAGTACTTCCCATGCTTCCTGTATCTCGCGGAAGCGTATTTCGGCAAATTGCCCGTTATTGGTATCAGGATGGTATTTGAAGGCGAGGCGACGGTATGCCTTTTTTATTTCCGGCAGCCCGGCTGCAGGCTGTACTTCCAGTATTTTATAATAGTCTTTGAGCTGCGCCTTCATTACTGGCAGCTAAGATAGGTAATTGTGCCTTATGGCTTCAGTGTACAGTTATAATTGCTCCCGCTCACGTTCAGCTCTGTCTGTTTATCGGTACAGGTGCTCACGGCCTTGTTTTGGCTGCGCTCGCTCAGGCTTATTTCCTTTGTCGGGTAAACGTGGGCTGCATCAATACAGGTGCAGGTATAATCTTTTTTGCATGAGCAAAACAGCAGGGTGGCAAAGAAGAAAGTATATATGAGTTTCATTCTGTACATCAGCTTATAGTACTAACGAAAAAAAGTGCGCACCCGCAGGTACGCACCCAAAATTAATTTATTGCAGGCCGCAGGCTATGCCCAGCTGGCGCGACGTGTTCAGCTTATCCTGGTAATCCTGGCAGCGTTGTTTTGCCTGGCTTTTCTTAACGGTACTTACAGGGTATTCTACATGAAACTGGTTCGTATCCGTACCGCTTACTGTATTACATTCACATACATAATCTCTCTCGCAGGATAATAAACCGACACAAAGCGCTGCAAGAATCAGTACATTTTTCATTCGTTAACTTTTAATTAAGCCGCAAAATAATGTTTTCTAACGATGTATGAAATACCCGGGCGGTTTTTTAAAATAATATGGCAATTTTCAGATAATTCTCTGTTGTTCTATCCAATGGTAATCTTAACAATGTCATTTTTTCTCATGATAACAGCGCACGACGTAACATATATTTTGTAGAAGTATGTTTGAATATTGCGAGGCAGAGCTTTGATAATCAACGAAAATTGATTTAATTCGTTGCCGTTTAAGCAGAGAGGCCCAAATCCACCATTTTATTAAACAACCACATATATGCATGCCAAGGGGTAAAATATTACTACTGGAAGATGATGAGACGGATGCCGCTCTCCTGTTTTCCCAACTTGAAAGCATTGGCTACCCGCGCCAGCAGGTACTGCATTGTACCCAATTGCCACAAATACAGTTGCCGGAACCCGGCGATATTAAACTGGTGCTTGCATCGCTGCGCCTGAAAGGCATTAACAGCGAGCGTATCTTCAGTCATATACAGAAAAAATACCCGTACACGCCCGTTGTTTTACTGGCAGGTGTTTCCGAGCTCAATTTTGCCATAGATACCCTGCACAGGGGCGCTGAAGACTACTTGCTGAAAGGCGATTTTGACAGTAAGATGCTGGAAAAAACCATGCTCTATGCCATAGAACGCAAAAAAAGCAGTAACGACTTTAAGCGGCTGTTTACTAACAGCCCCGGCCCTATGTACATATATGACCAGGACACTTATCGTTTCTTAGCGGTTAATAATGCGGCACTGGAGCAATATGGCTATACGGAAGAGGAATTCCTGTCAATGGGTGCCGAAGATATACGCCCGGCAGAAGATATACCTATGTTTTACGAGGTCCGCAATAGTTTTAGCGAATCCTACTTCGATGCGGGTGAGTTCAGGCATAAGCGGCGCAACGGAGAGGTGTTTTATGTACATATATATGCACACCTTACCACTTTTGGAGAGCATAATGCTGTAGCCGTAATGGCGGTAGATATAGATAACCGGGTACGTGCCGAGCAGCAAAACCGTTTGCTGAACAATGCCATACGTGAGCAGAAAGAGCAAATGGATATAATACTCTCGGCCATTCCGGAGGTTATCTGGTCGCGAAATGCCGAAACGCAGGAAATTACCTTTATGAACAATGCCTGCGAAAAAGTGTATGGCTATACCGTACATGAATTGATGGCTACCGGTGGCCCCCTTATTAATAACGTACACCCTGAAGATATCGAACGGCTGCATGAAATTGTAAAATTGACTATAACAAGTGGCCGCGGTAATTGTGAATACCGTATTATTCACCGCGATGGCAGTATACGGCATATACTGGATGAGGCTATATACTATCCCGGCGAAGAAAACGAACCCGGTACTGTCATGGGTATTGCTATAGATATCACAGAGCAAAAACAGCACCTGGAGCAGATACAGGCGCAAAACGAACAATTGCGGGAAATAGGCTGGCTGCAATCGCACCAGGTACGTGGCCCGGTGGCCAGTATTATGGGGTTGATAGAGTTGTTTAACAAGCAGGAGCCGGGCAACCCCGCTAACATCGAAATACTGGAGAAAATACAGGATGCCGTGCGAATACTTGACGAGTCGATAAAAGCGATTGTACGAAAAACGTATACCCGCCCGGGGATGTAATATATTGTTTATATAGCAGGACAAATATTTGGCATATCTTCGCTGCTGATTGATACCCTGTTATTTATGCAGCCCATGGTCAAAAGACAACTGCCCTTTATTATCATCGTTCTGCTGTTTGTTACCATCTCTTTTCTTGACCGGTTGCTGCCGGAAGGTATGTTTTCTGATGGGCTGATATACGCTACCGTCGGGCGCAACATGGCTATTGGTAAAGGCAGCTTCTGGATGCCCTACTTTGGGCATGGCGCATACTTCTATGAGCATCCCCCCATGATGATGGGGCTTGAGTCGCTTTTCTTTCGCGTATTTGGCGATCATTATTATACGGAAAAGATATACTGTGCCGCTGCCTGGCTGGTTACTGTGCTGATGATACGCAGGTTGTGGATAGCTGCTACAGATCGTGCACACGGGCCGCTCTGGTGGCTGCCCCTGCTGATGTGGGGCACTGCTGCTACCGTATTGTGGAGCTACCCCAATAATGCACTGGAATGCACGATGGGTATTTTTGACATAGCGGCTTTCCTGTACCTGTACGCAGCCTGCGAAGGCAGGGGTAACCGTATATGGAAATTTGCAGCCGGTGGAACGTTTGTTGTGCTTGCCTCGCTAACCAAAGGGCCGGTAGGGCTTTTTCCCCTAGCGGTGCCTGCCATACACTGGCTGGCCTTTCGCAGGCATTCTTTTACAACGGCCGTATTGCAGTCACTGCTTGTTCTGCTGATAGTGGCAGGCGCATACGGAATCATAACTTTGTTCAGCGCCCCGCGCAATATGTTGTCTCATTATCTCGACCAGCAACTGCTGCGTTCACTTGCGGGCAAGCGTGAGTTGGTAGAATCGTCGCTGGGCAGGTACTATATACTGCAATCTATCCTTATGCAACTGGCGCCTGCCCTTGTGCTGGTGGTACTGATATGGATAGCTGCCCGGTTGTTGAAGGTAAAGCCGCAGGCCCGCAGCAACCGTAAATTCCTGTTTTTCTTTTATACCGCCCTTTCTGCCTCATTGCCTGTTATGGTAAGTGTAAAGCAGTTTTCATTCTACCTGTTGCCATCGCTGCCGTTTTATGCCGTAGCGCTTTCGCTGTTGATTGCACCTTATGTGCTGGGGCTTACGCAAAAGTATGTTTTACCCCCACAGGCAAGCCGTGCCTTTCGTGTATTAGCCGCTGTGGCTGCTATAGGCGGCATTGCATACCTGTGGCCCAAAGCCGGTACCATAGGCAGGGATGAAGATATCATCAACGATGTACACCAACTCGCAACCGTTATATCGCCCGCCGATACGATGGGTATATGCCCCGGCATGGAGGGCGACTACCAGTTTAGTGCTTATGCCGCACGCTACGCGCAACTGGAGGTTAAGCCGATGAAAGGTGCATTGCCCGGCATTATTGTAAGCAGGGAGGTATGCCCCGCTTATGCCGACTCGATAAAGGCACACGGATATGTACGTGCCAATATATCTACTTTGCGCTACGACCTGTACTTTGCGCATTGAGCACCAGGCAAATAATTTAAAACCGGCATACTATTTTACCCCTGCATAGTAGTATCTTGCGTTTTATAAGGTTCGTACAAACAATGAGATATATTGCCGTTTTCGCTTTCCTGCTGTTTATTTCTTCACAAGCGATTGCCCAGGGCTATATTACCGACGGGCAAACAAAAGGGGGGCTATACCCGTATGCCGGCCTAGGCACTGCTATTAATGAGGGTACTACCGGTATACAGGCAGAGCTGGGTATCAAGACTTATGGTAAAGATTACGCTCCGCTGGGTGGCCAGGTGGAGCTGGCCTATATGAAGACAGGTGTCCAGAGCGATAGTGTGGCCGATGCTACCGCTTCTTTCCTCAACTTCAGCTTTATGGCGGCAGTGAGCACCTTCCGCAAGCACTATAACTACCATCTGGCAATAGGCCCTTCCCTGGTGTTCAATACAGGTGACGGGTTTGCCCTCTACAATTTTTACCCGCGCATCGAAGCAGGGGCGGGTTACAGCATTTTCATGCTGAAGGCAGGCTATAACTTCTCGCTCAACAGCAGCTACAGCAACCTGTTTAGCGTAACCCTCTGCGTATACCCTACCCGTAAACGTACATGGGCTATGGATGAGGGGAATTGATGGGTTGCGGGACTAGGAATTTGGGAATTGTGAGTTGGAAGTATAGTTGATTGGTTGAATTGTTGATTGGTACTAGTTTTTTTGTAAAAAAACAGCTTTCTACTAACGACTACGACCAATGGCTAACGACTGATAATTATAACCAAGAGAAGCAACTTCTTATCTTTACAGCATGGGTGCTTCGTTAATCACATTGATAGGCTGGCTGGCAGTTATCGTTATCGGAATTATACTTATCCTGCGCGGCAGGGATAAACATAGTAACCTGTTGATGGCTTTAGGGGCATTGCTCATAGCGGTGGCTACCGTTTTTAGTTTTGTTTACCTGGTACTGTAAGTATCCGGCTGCAAAGACTGAGAATCAACGCTAAGATTCTTCATATTTGCCTTTTCTTTATCTTTGTAAAAAGCTACCTATGAAACCTTTCTTACCTCTCCTGGCGTTATTGCTTATACGGCAAGTTGCAGTTGCTGCACCATACGACTGTTTTTTGCCGGGCCAGCGGCAGTTTTTTGTAAACGATAATGAATATGTGCGCGGCATTGAAGTGAAAAATGTGCAAACTTTTTCAGACCATAGAATATATTCCCTGTTCAAAACATTAAGAGGGGGCTATTCTTCAGTCCCGCAAACTATATTGGTGCCAGGTGGCAGCTGGATGGGCGATGATGTTATTGTTTACGACGATGGCCTGCATACCATAGAAACCATGTGGGGCGATACGGTGTATATTAAATCGCGGGCTCTTGTGGGTGAAGAATGGATATTTCATACAGGCAGCAATGCACCTGAGTATTTCAAGGCAAAAGTAGTTAGTATCGATACAATGACAGTTTCGGGTAGCATCGATTCTGTAAAGATTATCAGCATTAATGCCTACTATAACAAAGTACCTGTAGCAGACCCGTTGAACGGTTTTACACTCAAGCTGAGCAAAGACCATGGTTTTGTGGAAGCCTTTGAGTTGTACACCTTCCCATACCACGCCCCCGGTCAGCCCATACAAAAAGGCGCTGATTACTACTTTGATGAGATGGGGGGCGTTAACCATGCTATGTTTCATATATGCAGTTATGAACCTGCTGATAACAAGCTGCACGACTGGCAGCCCGGGGACGTGTTGGAGTATACCGCAATACCTATGTTTTATGGACCGTACCCTAATGCAGATATACAGGTGTACTATATAGATACAATCATATCGCGACAGGATGGTGCTGGCTGGGTATCTTACCAGACACGGGGCTGGCGTTCCGATTTAAAGAGCAAGACAACGACATACCCCATCAAACGTGTTTACGAAAAGACTCCTACCTCAGCTATCCGTTACTATGGCAGCAACTGGCTGCTGGCCGGCGGGTACATGCCTGAAGAGGTTGGTTATTTTAACCTGTTGTACTACCGTGAAGCTGATACGAGCTATTGCTTTACAGGAAAATGGTATATGGAAAAAATCGGGGATGTTGCGTATACCGGCGGCCAATACCAGTACTTTCCGCCTTTTGAATGGTATTACGATAAAACGTATAAAGAACGTATTGGACTAGTGGAGTATTTTGCAGGCAACATTGATAATACTACAGATACTACGCTTTGTTACACGATGCTTAACGGTGCGCCCTGTGGTAAATTTACGGACCTGGGCACAGATGATATACCTGCCCCCAATAATAGTATATACCTGTGGCCCAACCCTGCCCAAAATACCCTGTCCGTTGAGCTGCCCGACAATACATCTTACATGCTTGCTATTGTAAATATGCAGGGTGCTACTTTGTCAAAAAATTACACAAACAAACAAAAAAACCGTTTTGAACATACGTAGCCTGCCGCCGGGCATGTATGTGTTGCGCATCAGTAATGCAGCATTCACTGTCAATAGTACGTTTGTTAAACGGTAAGCACTTCGGTAGTGCAATCGTACAAGGTGGCGTTCCCCAATTTAGGAAACCTGCAGGCGGCTCGCATTAATAGCTACGATGATGGTGCTCAGGCTCATGAGTACGGCACCTGCGGCGGGGCTTAGCATAATGCCCCAAGTGTAGAGCACACCTGCCGCCAGCGGCAACGCTATTATATTGTAACCTGTAGCCCATATAAGGTTCTGTATCATTTTCCGGTAGGTTGCCTTGCCAAACAGGATAAGGCTGGCAATGTCTTTAGGGTTGCTGTTTACCAGTACTATATCGGCTGTTTCAGCGGCTATATCGCTGCCTGAGCCTACGGCAATACCTACATCGGCCTGTGCCAGGGCGGGGGCATCATTCACACCATCGCCGGTCATGGCTACGTATTCGCCCTGTGCCTGCAGTTCTTTTATCTTCTCCAGTTTTTCGTGCGGCAATACTTCGGCATAAAACTTATCCATACCCAGCTTATCGCTTACGGAACGTGCTACGTTCTTGTTATCACCTGTCAGTAATACGGCTTTGATACCGTTGCTGTGCAGGGTGCGTATGGCTTCTGCCGATTCGGGGCGTAGGGTGTCGGCCAATGCAATATAACCTGCGGCCTTATTGTCTGCCAATACAAATACTACCGTCTCCGAGCTATCGAACGAAAGCCCTGCAGGAAATTTCCCTTCGGCTTGCAGGTACCCCGGACTCACTACCTTAACTTCTTTACCGTTCACCTGCCCCTGTACACCTTTGCCGGTTATCGCTTCAAAATTACTCACCTGTAATGGTGCCAGGCCCATGTCTTTTGCCTGTTGCATAATACCCGTAGCTATAGGATGCTCCGAATTCTGTTCGAGCGATGCGGCCATTTGTACCAGTTCTTTTTCTGTATATGCATTATCCAGCACGGCAATGTTGGATACAGCAAATTGCCCCACAGTGAGCGTACCTGTTTTGTCGAAAACGAGGGTGGATATTTTCCGCGAGTTTTCGAATGCCGTCCTGTTCTTTATCAGCAAACCGTTTTTGGCCGAGAGGGCAGTAGAGCGGGCTACCACCAGCGGCACTGCCAGCCCCAGTGCATGCGGGCAGCAGATGACTATTACTGTCACCATCCGCTCTATGCAGAAGGCAAGGTCGTAGCCGGAGAAATACCAGGCTGCGAATGTAGCCAACCCTGCCGCAATGGCCACGACTGTGAGCCACTGTGCGGCTTTATCGGCCAGGAGCTGTGTTTTTGATTTTGCCTTCTGCGCATCGCTCACCAACTTTACCACTTGCGACAGGTATGAGTCGGCCGCGCTGTGGGATACTGATATTCTTATAGCGCCATTGCCATTCAGCGAGCCGGCAATTACTTTTTCACCTTTGGTTTTGTGTACGGGTTTCGATTCCCCGGTCAGCATCGATTCGTTGATGTAGCTTTCGCCCTCTGCTATTGTGCCGTCGGCGGCTATCTTTTCGCCCGGCTTTACCAGTATCACATCGCCTGCCTGCAGGGTATCGGTGTTTACCTCCATCACATGCTCGCCATGTACCTTGTGGGCGGTAGCCGGCATTAGTTGCACCAACAACTCCAGTTCGCGCGAGGCGCCTGCTACCGATTTCATTTCAACCCAGTGCCCCAGCAGCATGATTAGGATAAGTGTGGCCAACTCCCAAAAGAAGCCCATGCCCTGCAGGCCAAATACAACTGCCGCACTGTATATGTAGGCTACCGATATGGCAAAGCCGATGAGCGTCATCATACCCGGCCTGCGCTGCTGCAGTTCCGATACCAGCCCCTTCAGGAAGGGCATACCGCCGTATACGAATATGAACGAGGAGAGCCCCAGCAGTACATACTTATCACCCGGGAAAGCAATGTGTATGCCCGACCAGTGCTGTATCATTTCTGAGAGCAGCAGTACCGGGACAGTCAATGCCAATACGACATAAAACCGTTTTTTGAAATCGTTTATCATGGCTGCATGGTCGTGCCCTGCATGTGCACCATGGTCTTTGTGCGCTGTGCTGTGCATATCATGCTGATGCATTTCGCGGTTGTGCATTGTATGTTCCATAGGTTCCCTTTAGCGAGGTACTGTTATACAATAAAAGTACTGATAATAGCGCCTACTGGTATGACAGAGGTTTGTTGCGGACATGATGCAAGTCATATATGCATATTCATGGCATAGCTTTTTATGATTATTTGTAAAAATAGTTATGCATAAAAGTGCTTATAAAAAAATGGCTGTAATGCTGGTAGTTTCATTTTTAATTATGTATTCCGTAATGTTCTTTAATGTGGACAGGGCTGATAATATACATCTGAGTCTTACAAGATTGTACATGGCCCTGCTAATGGTTATGCCTATGGTATGGCTCATGATGGGACTAATGGGACAGATGTATCCGCATAAGAAACGCAACACGATTATTGTATTATCAAGTATCACGGTATTCGTTCTTGCTTTTATTTTTCTCCGCAACCAGACATTCATATCAGACCGGCAATACATGAAGGCTATGATACCGCACCACTCCTCTGCTATACTCACGAGCAAGCACGCCGCGATAACAGACCCGGAAGTAAAAAAACTTTCAGATAGTATTATTGCCTCGCAGGAAAGAGAAATAAGGGAGATGGAAAATATATTGCAACGGATGGAGTAAATACATTTAATCCTATCCTTTGTATCTTGCTGTTTATGCATTCCTTCAAAGCCATCATACAAATTATAGGTATCAATCCTTTTGTATTTGTGCCTGAAAAGGTATTGGAAAGTATATTCAAAAAGGCAGGGAAAGATAGGGGGCATATACCAGTATGCGGCACTGTGAATGGAAAACCCTATACACAAACGCTGGTAAAATACAGCGGGCACTGGCGGCTGTATATCAATACCACAATGCTGAAGGACTCACCCAAACGTATTGGCGAAACCATAGTACTGACCATCAGTTTCGACCCTTCGGACAGGAGCATTGCCATGCATCCCAGACTGGCAAAGGCGCTGAAAGATGATAAGGCAGCTAAGGCTGCATTCGATAAGCTGCCACCTTCGCGCCGCAAAGAAATAGTGCGCTACATAACCGCCCTCAAAACAGAAGAAAGCATTGAGCGGAATGTGCAACGTGCCATACAATCGCTGCTGGGCAATGGCACCTTTGCAGGCAGGGAAAACAGCAGGTAGCTAAAAGAGCTATTGCCGCTTGCCAAAGTACACCGACACGCCGAAAGAAAACAAGAGCGGTATTTTCGAATCAGACGAAAGGATATTTCCTGCCACCCTGAATATGACATTGTCCGGTCCGCCGCCAGCTTCTAGCCGCGGCGAAAGGATGAGCGATTCAGAGCCATTCGGGTCAAAGGCAGGCACATTACCATCAATGCTCATGATGACCGAACCACCCAGCGCACCATGGTAGTTAAATCTTTTTCGCCTTGTGGTAGTTGCCATTGCGGCATTTACTAATACCAGTGAATTGTTTACGAGTGCCATATCCCACGAGTATTTTGTATGCATATATTCCAGCCCTGCCTGGAAACCGAACGGGTTTTTCACATTCCATGTTTTAATGGCTGCCCCCAGTTCAAAACCTCCCAGCTCACCTTCGAGGTATGTGCCGCCTGCCATAGCCATAATGTCTACACCTGTGGCCCTGGGTTTTGCAGCGGCATCCCCGCCGTCTGCTGCATAGCAGGCGGTGCAGCAAATGGAAAGCAACAGAAGTGTGGCCGTGATAGCTTTATACATACCTGGTGGGTTTATGCGAACCGGATAAAGATAATCAACAGTTGGACAAAAAAAAGTGGTGACGGCCTGCAGGTCTGCCCGTTTTTTTTATTATGCGTATATTCGCGGCACTAAATAAACATATACCTATATGAACAAACAAACCCTTTGGCTATTTGCCCTAATCTGCGCATTTGCATACACTTCCTGCAGCAAAAGCGACAACCCTCCCAAAAGTAATGTCAACAACACTACGGACAGCACTGCCATGAAGTACATCATTAATGGCATAACCGACCATACCATGAGCTGGACCGATAGCCTGATAATGCCGTTGGCAATAGGCTACGCCGGTGGCAACCAGGAAAAGCTCACCTTATCCGTATCGGGGTTGCCGCAGGGGGCTACCGCAAATTTCGATGTCAGTTCGGGCATCCCGGCATTCGCAAGTATATTGACGCTGCGCACCAATAATACCCCGGGTGGTGTGTATGATGTAAAGGTTATCAGCACTACTGAAAGAGACTCGGTAAAAACATACGGCATGAAGCTGACCGTAAACGGAGAACCGGCACCATGTGCTAAAGCCGGCAACTATGAGAATGTGCAAACCAATATGCAGAACACATCGGACGTGCAGACTGTGGATGTAACCGCTGAACTGACTGCTGAGAAAAACCACCTGCTACTGAAAAATTGTATATATAGTGATATGGAAGACGGTATAAACTGGAAGTCGTACGATGTGGAAGTCATTCTCGATTGTGGCAATAATACACTACAGGTAGTGCCAAAAAGAGTATTTGACAACTCTCCTTACGACATGGAGGGTGATGGTACCTTTAGTGATAATAAACTTGATTTTACAGTGAAGATAACACCGGACGGTCATTTCCTCTTGCGCAATTTCCACTGTGTACTGACCCTGAAATAGTCAGCTGCACATCCTGCATAATCGAAAAGGTGCATGGTTTGCGCCCCTTTCTTCGCTGCCGGCATAGGTAGTATATTACTCGTATACGGAGATAATATACCGCCACAAATAAAAGGTGACAGCCTGCGCTGTCACCTTTTAATAATCAATTGAATTACCTCAATTAATCCAATCAACTTAATTAACTAACTACTCCACAGTTACTTTTTGCGTCATTACTTTGCCGCCCGCATTCAGTTGCATGATGTAATTGCCTGCGGGCAGATTGGCTATGTCAATGGTCGTGTTAAATTGTTTGGCGGTGGGTAGTTGTTGTTGTTTTACCACGCGTCCGTTCATATCCAGCAGATGCAACGAGGTAGCGGTACTGTTGCCTGTTATTTCGATATTTAGTAGTGTATGGGCTGGATTGGGATAGACAGTTAAAGCAGGTGTTTGTATCGGGCCGTCAGGTACATCGTTGGTGAATGCTTCATAATAATAACGATTTTCATAATCACTGCTTTGTGCTTCAAACTTCCCTTTGGTATCCTGCCATCGTTCGCTGCGTTCGGTTACCAGTTGATGTTGGGCGTTATACTCCCATGTGTACCGTATGTCATTCCGCTGCACCCCGGTGAGTGCATCTATCTGTACACGGGTGCAGGATAAAGGCAGGTTATTCTTATCATACACATAGGCATCTATAACAAATATCTTCCAGCCGGTACTTGTTTTGAAGTTTGATTCCTGTTTTTGCAGATGCCCTTGTGCATCAAAAATAGAATGCACTTTTGAGTTCGGCAACCATCCGTTTCCATAAAAATAGTATACATATTCTACGTCAGTAGAGGCAATGTAATCATTTGTCCACATGCCTGAGTACTCCCAAACACTTGTGTTGTCATTCCATTTTTCGAATATAAGGGTATCGCGTTTGTTGCTGGCATTATAAGAGATAATGTCCCTATATCGGGGTGCCCACTGCGGCTGGGTACTGGTACAGTGCTCGGTAAGCTTTAGTATAAGGCTGTCCTGTGCATTATACTGGTATGTTTCCTTTGTTGAGTCATTGGCACTGAGTCCCATATAGGTGGTAATATAGGTGGCTATTTTGCCGGTGGGTGTGTACGTGTAGCTGTTTACATTTTTTACCACCCAGTTGCCATTTTCGTAGCGCGATATTTCTTCGGTTGCGAGGCGGTTCTTGTTATCGTAGGTGTGGGCTATATGTTCGTATTCATCGTAGCTAACAGGAGTATTTTTATTCGTCCAGTGCACAGCATCTTTGTATTTCCAGTCTTTCAGCACGAAATCGTAACTAAACCCCGGCGCATATTGATATCTCACAGAGTCGGAAACAACAAGGCCATCAGGATACTTAAAAACACGGCTTGTGGAGGCAATTACCCGCTGTGCAGGCCGGGCATCTATGCCTGCGGTAAGTGCATTGAGTTTTAGCGAATAATTGCCTTGCTGTGCAAATAGTGAAGGTATGGCTGCAAAGAAAAATAGTAATGCAGCCGGTAACGTGTTCCTGTACATAAGCGGGTATTAAAGGTTTTGTTAAAAGTATGAACCTATAACGTATACTTGGGAGTAATATTATATTTTTTCTATGCAATGAATGTATATACACATTCATGCCCGTGAGATTGCGTTGTCGTTCTCCGCCGCACACTCCGCGCAATAACGATGGAGATATAGCACTAAAAAAATGGTGACAGCCTGCGCCGTCACCATTTAATAATCAATTGAATTGCCTCAATTAATCCAATCAACTTAATTAATTTAACTACTCCACAGTTACTTTTTGCGTCATTACTTTGCCACTCGCATTCAGTTGCATGATGTAATTGCCTGCGGGCAGGTTGGCTATGTCGATGGCCGTGTTGAATTGTTTGGCGGTGGGTAGTTGTTGTTGTTTTACCACGCGTCCGTTCATATCCAGCAGTTGTATCGTTGCTGAGGTTGCTTCATTCAGCGAAGTGCGCAGGTGCAGTACGCCTTTGGCAGGAACGGGATAAACGCTGAAATTGCCACCCGCTGCTTTTGTGTCTTTTACACTGTTTGTGTATTCTTCGTAGTAGTTGCGCATTTCCTGGTTGCCATCCTGCATTTCAAACTGGCCGGTAGTGGTATTATAACCTTCTTCAGTTTCCACCAACACCTGGTGATAGTTGTTGTAAGTCATTGTCCGGCGACCCTGTGTTTCAAATTGCCCTAATATGAAATCTTCCCGGGTACTGGTTATCATATCATTAGTGCTGTTGTACGTGTTTGTGATACGATTGCCCGGAACCCATGCACCCTGGCCCCAGTTTTGGTTTTCCTGCAGTGTTACATTGCCTTGTGCATTGTAGGTATACAAAGTTTGGCCTGCGTTTATCCATTGGCCGTTTGAAATGTATTCAAACAGTGCCACGGTAAGCAGGTTGTTAACATAGGTATTGGTAGTACGGTTCACAGGAGCATACTGGTTGTTATTCCCATCCCAAAACTCCTGTAGCTCCAGTGTCAGGTTCCCGTTTGCATCATAGGTATTGGTAAAACGGTCAGACTGTACCCACTGGCTGGAAGAATTATCCCAGTTTTCATTCGCCTGTTGTGCAAGACGCCCCTGTGCGTTGTACGTGTAAGTTGTGCGCATACTGTCCCACTGGCTGCCATCAAAGCTGGCATAAAGCTCCACTGTTGTTTGTCCTTGTGCATTGTAGCTGTATTTTTCAATTTCATCGGTTATCCAGTTGCTGCCATCAAACTCTTCAAATGCGGACATAGTAACGTGGCCATTGGCATCTATAGTATTGGTCACATGATAAGCTTCCGTGTAGCTGCTGCCATCATAATCCCAGTCGGTAGCATGGTCAAATTTCCATTGGTCGCGTGCATAATCATAGCCGTAGCCTGAGGTGTACCAGCAATGTGCAGAATCCTGTATCTCCAGGTTGCCGCTTTGAAAACTACGGGTAGTGGCAGCTATAAGGCGCGATGCATTGGCGGTTGTTTTTGCAGGCGTAGCAGGGTGTGCATTCTGGTGGCTAAATGCTATTTTTTTCTGTGCTTGAGCGTTTGCGTGCTGCATGCATACCAGTGCTGAAAAGAGTAGTAAGGTTTTAGTCATACAAGGTTTTATTTAGGTTTTAAAATGAAATGCGTCAGTAACAGACAGCAAATTCAACGCCAAAGCTGTCAGTCTATTGTCATTTATGTTGCGATATATAAAATTTAACAATTGCATGAGGGATTATTAACTGTCTGCAATGCTTTTTATGTAATATTATTTTATGAAACCCTTTGCAGTCTACCTGCTGTTTCTTGTTTTAGTTGTGATATATCTTCCTGTTTTTGGACAAGGACAGGGGTATAGGTTGAAAACCGTTCTCGTCAGTCTATATGACCAGGATGGTTTTGTGCCATTAGAAAAATATGATTTTACCTATAATGCAGGTAGCGGCACACTGCCGCCGGATTTCGACGTAGAGGAGTGTTTGCAATTCATGCCAGACCAGGGGCTCTCTTTCCCAGGTACCCCAAAGTTGCTAAAGTTTGCCACGGCTATTGTAAGCGAATTTATTAATATACATGACAGCACGGTAGTGCATACACACTACTACTGGCAAATGTTTGATAAAGCAGGCAGGTGTGTACGCTGTGCAGGCTATGGTGATTCCGTTTCTGCCATATACCCTGACAGCGGACAGGGTCCTGAAAAGTTATATACATTCGGATATCGTGAAGATGGTACACTGGCAGCAGTTTCCGAATTTACGGATGGTTACATTTACAAAGAGCAGCATTATAATGCCGTAGGGTATTGTGATACGGCACATGAATATCAATATGGTGATAATACCATTATAACTGACTGCCTGTTAGTAAACGCAGAACGCAAACCTATGAACGGGGGCGGCTATGTGTTGGCGCAAACCTATAAAGGTATCTATTCGTTCGTATTTGACATACGGCATACTTATGATACTTCAGGCCATGTTACGGCAATGGAATACCAAAGCGGGCAAAGTATATACAATAAAAAAAGGTATACTTATGACGGTATGGGCAGGAAAACTACAGAAGTATCATACAGTGTAGATATAGGCGGCAGGCAGCAGCCAATCCGCATAAAGTACTACTATTATAACGAAGACGGATTGCCGGTACGTATAGAAGAAAAAAGTTGGGATGAAGAGCGGGAACAATGGGTAGATGGCATACTTACCTACGTCGGCAGGCAGTATATGCCGTATAGTTACTCTGGTGTCTATAAGACAGAACTATTCTACGAACCTGTGAAATAATAATAAAGCTGCGTGAACATGTCACGCAGCCTATTAATATACCTGGTTAACAAATAACTCATCAAACAAGTCAACTATTCCACCACCACTTTCTGCGTGGTCATTTTACCGCCTGCATTCATTTGCAGCAGGTAAGTGCCTGCGGGCAAATTGCTCACATCTACCGTAGTGCTGTATTGTGCAGCGGTGGGCAGGTGCAGTTCTTTCACCATGCGGCCACTCATATCTGTCATCAGTATATCGGCTGCTGCCGCTTCGTTAAGTTTGGTGCGCAGGTGCAGGGTGTTTTTTGCAGGGTTGGGGTACACGTCTATGCTGCCTGCTGTTACTTTCGCATCTTTTACGCTGTTGGTGTACTCTTCGTAGTAGTAACGGGTCTCATCGTCGCCGTCCTGCATTTCGTATTTCCCCGCTGTAGCGTTCCATGTCTCGTTTGTTTCTACCAGCGCCTGTGTATGGCTGTTGTATATGACGCTGAACCTGTTGGTTTTTTCATAAGCGGATCCCTGCCATATTTCGGTTTCCTTAGCCATCAGCTCGTGATTACTACCATATACATATGTGTCTTTTTCCTGGGGCTGCCATGCGGAACCGTCCCACGATGCCATTTCTTCCACCGAAATATTACCCTGCGCATCGTAGGTGTATTGAGTCCGCGCACTTTTTATCCAAGTGCTTGCATACATCTCGCTCAGGGCTTCTGTGCGCAGGTTATTCACGTATGTATTGGTTACACGGTAGCCGTTTACCCACTGGTTATTCATATCGTCCCAGTACTCGGTAAGCATGGTTATTAACTGTCCGTTCGCACTATATGTACTGCTAATGCGGAAGCTGTTTATCCATTGCAATGTATTGACATCCCATGTAGTAGTTACTTGTTTGGTTAGTTTGCCGCTGGGATTATAGGTGTTGGTGTAGCGGCTGCTGTCCCAGTTGGGTGTACTGAAATAAGCACTCACCTGCTCCGTTATATAGCCATTGGCATCGTAGGTATAGGCATTGTATTCATTGTCTATCCAGTTGTTGTTGATCAACTCTTCGCCCATGCTGGTAGCGGTGCGGTTTTGGGCATCGAAGGTTTGCATGGAGTGATAGGTTTCAGTATAATTACTACCGTCGTAATCCCAATAAGTGCCCATGTCGTATTTCCATTGGTGTACGGCATCGTCATAGCCAAAGGAAGGATTGTTATAGTGCAGGTGTCCCGAGTCGGACAGTTCCAGGTTGCCACTATCGAAAATGCGGGTAGTGCTGGCTATGAGGCGCGAGGCATTCGCTGTGGTTTTTGCCGCCGTTGCGGCATGCGATGCCAGAGCTTTTACCGGGTTTTGGGTGGCATTAGCCTTCTGGGTTTGGGCATATATATTGCCCTGTGCGCATAAACATACTGCGGTGAGTGTCAGGAAAAGTTTTGTCATAAAACAGGTTTAGTTTGAATTGTTTTGATGTAAGACGACAAAAGCCATTGCGTACCCCTACGCCCGCAGAAAAATATTTGCTAATTACCAGTCATTAGTCAAAAGGTAGAAAGTAAAAGGCTGCGAATGGAAGGGTTGGAATACTATAGCAGAATGTGGCAGTAAAGTGACGGGTTTCTTCAACAACTGCTGCAGGACTGATTTTTTTATTATCCTATGTGTGGAAATATAAATACGTGTGATATGACAAAGCAAATGGAATACAGGATACTAAAAACCAGTAAAATAGCTGCATGGTGCCTTACCTGTGCACTGTTGCTGGCCCTGGCGTTTACCAGTTAATGTGTGGTATTCCTGTGAGAAAAGGAATAAACTATATAGAGGGCTATCAGGGTCGGTCTTCACCGAAAGTCAGTTATTGGCCGGTACTATTGCGTAAACAAAAACAGCATACTATATTCGCGCAGTTATAAAAAAACCGGTAAATATATAAACCCTATGAGACTAGGTCGTGTAATTCCCGTCCTTTGCCTGTTGTTGGCAGGTAGCTTTTCTTCTGATGCACAGTTTGGCGGCCAGCGTTATACTTTCAGCTATGCCGATGCGAAAGCAGGAGGATTTTACAAAATGTTTCAACGCTATACCGTTGGGGTATCTCTTCGTTCTGCAAGTGCCGATTTCAGCGTGCACTACAAGGAAAATATAAGTGGCGCGCCCAGTCTGTACAAGTCGCTGGATACTTCTATGGAGAAAACGGTGAGCACCATTCCTGATAAATCGGCAGGGCTTTTCCTGGAAGGCTTTTCGCCTATAGCCCAGCTTGATGAACAAAGCATATTGGCAATTTCCTACGGCGGCTATGTAGATTTTTTCCAGTTTAAAATTGGGGATGCCAATGTAATACCCGGCGATGGCGCGGTGACCAAAGATGTGACCGGGAACATAGGTGCTGTGCTCATCGGTCTCGACTACCGGATAGGCGGCGATGCATTCCTCGATAAAAGCAGGCGGGGTATGTTCAATATAGGTGCGGGCATCAGCCCCAGCTTTATGTCTGTTACCTATGAACCGCTGCACGACCAGGACCCCGGCACAAAGTTCAAAATGATACCTTATATAAAAGCTGAAGCGGGATTTTTCCTTGGTATTGCATTTAAGGTAAGGGGGGAAATGATGTTCGGCAAACCTGTTTATCTCAACACTACATCAGAAGCTAACGATACCCGGCTTGATGTGCGTATGAAAGGCGGTATGTACGGTTTCCGGCTTTCTCTGGCCCTTATGCCCTACTCGTGGGACTGGGGAAGCGAGTATTAGTTGACTGGTTGATTAGTTATTTGGTTGATAAGCTGATTAGTAATGTATTTAGAAATATAGCCCCGCATTTGCGGGGCTCTGTGTTAGTTGTCCTATTATTTTAAAGTAAACTATGCCAGTTTATAAATTACTTCTTCAATCTCTTTACCGCGTGCATGGGCATAATACATATCATTACCAACGTGTACAAAGCCGCAATTTTGCATCACCTTTATAGAGGCTATATTATCGAAAGCGGCGCGGCCATATAGCGGGCGGGTAGGGAAGAGCTTCAAGAACTCTTTTGCAGCAGCAGTAGCAATGCCCCTGCCCCAAAACTGCTTGTCCAGCCAATAAGTTATCTGCCATTCTCCTTCCATCTCGTAGCTGCCCACGCTGCCTGTTACCTGGTCATCAATAGTTATAGTATAGGAAATTGCTTTGTCGCTGGCCAGGTGTTTTGTCCATTTGGCTATATATGCAGCCTTATCAGCACGGTCTTCAGATACAAATGCGGCTATATAGGCAGCCTCATCGTCCAGTTGGAAAGTATATAAAGTTTCAAGGTCAGCTATTGTGGTGGGGCGTAGTTGCATGGGTGTGGTTTGTGTTATAAGTCTCACGGCTTTTCTGTTCCTAATGACGTGCCAGGGCCTTTTTTGACTTTTTACTTTTGCATTTTGAATTAAACATTTATCTCAAACCGTTTAGGCGGGGGCATCTCCCAGTCTATCTTACGCTTCACCAGCCATAATTCCTTTATCTCCTCTTTCTTCAGCGTGAATTGCGGGTAAAACTCCTCGTTGTCGCTGATGAGCACAAAAGTTTCATTATCGTCCTTACGGTACAGGCGCTTTACCATAATGCGGTCCTGTGTCACTACCACGTGAATGTAAAACTGTGCCGTGCTGTTCCAGAAAGCAGGCTCCACCACCTCGCCCACCACGTGGAAATGTTCTTTGAGTGTAGGCTCCATGCTATCGCCGCTCACTTCAAATACACGGTAGCGGTCGCCTTTGTAGGGCATATTCGGCACCTTCATCTGCTCCAGTTCGTCAACAAACTGTGGGTCCAGGTAATGCTTGCTGTAACCTGCCTGGGCCATAATAGGTACTACCGCTAATCCTTCGCGGTCGGTGCTGCTGTCGCCAAATGCCTTGCGCATGCGCAGTTCATCGCCCGTAAGGCGCGCGTGTGCTGCTGCGCCGGCGGCAGGATGATTATACATGCCGCCGAAAACCTGGTCATAAGTTAACCCCAGTTGCTCGGCAGCTTTACGTTTGAAATTTTCGTCCAGGTGCGCTTTGCGAAAATTATAGTATAAGGTAGAACGCGGGATGCCCATCTGGTCGGCCAGCCCGTGAATACCTAATTTACTCAGTTTGGCTGCATTCTGCAGCGCCTCGCCATCATGTACCTGTATCATAGGTTTTACAGATTATGGTTAAAAAAATGTTTTTAGAACATTTGCACATTTGTACAGTTTGTGTACATTTGTACAATCAATAGGAACATTGATGCTACATTGTTGCACAAATGTATAACAAAAACCCTGAAAACGCAAAACCATGAATACAGAAAAGTTTTTACCCGCTGAGTTGCGCCTGTTGCGCCGGAAGCTATCGGCCTACGGCACCATTAAAACCTGCTGCGAATACACGGGCATTCACCGGACTACTATCAACCGGTTGCTAAAAACCGGGGAAGCCAGTGGGGCTGTAATGCAAAAGCTGAGAGTGTATCTGGAAAGTCAAAAGTGAAAAGCTAAAGAAGGGAAGAAGCTATAGCATCCAAAACCCTATCAGACGAGATCTTTGAAATATTGAAACAGCAGGAAGTCGTGAGTAGAAAGTAAAAAGCTGCAAACCGAAATGAGTATAGCTTTCGACTATCTGCTTACGAGTCTAAAAACATGGACAGAGGCATAAACCTATGAATCACTATCACAAGAAAACCCCTATGAACCCACTATGCCCCAATGCTCCACCCTGGTGGAGCCGGAAGGGCTTTCACCATGAACACGAAGCGGGTTGTTTCTACAGCCCGCTTTATTTAACCTACTCTTCCTTAAAGGGCTTTAAAATCGACAATGAACAAATAAATATAAAAAGCATAGCCATAACCTGTGAACACCTGTCACCCATGAAAAACAATACTTGTGAAATGTAAAATGCAAAATGTAAAAGTTAAAAGGTAAAAAAACTGCATGGCAGGAGTAAAATGAAGACAATGCACAATAATAAAGAACAAGAAAACTTTAAATCACCAATAGAAAACAAGTCATAAATCGTAAATCAAAAATCATAAACAGATAAGGTATGGAAACGAACAAATTTTATGAACATGTGAGCAGTTGGATAAACAGCTATACCAATCCCGAGGCGCTGGAGTGGTTGCGTCGGTTTGTAAACAACAGCTTTCAAAGCCAGGCGGTGAAAGAACAATTGCACAGGGAAATAGACTGGAAGATAGCCGGACTACGCAACCGCCCTGTATTTACAGAAGTAGATGGCAACACATTCCTGGTAGATGACCTGGGGCACCCGCGCGTGTACACTACACGCTTTAGCGCCATTTGCAAGCTGGCAGAGTTGAAAATGAAAGGCTACGAAGCAGAACTCAGGCCGGGAGATGTGTTTTACCGTATTGTACTGCAGCAACCAGCCCCTGTAGATGAGGTAGTATCCATAGCCAGCTAATGACTACCTGCTTATCACCATGAAACGTAAAGGGCATACCTGTTAACCCTATCACCTAAACCCTAAACACCATGAAAAACAAGATAATTGTAACTGTAGCTGCGGCTGATGAGATATTTGCCCGTTGCCTGGGCATAACTATCGAGCGCGAAGCACAGATAGATGAACTGGTGGACCAATGCCATACAAAAACCAGCAGCTATCCTGATGCAATTGCTGCCATCAGTACCGGCTTAAAGAATGCCAACGAGCTGGCGTATGCCTCCTTTCACCTCGGTGCTTTTGCAGAAAACCGGCGCAGCAAATACGAGTTGTTGCAACTGCTGCTGGAGTGATACCCAATGGTTAATAATTGAGCCATTATGCTATTGAGGTGTTGAGCCATTTAATAAGACCTGTACACCCTCCCTACATACATCGCCGGTGGCCTCTGTACAAGGCTGCCGGCACTTTTAACCACAGAAAAATTATGTATTATGAACACTATAAATCAAACATCCCAAACCTCAATCCCTAAAGGGGCTTTGGCCGGAAACGCTATAAACGGGAAAACTACAGTTGCCGCGGCAGAAACCCGAAGCATGCCGGGAAGTGGAGGGGGTGAGGCGGGGCTTACTCCTCTTGTCGCCGATATTATCACTTCGTTGGTCATTAACGGGGATATAAGCCGCCTGAGCCCTGCACAGAAGGTGAGCTATTATAAGCAGTTTTGCGATAAACTTGGCCTCGACCCTATGTCGCAACCCTTCCGCATACTGCGGCTGCATGGGCGGGAGATACTGTATTGCGACCGCGGCGGGGCGCAGCAGCTTAATAAGCTGCACCGGCTAAGTCACCGCATCAAGGCGCGCGAAACGGTAAACAATTGCTACGTGGTGACGGCACAGGCATCTACCCCTGATGGCCGCACTACCGAGAGCATCGGGGCTGTTAATATTGGCAACCTGAAAGGCGAGAGCCTGTGCAACGCCATGATGAAAGCTGAGACAAAGGCCAAACGCCGTGCCACGCTCGACCTGCTTGGCCTCGGCCTGCTCGACGAGACCGAAGTTCCGCCGCTTGGTCATGATGTAGAGTATGCAGACGTAAACCTCAATGCCCATGTATTTGCACACTCCCCCTTGGGGGGAGCCGGAGGGGGCATACCCACATCCCTCTTCCTTTCCCTCAAAGGCCTGGAGCGCGAAGTGGCCCTGTGTAAGAACGAAGAAGAATTGCTGGCGCTGTATAATGATAACCGCCATCGCGTGGACGATAACCCCGTTATGCTGCAATGCTTTACCCGTCGCAAAAACGAACTGAGAAAAAATGCTGCCTGATGTTTGCATACGTAATGGTTCAATGGCTCAATAGCTCAATTTCTCAATGATTGTTAGGGTTCTGTTCCCCCTTTGAAGGGGGCGGAGGGGGATGTCCTGGTGCCGGGCAATGAGTTCCCCCTTTGAAGGGGGCGGAGGGGGATGTCCTGGTGATGCAGGGCGCTTTATTAATGAGCCTTCCCTAAGCTGTGCGTTTCTTTAGGAGATTGTATCTACAGTTCCCCGCGCAAGTCGGAAGTGTTTCTGGAGGGAGATGTAAAAGGCAATCAGTCAGCCAGGAAAGCAAACGTAACCATAAACAGATAACAGGCGCCGGAGAGCAGGGAGGTAACCAGCAGGATATTGAATGCCCGGTTTTGCTTGCGCAAGTACCAGCATACGGCTACTGAATAGGCACTGAGCAGGAACTGACCACCGAAAAACAGGAAATATGAGAAGGTAAACATTACCTCACGGCCTGCGCCAATATGCATCAGGCTGCTGATAACCATAAGCGCTACCAGCGATACGCCAGGGTAAAACGCTGCTACATATATGCCCAGGCGTTCGCCCGGCCTGAGTGTGGAAACCGGTTTCTCAAACCCCTTGCCGTAGGGCGATATGGCATAGATACCTGCTGCTATGGTAGCTACTACCAGCGAGAGGAATGCCAGTGCGAGGAACAACATGAAAAAACCCATCCTATAAAGTTAGAACAAAATAAATTGTCGGCGGGTAGACGTTAGTAGCAGAGGCGCCGGATATAGATATTGGTGACTATTGCAACTGCCTAACTGCTACTGCCAACTCTCCGAAGCGTACGTTAATACGTCCCAATTGCAACTGCCTAACTGCTACTGCCAACTGTTACGCAACCGCATTATGGCAGGAAGTAGAAGTAATAGATGCCCAGCGCGAGACAGACAAGGAAACCGAGCAGTACGATAATACCCGCTACTTTGGCCTGTACACTATTGTTGCGGCGTGACATCACCAGCATATAGATGCCCACTCCCGGCCACAGCAGCCCTATCAATACGAGTACCGCTACTTCCATAGCTTAAAGTTACGGAATTTGTGAAGGGGGACAGCCAGTGGTTTGAGGTGTATTTTATAGTTAAGTAAGAAGCAATCTCGCAATGGCATGGAAAATAGCATATTATATACACTCATTTCGCGAGATCGCTTCGTCATTCACTGTCGTTCATTCCTCCTTTAGACTTGCAGTATCGCAAGGACGAAAAAGAATAATACATTACCTGAAACCTGTTTATTGCTTTAATAGAGACAGAGCCACGAATCAATTCACATAATAACTCAATCAATTCAGCTTAATTATACCGAATTAACCCCATCAACTCAATTAACTAAATCAACCAATTACATTACCTTCATACTACCAATGGTCAGATACAGGTATTACATACTGGTAGTATTGTTAGGTGCAGTGCTGTTTACGGGGTATGAATATACAAACCTCACTACACAGGATGCCAACTATACAGAGATGAAAAACTCCCTTATGGCCAATAGTGAGCTTGTGCCTGAGCTGCGTGAAGAGCGGCTTTCAGCTGTTGTTCAGCAACTTGAGGTCACCCGTAAAGAAAAGCGGGTGGCAGCTATTGCCTTTATCGTCTTTACGGCCCTTAGCGGTATCTATATGGCTTACCTGAGACGGAAACTGGAGTAAGGAATAAAGCGACTTTACACTTCAGGATATACAGCCTGTGTTTTTTTATCAATATCGCGTATCATCATATCAAGGGTGTGGCAGGCTACCTGTATACCTTCCAGTACATCGGTATTGATCGGGTCGTGAGGGTTGGTGGCATTGATAAGTTGCTGCAACCCCATAATGGTAGCTACGGGCCCGCGCACCTGGTGCGATTGTACCTGGGCTATTTCCTTAAGGCGCATATTCTGCAGTTCTATTTGCAGCATACGGTTGCGCGTATCGGTCACATTGGCGCAAAAGCAGGATACGCCTGTAATATTGCCTTTACTGTCGCGTATCTGGTAAAAACTTGCTTCCCATATCTGCACCTCGCCATCGGGTGTTTCCTGTTGTTCCAGTGCCTTGAAGCTTTCGCCTGCAAAGGCGTGGCTGTAATGCTTGAGCCAGCGTTCCTTCATGCCTACCGGAAAATAGTGGGTAGCAGTAGGGTCGCCGGGCCGCAGCCACCTGCCTGTAAGTTTAAACACATACTCTTGTGTTGCGCGGTTAATGGAAAGGATATTCAGGTCTTTGTCAATGGACCATATCAGGTCGTCGGTATTATTGATGAGGGCATAAAGGTTCTGGTCGTGCCGGATGAGGGCATCGCGCAGGTTCTTTTCCTCGTTGATATCGGTAAAATATACTGCCAGTCCTGTGCCCGTGGGGTAGGCGCTTACTTTTACCCATTTTTGCAATGAGGTGGCAAATTCTTCAAAATGTACAGCCTCACCCGTAGAAAGGGCTTTGTTGTATTCCGTATAAAACTTCTGGTTGCGAGCGACAGGAAACACATCCCAGTACACTTTATTTAAAACCTCTTTGTATTCGTTATCAAACATCTTTTTATATGCATGGTTACAGTAGGTAAAGCGCCATTGCTTATCCAGCACAAAAAAGCCATCGGTAATAGAATTGAGTATATTCTCGGTGCGGTGCTGTTCCTGTTTTAATTCCGTAATATCAATCGTCAGGCCGCAACAAATATCGCGCGCCCCGTTTTTACCTTTGCGTAAAGTGGTCATGCCCCGCAGGTGGCGTATGCTGCCGTCTTTATGCCTGATGCGGAACTCACGTACATCAGAGCCTGTTTCCATCATCCTGCGGAATGAATCGTTGAATTGGGGCAGGTCTTCCGGCAATACGGAATTGTAAAAAATAGTTTTGTCTGCTATCATTTCGGCAGGAGTATAGCCATGTGTGCGTTCGCAGGCAGGGTTGGTGTACAGCAACTGGAAGTTGTCGGCATACGCTATCCACACTACTTCGTTTATTGAGTTGAACAGGTAATCAAGATCATCTTTCTGCTCACGCAGCATTTCGTTAATGGCCTTTGTCTGTTCGTGTTCCAGCACTATTTCATGTATATCTATAGCTTGCACCATGCGTGCAGGACAGTCGTTATATTCTATGTAAGAGGCAAACAACTCTACGTAAAACTCCCTGCCATCTTTACGGCGGTGGCGCCAGCGGCCTGTACGTGATGTGGTGATGGCAGGTAGTACATTATTATTAATATTATCAAGCAGGCTTTGTATATCTGTCTTTGGGCGCAGGTCTTTAATAGTCATGGTGGCGAATTCTTCCCTGCTGTAGCCATAGGTATTTATAGCGGCATCATTTACATAAAAGAAACGCAACGTTTCCGGGCAAAATATCCAGGTAGGTATCAGCATAGCATCCAATACGGCTGTATCTGTAATTTTTCTCTTATTATCCATTTATATATGTTCTGCTATAGGGTGCAAGATTATGTGCATTTTTATTAAATTATGATGACGGTCATCACTCACGTTAAATTATTATTTTCAGGCGATAATTCAAAGCGCAATATGATGATTATCAATGTGTTTTAATGTGTTGTTAATTATCTCCTCCAAATATTTACAATACTGTGACGTACCAGAGTATTGCTTTATACGTCTATATAGGACAGATAATTAATCTAAAAACCAATGAAGCAAACATTTTTAGCATTTTCAGCGGTGCTTTTTTGTGCCTGGGGCACGGCAACGGTGCAGGCCCAAACCAGGCCGAACGCCCCGGCAACAGCATTCAGCAACCCTGCCACTGCAGCAAAAACTACGGCTACCGGTTCGCGGCTGATAGCAGTTACTAATCGTACTAACAATGCCGGCAGTTTTGTCATATCAGATTCCTCGCATAGTTATTACAGTCCGGGTATGGGGTACGATACTAAAATTGAAGACTGGAAGTATGACCATGCCACCAGTTGGGATTATTCCGGCTCAACAGTTACCGAATCCTATCACGTACTTCACACCTTTGATGCAGGCAACCGCGTTACTCAAACACAATATGAAGCCTTTGATGGCAGTAACTGGGTGGATGAAGAATTTTACAACTATTACTATGATGCCAATGGTAATGTGAGTACTGAATTAGATGCCTTCAACAACGGCAGTAGCTGGGATAGCAGTCGTTATATTTATAACTACAATGCAGCAGGCCAGGTAACGCAGCAACTGATAGAGCACTGGGATAAGCAGACCAGCCAGTGGGAGGGCGGATTGCGGGTGACCAATACCTACAATGCGGCCGGAGACCTCACCGTATCACTAAATGAAAACTGGTACAATAACCAGTGGATGCCGGGTTATCGCCAGACATACACTTACAGCGGCAACCTGCTCATTGAAAGAGTAACGGAAACATATAACATGCAATGGGAGAATGCCGCCAAAACAGAGTATGCTTATGGATCGAATAATTATGTGCTTGTGGAGGAAAATTTTACCTGGATGAATAATGCATGGGAGCCCAGCCAGCGCTATACATATACCTACAGCACGCAGGGCGATAAACTGACATCTGCAATGGATATATTTTCATCGGGAGGATATGAACAACAGAACCTGCTCACGTTTACGTACAACAGCTATCACCAGGAACTGAGCGAAGCAGAGGAGAAGTGGGATGTTATACAGAATAAATATATATTGGGTGGCTACAGGATAGATTTCTACTACGAGGAATATACCAACGGGGTAAAGGATGCCAGGGCTACGGGTGAAAACCTTACCGTGTTCCCGGTGCCTGCACACGATATATTGCACATCAGCACATTACTTCCTGCCCCCGCTGCCGCCTCACTGCAGCTACTGGATATGAATGGCCGCATAGTGAAAGAGGCGCAATTGCCCACCACTGTGCAGCAGCACATTACCATCAGCACCGCCAGCTTGCCGGCAGGCACCTACATGCTGCAGATGAATGCAGGTGGTAAACTGGTGACACGGAAGGTTGTTGTGGAATAGTTGACTGGTTGATTGGATTTAGGGATTTAGGAATTTGGGATTTGGGATTTGTAATTTGGGAATTGGGGATTTGTAATTTGGGACTTGTAATTTGGATTCAGGATTTGGGTTTAGAATTGAGGGCTTGTAATTTGGAGTGTAAGCAACTATTTGATTTTGAAAAGGTATATGTAAAACGAAATAATCTCACGTAATGAGGGTGAGATTATTTCGCAGGAGAAAAGTTTTTTCATTTTACCTTTTGCCTTTTACATTTTACAACGGCTAACGGCGAATGACTTAGTTTTGCAGCGGATTTACAGACTAGTCTATGCGAAAGCTCATTATACGTATCAATTACCTGAAATTATTTATTGCCTCGGTTATAGTTGCCCTGCTTGCCACTTTACTGGCCGACACGTTAAAGAATATTACCGCCCGCTATGAAGAAATGATTATTGCCCGGGCAATGCTGCACCCGCTGTTGTTGATTGTATTGCCATCGGTGGGTATTACGCTTATTTATTTTATGCGCAAGTACCTTTTTAAAGGCAGGAAGAACAAAGGCATCAAAGAAATATATCAGACCATTGAGAACCGTAAAGATGAGCTGCCTGCTTTTAAAATACCATCGCACTATTTCAACGGTTTTCTTACAGTTATCTTCGGCGGCTCTACCGGCGTAGAAGTATCTACTGTAGTAGCCACCGCCACCATAGGTGCTGTAGCGCAAAAGAAACAACCCATTGCCAATGTGTACAAAACCGAGCTGATATGCGCTGGTGTTACCGCAGGTATTGCCGCCCTGTTCGGCAGCCCGCTGGCAGGTATGTTGTTTGCTATAGAGGTGATTGCCCGAAAAGTCAGCAAAACCATTCTTGTCAGCACGCTTACCGCGGCACTGGTAGCATGGGCTTTCATGTTCTTTGTTGAAGGGGAACAGCTTTTTCATTTCACCGTTACAGGCTGGCGGTCAGAGGCATTGCCTTTTTTTATAGTGCTGGGCCTGCTTGCTGCTGCGCTGTCGGTATATTTTACCAGGTCAGTCATTTTCATTAAAGACCGGTTCTCCAGGATCAATAACAATTTTATCCGCGTCAATGCAGGCGCGTTGGCTGTGGGCCTGATGATATTCGTTTTTCCCCAGCTATATGGCGATAGCTACCATGCCATACCTGCGCTGCTGCATAAGTTGGAGACGCAGACTTTCTCTGCCGGCATCCTGCTGATGCTGGCATCCATCGTACTGCTGAAGCCGCTGGCGGCGTCGCTTACCCTGGGTGCCGGTGGCGATGGTGGCGTTTTTGCCCCCAGCATTGTAGCAGGTGCCCTGTTGGGCATGTTGCTTGCCGCAGGGCTCAACCACTATCTGCATACCAACTTTATCGTTCTGAACTTTTTACTGGTAGGTGCTGCTGCAGTACTGAGCGCTTCCATACATGCGCCGCTTACCGCCATATTCCTTACCTGCAGCATAGCCCCCGGCGGGTACCTGCTGTTTATTCCCATATTAACAGGCAGCTTTGTAGCCAAATATGCCGCCCGTATGCTGTGCCCGTACACCGTATATAGCTACCGCGCGGGAAAGGCTGGTTAGTTGATTAGTTGAGTGGAATTGGGGATTAGGGATTTGGGATGGGAATTAGGGATTAGAATTGGGGTTAGGGGTTATTTACAATTAAATATTAGCTTTCTACTTTCTACTTTTGACTTTCTACTAACGACTATTGACTAACGACTTTCCACTATTATAAATATGAAGTACTTCCTGTTTCTGCTGTTGCTGATATGCCATGCGTCTGCGTATGCGCAGGGGTGTGACGAACTGGTAGCGCGGAGGGGCAACCATATTTCCGGCAGGTTGATACCTGTTTATATACATGTAGAAGGTGTATGTCCTGATGATACATTGCTATTGTACGCTGTGCGCGATTCGGATAAGTTGTATCTCACCGGTATGCCTTCAGAATGCCGCACGCCGCAGTGCGAGTATATTATCCGCAGGTCTTATTACGACATTACTTTTGCCGATGGCAGTACCTACCGCTATCATGAGCCTTACCTCACGAATTATTCTTCTGATGAGTTGTTCATCATGCTGCAGGGGCAGGTGGTTGCCCGCAGGTTTAAGAAAAAGACATACAAAGCTGTTTGCCAGTACATAACTACCGATATAGGGCTGGTAGAAAAAATGTTGCGCACACCTGTAAAAAGCATACAGGTATACAACGCAACACCGCGCCGCGACTGGGGCGATACTGATTATAAACTGGAGTACTTTCCCGGTAGCAGGCTCAGTTTTAGTACAGAAGGGGCTCAGGTGCTGATGCGGATAGTACAGTGCCTGGCACAATAAACACTTTCGTTAAAAAAAATTGTAATTTACAGTATGCCGCCTTGTTTTTAGGCATATATGTAAATGAAGTCACCCATTACCGGTAAGGTAGTAACAATACGCATGGCCACCATTGCCGACCGGAAGAATGTATACCTGTGGCTGGCTGAATCGGACCTCACGTCGCTGATGCTGGGGCCGCCGTTATATCCCGATAATGATGTGCCTACCTGGTATGAATTCGTTTCTGATTATGAACCTTGGTTTTTCGATGGTAGCAGGCCCGCACAGGGGCAGTGTTACATTATAGAAAAGGACGGTGAGCCCATAGGGCAGGTAGCACATGGCGAAATAATGGATGGCACTACCGAACTGGATATCTGGATGCGCAGCAGCAGCTATACCGGCAAGGGTTATGGCAGTGATGCCCTGGATGCTGTTTGCCGCCACCTGGCAAGGGTGCAAAACCTTAGCCGCTTCTATATTGCACCGTCGAAAAGAAATGTGCAGGCTGTAAAGGCCTATAAAAAAGCAGGCTTCACAGAAACCAAAGAACGCCCCTATTGGTTTATGCCCGATTATAAAGATACTGTGCTGATGCGCAGGGATATGTGAAATTTTATTCAGGCAGTGGGTGTACAATAGTAATGACAGCCTTTGTGCCTTCCACAGTGCCGTCGGGAAGTGCCAGCTCATTAATGGAGAGTGTGATGTGTATATCGTGCATCATGGCCAGCTGCTCTATCCGCCTTTTTATATTGCCTATGGAAAAAGATTGATGGCCATTTCCTGCGCGGCTGCTATGGTGCAAGCCTATGCCGTTGTCTGTTATTTCTATAACCAGTTTTGTGCCCTCTTCATATATATTTACAGACAGGTAGTTGTCTTCAGACTGGCGGGGGAACAGCCCGTGCTTAATTGCATTTTCCACTATGGGTTGTACCAGCATCGGGGGCACCAGTATTTCTTCAGTGTCTATTTCATCTGCAATAGTTATTTCATAATTGAGGCATTCTTTGAAACGGAGTTTTTCCAGCTCCAGGTAATGTGATATGAGGGTGATTTCCTTTTCAAGCGGTATCAGTTCCTGCGACAGGTTATGCATATTTTGCCGCAGCAGCCCGGAAAAAAGCCGCAGGTATTTGTTTGCGTGTTGCTTATTGTCACTGTTGATGAGCCACTGCACACTGTTCATGGCATTGAATATGAAGTGTGGGTTCATTAATGCATTCAGCGCTTTGTATTCGGAACGGATGAATTTTACCTTTTCGTTATGTGCCGCTTCCTTTTTATGCAGTGTGTACCTGATGCGGTAATGCACTGCCACCCATACCCCTGCTGTGACAATGGCGAAACACAGCAGGTAAAACCACCACTGTGCCCAAAAAGGCCTGCCGATGTGCAGGTAAAAACCATGCGGTTCACTATATGCGCTTGATATGGTTTTTGCACGCACCTTCACTACATAATTTCCATAGCCGGGGTTATATAAGTTGATGTGCTTGCCCGATAGGGGCACCCACATATCCTCATCGCCATTATGCGCAATGCTGTACTCATACAATACATTGCGGCGGAATACCGGGGCATCTATGCCAATTTCAAGATAACGCCCCTCGTTATATGATATAGACAAGTTACTATCAGCAGCATAGGAGCGCTTGACGGTCTTCAGCGATGTAAACAAGGGTTGTGGGGGCTGCGGGCGCATCAACAGGTCTGTGGTGGCAATTTCTGTCAGCGAACCTTTGCTGATAAAGTAACAGGTTCTCCCATCTGAGCAAATATAGTCTGCATGCAATGGCAGGAAAGGGTTTTCCAGTGCCTGGATGGTAAAAGAAGGCTTCCCTGCCGAAGAGTGCAGGGTAAGCACACGGTACAGGTTGTTGGTGTTAATCAGTACATGGTTCCGGTCCAGCTTATATATTTTATCCCATATACAGCTTTCACCATGCACGGTATCTATCTGTATACCCTTATCCTCAAAATGATTGCAGACCAGCAGGTCGTTGGTATGTGTATAGCCTACCAGGTAATCGCCCGCAATGCACATGGCGCGAAAAGCCGCCCCGCGAAATTGTTTTTGCAGTATGGGTTTACTATCCGTCACCTTATATACCTCGCTGATGGTAGAGTACCAGATACTCCGGTCCTTTGCCTGTGCCATTCCATATAGCAGTTCCCTGCCCGGACTGTCACAAATACGTTCTACATGCACTTTGCCCCCCAGCTGTGTAAATTCTTTTACTTTATAACGGTATGCATCATTATTGCCAACGGCATACAGGTACTTATCTTTTGTAAACAGCTTTCGTGCATAACTAGGGTATACATAGCGCGCCGATACCTGCGGTTTGCCATGTATATGGCTCACTGTGATGTGTTTGTCAGAAGACATGGTGGCAGAATAATAGGTATCCCCTTCTATAGTATAGCAATTGCGGTATGTTCCCGATGCGGATGCGATATGATTTGTTGCATTGAACACGCATGAGAGTGTATCGTGTGCATATTTATACAGGCTCCTGTCCTGTGTACAGACGAAGAGACCTGTACTATCAACATGGGCATATTTTATCTCTTCATTAAATATATGCGGATGATATTTTATTTTCCTGAAGTTTTTGTCAAGTATGTACACTCCGTTATCCAGCGAGCCTATCCAGAAGTTGCCTTCTGCATCTTTACGCACTGTTCCAAACCGCATCTGCTCCATAACAGGCGTATCACTGTCTAAAAATACTCCCTGTTGTGTAGCCATATAATAATGCCCGTTATCTATATACACCTGGTTTATCAAATTAGTCTCCCAGAAGCTTTTTTTCAACGTATGTATAAACTTCCGGTTTTTATCGTACAGGCTATCGGTCGTTGCCAGTGCATCCCTTTTACCAAACCGTAACAAGTTGTCCCGCGGTATGTTGGAAAGGATGTTGATGTTGGTATCAATCACCATGGTCCTTTTGTCATACCCTATTTCATATATACCGGGGCCCTTCTTTTTGATATAGACAATACCTAACTTATCATACATCCTGCCCAGCTTCCGCAGGGAATATATATGACGCACATTATGGCTGATATTGATAAAATGTTCCCGGTTGTAAAAGAAGAAGGTGATGCTGCTGTCTTTTTCCACTCTTATCTGGTTAATCATTGAGCCTTTGAAAGGAAGCTTCAGCAAAGGGTCGTCCTTTTCCGAATAGAACCTTCCGTTTTTATAGTAGCTGAGACGACCATTATAAGTTCCTATCCACATACGGCCTTCGTAATCATCCTGCAGTTCAAAAACCTCGTTATCCGGCAGTCCGTCATAGGTATTAAATGATTCAAACTGCTTACCGTCAAAACGGGCAAGGCCTTTATCTGTTGCCAGCCATATATAGCCGTTCCTGTCGGGGTGTATAAAATATACCATATTACCTGGCAAACCGTCATCTACATTATAATGCAGCATAGGGTACTGCTGTGCCCTGCAGTTCAGTACAGTTTGCAATAATAGTATCAGCAGGTAAAGAAAACGCACCGGCGGTATTGGGTTTAAAACGAATGTTGCTTCAGAAAATCCATCAGCCCCGTGTAACGCCTGCGGCTTACCGGCAGGTCATAGTTCTCTTTCAGCCTCAGTATGAAACCGTCTTTCTTGATTATTTTATGTATATGCCTGCAATTGACAAGGTATGATTTATGCACCCGGTAAAACGAATCGTCCGGAAACAACTGTTCATATTCCGCAATGTTGCTGCTTGCTATTTTTTCCTTAATGTTTCTGCCATCAGTAAAAAAGATTTTAGAATAGCTGCCCTGTGCTTCTATAAACAATATATCGCTGAAGCGTATTACCATCCTTTCATTGCTTTCTTTCAGTACTATTTTATCATCCGGCAATGTGCCGTACACCTGTTTTTGCGGCTCATTATTTCCCATGCTTTCCATGTAGTGCCTGAACAATATTTTTTCGCGCAGGCGGTATAGGGAGGTGGTTATCTCATCGGTATTGATGGGTTTCAGGATATAATCGAGGGCATTCAGCTTGAAAGCCTTCACTGCAAACTCATCGTAAGCGGTAACGAACACTACTTCGAAATGTATGGGGGCAATTCTGTCCAGGAAGCTGAAAGCGTTTTCATTGGGCATTTCTATATCCAGGAATACGACATCGGGTTTGTATGCATGTACCAGCCCTTCTCCCTGCCAGGTGTTTTGTGCCATTCCGTATATATGTGTATTGATTCCGGGCACATGGTTGATGGCGTCTTTGATGGCATAGCACGCATCGCGTTCATCGTCTATGATGATTACTTTCAGTGGTGTGTCTTCAGTGTGTGGCATTGTGAGGGCCGGTTTTTAAGGTGAACTAAACATATAATGAAGGTAAAGGGAAGGGTATAGTACCCTTATTGATGTAACCCCCTTTCCCAGCGGGTATGCTATAGGTAGATGTATTAACAGACAGGTAAAGCCCCTGCTATGGTTGGTACATAAAACACGGCAGGGGCATAGTGTTAAATAAGATTGCAACTGCACCATTACTGTACCACAAACACTTTTGCTTCGCTTATTCCTTCGCCCTGTACCTGCAGCATATAGCTCCCTGCGGGCATGCCTGTCAGTGGTATGGTACGGGTATATTGTTTGGTTGCTCCTTCATTCCATTGCATCAGTACACGGCCCTGCATATCTGTTATGCGGGCGGTAACGGATGTGGTTTTCTCCATAGCCAGGCTGAGGGTAATAACTCCCGCAGCAGGATTAGGGTATAGTCTCATGTCTGTATGAACTGGGGTGTTGTTTGTTACGCTTACCGGCCACACAATATCGTAATACAGGTGCATGCGGTGCGATGTACGAGCATCGGTCGTATCCATCATAGGCGCCCATGTGCCGTTTACAGCGTCCCAGCGCAGCGATTCAAAACTTTCTACAAGGCCCGCAGGCGTATAGGTATAAGTCCACTTGCCGAAGGTATCCCACTGCTGGGCTGTACTGTTCCAGTTGAAGATAAGGTCTTCTGTCTTGTTGTGGTTATTCCCGTAGGTGTTTTTATGAAAGTCCCAGTTTTGCATATTGCCGCCCATACCGCCGGGGCCGTCGGTCACCTGCAGCAGTTCGGTTACCAGGTCGCCGGGACCGTTGTAAGCGTATGCATATAACTTAAAGGTGTCTTCGGGCTGAGGGCCACCGTTCAGCAAAAGTATTGTATCCATCAGGCCTGTACTGTTAAAGTGGTATTCGTACTTAAAGTATCCGGCAGTTCCTGCTATATCTTTCCGCGCACTTATTAACTGGTTATTGGGATTGTATATCCAATACATGGTAGATGCAAGCTCCCATGTACTGTTGACTGAGTTATAAACGTATTCCCATGCGGTATCAGTTAGCTGGGCAGCATTGTAGTGGTACTGTGTTTTTGCATTCCCCGTTACTTTTTCCGTCAGCATATTACTGCTGTTGTAGGTATATGTTTCCTGCGAGGTGACGTTGCCCGATGAGTAGCGGGTACGGCCGGTGATGAGGTTCCCGTTCAGTGTTTGTGCATATAAAAGATTAGCGTTAATGTAGCCCCCGCCTGTACTGCCCCTGTAAGCACGCAAACTGTCGTACACAAGAGCAGGCTCCATTTTATACAAATCGCTGCGGTAATTATTGCCGCGCAACAGGTTTTCGAGCCAGTAAAAGTCAGGCTTGCCCTGGTGGTTGCCGCTATAGTAATAATAGCCTGAATCAGTTGGGCGGTATGCAGTGCCATCATAGGCCTCCATTGAAAAAGACGTAAGCCTCCACCCGGGCGATGCCTGGGCAAATACTCCCGTTGAAAGGCAGAATAAAAATGTAAAGTTTATTAAGAATTTCATAGGCCAGGTATTAAGTTGGGTTTGAGTAGTTGAGTTAATCAGGTTAATTCTGTAGACGAAGTTAATTGTGTTGTAGCAATTCACGGCGTTCATTTGTTTTTTGCCTTTTGCCTTTTGCCTTTTACATTTTGCATTTTACCTTTTGCAGAAGCTAATGCGGGTTGATGATTTTTAGCAAACGGTTGTATTCTATATCACGGGTTTCGCGGTTTTCAAAATTCCACATAACGAGTTTCTCATCACCGTAATGGAAAGAGATAAAATCTTCGTTAGCGGGACAAAGTATATATACCACCAGCTCCAGGTTGACCAGTGGGTTTCCTGTGTCCGGGGTTTTGTGATAATTACATTTGATATAGTTCATCTTTGGCCGGTTTGTGATTGATCAATTAATTCTGTTTGACCCCTAAGGTAGCATTATTCGCCCGTCAAAACGATTACTCCGCCACTATAGCTACAGCTTCAACGGTAAAATACTGTAGCTTCGGTTTATAAGAATTGGTGAGGCAGAGATAGCATTTTTCCGGAAAGAGGGTTGCCTGCCATGGTATATCGAAAGTGCCCCCTTTGCAACTATCTGCCTCCCGGTATGCCTTGCAGTTTTTCTTTTTATACCCTGCAAATTTTTCTGCACATTTCCGCGTTTTATAAAAGTACACAGCGGTTAGTCCGTTAGCGGTACCACCCTTTATTTTTCCTGCTATCGTAGCAATGCCCAGCCAGCCCAGTTCCTGTGGCAGCATAGCAGTTACCTGGCTATCGAGCCCGGTATATGGTGGCTGCACCTCCGGGTCGGTACTGATGCTGTAGAGCAGGCGTACCGTATTGGGCGGTATCTGCAATTGCACCACGCAACGTGGCGTACTATCGTTAAAGCTGCTGGCCGCCTTGCACAAGGGCACGGCTATGTATTGCCCGGCACAGGCATAGCTGCAACATAGCGTAGCAGCTACCAAAACCTGGCTATATATTCGCACCGGCATATATGCAAGTTACTGCGCTATGTGCCGCACGACTGTATAACAGCTGTCATTTTTCAGTAAGATTTCAGGGCTTCTTTTTTCGTGCCATTCCCGCTACAAACAATATGACGATGAGTATACCTACTACCCATACCCACCCCTGGTTGTACCAGTGCCCCCGTGAAGGTAAGGAGGTATCGTTTACATAATCTGTCTGACCAAAAGCGTATACGATGCTAAGGCTGCAAATGAATATAAATGCAAGGGCATACTTCAACAATTCTTTTCCCCGTTCCATTTCTCCCTGTTTTAATTCCAATACTGGTAAAAAACTATACCAGTATTGATGAGCCTTATGTTTTTTGCAGCTTATTGCATATTAAGGTTTAATGTCCAATTTTATAGAAAGGTTAAACAATAATAATTACCAGGCATTTAATATTAAATAATAAATATATGTATTTATTGCTTTATCTGGTTTTATTGGCTTACCTTTAGGCTAAGCTGCTTTGCTCCTTTTCTCTGACGCATATTTAATGCCCCCCCAACAACTACCTCCGTCAGTCCAAAATGCAAAAGCCCATATTTATTACTTGTTAAAAATAGGGCCGTATGAAATTATTATTGCGCAACCTCTGCGTGGAGGTTTGCGAGAAAGAACTGGAAAAACTTTTCAGTAGATATGGCCGAGTCAGCAATACAAAAATCATAAGAGACAAAGAAAACCTGTTATCACGGGGTGTTGCAATTGTAGAGATGGAAAATGGGGGCGATGATGCCCTCCTACATCTCAATTATGCCGATTATAAGACCCAGTTACTGTTTGTTTCAAAGATGAATGATTGACCGCTGACCCGCCGTACAGGCTGTAATACGATTCCGTTTGCAGTTTTGATAATTATATCTGGTCTGATATGTTTATCCTAATTAATGTGTTCCTGTAATTTTACCTTTTGTTTTTTTCTTTACTTTGACCCATGCGTCATGTAGCCTTGCTCCGCGCCATTAATGTAAGCGGGCAAAAAATAATTAAAATGGAAGACCTGCGCCGGATGTTTGAGATGCCGGGCCTGAAAAATATCAGCAGCTTTATACAAAGCGGGAATATACTCTTCGATGCAACGGAGAAAGACACTGAAAGGCTTCGTATAAAAATAGAAAAGAAGCTGTTGAAAGACCTTGGGTATGCCGTAGAGGTATTTGTGCGTACTGCAGGTGAAATATCTGCTATTGTAGATAATAATCCTTTTTCAGGAATCACATCCGACCACAAAACAGCTACCTATGTATCTTTCCTTTCGGGTATGCCAACCGCCGCGCAAATAAAAGATATAGAGGCACAGAGCTTTGATATGGAGCAATACCGGGTAAAGGGCCGCGAGCTATACTGCCGGATGATAAAGGACATGGGCCATAAAGAAGTATTCAGCAACAAGCTAATGGAAAAGAAACTGGGCCTTATTGCTACCACCCGCAATATTACCAGTGTGACTAAACTGGCGGGTATGTTGACCAGTTGATTGGAATTAGGAATTTGTAGTTAGTAGTAATTAGTAAGATTTATTGATTCATAACTCCACCCCCCAACTTCTAATTCCTAATCCCCAATTTCCAATCCCGCAATCCCCAACTCCCACGCCTAACCAACCTTTAGCCGCCAGGTTTTGCGCATGTTCCACTCTTCGCCGGCTTGTGAGAGTTGTTGCTTCATTGCTTCGGGCAGGTATTTGACTGCGCTCAGGGCTGTACGGCTGACAGCCGCTTCTTTATCTACCACGAACCCCATGCGTGTAAAGAAATCCAGTGCTTCTTCAAAACTGTTGAACATATTGTCGTCTATACGGTGTTTTGCAAAGAACTCCTGCGTTTTATCATCGGCTGAGGCATTCATACGGTCCCTCCATTCCTGAGGGGGCTTTTTGTAGATGTCTGCCGTTATCCAGTACCCGCCCCGTTCTTCCAGAACACGGTGTATGATGCCGCATAATTTTTCTTTTTCAGGTATGCCCAGGTACATCAGCAGCCCTTCGTTTACAATGGTAAGTTCCCCTTCGGGAAAACGGCCGATTGTACTGCGAAATGCCTCCTCGTCCAGCGCATTCAGCGGCAAGACCTCCAGGGTGCCTTGTGCTTCCACTTCACCGCTATCTGTTAGTTTTGCTATCAGCGCTCTTTTTGTTTCTATCATGTCCGGCAGGTCAGTATCTATGTAGTACACATTTTCGCGGTGTATCATGTCCAGCCCTCGAAAAGAGAAGCCGGATGACAGTTCTAATATATTCTTCGGCTCAATATCGGCGAGTAACTGGTCTATGCCCAGGTAGCGCTCTTCGAAATGCAGCATACGCACCAGCGGTACAATATCGTGGCCGGGAATGCCTGCCTCGTATTTTTCGGGCAGCGATACCAGCTCCGCAGCCTGCCTGGCATAGGGTAGTGTAGTATGCCCTTTCAGCAGTAGCAGCATTTTGGCCGATGGTGTGATGGTATTGTAATTGCGGTCCGGAGATTGCTGTATCATTTATTGCATGGTTTTTATGGTACCGTGTACAAAAATTATACTACCAAAGGTAAGGCATGTGTATAGAACACATGTCTTATTGTAGCAGGCCATTCTTCCATACAGGTGCGGTGGTACCCCAACCGATGTTAACCGAATCGCGTAAGGTAGTGGGCAGTGTAGCGGGTATCGATTCCAGGTAGCTGCCGCCCGGTACACTGCGGCCCATGCTCTTTACGGTTACATTGCCGTTTTTCAGCACATTAACGATGGTGTAGCCAAAAAACTGGTGTGCGCTGTCAAGGCTGTGCTCGTAGGGGCTGCCACCGTTGCCTGCTACCACCTGGTAGCTTTTACCGCTGTTGGGCTGGTAACGGTAGTAAACATGGGCATGTGCCGATAGCATAGCTTCTGCCTTACTATTTTCCATAGCAGGCCACAGCTTTTGGGTAATGTAGTTGGCCATGGTATTATGCGGGCCGTCCAGTTGCCCCGATATATCGTAACAGGGTTTATGTCCCAGCAGGAAAATGTGTTTTATGGAAGTGTCTTTCCGTGCTGCCTGCATGTCGGCAATAGCCCAGTCAACTGGCAGGCGGCCTTCCAGTATGCTATCATTATATGTGTCGGTATTCAGCACTATAAAATGCGTATTGCTGTAGTTGAACGAATAAGTTTGCAGGTTGTCCATACTATCCTTTCCGCCTATGCGGTTCAGCGGCTGTGCGGGCATGAAGCCGCTCATCTCGTTCATCCATATCGACAGCGCCCTTTTCCATGGTAATTCTGCATCCTTTGCATCGTTATAATACAATGCTTCGTGGTTGCCGGGCATAGCTATCAGCTTAATGCCCGATGTGGATATGGGAGAAAACGAGGTGTCGTAATACTGTTTTACCCATTCCTTCAGTTCTTTACTGAGTACGTTTTTCGTAGTGTCAAGGCCCAGCACAAGGTCGCCTGTAAAAAACAGGAATACCGGTTTGGGATTGAGAGCTGCTATTTCACTGAATGTGCGTTGCAGTTCAGGCAGATTGGCCGTAGAGGCATTGGTGTTGGGGTTCTTTTTATCGTGCCTGTCAATACGGTTACAGCCGAGGAATGCAAAGCTGAACATGACATCGTTGCCGCTTGTTGCTGTTTTGCCTGTATGCTCTTGTGTTTCTTTTCCAGGGGTGCTATCGCCGCAAGCTGTAAATAACAGGGCGCAGGCTACGGCAATGGTAAAAGTTGCAGTGTAGGTGGCTGTTTTCATAATGGAATGATATGGAAACAAAATAGGTATTAATTTTCATGAATTAATACTTTGAAAGCATAGTACTGTACAGCAAGTATTTATGCTTTTTTTGTGCTGTTTTGTTCGTAGGCTTTTTACAGCCACAGGTACAATTCTTTATCCATTTCGTTCGATGAGATGATGGAGGTTTTATGCGTCATCATGGTATTCCAGCTGCCTGCAGGTTCAAACCGCGCCGGGGGCTGCTGGTTCTTTGACTTGATGCCTACAGTCATCCGGTCTTTTGTAACCTGTATGATTGCAAATTTCCTTTCGCCGCGCAGCAGGCTTATGTAGCTGGCTACTGGTTGTATGGTCACATCTTTGCCAAAGTTGTTTATTTTTTTTACCAGTGCATCGTATATAGGCCGCCATTTTTCTTTTTCTCCTGCGAAGTGCTTGCCGAACATTTTGCCCATATCCTCTTTCTCTTCTTTCAGGCCTTTGAAGACTGTATATATAGCCATGGCATGGCCATGCCCGAGATCGAAATCCTTTTTTAGCCATGCCACTATTGCACCGGCTTTTGTTTCTGCCTTTAGCATCCCTTTTGCTTCAGCCAGTTTTTTAAAGTCTTCAGGTGTTTTGCCTGTTTTTGCCTTAATATTATCTAAATAAGCCTGGAATGACATTAGGTTTCATATTAATGGTTAACGATTGACTGTACCTGATTTCTTTTTCGGTGCAGGGTATAAAGCAACAACAGTATTACAAGATATATGAGCACTGGCAATGCTGCCGTAAACGATTGAGTGGCCACGAAATTGCAGTACCACGCCCCTGTAAGGTCGAATACAAAACCGGCAAATACCCATTCCTTTATTCGCATATAGCCGGGTATATAGAGTGCTGTTAACCCCGCAAGTTTTAATAAGCTGGTAAAGACTAACAGATATTCGGGAAGCTTCAATACGGTTACAAAATGTTCCACTGCATAGGACAGTTTCAAGGCTCCCGGTACTGCCGATCCTAATATGCCAATAGTCATTACTACCAGCACGGTCCAATAAGCTATATTTATTTTCCTGTTTCCCATAATCTTTGTCAAGGTTGGGCGTAAGTATAGTTTATCATCCAAAGCATTCCGTATTTGTCTTTGCACATACCGAAATATGCACCCCAGAAAGTTGTATTCATCGGCATTTCTATTTTGCCATCTGCAGAAAGCGATTCAAACAACTTGTCGGCTTCTTTTTCATTATCGGCTTGCAGACAAATATGAAAATTGTTGCCAATCCTGAGTTCATTACTGTCGTGCGCCAGCAGGTCTGAAGCCATGAGGGTAGTGGATGGGGTTATCTTCAGTGATATATGCATCATTTTATCCTGGTCGGCTGGTGGCATTTTGTCGCCGCCCGGCATATCCCTGTATCGCTGGGCAACGATAAATTCGCCGCCAAAAATTGATTTGTAGAATGAAAATGCTGCTTCGCTATTTCCATTAAAATGTAAGTAGATATCCACGTTTTGCATTTGTATTGTTTTGTTGAGTACAAAGCTATACGTTGTATTGTGTATTGTTCTAATGCAAATACGTCATTGTTTCAGTGGCATTTGCGACAAAGCATATTTGTACATTTGCATTATGCAAAAGAAGCATATTTCCATACTGGCCCTTAAAAATGCCAACTATGCATCTGTAATAGATGCAAGGTCTGTTTTTAGAAAGGCCAGTGAGCTTTATCGCAGTCAATATGGTAAAGATGCTTTTGAAGTAGAAATTGTAGGCGAAAACAATGAGCTTACTATCGAAGACGGCACAGTAACCATCAAGGTAGATAGAACTACTGATATGGCTATGAAAACAGACCTTGTAGTCATACCTGCTCTGAGGGGCGATATGCTGAGCAGCAGCCATTACAATCGTTTTTTTATTGATTGGGTTATTAAACAATATAAAAAGAATGCGGAAATAGCATCGTTGTGTACAGGTGCATTTATGCTGGCATTCTCCGGTTTATTAAAAGGTAAGAAATGCACTACGCACTGGAACTATGCCAACGAGTTTAGATATTATTATCCCGATGTTATATTGGTTGATGAAAAAGTTATTGTAGAGCAAAATGGGGTATATTCAAGCGGAGGCAGCAATGCTTACTGGAACCTGCTTTTATTCCTGGTAGAAAAATACCTGGGGCGTGAAATGGCCATACTTGTAGCCAAACATTTCGTAGTCAGTCTTGATAAATTGGCGCAGACACCGTTTGTTATATTCAATGGCTTGAAAGAGCATGATGATAAGGAAATATTGACGGCACAAGAGTTTATTGAATTCAACTATCATGAAAAGATTACTGTCGAAAGCCTTTCTCAGCAATTATTCCTTACGCGCAGGACTTTTGAGCGAAGGTTTAAAAAAGCAACACACTGCACCGTGCTTGAATACCTACAGAAAATAAGGATAGAAGCGAGCAAAAAAGCTCTGGAAACAGGTCGTAAGAATGTTGATGAAATAATGTTGGATGTGGGGTATTCTGATGCACAGGCTTTCAGGCAGCTATTTAAAAAAATAACAGGTCTTACCCCCGTTGAATACAGGAACAGGTATAAAAAATAGAGAGCGATGAGATAGCTTTTTTTTATATTGTACACTAATTCAGTGCAATCAATCCAGCTCGCTTATGACTGATAGAGATTACCTGCGACAACTACGCACGCCTACTGCTGCCAACCCGCTGCGGGTGTTGGTGAGCGCCTGCCTTACGGGTATTACCTGCGGCTATGATGGCACTGCCAATGGTGAGTACCCTTCCGTGCTGAAACTGATGCAGTATGATACTGTTCGGCTGGTAAAATTTTGCCCTGAAGATTTTTCTTTCGGCTCGCCGCGCCAGATGTGCGATATACACGGTGGTACGGGCATGGATGTGCTGGATGGGAAGGCCAGGGTGCTGACCGAAACCGGGATTGACTGGAGCGCGGGCATGATACGTGCATCGGAGAAAATGCTGGAAATAGCCCGCGAAAACGACATAGAACTTGCTGTGATGATGGATATAAGCGCCGCATGCGGCAGCCAGGTGATATATGATGGTAACCGCTTTGCGGAAAACAAAGCATACCGGATAGGTGCGGGTGTGGCAGCGGCCCAACTGATGCGTGCAGGTTTTAATGTTATCAGCCAGCGCGATTATGCATCGCTGGAGATACTTTACTCTAAACTCGACCCTGCACACATCATCAACCCTGCTGCTATTGACCACCATGAGACAAACTGGTACAGGGAATATTTTAGCGTGTAGCCGGTGTGTATATAATGGTATGCAGGCGGGTTAATTGTTCGCCTGCCTTGCAGTTCGGTTATAATCTGCCCAGTATGCCCACAAAACAATAATCCACTGGCTCATCGCAGCCCATGCCACGGCTTTTACATTTGTGGGCGGCGGGCTAAACAAATTGCCCACATGTATCAATACAAGGAATAGTATTAATATCCAGAAAACGAACTTGCCCCATAAGTTTCTGGCTACGGTAGCCTGCAGGTAAAGAATAAGGCCTGCGAGAAATACCAGTGCCTCTATGATTATTGCAGTTGCCGGCATATTCCATAAGCCGAAGCCAATTAGTGGTCCGCCAGGATATAAAGGCAGGTCAGGGCGGTGTACCAGCAGGTCGAGCACCCAGTGAGAGATGACACACAGCGCTATAATTACAGCTCCCTTTCTGTTGCGTTTAATGAAATAGTAGGCCAGTCCTGCCAATAGCCCCCACACACAAGACATCAGCAAGCTGTGCGATAAAGGATAATCGGTAAAGTTCAGCGGAGCCATTTTTGTAATACCCGGCTCAATAGTAAAATGCTCCCAGCCCAACAGAACGAAAGCAGGCCATAGTAAATCCAGTAATTGTGCTGCAAAGAACAGCGTACCGAGAGAAACTTTTGGAGCCGTTTTTTTTGCAGCGAGGCCGATGCCGAAATGACCTATAAACATAATAGCGGAAGATTAAAAAGTGTAAAACAATATATTATAGGTATTGCTAAAGCTATAAAAAGCATTATACAAACGCAAACCGGTAAGACGGGCACTTAAATTACCAGGTAGAGTAACTACGTAGCGCCAAAGATACTTCCGTTTGTTACATTCATTATGACCGTTAAAGCTGAGAATGAATTTCTTTCATAAATTCAACAAAATATATTTGTTAATCAGATGTTAACGTCCTTTGAAAACCTTTACAGGATTGGGTTTTATTGAGACCTTTGTAGGTATGATGCTGTAGGGCAGGGTGTGCGACAGATAACATAGAACGAAGAAAGGGATACTTATGAATCATGAATGATCTCCAGTTTGCCATAGCGGTAGTTTTCCCCGGGGCGGGGGTGGCTGACATAGTTAAGGCTGCAACATATAACGGCGTACATATAATTGATAAGGAGGAGTACGATAATGGCAGGGATTATGCTGTATATAGTGCCGCATACGAACCTTATATAGACGGAAGCCGTATATTGCTACTGTTTGTTTACCCGGAAGGGCAGTCTATACTGGCTGGTGATGATGCCCAGCTACAAAGGGCAATTGAAAAAAGCGGCGAATATAAAAACGGGATTACCTGATATTGACAGGCAAAGAATACTTTACGGCTACTTTACGGCCATTGAGCCTGCCCGGTATCCAGGGGGGCATTATCCTAACAACACGCATTACTTCTTTTTCCAACGGTGTGAGCGATTTTTTACAATTGGTACGCATGATGTACACGTTGCTGATGCGGCCCATGGTATCTATCAGGAACTCAACCACCACACGGCCGCCATTGCGGCGGTTTTCCTGCGGCAGGCGCAGGTTGCTGGCAATGTAGGCGTTTAAGTCGCCGTTGAAGCGCGGCTTTGTATCTACCATAGGGTAGCGATTGCGGCCATCTCCCGCCTGTGCATTTACCGGCAGGTGCAACAACATAGTAAGCATACAAAGTAGCAATATTCTCATACCGCAAAATTATTGAAAAACAGGCTGCAGCATTGTTATACAAAGGGTAATATACAACAGCTTACCGGTATTTTAACATACCTTTTAAATAGCAATAAAAAAGTCCTTAAAATTAATTTTGTCGCTTAAGTACCATTTCAGAGATACTTCTTCAACTGCAAAAATTTCTTTTCAAACAAAAAATAGCTGGCTGTGGCAACAGTAATGGATGCAATCAGCGATACCACGAGCTGCAGGTACATAGGATAATGATGTAAAACCCGGTGCGTAAACGAGATACACAGCGGGTGAAATATAAAAAAGCCATAGCTGACGGTGCCTGCAAATACCAGCGTGCGTGTTTGCAGCAACTTTTTTACAGGGTGGCCGTCGCCCGATTGCACAATCGTGCACAGGGCTGCAGCATAAAATACGTTGATGACAACCGGCATGAAGATGTGAAAAGCATTGTTTGTGGTTCCGAAAAACAGCAGCCATAGTACAACGGCAGGTATTCCCGCTGCAATGGCGGTAAATTTTATATACCGGCGGTACCGTGGCAAATCTTTATGGTAATTGAGTATACCCGCTATGGCGCCGATGGAAAGGGCATCCACGGTGGTTAAAGTAAAATAGAATACCGGGTAATTATAATGCGCCAGTATGATCCTTGAAATGAGTGCGCCGATGAAGAAAGCGCTGCAACAGGCGATTAGCTGTTTTTTATTGCACCAGAATACCAGTAGCGGCCATAACAGGTAAAAATGCTCTTCTACTGCCAGCGACCATAGGTATTTTGGCCCGGCATAATGCCAATTAAAGGTTAGCGGCATGTTTTGCAGGTGTACCCAGTTGTACCACTGCACATTCCACAACGGTATAGGACGGCTGTACAATAACGGCAGCCCGAAAAAATAAATCAGCAAAGCCAGGTAATACAACGGGAATATGCGGAGTATACGTTTGGCATAGTAGCGGGAAAAGTACTTATCGCCACCTTTGGCAGAGAGGAGTATCTGTGTGATCAGGAACCCTGATAACACGAAAAACATATTGGCCATTGTAGGTCCGAAAGACACAAGTTTCATGGCCATTGACGGCAGTACCCCTTCAAGCCGCTGTCCGTGAAGAAAATGAAAGAAGAATATGGTAAGGGCGGCAAACCCGCGTAATCCGTCCAGCTCCGTATAATATTTCAGTTTTTCCCGCGGCATATTTTATTCGTGGCTAAAGATATAGCCCCGTTTTCTATTTTTATATAGAGCCATATTCCGCTTCCCTGTGGCATTTTTCCGTTTGGCTGCATTGCGTTTGTATAAGCACGGTTATTGTGTTCTCTTTGTATTGAAGATAAAATCATCGGCATGCGGTTAAAGAATATATGGTTTTGTTTGTTGATGTTTCCGGCGATGGCGGTGGCGCAGGTACAGTTTAGTGGCTTGCAGGATATGCTGCAGTATGCCGATAAATACGGCGCAGCAGCCCAACAGGCGCAGTTACAGCCCAGGATAGCCCGGCAAGACGTACAATTGCAGGCCTCAACACTTTATCCGAAAGTAAACGCCTTTGCAACAGGCGATTATTATCCCATCATCGCATCGCAGGTAATACCGGCCGAGGTGATAGGGGGCAAGCCCGGCACCTATATTAAAGCACAATTTGGCCTGCCTTATATATTTGCCGCGGGTGCCGAGTTCAGTATGCCGGTGGTTAACCTGGAAAAATGGGCGCAGCTTTCAAGGGTGAAAGCACAGTATGAACAGGCACAGTGGAGCAGCAAAACAGCCCTCGAAAATTACCATATACAACTGGTACAGGCATACTACCAGGTACTGGTGACGCGTGAAGTACTGCGGCTGAATGATGAAAACCGGGCTGTGGCCGATGAACTGCTCCGCATCATGGATGAGCGCAATAAAGCCGGGGTACTCAATCCTGCCGATTATAACCGCTCAGTAAACCTGCAACTGGATGTGCGCGCTTCAGGCATCAGCTATAATAAGGCCCTGCAACAGGCGCTCAATAATTTACAGTCCCTGCTTTCTGCCCGGGAAACAGTAGTTCTCCGCGATTCGCTTGATGGTTTCAGGTGGCCGGTACTGAGTACCCCGGCCGATATTGCCAACCGCCCGGCCTGGCAGGAGGCTGCGATGAAGCAACGTGTTGCGGAAATATCACTGAAAGAAAGCAGGCAAGGGGCCTTCCCCCGCCTTGCCCTCAATGGCCGCTATGCTTATAATATGCAAAGCAAGCTGGATGGCGGCAGTAACAACGTGGAATTTGATGTGGCCAACATTGGCCTGCGTCTTGACATACCGTTGACACAGGGCAATTACTACCGTGCCCTGCGCCGCAAAAGCATGATGCAGCTCGAATCTGCAAAACTGGAAGTGGAGCGCACCCGGGCCACACTCACACAGCAGCAAAGTGATTGGTTCCAGCAGTACATGGCAGCCTATAACAAGAGGGATGTGCTGGAAGCAAAAGTAGCATCGGCAAGGGATAACCTGCGTATCGCCCGCCTCGACCTGAAAGAGGGGGTGATGGAATTTGATGAGTTCAACAATATATTCATGGAATACAACAGGGCACGTATGGACCAGCTCCAGAACCTCGCCGACGGCATATTATATCATCTGTTAAGCACTCAAAATTTTTAACCACATGAAGCGACAATTTTCCTGGCTCATACTAGCCATTGCCGCTACAGGCTGCAAAAGCAGTACCGAAGAAATACACCTGCAGCCCAAAACGCTTACTGCCGCTGTGTATGCATCGGGTACGCTGGTGCCTGAGCAGGAGTATAAAGTACTCTCCAGCGTAGACGGCTACCTGGTAAAGGCCTTTGTAAAAGAAGGAGATACCGTGCATGAGGGGCAAATGCTATTTTCGGTAAACAGCGATGTGCGGCAGGCACAGGAGCAAGGTGCCAGGGAGCTGGTGCAGCGTACCCTGCCTACTGTAAGCGACAATGCCCCCATGTTGCGCGAGCTGAAAGGGAAAATAGAAGTGGCCCGCATTAGAATGCAGCAGGACAGCCTCAATTATATGCGCTACAAAAACCTGTATGAGCAGAATGCTATTTCACAAAGCAATTACGAAAAATATTACCTGCAATACCAAAGCTCGCTGAAGGATTATCACAATTTGCAGCAGCAATACCAGCAGCAGGAACTGGCCGGCGATATACAGTTGCAGCAGGCGCAAAACCAACTGGCCATTGCAAGGGCCACATCAGGAGTGGGCAACCTGAAAAGCTTTGTGAACGGGGTAGTGTACGATGTATATAAAAAAGAAGGCGACCTGATAACACCTGCACAGCCCATAGCCCTGATAGGCGCGGGCATCATGTATGCAAAGCTGATGGTAGACGAAGACGACCTGTTTAAAGTACATGAAGGGCAGAAAGTACTGATAACGATGGATGCCTACCCTGATAAAATATTCAAGGCACATATACAGAAAGTATATCCCTACCTCAGCAAGGTAGAGCAGTCATTCCGGGTAGATGCTGTGCTGGACGAGCCGGTGCCGGTAAGTATGTACGGCCTGAACCTGGAAGCCAACATAGTAGTAGCAGAGAATAAACAGGTGATGGCGATACCTAAGGCGGCTCTGCTGAAAGGCGACAGCGTGGAAGTGAAGGACGGCAAGGAGACAAAGAAGGTGAAAATAACCAAAGGGATTGAAGACGACCAGTGGGTGGAAGTAACCGGCGGTATCGATAAATCGGCAACCATCATAATGGAAAAATAATGAACTGGAAATTAGCTTTTCAAATAGCGTTCACGCACCTCGTTACCAAGCCCAAGCAGAGCGTAATAGCCATGTTGGGGGTAACGTTCGGTATATCCATGTTTATTATTATGATCAGCTTTATGACCGGCGTGAACAAGTTCCTGGACGATATGGCGATGGACAATACGCCCCACGTCCGCATCTACAAACCTATAGAGATAGAAAAGAAAAAAATAATAGCAGAAAACAAACCGGATGATGATAGCCACTGGTACGTTGTAAAACACCAGAAGCCCAAAAATGACTTACCCAAGATAAAGAACGGCATGATGCTGATGGACCGCATAAAGGAAATGCCCGAAGTAGCGGGCGTGGCCCCGCAGGTGTCATCACAGGTGTTTTACAACAATGGGCCGGTGCAGATACCCGGCAATGTGTTTGGTATAGATGTGAAGGCACAGGACAGGCTTTTCAAACTGGGCGAGCGTATGGATGCCGGCAACCTGTACGACCTGCTGAAAGGCTCGGACGTAATTGTTATGGGAAGGGGTCTTGCCGAGAAGATGGGTGTGACCGTAGGTGACCGCGTGAGTGTGACCACCCCGGAGGGCAACACCATTACGCTGAAAGTAGTAGGTATCTTTTCATTTGGCATTACTGCCATGGACGAAGGCCGCAGCTATGCCACACTGGCTACTGTGCAGAAGATATTGCAGAAAGACCCCTCTTATGTTACTGACCTCAACATCAGGCTTAAAGACGTACGCGGGGCAAAGGCATTCAAAGAAAAACTGGAAAACCAGCTAACCGATGTGTATATCGAAGATTGGGAGACTGCTAATGCATCTCTTCTTGCGGGTGATAAAATCCGTACTATTCTAACCACGGTAGTATGCGTCACCCTGCTTACCGTTGCAGGCTTCGGCATCTACAACATCATGAACATGAATATCATCAACAAGATGAAGGACATTGCCATACTGAAGGCTACTGGCTTCCAGGGCAATGACATTACCGCTATCTTCCTGCTGCAGTCGCTGATGATAGGTGTAAGCGGTGGCCTGCTGGGCCTGCTCATCGGCTTCTTTGTCAGTTACCTGCTATCTATCACGCCATTCCCTGCGGGTACCTTCATCCGTATGGACACCTTCCCTGTCAACTTTAAACCTTTGCATTATTTCTTTGGTGTGTTCTTTGGTTTTTTAACTACGCTGTTCGCGGGGTACTTTCCCTCCAAACGTGCATCCAAAATCGACCCTGTGGAAATCATCAGGGGCTAAACAAGCAGTGATATGGCAACCGTACTGAAAGCAGAAAATATTATCAAATACTTTTACCAGCCCGATAAGTTCCAGGTGCTGAAAGGCCTGAGCTTTGAGGTGCAGCAGGGAGAGTTCCTGTCTATTGTCGGTAAGTCGGGCTGCGGCAAAAGTACCCTGCTTTATATCCTCTCCACTATGGATACCGATTACGAGGGTACTATGGAGATAAGGGGGGAACGTGTGACCGGGAAAAAACAAAACGAACTGGCGGCTTTCCGCAATAAACACCTCGGTTTCGTGTTCCAGTTCCACTACCTGCTGCCGGAGTTTACGGCACTGAAAAATGTAATGCTGCCTGCACAAAAGCTGGGCAGGTATAAAGACGATGAGATAGAACACCGCGCTATAGAAAAACTGCGCCTGGTAGGTATGGATGAATATGCCAACAAGCATGCCTCGCGCCTTTCGGGCGGGCAGCAGCAGCGTGTGGCCATTGCCCGCGCCCTTGTCAACGACCCCGACATCATTATGGGTGATGAGCCTACGGGAAACCTCGACAAAGCGAATTCGCAAATGGTGTTTGATATCTTCCGCCGCCTCTCACACGAAAATAACCAGACCATCATTACCGTAACGCACGACCCGGATTTTGCCAACGGCGGCGACCGTATTGTAGAAATGCAGGACGGGAAAATCATTGGCATTCACCCTACCCATAGGTAGTATTGTTGTATAACCGTGTAGTAATATTTGTATTTTGTGAAGAACATTAATTGTACAGCATTGGCCAGCCCGCAGCAAAGAAAGATTAACAACCTTCAAAAAAGGTTTACCCCTTATTTCCTTATTACCCTGTTTGCAGGGTGTACGGCCCTGTTGCGCCTGTACCTGATACCAGAGTGGGCATGGTGGGAGCATGTAGGAGCTTTCTTTTTTCAGGTCGGCACACTGATTGGTATCTGGCAACTGATACGCTGGCTCAACTCTGTACTGGAGCGCAATATATCGTTTGAGCATGGCCCTATGAAGCGCATGTTCATACAATCTATGCTTACGCTCATCATCCTTTCGCCCGTGGTATTTGCGCTGCTGGTGCTGGGGCGGCCGTATATGCCGCCGTACATCAATAAACAGTTTATCGGAATCACGATTATGCTGTTTGTAATTGTGGTGTTCCTGTTCAACTTTACGTTTTATGCAGGGTATTTTTATACCAACTGGCAAACGTCAGTAGAAGAAAAAGCTGCGCTGGAGATACAGACGGCAGAGCTGGAGCGCGAAACCTTCAACCTGCAATACCACCAGCTGAAGAACCAGGTGAACCCGCATTACCTGTTCAATATGCTTACCTCGCTCGACGGTCTCATACATACCAACCCGGACCTTGCATCGGACTTCGTAAGGCACATGTCTAAAGTGTACCGCTATGTATTGCAGCATAAGGAGAATGAAGTGGTAAGCCTCGAAGAAGAACTGGATTTCATCAGTCACTATATAGAATTGCTGGAAATACGTTATGGCAAAGGGTTGGCTATAGAGCAAAACATTACATCCTATGCTGCCGAAAAGGGAATTGTGATGATAACCCTGCAAATGATTATTGACAATGCTATCAAGCATAATGTGGTACAGGCAGCTTCTCCGCTGAAGATAACTATGCGTGATGAGAATGGTTACCTGAACATCAGCAACAACAAGCAACTGAAAAAACAAATAGACAGCTCGAACGGGCAAGGCATCGTACAGCTAAAAAAGCTATACAGCTATCTTACCCATAAGAAAATATATATAGAAGATACAGAAGAATATTATACCATTAAAATACCCCTCTTATAAACGAAGCGATATATGAAAATACTTGTTTTGGAAGATGAGCACCTGGTGGCAGAGAGCCTGATAAAACTGGTGAAGCAGATGGAGCCCGGTGCAGAAATTGAAGGCCCTATAGCTACCGTAAAAGAAGCCCGTGAAGTGCTGGATGCCTATACGCCCGACCTGGTGATATCAGACATACAACTGGCCGATGGCATCAGCCTCGATGTGTTTACACAGCGCAAAATTGCCAGCCCTATTATATTTACTACCGCTTTTAATGAGTATGCTATACGCGCTTTTAAGGTTAATGGAATAGATTACCTGCTGAAACCTGTGGATAAGAAAGAGCTGAAGGCCGCTTTTGATAAATTTCACCTGCTGCAGTCCAAATTCAGCAATGATATTTATTTGCAACAGATAGGCGAGCTGTTCAACGATTTTAAGAACGGCAATAAATATAAAGAACGCTTTACCGCCCACTTGGGGCGCAATATAGTACTGGTACCTGTGGGCGATATAGCCTATTTTGTAAAGGAAGAGATCATTTACCTGGTACACAAAGACGGCAAGCGGTACATTACTGACTTCCGTTCGCTCGACGAGATAGAGGAACTGCTTGACCCGGCCATGTTTTACCGCGCCAACCGCCAGTACATTATCCCCCTGAGCTGCATAGAAAGCATGCACAGCGATGAAACCGCCCGCATATTTCTGAAGCTGAAAATCAACCCCTCTCCCGAGGTGGTCATCAGCAAAGAAAAAGCTGCATCATTCAGGAAATGGGTGGAGGGGTGATAATAAAAAATTAGTTCTCCCTTAGAAGGGAGCGGAGAGGGATGTCGAAGGACAATAAGGGAAAACGATACCGGCGCAAGAACTAGCGTAGCGCTTTTGTGACTTGAGTAAACAGCCAGCCGCTGTCCGGAAATAGAAATACTGCTGCAAATGATATATCGACAGCAGAATAGCATTCCCATCTACATCTTTCCAAATACCCGACAGCGTCCGGCTGATTCAATTGACACAAGAGCGCTGCGCTAGTTCTTGCGCTAGTATAAGCCAAAAAATAAATAACTGATTGCCCTTGACACAAGCGCGCACTAACCCTTGCGGCCGTCTAAACCTACTATGTGAATGATGCTAGGGCATCTGTTCCACCGTCCAGCCTTCGGGGCATTCAATTACTTCAATGCCGATAGTGCGGTTCACTTTGCGCAGCTCAATGGTAGCATAGCCACCGCCCAGTTGCAGCCCTTCGATTTGCAGGTAATCGATATCGTCGGGCAGCACCGGGCGGTGAAAATATACCGTCTTCCGGTCTGCGTTTATATCAATATTCAGGCAGCCCTCCAGCAGCATGAAAGCCGCGCCTACTGCCCATGCCTGCGGCGAGCAGGCAACGGGGTATTCTGTAGGCCCTTCGCTCCTGCGACGGTCAAAGCCGCAAAACAGTTCGGGCAGGCGTTGCAGCTCTATAAACTGCGATGCATTGAACAAAACAGTGGTCAACTGCATCACCTGCTTTTGAAAACCGTAGCGTGCAAAGCCGCGGGCAATGATTGCCACATCGTGTGGCCATACCGAACCATTGTGGTAAGACATGGGGTTGTACCGCACCTCCTTCGTGCCCAGCGTGCGCACCCCCCAGCCCGAGTACATGTCGTCCTGCATCAGGCGCTGCGCCACCTTAGCGGCCTTTTCCGCATCGGCTATGCCCGAAAACAGGCAGTGCCCCGCGTTCGAAGCCGCTACCCGGCAGGCCTTCCCATGCCCGTCGAGCGCCAGCACATAGCTTTGCAGTTCTTCGTCCCAGAATTTTTCGTTGAAATGCTTTTTTAATGCTGCCGCTTCGGCCCGCAGTTTATCGGCTATATCCGCTTTTCCCAGCAGGGCAGCCAGCATAGCCGCCTGCATTTTGGCATCGTACACATAGCCCTGCACCTCGCACAGCGCAATGGGCGGTATGGCCAGCTCGCCGTTTTCGTAAGATATACTATCGAAGGAATCCTTCCAGCCCTGGTTGGTCAGCCCGTTCTCGCTTTTGTGTTTGTAGTCTGTAAAACCGTCGCCATCGGTATCGCCGTATACATCTATCCAGTCCAGCGCCGCTTCTATATGTCCCCATATCTTTTTAATAAAATTCAAGTCGCTGGTGCGTTTGTAATACGCCCCTGCCAGCACTAGGAACAAAGGAGTAGCATCTACCGAGCCATAATACTGCTGAAACGGTATTTCGCCCAGTGTTACCATTTCGCCCCCGCGTATTTCGTGGATGATTTTACCCGGCTCCGCATCGCGAAACGCATTCTCTTCAGTTGCCTGCGTTTGTGCCAGGTGCCACAGCACATCGCGGGCTATGGCAGGCGCTACCCACAGGGTTTGCAGGGCGGTGATGATACCGTCGCGTCCAAAAGGAGTATTGTACCAGGGCACACCCGCGTAGGGGTATTTGCCATAGCGTGTCTCTGCCACCAGTGATAGCAGGTCGAACTGGGAACGGTCTACCCACTGGTTGAACATCTCGTTGGATGTGGTAAGCTTTGAAATAATACCAGCAGATTCCTTAAGCTCCTGTTCCAGCAGGAGCCGTGTTTCGGTATAGCCTTTATTTTCTTTTTGTTCATCGCCGGTTAAAAAGAGCAGGGTGTAGTCGAAATTCTTTTGCTCGTGCGGCCCCAGCTTTATCCTGAAGATAGCAGTGCTCGACTTTATCCACCCTGAGGGTTGTATGGAAAATCTTGCTTCCGTTCGCCGCTTCACATCGTCGAGGCCCAGGTAACTGATACGCAGCACATTGTCGGGCTGGTGGGCTATTTTATACACCTCGCCCCTTTTATCCCTTTTCATGCCCCGTATCTCGAAGATGTCTTTAAAATCGGCATGCAGGGATAGTGTCAGCTCAAACTCGCAGGTTTCATTGCCATAGTTGCTGAGCCTTATTTCTTCGTAACAGCAGCCATTCCTGAGAAATTTACTGCGGCCTATGTAAATCGTATCCTTGGCAATATGCTTTTTGTGGATGTCTTTGAAAGAAGGGTTGGTCAGGTCAACGGAAAGTATTTCGTTTTCTTCCTTTACAGAAGAACTGAGCAGCAATGGCCTTTCGCCTTGTATACGCAGTTGCAGGTCGTTGATGAAGCGCATGCCGAAATGGTAAATGCCCTGAACCTCCTCGCCCAGTTGCCTTATATTCCCCCAGCGGTCAAAAATGCCGAAGGTGTCGGCATGGTTCAGCACCTTTGTACGGTCATCGGTATAAGTAGAGTTGACCGAGATATAGTATTTATTCTCAAGCTGGATAATATCGCTCATACCATTTCGTTGTTTGTATCACCCGGCAAGAAGATATTGATTGTCAGTCTTTATTTTACCGTTAACCATATCTCCGGCTTTTTTATGTGCTTTATCGGCCAGGTGCTGGTATACATTCAGATATTTTGCTGCCATTGTTCCGGCAGTGAACCGCTGCTCGAATACCTGGCGGCACTGCCTGCGGTCAAAGTCGTCAAGCCCTTTTACTGCTGCTATTGCTTCCTCTATACTATTTACCACAAATCCCGTTTGCCCATGGTCTATTACTTCGGGTACCGAACCGCAGTTGAAAGCGATGACCGGTGTACCGTTGGCTATCGCCTCTATCATTACCATCCCGAAAGGTTCCGGCCAGTCGATTGGGAACAGGAGTGCCCGCGCATTGCCCAGGAATTCAGCTTTTTGCTTGTCTGTTATCTCATCTATATATTCCACCAGCGGGGTATCCATCATAGGTTTAATTACCGTTTCAAAATACTCGCGGTCTACCTTGTCTATCTTGGCGGCTATCTTTAGTGGTATGCCCGTCTTTTTAGCTATTTCTATGGCACGGTCGGGGCGTTTTTCAGGCGATATGCGCCCTAGGAATGCCAGGTAACCCCCTTCTCCCGTGCCCTGCATATACATATCGCGGGGCAGGCCGTGGTATATAGTTGACGTCCAGCCTGCCTGCGGCAGCGGTTCCCTTTGTGCATCAGATATAGACACTACGGGTATATCCGGGAATTTGCTATATACAGGCTTCAGGTCGTCAAGATCAAGCCGGCCATGCAAGGTGGTGATGTGGGCATAGCCTGCATGTTTCGAAAAAGGAAAATGCAGGTAATCGTTGTGAAAGTGGATAATATCGAACTCATGCGCCAGTTCCAGCACACATTGCAACTGGTATATATGCCATGCGAAAGGGTCAATATGTTTTGGGTTGAGCCGCAGCCCTTCCCTGCATATTTCAAACAGCTTGGCACGGGTTACAGAATCGCCTGTACCGAAGATAGTTACATCGTGTCCCATGTTTACCAACTCTTCGGTCAGGTAAGAAACAATACGTTCCGTGCCGCCGTACAGCCGTGGCGGAGTAGATTCGTAAAGCGGTGGTACCTGTGCTATTCTCATATCAAAATCCTGTTATTATATAAACATATCCTTGCACTGCCGCCCAACAGGTAAACACCTCCGTTTGAATCTCTTTGGTTGCTGTTCCCTTATAGTACCGACACAGGATAGGTTATCAAAAATCCGTGCCATAGAAAAAGAGGCGTAACGGTGAGTATACAACGATTGAAGCCGCTATGTTATTCATTTCATAACGCAGCCCATATTTGCTACATTCTTTGGCAAATGCCTTAATTTAGCCCCGCATCTATAGTAAAACTTAATATGAACAGGAAAGCATTATACCGTATCGCATTATTATTATTACTGGCAGTTCACTGTACGGTAGCTGCCCTGGCACAGGCCGAAGTAAAGGAGTGGGAAGGAATGAAGGAAGTGAATGGTACAAAGCTGTATTGTAAAGTAATAGGCGAGGGCGAGCCCCTGCTCATCATACACGGCGGCCCCACCTGGAACCACGAATACTTTTTGCCCCATCTTATGCCGCTGGCACATGCCTACAAGCTCATCTTCTTCGACCAGCGCGCAGCCGGTAAATCGGCTATGGTTGATAGTAATGAAATGAGCTGGGGCACTATGGTAGAAGATATTGACGGTGTACGGCAGGCATTTGGCCTCGATTCGGTTAATATACTGGCGCATTCATGGGGTTGTAAGCTGGCCCTGCTGTATGCCATGGAGCACCCCGACAGGGTGAAGAAAATGGTATTGAGCGACCCTATCGTTATGAGCCATGGATTTGACAGCCTGCAATCGGCGCTGATGGCAAGCAAAGTAACCAGCGAAGACAAGCAGCAGTTTAAAGAACTGACCCACAGCGAAAAATTTATGAAGGGCGACCTTGGCGTTATCAAAGAATTGATGATGCTTAACTTCAAAAGCGGTTTTTATGATACGGCCAATATGAAATTCCTGGAACTGCACTTGCCCGATAATTTTTTGCAGTCGAGCATGGTGAGTATGAAAGGCCTGATGAGCGATAATAAAGCTTATGATAAGAATTATTATCCCCTGATGCCGGAGCTGAAAATGCCAGTGCTCATTATACACGGCATGGCCGATAACATTGTGCTGCAGGCCGACCAGAAGCTACAGCAAAGCCTTGGCAATGCGCAACTGGTACTTTTCAATAAGTCAGGCCATTTCCCCTTTATAGAAGAGAACGATAAGTTCAATAAAGCTGTTATCGGTTTTCTTGGTACCGGAGGTGATAAGAAGTAAAGCAAGTCTACTGCGTGGTGATGATGCGCCTGCGGTGCTGGCTGCCCCATTTATACATAGCATCCAGCACGGGCAGCAGGGTGCGGGCATAGGGTGTGGCCTCGTACTCTACCGTTACCGGGGTACTGTCGTACACCGTGCGCTTCACCAACTCGTTCATTTCCAGTTCCTTCAATTCTTTCGATAGCATACGTGCCGTAATGCCGTCTACCTGCTTTTGCAGCTCTTTGAAGCGGCGGCTGTCGCTGTGCATCAGGGCTATCAGTATCAGTATTTTCCACTTGCCGTTCAGCACCTCCAGCGTATCGCGCACGGGCAAAAGCCTTTTATTGCATTCCTGTTTGTTATGTCCCATATAGCGTGTGATATATTGCAGTATACCGGTATACTAAAGTATAGTAGTTACTATTGTATACCAAAGTTAGGCAATTTGCATACCCTAAACAAATAAGATATGAATACAGTATTATGGATTATGCAGATTGCCATTGCCGGTATGTTTGCTATGGCAGGAGGAAAGAAGGCATTTGCATCGAGAAAAACTTTAGAGGAACAAATGCATTTTGAACCGGGCAAACCCCTGCTGCCTATACGGGTATTGGGCGTGGTGGAACTGTTGGCCGTAGCAGGGCTGATATTGCCGGTAGCGCTCAACATAATGCCCTCGCTCACAGCATGGGCTGCCGTTGGTACGGGTATTGTGATGGTAGGCGCCATAGGCGTACACTACCATCGAAAAGAATTTAAAGTATTGCCCCTGGTTGCAGGCCTGCTGGTGCTGTCAGTGATAGTAGCGGTGTACAGGTTTTAATAAAAGAAACGCCCGGTTATCCAGACCGGGCGTTTACAACGTAAAAGAAACACACATATTTGCCGATGCCTGTACAGGCAGAATATTATTTATCAGGGCTGCCAGTGTGCAGCAGTTTCGCTTTGCGGGTAGAAGGGCGGCAGGGGATAACCCAAGCTTGCCATAATATGCTCCAGCATAGGCTCATCATCAGGCTCGTACTTACGGTTCAGGTTAAAGCCGTTCAGCCTTGCCCATGTTTGCCAGCGCAGAGCCGTGAAAGGGTTTTTAAATTCATTCAGCATGCTGTAAATATTCACCCCCGTTTGGCGGCCTATTAGTTTCACCAGCAGTACGCCCTGAGTCTCGTTCAGTCTCTTTACTTCTTTCTCAAAGTTATCGCGCAGTTCATCTTCCTTTGCGTTCACAAAAGCCCTGCGTTCCCTGCGGTTTATATTTGGGTCGTTTACCTTGGCATCCAGTTCTTTAAAGAGCTTAGTGGCTGCATTCAGGTAGGGCAGTATGGTCTTCACATAATATTTGGTCTGGTTGTAATGATAGCGCACTGTGTCATTCTCCCATTTCCTTTCCGCCGTTACATCCACCCTGTCCAGCATGACCATAAGTGCCGTATCGTCTGCTGCCTGTGCATACACTTTTCTTCCCGGCAGTATCGCCGTCATCATCACTATCAGCACTAACAGGTATCTCATATACTAAAAGACGGCAATCGCCATGCCAAAGGCAGGCGCTTTCACTTTTTTTTAACGGAATATGACAAATAAATTAGCAGTGTTTGGCGGGTAACGGGCAAAATGTTGTTTATATAGCTATATCCATTCATCCACGCTCACCACATCGGCCTGCCGCGGAAAATATTTGGTGGTTAGTACCCGGTGCATCTCTTCATCCCCGTCGGCGCAGGCATCAGAGAGTACAGTAAGGGAATAGTCCTTATCTGCCGCCTCGCAAAAGGTAGAAAGCACAATGCCGCTGGTAGCGATGCCTGTTAATATAAGATGGGTAATGCCGCGTGAGCGAAGTACCAGCTCCAGGTCGTTGCCGGTGAAGGCGCTTACCCGTTTTTTGGTTGTTACAACATCTTCCGGCTGCGGGGCAATGGCCTCGTGTATTTGCGAGAATATATCCATATTTACCCCTGTAAGCCTTTCCCTGTAGGCGCTGAACCGCCTGTTGTTGTCATTTATTTCAGGCAGGCCGGGGCGAAATGACAGTACCACGTATATGACCGGTATATGGTTTTTACGGGCCTTATCAATTGCTTTGGCTACATGTGGTACAAAGCTTTCTGCCTGTGGCAGGTTTTGTAAAATGCCTTTTTGCATGTCCATCACCAGCAATGCTTTTTTCTGTTCCATATTTTTATTTAAGTGAGTGTTGCAGGCGTTCAGCTTTTATCTTTTTAGCGCGTACCACCTGTTGTTTGCCTCCATACCACAGGAAGTTGAAAAACGCCAGTGCCAGTACAATAGAGATGATGCCCTGTACCAGTATGCTGTTTTCTGCCCCCAGCCACTGCGATACCCAGCCTACCAGCAGGCTGCCTGTGGGCAGCATACCAAATGCAGCCATGGCAAAAAAGCTGATGGCACGCCCGCGCATTTCGGGTGCAGAGGCTACCTGTATGATGGTGTTGCAAATAGGAATGACCGACATAGTGCCGAAACCGCAAATCATAGCCAGCAACATAGCTGCCGGGAAGTAGGTCATGTGCGAGAATAATATCAAACCTATGCCCAGCAGCACCATATTGATAAAGAGTACCCTTTTCAGTTTTGTGCGTGGGTTGAGCGCCGCCAGGTACACCGCATTAATGAGCGCCCCCGCACCAATAAAGGCGTTGATATAGCCAAAGGTGGCGGCATCGCCGTTAAATATCTCTTTGGCATATACGGGCAATAAAGTATTGTAACTGGCCACCAGCAGGCATACAAAAGTGAGCAGCAGCAGGGTAAGCCCTATTTCGGGTGTGCGCCGTACATAGGTAAATCCGTCTGAAAAATCGGCCAGCATTTTCTTCTTTGTGGCGGAGGGTTCATACTTCGGCAGCTTCATCATTACCAGCGATACAATGACAGCAATAAAACTCACGGCATTAAGCGCAAAGCAATTGCCCGCTCCATATTTGGCTAATATGAAGCCTGCCATTGCCGGCCCTATCAGCCGGGCAAGGTTGTTCATCGTCGAGTTCATGGCTATGGCATTGGGCAGGTCTTTTTTATCGTTTATTATATCGTTCACCATAGGTTGCCGTGCCGGCACGTCATAAGCATTGATGATGCCCAGCAATACGCTGAGCGATAGTATCATCCATACCTGGTGCATGTTGAAGAAGTAAAGTGCTGCAAGTGCCGTAGCCTGCAGTGCCGAGGCTATTTGTGTTATCATCAGCACCTTGTAGCGGTTGTGCCTGTCGGCGGCAATACCTCCCATGGGTGAGAACAGGAAAGAGGGAAACTGCTCGGCAAAAGTAGTGACGCCCACCATAAGCGCAGAATGCGTCATTGTATATATGACCCAGATAACGGCTGTGCGCTGCATCCACATACCTGTGCGGGAAAACAACTGCCCGGTAAAGAATAGTGTATAGTTGCGGCTTTTGAATGCCCGGAATATATTTTTAGGTTCAAGATGCATATTACAGAGTAGTGGCCAGCTTGGTAAGCACGGGTATGGCTTTGGCGAGTATTTCTTTTTCTTTTGTGGTCAATATTCTTTCAATCAGTTCTTCCAGGTATATGTCTTTACTGTATTGCACGTGGGCTACCAGCTTTTTACCCTCTTTGGTAAGCGAGATGTATACCTTGCGTTTATCTTCTTCAGAAGGTGTGCGTTCTATAATGCCCTGCTCTTCCATCTTTTTCAGTATCTGCGACATAGACTGTGTTGTAATACGTGTGCGTGTGGCCAGCTCGGTGGGCAGCATACTATTATTGCGTGCCAGCAGGCCAATGGTTTCCAGTTCCGTCATAGAGTAAGCAGCTACTTCTGCCGTTTGCCTGCGCAGCATTTTGTGCAGCGAGGATACTGATTGTCTTAATGCTGAGGTTATGGATTCAATATGCATATAATGTAAGTAAAACTTGTTAGTTTACCTGACAAAATTAATATAATTCCGGGAAATACTGTTGGTATATTTTAGATAGCATTGTTAAAAGAATAAAAGAGATAGCAGGTGCCGTTATGAATGCCTATTTTTACCCTTCTAACCGGAAACAATAACGAATATGAGTAAAAAGAGCCGTATGGTGTTTCTTATAGGTGTTTTTATCATTGCCACTTTCGGCATAGTGTCGCATTATACGCCTGTGCCCGATTTCTATAAAGGGTCTTTACTGGGCATTGGTATGGGGCTCATGATACTGGCGCTGATAAAAAGAAAGCATGGCCCGCTTGCCGAAAATAAAAAATAGTTGAAACGTACTTTTGCCAAAACATTAGTAATAAATGCCGCTGCACCGGCAGTGTGGGCTGCACTTACCGAACCCGTACAAATGAAACAATGGATGTCGGAAGCCACGGTAGATATTATTACCGATTGGCAGCCGGGCAGCCCCATCAACATACGCGGGCAGGTATATAAAAAGCCTTTTGATAACCTGGGCACAGTCGTCACGTTCGAGCCGCCGCATCAACTGGCCTACACGCATCTCAGTTCCCTTTCGCACCTGCCCGATGAGCCGGACAGTTATACACTATTCAGTTTTACTTTGAAAGAGACAGGAAACGGTACGGAACTCACATTTACCGCCACCAACTTTCCTACCGATGCCATATACCACCACATTGCTTTTTACTGGAACGTGACGCTGGAACTGCTGAAGAAATATATGGAAGAAAAAGTAAGTTAAAGCGTTAGCCGCTTTACTGATACAAATCATTTGGTAAACTGAGGCATATCATTGTTTCCTCCCACTACACTGCTGAGTTTTACATAAAAAATAAAAATGAGAATATTCTTCAGCCTGGTAGCAGTAATTATGCTTTTTATCAGCAATACTTCGGTAGCGCAAAAAATGGGAACGAGAAATTATGACCCAAAAACAGTAACTACCATAAAAGGTACAGTGGAAAAAGTGGAAACTGCCTCTATGGGTAAACGTGGAAATACAGGCATACACCTGGTAGTGCAAACGGCATCTGAAAAAATGACCGTGCATGTAGGCCCCCAATGGTATATAGAGAAACAGGGAATGACTTTTAAAGAAGGGGATAAAGTAACGGTAGAAGGTTCAAAAGTGACTATAGACGGCGAACAGGTGATAATAGCAAGAGAAGTGAAGAAAGGGACAAAGACCTTGGAACTACGCGATAAAGACGGCATTCCTAAATGGGCAGGACAGGGCAGGCGATAAGTTATGGGACATGGGCGATGAATGGCAAAAGCTATTAAGTTTTTGCCATTTATGTATTCCTCAGGTATATTTTAGTATATATCATGTGGTTTAATTTTTAATCCTGTTAGCTTTATCAGGTAGAGTCCACATTTTTGAAAGTCAGTTCCTCTTGGAGTCCATCTGTATGCAATGTGATAATGATTGTCGTCCATGCCTTCTATTATCCATTCTGAACCATCAGAGCCTATGTTGTCAGCTTTTACAGGGATATCATTGAAATGTGCTGCTTGTAATTTTGATATGAATATATTCCATTCCTGTTCCGATATTTCTTTTGATTTATTGATAGTTAATTTACCAGGGTTATATCCACCAGCACCGTTGCAAACTTTCCAATACAACATATATTGTGTACCTGTTTTTTCAATTCTGACGGCAACGGGGTTATGGAATGTGCGTAACCAAGTAAGCCTATATACGGTTTTCGCGGTTTGATTGTAAAGGGCTGGTTCGTCTAATGCATACAATTGTTCTGAATACCAATTTTGGGAAAGTAACGCCATTTCAATTTTGTCTTTTACGTCTAGAGAGAAATCACATTCCCAACCATGTTTAAAAGCCAGAAAAGAATTAATAGGGAAATACCAATTCCCTTTTAGCGGTTTACCCGCATTGTTTACCTTTGTTTTTAAGTTAATGTTTCTATACGCTGTTACAAGGATACTGTCGCCAAGATAACAGGATGTTTGTATAATAGGATATTTAAGTATGATAAGTTGTTGGGAATCCAGTGCCCCAGCTTTTATGAAATGTTTTTGGCATTGAGTGGCATAATAAACTCCTTGCTTTTCATGAAATAGCCTATAATACGATGAACCTAAAAGATATTGCGCGTCTGTATAGTTGCTGTCCAGTTCTATAGCTTTCCACAAATCTTTTAATCCTGATGTGTCTTTTAAAGAAACATCCTCATTTTGATACTTAGCAGATAAGTAGTATACTTTAGGGTTTCTCGGTAGCTCAGACTTTAATTTCAAGAAAAATGCTGTGATAGAATCAAGCTGATTTTCCCGGTGATAAAAAAAAATAAGACTCCGGACTGCAGTTTCATTGCAAGGGTCAAGTTGGAAAATTTTATATGCTTTTTGCTTTATTGTAGTACTATTAAAATAAGCTTCCCGAAGTTCCTGTTCCAATGCTTTAATACTTTGTCCGTAGGATGGTAGTATAAGCAAAGAAAATATTATGACGAGTAGGCATCGCATTATATACAAAGTCTTATCCAAGTTCAAGTGTTATTTCTTTTTCTTCTTCGATGATTTGGCATACTTATTAAAATCAAGCGCAAGGTCTACCCAATAGGCGAGCTGCTTTTTTGTTTTTAGCACATCTTCGTGCACATATACGTAACCCTTATACTCGCGCCCCTTCATAATGGTGGGTCGGCAGCCTAGTAACTCTACCACCTCATCGTGCAATGCAGGGTCTATCCGGCACATGATTTCATCATCGCCTGCGGTAATGCACATCTTATCATTCACCATAAAGGCAACGCCGCGGAACATTTTCTTTTCTTCCACGTTAGGTATACCGGCCAGCACCTCGCGGAGCCTGCCGGTTAATTTTTCGTTATAAGCCATAGATGCACCAGAGGGTGTTAATACCCCTGTTTTTAAATATAATTCTTTTTATGTTTACAAATGGTCCAATGGTTGGGCCAGCAATGTAAAATCTAATTCCAATGAAAAGAATCACCATGCAACTATTTGCAGGCATACTTGCCTGCATGTTATTTATTGCTCCCCGGGCGCAGGCCGGTTATTATCCCATAAAACTGGTAAACCATACGGCCAATACAAAAAAGGGCATTCACCCCTACATCATTTTTATGGCGCAGGATACTACTGCTGCGGCCAACTATTGTGTGCTGCAACTTACCTATAATGCAACTGCCAATGCACAGGTGGCCAGCCTGGTACCCATACAACAAAGTACCGATTCGCGCCTGTTTACCTATCGTATCGATTCGCTGCAGGGGTACGACACGGCAAAGCAGGCTGTAAACATTCTAATACCTAACACCATCAGCGGGCGTTGCATGGTGTCGCTCAACTACCCGCTGTATATGCCTGCTATACCTTCCGATACAGGAAGCCACCAGTGGGTGTTTCAAAACCCCAGCGTCAGCAATACAGCAGATGTGAACTACGATATTATTTACGATAAATTCGAGTTCACCTACAACCAGAAAGGAGTGTTTTACATAGACCCCACTGCGGTTGATTTTTTTGCTATACCAGTCACACTGAAAAACGGCAGCACATCAAGCGGCGCACCGGCCCATGTAAAAAGGGATAAGCTCATAAAGACGATTACCAAAACCCTGAACGACGGCATTGATAACGAATGGAACACATTGGTGATAAAAGATTCAGGTACCATTATGCGGATAACAGCGCCCAATCTTGCACCTGCTTTCGATACTGGTTACCTTACCCAAAGCGGTTTCAATTATATAGACAGCCTGGTAAAATATTACCAATCGCATATACTGAAAATAAACTGCAGCGAGCTGGATGTTGCGGGCGATGAGGTATATGATAAGTACGGGGTAATGCCTGCTCAGGATGCAGACGCATATATTTTTACCAGCCAACCTATTGTCAACGGTCTCTGGATATTCAGCAACAACCCTGCAGATACTTCGCTGGTACCTATTGTGGATACCATAGATATGAACACCGCTGTGTCGGACAACTTTTTCGGGCCCGGTACCGCACCGTTTATTACACCCAATAAAACAGTTATCAGCATTATTGTCAAAAATATAACGGCTGCCTTTACCGTAGGCCTGCTGCCAGCCCCCGATAGTATGATGCTCGATTCATCTTACCTGAGCAATACTGTAAAATATCCGTATTACCAAAACGATACGCTGCTGCATGCCCCTAATGGTACTGGCCCCTGGTACAACCTGTACACAAAGGCGCTGCATAAAGCCATACCGCAGATATATGCATTTGCTTACGATGATGTGCTGGGGCAGAGCGGTACGTTAGTAAGCAGCAATAATGCCGATACCATTACCGTTACCCTGGGCGATATGGGCAATGTACACATCCCTTACCACAGCAACCTGCTGCCTGTATATGCCAATACACTGATCTATAACAGCGGCTTTGTCAAGTCGGGCAACTGGTATGTAGATACGCTGAAATGGACAGTGGCGGCCAACCAGCCACCCAATGCACAATACTTCTTTATGGGCAGCGGCCCCGATTTTACCATTACGCCGGAAGATTTTCTCTCTTACCAGTATGGCAACTTTTTTTCATCAGCGGATACGATGGGTTGGGTACGCATACCCGACTCGCTGTTGTCAGGCGGCTGTACCAATACTATGATACCTATGTCTGTAAATACCTGCGGCGGTCCGTCTACCCCGTGCCCTACAGGTTCAAACAACTGGAAACTCTGGAGGAATGCGCCTGCATCTGCTTTGCTGCCCATTGGCGATAGTGCGGTATTTCCCGTTACCGTTACTTCTTTCACCGGCCTAACGCCTGCAGGGGGCAGCTATATGGGTACGGTTAACTGGAGCGTACCACCCAACCAGCCCTCTACGGCAAAGTATTTTATACTGGCAGGCGGCGCGGGCTACACAGGCACGCCCACCAGCCTCGTTGCTGCACAGGCAGGCAGCTTTTATACTGCAACCGATACTACGGGAACCATTACTATTCCCGCGGCTAATATAGATACTTCTAAAACAGGCAGTATACAGGTGCAGGTGTTTACCTGCGGCGGCCCCGGCCATCCCTGCCCTACGGCTGCAAACCTTACTGTATGGTCTTGCGACGAAGGTTCGGTTCCATATCCGCAGTTATCGCAAAAAAGCAAAGCGAAAAAGAAATAAATGATAGCAGGTATATAGTAAGAGGGGCACTTTTAAAGCGCCCCTCTTTGCATCCACGTACTGCCTGTTCACGTTATTTCTGTACCACATCGCCGCGCGTCGTCTCTACTACTGCGCCTACTTGCCCTATCAGTTGGTCCGATAACCCGCATTTTTTAGCGCCCGTTACCAGGTCATTTACAAACTGGTCAAAATCGGCATTGGCTGCCATGCCATTCATGCGCGGGTTTTTGGCGGGGTTGTGTGCATCTTTCATGCTCATGCCTTTGTAGGTAAAATTCTTTGCGCCGGTAGCCACGCAAAAGAAATCTGTCAGGTTTTCACTCAGTTCGCTGAAGCCGCTCAGTTCGTTGTTGCCTACCTCGGTCAGCAGGGTAGTAAAGAAGCCGTTCAGTTTAGGGTCGGCGGCAATCACGAAAATAGTACTGTCAACCACCGAGCGTATGCCCAGCCTGCCTTTTTCTATCATTTTCGATGCATCGGCAGGGTCCTGCACCATAGTAGTGCCCCCCAGCGAATCATATAAAGTCATAGTAGTAGCTGGTGGCGTTGTCGTCATATCATCATTGTCGTCCTTCTTACACGATACTTGTGTTAAACTCATGACCAGCGCCATACCTGTAATAAAAAGTCCTGCTTTTTTCATATCTGTTGTTTTATTGGTTAGATGATATTTTTAAAAAATGAATAAACCTTGTAGGTAAACGAATGACGCGAAACGGGACAGCCTTTTGCAAGGTCTGCTTCCGTAGGTATATACTGCGTACCATTATAGTGCAGGCTTTGGTTTAGCTCCTGTGCCAGTTTGCCGGCATCGGCTTTTATGGGATAATAAGTAAATACAACGCAGTTCCCTTCCGGGTTGCACAATACATGGCTTACGCCTTTTCGGCTATACAGCCACGCCGTTATCCGGCTTGCATCATTAGTATTAATGTCCTGCTTAAAGTCGATTCGGGCCATTACGATGCTGCGTTCTGTTATCCTTGGCTTCATAGCTATGTAGATATGTATGGCCAGAGCCAGTACAAAAAGGAATATGATACTGCCGGCTACCTTCAATGTCCTTCTGAGTGTCTTTTTCATAATGCGGTTGTATTCGCTTGTAGTATGTATACGACAATAGTGTGACAATGGTTTTCCGTTTCTGAAAAAAACTTTTTTTCCTTGGGTTTGTTAATGGCTTTTTATTTGATTGTTAATTGATTTATAGTGGGTTGTAACTACAGTCTGGCAGGCAGACTACTATGTTGCATCAGAGCCTGCGAATAGAACGGTGACGAAATAGTTTTTTCTTTTGAAACGGTAAAGCATAGCAGGTATAAGGCCATGATGCAGATATACGCTATAAAAAAACCGCCCCTGTGGGGCGGCTTTCGCTCTGTCTGTATATAAACTGCATGAAACCTCTTATTGTGTAACTACCTGTTCTTTTGCCAGCGGCCTGGTGCAGAAAAACCAATCATGGCAGGTCATGCCGTCTTTATTTTCCATACGCTCTTTCGCTACACCGCAAGAGCCTGCTGTAGGCACTATCACATCATCGCCCGGCTGCCAGTCGGCCGGTGTGGCTATGCTGTACTTATCCGCTGTCTGCATAGCTATCAATGCGCGTTTCAGTTCGTCAAAGTTCCGGCCCATCGACAGGGGGTAGTATATGATAGCGCGTATCACTCCCTGCGGGTCTATAAAGAATACGGCCCTTACAGCCTTGGTTGAGCTTTCGCCCGGCTGTATCATGCCATATTTCTTAGCCACCGTCATCGTGATGTCTTCTATCAACGGGAAGTTTACTTCCATATTCTTCATCCCTTTATACTCTATCTTATCCTTTATGGTGCGCAGCCATGCTATATGGCTGTACAGGCCGTCTACCGAAAGGCCCACCAACTGGCAGTTCAGTGCATTGAATTCTGCTTCCCTTTTGGCAAACGTCATAAACTCGGAAGTACACACAGGTGTAAAATCGGCAGGGTGGCTGAAGAGTATCACCCATTTCCCTTTATAGTCGGCAGGGAAGTTTATTTCTCCCTGTGTGGTTACCGCTTTAAACTCCGGGGCCTTATCGCCGATGCGCGGCATAGGTGTTATTTGTTCGTTGTGTTCTATATTTTCCATTGGTTAATTGTTTATTTTCAATGGTGTAAAAGTAACAGGTGTTATATAACTGTATAGTGACTTTTATCACAGACAATACTGATATTCATCAGGAAATGAAATGTTATGAACAAAAATGACATGCATAAGGCTGCGGCACAGGTGTTTGATAACAATGCACAGGTATACCAGGATAAATACATGGACGTATCGTTGTACCACGATGCGCTTGACCGCTTTTGTGCGGTAGTAAAACAAGGCTGCCATATACTGGAAGTAGCCTGCGGGCCGGGAAATATTACAAAGTACCTTTTGTCGAAAAGGCCGGACTTCCATATTCTTGCAACCGACCTGTCGCCCAATATGCTGAAACTGGCAAAAGCCAATAACCCGCAGGTAACATTCCAGCAGCTTGATGTAAGTGATATACACAGTATCGGCAAAAAATTCGATGCTGTGGTTGCCGGTTTTGTTTTCCCTTACCTGTCTGCTGAAGAAGTAACGCAATTTATTGACCATACGGCACAATTGCTGCATACAGGAGGCGTACTGTATATTAGTACTATTGAAGACAGTTATGAAAACTCTGCCCTGCAAACAGCCCCTTCCGGCGATACTGTATATATGTATTATTATGAAGAACCCTTCCTCCGGCAAACATTAGAGGAAAACGGGTTCAATGTGGCCGATGTACAACACCTGCAATATTTTGCCGCTAATGGCAGCACCGTTTCGGATATTGTATTGGTAGCGCAGCTATAAATCTGTGTTTTTAATATTTCTGTTCTTGCAAATCAATTTCCCGTGTTTAAAAATCGCAGGGTGTATGTGGTTTTAGTTTTGCGCCGCCATAACAACTAAAACAACATACATGAGGCTATTATTTACATGCGTTTTGCTGCTAAGCATTACAGCCTGCTTTGCACAAACAGACAATATCAAAACACATAGAAAAACGGTTAACGACAGCTTGAAAAAACTGGAGGAAGTCGTAGTAACATCGAACGTAGAAAAATATACGGACAACACACCATCGCAAAGCCTGCGCCTGAAAACAAAACTGTTGGATGTGCCGCAAAATGTACAGGTGGTAACTAAAGATGTGCTGCGCGATCAGCAGGTAATCAGTATGAGCGACGGGCTTACCCGCAATGTAAGCGGCCTTGTTCGCATGGAACACTGGGGTGATTTGTATGCCAATATTACTGCGCGCGGTTCACAGATACAGGCGTTCCGCAATGGCTTTAATGTAGTAAACTCTTATTGGGGGCCGCTGACCGAAGATATGAGTTTTGTGGAAAGTATTGAATTTGTAAAAGGCCCCGCAGGTTTCATGCTCTCAAGCGGCGACCCGGCAGGTTTATACAATGTAGTGACCAAAAAGCCAACCGGCCAGAACAAAGGAGAGGCAACCCTTACGCTGGGTAGCTTCAACCTGTACCGCAGCACGCTTGACCTGGACGGTAAGCTGAGTAAAGACGGTAAACTGCTGTTTCGCCTCAACCTGGCAGCGCAAAACAAAAACTCACACCGTGCCAATGAGTACAACGACCGCTATGTAGTAGCGCCTGTTATCTCCTGCCAACTCGACGACCAGACAAAACTGACACTGGAATACAACTATCAGCGCGCCAATATGAGCGATGTAGGTTCTTTTTATGTATTCTCCCCCGATGGTTACGCAACGCTGCCCGTTGACTTTACGGCATTGCCATCAGGCCTGCCGGGTACTAAGATAACCGACCACAGCCTGTACCTGAATATGGTACACCAATTTGGTAAAAACTGGTCTGTAACAGCGCAGGCAGCTCATTTTATTTACAACCAGGAAGGTTCTTCTATGTGGCCCTCGGTAGTAAACCCGGACGGTACTATGGTGCGTAGTGTAGGTATATGGGATGCACATAGCCAGATGACCACGGCCCAGGCATTTGTAAACGGCAATGTAACCACAGGTGCTGTGCGCCATAAAATACTGGGCGGGCTGGATATGGCCAACAAAGCGTATATGGCCGACTGGAGCCAATCACACGCGCTTGATTCGGCAAGTGCACCTTTCGATCCGCAGAATCCTAACCTGGGTGTGCCCGGTGCAGGTTATCCGCAATTTGACCGTGGCAAACCGCTTGCGGAAAGGGCACAGGCAGGCGGTGGTAATATTGACCAAACCTATTCGAGCATATACCTGCAGGATGAGCTGGGCTTTTTTGATGATAAGGTAAGGTTAACGTTGGCAGGAAGGTTTACTGACCTGAAGCAGGCCAACTATGGCGGCCCTTCTGATAAGGCACAGCATGTAACACCACGTGCCGGCCTGAGTGTGTCGGTAGATAAGCATACCTCCGTGTATGCACTATACGACCAGGCATTCATCCCGCAATCTGGCATACTGGCCAATGGTAGTGATGTGCAACCCATTACTGGCAATAATACAGAGTTGGGTGTGAAAAGAGACTGGATGGGCGGCAGGTGGAATACTACCCTGAGCGTATATCGTATACTCAAGAACAATGAGCTGACTGCAGATCCGAACAGCGCCCCCACATCAGGCCTCAGTATAGAGTTGGGCCAAAAGGTAGCGGAGGGCGTTGAGTTCGACCTGAGAGGGTCAATTGTACGCGGGCTCGACCTTATTGTCAATTATGCCTATACCGATTCAAAAGTGCTGAAAGTGGCTGATGGTGTAACAGGCATCGAAGCAGGCGATGTAGTGCCCGGTTTTGCAAGGCATACGGCTAATGCATGGCTTACCTATAAAATACAAAGCGGCGCATTGAAAGGTTTCGGTATATCGGCAGGCGCCACTTACCTTGGCGACCGCCAGACTTACTGGGCCCCTTCACCCGACCCCAATGTAAAAGTAGAGGATTACCTGAAGGTAGACGGCGGCCTGTTTTGGGAACATGCACAATTCAAAGTCACTGCCAACGTATTTAATGTATTGGATGAATGCCTGTACAGTGGTTCTTACTATGCTTACCTCAAAGCATACTATTGGCAGACGGAAGCGCCGCGCAATTACCGCCTGTCGATAGCATACAGGTTTTAATCCATGACAGTAAAAAAAATAATAGGAAAGATACACCTCTGGCTCGGGCTTACGTCCGGGCTGGTGGTTTTTATCGTAGCCATCACCGGCTGCCTTTATGCGTTCAGGGATGAGATACAGAACCTCACACAGCCATACCGTTTTGTAAAACAGCAGCAGCGGGAAATGCTGCCCCCTTCTGTGCTCAGGCATATAGCCACAGATACATTGCCCGGAAAGCATATACATGCAGTGCTTTATCAAAACGGGCGCACGGCCAAAGCTATCTTTTATAGTGGCCCCGAAGATTATTACTATATCGTGTACATTAATCCGTACACGGGCAAAGTCCTGAAAGTACAGGATGAGAACAAAGGGTTTTTCCCGTTTGTGCTGGACGGGCATTATTACCTGTGGCTGCCACACGGAATAGGACATATAGTAGTAGCGGGCGCTACACTTGTCTTTATGGTGATGCTGGTAACAGGTATTGTGCTGTGGTGGCCGCGCAACAAAGCAGGGCGCAAACAGCGCTTCAGTATAAAATGGAATGCACGCTGGCGCAGGAAGAACTATGACCTGCATAATGTATTGGGCTTTTACATATCATGGCTTGCCATCATTTTCGCCGTTACCGGTTCAGTATGGGGCTTTCAATGGTTTGGCAAAGCGTACTATGCTGTGATAACCGGCGGCGGGGAAATGGTGGAATACAAAGAACCGGAATCAAAATATGCCCCCCGTCCAGGCAAAGGAATACCTGCCATAGACAGGGTATGGCTGCAACTTAATAACGAAGTGCCTGCAAAAGGTTCAATAGAAGTACATGTACCGGAAGACAGCACATCCTGTATTGCCGTCAATATCAATCCCGCTCCTGCAACTTACTGGAAAACAGATTACCGCTACTTCGACCAATATACGCTAAAAGAACTCCCGGTTGATCATATATGGGGCAGGTATAAAGATGCCACAGGCGGGCAACTGCTCATACGTATGAACTACGATATACACGTAGGCGCAGTATTGGGGTTGCCGGGCAAAATACTTGCGTTCTGCATCAGCCTCCTTGTAGCCTCGCTGCCCGTAACAGGTACATTGATATGGTGGGGCCGACGAAATAAAAGCAGGAAACCGTAACAACAGGTATAGTCAATGATGCAGGGCGCCTTTCCAGGGCGGCTTTTTATGCGATTACCGCTTTTTATTGCAGATATCTTACCGTTCCTCAAATAAATATGCCGTTGGTGAAAATTTTTTGACAGCCTGCTAAGTGCACAACTAATTTTAGATAGTGAACAACTAAAACAATTGGCAGCCAAACGGTTAATCACGGGGAAAGCCTAATGCCCAACCAGAGTTTAGGCATCATAAAAAAAATTTTTATCATGAAGATGTCCAAAATTTATCAAAACAGCTTTTTCGCTTTAGCCATCGTTCTGCTTTGTGGTTTTACACAAAAAGCTAAAGCCCAACAGTACAATTTAATACCGGCTACCGTTGACCTTACCTCTGCTGAGTACCAGGCACTCGATGTGTATGGTATGATTCCTGTTCTTCAGTCCGGGCCCAACTATTTTGTTGGTCATGGTACGGGCACAGGTACTATTCCACCACCCCACGATTGTCCTGAACATATGACACCTGAATTGAGAACATATATGCAAGACCTTGCGAACTCTACCTGCGAAGAGCAGGTAATATGTGTGCTGGGCTCTAATTGTGCCTATTGGTTGTATATATTTGAGCCTAACACTATCAATTGTTATTGGATAGGCCTGCCTCCTTATCATAGCCCGCTTACAGGAGGCAACGTATTCCACTTGTAGTTTTTCATGGAAATAAACAGAAGGCCGCCCTTGCGTATAATAAGGGCGGCTTTTGTTTATTATATAGATACTTTACTGGTGCAATTGACTATTATTCAGTACACTACCACATCTTCTTTGTAGAAGCTAATTTGTATGAAAAATCTGCTAATTTTTAAGTGTAAGTAAACGAGTTTATTGTAATGCTGAGAAGGCGGGGTATCATTTTTGTATACAATGAAATAAATACTAACTGTATGAAGTTGTATATCAGAAATATGGCTTGTGAGAGTTGTAAAATTGTGGTAAAAGAAGCTCTGGAAGATATGGGTCTCCACCCAATAAATATAACACTGGGAGAGGTAGAAATAAAAGAGAGCCTGAACAAGGAACAAAAGAAAAAATTCAATGAAATCATCAGGAAAGCAGACCTGGAACTGGTGGTGAATAAGGGGAGCATACTGATTGAAAAAATAAGGCAGTACATATATGACTATGTCCATGCGGCCACTCCACCCCAACTCAATCTTTCCGATTATATCAGCGATAAATTAGGGTATGAATACAACTATTTGTCCAACATGTTTTCTGATGTAGAAGGCAATACTGTTACACACTATGCTGTGCTGTTAAAAATTGAATATGCCAAAGAGTTAATATTATTCGATAATTGCAGCATGAAAGAAATTGCAGAAAGGCTGCATTATAGCAGTACCTCGCACTTTTCTGCACAATTCAAAAAAGTGACTGGTATTACCCCCTCCCAGTTTAAAAACTACAGGAACAGGAAACGCTATACGATACAGGAACTGAACGAGCGTGCATAAACCTGTAAAATCTGTAAAATGTTTAACTTTTTATGTGAATTATGCCACCATAGTTCGAAAAACTCATCCTACTTTTGAACTTACCTGTGCCCATACCATTTAAATAAACTAAAACCGCACAAACTGAATGTCTCCAATGCCAGAAATTTATTATGCAGATGATGACAGGGATGATATAGATATATTCACCGAAGCAGTGAAAGTGTTGAGGGAAAGGAGTGCAGCACATGTCAATTTGCATGTTTACCATAGCGGAGACAGCCTCATTAAAGGAATCTCTGAACGATTAGTAGATACCGGGACAATTTTCCTGGACATAAACATGCCTGGCAAAACAGGGTTCCAGGTGCTGTGCGAATTGAAACAGATACCTCTGCTGCAAGATATCCCGGTAGTCATGTATTCAACCAGTTCCGATATCAATATTATCAGGAAAAGCCGCTCGCTGGGAGCCAGCCTGTATGCCATTAAGCCCAATACATTTTCGGAAATGAATGACCTTATTGTAAAGGTCTTAAGCATTGATTGGGCAACACATATTGATAGCGACGACAACTTTGTGATAAACAATAAAAAATAAATATGGGCAATGCAGAGATAGCGGGCAATATCAAAGCCGCGACTGCAGCCCTGCACCGGCAGCTTGAAGATGCTGCTGTTTCGCGCAGGCTTATGTCGCCCGCAGTGAATGATAGTATATATATAATATACCTGCAGGCAGCCTACCAGCTACACAGCCCTGTAGAAGATGCTGTTTTTCCTGTACTGGCACCACTGATACCAGCCATAGAGACCCGTTGTAAAGCAGCCCTGGTGAAAGAAGACCTGCAGCAATTGGGCGTAATGCCGATTGCGTTGCCGCTATTGCAACACGAGGGGCTAAACAGCATTTTTTTTGCACTAGGTATGATGTACGTTACTGAAGGCGCTACGCTGGGCGGTTTGTACATCCTTAAAAACCTGCGGGAGTTCCTGGGCAAAGAAAGACCTTATACTTTTCTATCTGCCTATGGCAACAGGGGCGGGCAGCAGTGGAAACAGTTTCTATACGTACTGGAGCAACACGCAGCTACGGCTTCTGAAAAAGAAAAACAAGAAATTATTAATGGCGCCCTGTTTGCTTTTAAAAGGGCGCTTCACATTTTCAATCCCACCCATGTAGCCGATGCAGTTTAAAGATATCGTCAACCGCGATTTGTATAACCTGAAAAATTGTGACGAAGAGCCCATCCATATTCCCGGCTCCATACAGCCTCATGGTTTTTTGCTGGCAATAGAAAGAGCAGGCAACACAATCCGGTTTTGCAGCGGCAATATTGAGGAATACATTGGTACCAGTTACGGGCAGGTACTGGGCAGGAACATAGCCGACGTGTTTGCTCCTGCCTTTGTAGATGAAATACTGACGAAAAGAGATAAACACAGGCGCAATATTGTACATCAGTACATAGAAGGTAAAGAGTTTTTTGTAACCATACACGGCAGCAACGGCCACATCATTATAGAAGGTGAGGCTGTAGATGAAGACATGGAAAATGAAAACGACTTGTACACTTCGTCGAAGCAACTGCTGGGCTACGTGGAAGATAGCTATACGCTGCAGCAGCTATGCCAGGTAGTAGCCGGGGAGGTGAAAAACATCACAGGCTATGACCGGGTGATGATTTACCGTTTTGACGAACAGTATAATGGCGAAGTGATAGCAGAAAGTAAAGAGGAATACCTGGAGCCATTCCTTGGGCTGCACTACCCGCATACCGATATACCTGTACAGGCAAGGGAACTGTACATTAAAAACCAGCTACGCATTATAGGCAACGTAAACTATACTCCCGTGCCCATATATACCACTGGTGAAGGGAGCAATAAAAGCCTGGATATGAGCCTTTCGGTGCTCAGGAGCGTATCGCCTATACACCTGCAATACCTGCAAAACATGGGAGTGGGGGCCACACTAACCATATCGCTGCTGCATAAAGGCAAATTGTGGGGGCTGATAGCCTGTCATCATTACAGCCCTAAATATATCAGCAGCGGCGTAAGGCAGGCAGCAAAACTGCAGGGACATTTCATTACTTCGCAGATAGATATACGATTGCTGAACGAAGAGTATGAAATGGCGGAAAAAGCCAACAAAGCCTGTGATGATATTGTCTCCATGCGCAATGAAAACAATGCTATATCGGTACGGCATATTATACAGCAGGAGAAAATATTACAACTTTGCAATGCTGCTGGCGTATCCGTCATTGCGGGAGCGGACATGTATACGTATGGCCATACCCCGCAAGCTACCGATATTAAAAAGCTTGCCGTTTATCTTGCCGAATACACCAACAGTACCGAGTTGCACACCGACCTGCTGGCATCAGTCAGCCCTGAACTCTCCGCCATTGCCGGTAATCTGCCCGGCATCAGTTATTATCCGCTGGGGTTCGATACGTCCGACTGCATTATCTGGTACAGGGAAGAATCTGTAGCGGAAGTAAACTGGGCAGGAGACCCCGCCAAGGCCATAGAGAAAGACAGCAACGGCCTTTCGCCACGCAAATCATTTATGCTGTGGAAAGAAATTGTAAAAGGAAAAAGTAAACCCTGGCAGCAATACGAGCTGAATGCCTGCCGCAGGTTCTTCAACTTTTTGCAAAACCACCTGCGCTCTGCAGCCCTTTTCAGCGAGCACGAAAAGCAGAAGGAAGTAACACGGATGCTAAAAGAAACAAATGCAGAGCTGGAAAATATAAACTGGATCAGCACGCACGACCTGCAGGAACCCCTGAGAAAAATAAGGATAATATCGTCGATGATACTTTCCGATGAACTCGATTATTCGCCTGAATATTTTTACGACCTCGTAAGCAAGATGAACAAATCGGCAGAGCGTATGCAGGTATTGATACAGGATATTCTCAGTTATACGAGGGTGAAATCGGAAGATACTTTTGAGCCTGTAAATATTGATAACCTGCTGCAGGAAGTAATAGCGGAAATGGAGGAGCCGATACAGGCCAAAGATGCAAGAATAGTTACAGGTACGCTGCCAGTTGTCAACGGTATACCGTTCCTGCTGGCACAGTTGTTCAGCAATCTGCTGAACAACTCCCTTAAATTCTGCGACCCCGGCAGAAAACCTGAAATAACTATTACTGGCGTGACTGCCGGTGGAGAAGGTATGCACAAACTACCGGGTACTTCCGTAGTTATCAGGTATGCTGATAATGGCATCGGTTTCGGGGATGAACACAATGAAAAAATATTCAACGTTTTTTCGCGGCTGCATACAAAGGATGAATACCCCGGCTCGGGCATAGGGCTGGCGCTATGTAAAAAGATAATGAACAGGCATAACGGAACCATTACCGCCGAAGGTATGCCCGGCAAAGGTGCCATATTCTATATACAGTTCCCGGTCTGATTTATTCTTTTAGCTCGGTAATCATGTATAAAAGCCGATGGCTGGATGTTACTGCTCTATAACCCGCACTTCTACACGTTTGTTCTTTTCATAGTGTGGGTCTTCTTTCAGTGGTTTCGCATTGCCATAGCCGCAGAAGGAAAGACGTGCACGGTCAATGCCCCGTTTCACCAGGTAGTCGTATATCATTTTAGCACGGTTGATGGAAAGGGCATTGCTGTAATAAACGGGGCGTACACAGGTTCCTCTTGTTTCCATTACTATTTTCTTTACATCAAAATCAACGGCATCCCGCTTCTGGATAATACCCGCCTGGTCGCGTTCGATAGGGATGCAGCATATATGCCCTTCTAACTTTATTTTCAGGTTAGGGTGGTTTTTCATTTCGGTGTACAACTGTTCCAGCAAGGGCTCTGATTCAGGGGTAAATGTATGCCTGTTAGGCAAAAAGTAAAGCCCTTCCAGAACAAAGGTTTCTCCTTTTTCCAGTTTGTCGAAAGGAAAGGAATATGGTTCGCTGGCAGTCACATCAGTAGCGGTTTCGTAACTGTTGAAGATTTCATAGCTTACGGGTATTATATCTACCCGCCTGTCATGTGCAACACCGCCTTCTTGTTGTTTGCCGCTTTTTATTGCGCCATGGCCTATACATGTTTTTATAGCCGTTTCTTTTATGCCTGCTTTCAGCAACTGTGCCTTTACATTGTCGGCCCTTTGTGTTGAAAGGGTACTATTATAGGCATCATTGCCCGTATAGTCGGCGTAGCCGTTAATGATGAGCCATGTACTGTCGGTATTACGATGGTTGAAATAGTTATTCAACCTTGCCTGCTGTACCGGTACTACATGGGCATCATTCAGGCCAAAGAAAATGCTGAGCGTATCACTGCTCCTGCCCGCAGCGGTTGCCGTATATATACAGGTGAGTATGACGCAGGTGAAAATTTTGATGATAGTGGTCATACGATGAAGATACTCAATGTCGGTTAAAAATGTTTATAGCTGCAGGGTGTCAATTCGATTTTTAACAATGGGGAATAAAGTTTGTCATTTTTTACCTGAAAAGGGTAAAATATGACAAATGTCAACAGGTAAAAAGCTCATATTCAAGCCAAACCCCGTAAATTGCACACTTTCAAATTTTTAATACTTTTTAAGATTGTTATGAGAAAACAGCTACTCAGCCTGGTGCTGCTCGCCGGTGTTGCATTCAGCAGCACAAGTGTATACGCTGGCGCCAGGAACACCCCTGTCGAGGTATTTATTAACCACGAAATGGAAGAGCAAACCTTTGTGCCTGTAAGCGGCCTTTGGGAAGCAGATAATATATCGCACTCAGGTATAGACCAGAAGGTAAGCGGTGCTGCAATGATGCGTGTAAACTTCAGTATGCTTACAGAACTGATACAGCGCCCGGTGCGCGATATCAGCCTTGAGGTTCCTAACGGCAACGGCGGTGTTTTTACTATAGAACTGGCAAGGTTTGATTTCCTGTCGCAGGGTTTCCAGGTATACAACCGTAACCATGGTGTGGAAACACCTGTAGTGTATACCCCCGGCGTATATTATCGTGGTGTGGTGAAAGGCATGCCCGGTTCGGTAGCAGCTTTCTCATTTTATGATAACCAGGTGTCAGGTGTTTTCTCTATACCCGGTGCAGGCAACTTTGTACTGGGGCAACACACAGTAGGCACCGGTGAGCAGGGCCATTATGTACTATATAACGATATGAACCTGAAGAGCGTGAACGATAAGGGTAAATGCGGTATCGATGCATTACCCGAATTCCCTGGAAATAAAACAGCCGGCAAAAACACATTCAACAGTTGTAAAGATGTAGAGCTGTTCCTGATGGCCGATTTTCAGACCTATTCCGATTTCGGCAGCAGCACTACCAATGTGGCCAACTACCTGATAAACCTGTATAACATGGTGGCTACCCTGTACCGTAACGAGGGTATCTATACCAGCATTAAAGCTATTAGCGTTAATACCAGCTCTGATGTGTATGATATACTGGCAATGACGCCGAATGTCTCCTCACACGATTACCTGTACGAGTTTGGTGATGATATTCAGAACAACCTGCACGGTGCTGACCTCGCCATGCTGGTATCTACGGTAAACCTTGGCCTGGGCGGTGTAGCCTGGCTGGATGCACTGTGTGCAAGCTACAGCGGCACCGGCGGCCATGGCCCGTATTCTTTCTGCGGCATCCATGGCGACTGGGGTGGTAGTGTAATGCCTACCTTTAGCTGGGATATCGAAGTAATGACGCATGAAATGGGACATAACTACGGTTCTCCCCACACACATGCCTGTGTATGGAATGGTAATATGACCGCCATAGATGGCTGCTATACAGTAGAAGGTAATTGCGGTAACCCCGGTACACCTCCAGCAGGCGGTACTATTATGAGCTATTGCCACCTGGCACAAGGCGTTGGCATTAACCTGGCCAACGGCTTCGGCCCTCAGCCCGGAGATGTGATACGCGATGGCATCAATAACGCACCATGCGCTACGCTTTATCTGCCCGGCAAGCCTGCTACATCGAAACTGAAAACCATTACTGCCAACAGGGAGTGTACAGATGACAATAACGTTACCTACTACTGGAACGATAATAACAATGCCAATGAAGATGACGATGTGCTGGCTTTGAAAATACGCAAAGCGGGCAGCAACATCGGCAACCTGGATGACGGTACTCTGACCGTTAAAAACAGCACTACCCTCAACTACAGCAATGGCAGCGGTGCCGGTATGAGTATGCCTGCGGGTGTACCTGTAGTATTGGGTACAAACATAGGTGCTAACAGGGCGTGGAAAGTAACACCAACCAAACAGCCACTGGGCGAGGTTGAGGTGATTTTCCCCTTTACCAAACAAGACCTGACCGATATAGACGGAAGTGTACCTGCTTCGCTTACTGCTTCTGACCTGCTGGTATATTCTGTAAACAATACAACGGTAGATGCTACGCCAAGCACCAACCTGGGCAAGGCTGCCGTGGCCGATCTGAGTATTTATACCAATGGTGCCAGCGCCAGCATGAATAACTGGAGCATTGAAACCAAAGGCGATACCCTCATGGCGCACTTCAATGTGAAGAAACTGGTTGGTGGCTCTGTATTTTACAGCTACTCTCAAAATCCGCAATCGGTACAAAGCATATATGAAGAAGGCAAAGCTACTTTCTTCCCCAACCCTACCAGCAATAACTGGAATGTATGGGTACCGAATAGCGGCAACAATATACACTTGAGCCTGTACACTGTAGATGGCCGTGTGGTAGCCGAGCAGCAACTGCAGGGCGGTGCGCTGAACGAAGTGCATGCACAGCAATTGGCTGCGGGTTTGTATTACTACCGCATCAGCAGCGAAACGGTTACCTATACCGGCACATTGCAAAAGAACTAAACGAAAGACTGTTTATCTCAATTCATAAACGAAGCCGTCCCGGAAGGGGCGGTTTTTTTATGGTTTTACAAGCAGGAATACAATACCGCCGGGTACATCGTTGCGCTTAGTTATTTTCAGTCCGTTATCGAGCAGGGTATTTACCTGGCGCGAGGTTTCTGTTTCATCCTGCCAGCCGTACAGCAGGGCGGCATGCAGGGGCATGGTATGTGCCAGCGATGCATAGTCGGTACCCCATTGTAGTATATGTGCGCCCCGGAGGTTTTTATATTGCGCATGCTGCGGGTGTATTTGTGTATAGTATATAAAGGCAGGCTGCGCCAGGTGGTGCACATACAATTGGTTACTGTCAACATGCTGCTCTTTCAGAAAGGCAAGGCTCTGTTTCATTTCTTCAAACTGCATGGGTTTTACCAGCACGTTCACTGCATTGAAATTGTTGATGCAGATGGCAGCCATAGCTATATATGCTATACGCAGGGGCAGCGGGCTCATGCGGAACAGGCGTGCCAGCCCGGTAGCAATCATGACCAGCAACAAGGGCATGGCAAAAAGGGTAAGCCGGGGTATGAGTGAATAGCGCTGCATGGCAGCGGCGGCCAGCATCAGCAGTACGGGTACTATTACCAATATGGCTTTGCCCTTGTGTGTACGCAGCAGGTATACAATGCCCGCTACCATACAGGCCAGGTGAAAAATAATAGACAGCCCCCAGTGGCCGCCTGCATTGCCCAGCACTTTCATCACCACTAGCTCCCAGTTGTGCTGCAACTGTGTGCCGGTAAGGGGCAGGGCATACAGGAAGTATTCGCGATGAAAGTTTTGCAGGTAGCCTGAGGTAGCTTCTGCCTGTAATATAGTGAAGTAATAAAAAGCAAACTGTGTCACCCAGAGGGTGCCCGTCAATAACAAGGGAGATATTTTACCCCATTTTTTTGTAGTGACTATATGATAAAAATAATAACACCCAATAGCAGCCAACACAAACACGGAAGGCATGGACAGCCATAGAGCAAGACTGCCGGCAACAATCCAGAACAGTACAAACTTTGCGGCAGGCATTTGCAATATATCTTTTCGCAGGGCCAAAAGCAGCAGGGCTATGGTAACGACGGCATCGGGCATATACTGTTTTACCTCGGTACTATAGTGCAGGTATATAGGGCCGGTTGCTGCCAGCGCCAGTGCGTACCATATAGCCGTGTTGTCTGCATATTGTTTCAGCAATTGATATAGTAACAGCAGTACAGCTATGCCGCAAAGCAAGGGGTATAAACGCAATGCCTGTTCACTGAAGCCGAACAGGAGTGTGCCCAGCTTTTCTATCCACAGGAACAGGGGCGGGGCGTATTGTTCATAATCGAGATGGCGGGTGAGGGCAGCAAAGCCACGTTCGTGCAGGTTGCGGGCAATATTGGCTTCGTCGATAATAAGGCTGCGGTTTTGCAGGTACACTACTATGCGCAGTATAATGCCCAAAGCAATAATGAGGTAAGGCAGGTACTGTAATGTTTTCTTCCACTGCTGGCGGTATGTATGTGCCATGGCGGAAAAATACAGATAAGTTGAAGATTTTTCATAAAACCTCATTTTCCGGGTTCATCTTGTTGCGGCACCAAAGCCAGGTGAACAAAAAACGGTAGTGCGCACGTGCAAAATACCCTTTTACAGTCGATATGCGATTACTTACTTGCATGCTGAAACAGGTTCGCCATTATTCAACTGTAAAACGAAAACAAAAAATGAAAACGTTCACACACATATTACAAAAACACAGGTTCGCCCTTGCTGTGGTGCTGGCAGCTTTCATGCAGGCATCGTGCGGGGGAGGCAACGAAAAAACAAAGGAAGAAACCACTCCTCAGGCAAATACACCTGTATTTACACAACAACAGCAGGTATTCTCCATGTGTATGCTGGCAAATATCAGTGCCTATTACAATGGAAACAGCGACATTCAGACACCTACCACTACTGCAGTTAACAACGTACTGGCCGATACGGGTGTACAAAGACTGATAGGCACATGGAAATGTGTCTGGGGGCCCTTTGTGTACAAGAGTAGGACCAATACCGGCCGCATAACCGATACTGCGGCAAATACGATGTTCATAGCACGCCAGGAAAACACTTCTAATTTCGTGGTAGCTATAGCGGGTACTGATCCTGCCTCGGCTTTTGAATGGGAGTTTGAAGACCTGAACGTAATACCTATGTGGTGGAACGATAATGATACAACACAAGGACATGTATCCGCAGCTACAAAAACCGGGGTGGCCATACTGGAAACGATGGGGCTTGACGATGAAAAAGTACCTGCCGGCGATTACCTGAAAGGCATGTCGGAAGTAGTGCAAAACATGCAGATATGGGTAACCGGCCACAGCCTGGGCGGTGCATTGGCCCCTTCATACGCCCTGCACCTGAAAGACACATGGCCTACCCAAAAAGTGCCTGGTATAAACGTCCTTGCTGCTGCAGGCGCCAGCCCGGGCGACTCTGTGTTTGCTGCATATTATAACAACCGCCTTGGCAGTAATACTACAAGGGTATGGAACACGCGCGATGTAGTACCACACGGCTATGAGGCGGATATGATGGCAGAGGTAGATACTTTATATCCCAGGGATAGTGTGCAGCCGCTGGATAAAATTACCAGCTACCTGATGAATAAAATAGTTCAGAAGGTACAGAGCCTTAAGTTTCAGTACAGGCAGTTACGCCCAGCCGGTACGTACGCCTTTACATCAGCCATATATACAAAAGACAGTGCTACACACACGAGTGCAAATTTCTCCGATACATCGTATACAGGTCAGATACTCTTCCAGCACATACCTGCGTACGGCGTGTATTTCCAGACATTAGATTTTCAGAAAGCCGTGCAACGTGTGGTGGGTACACCTAATCCATTCTTTACACAGGGTGGTTACCTTGTGCCTGTATGGCCCTCCAATGCAGACCATTAAAAGCTTCCTCTATGCACCAATGACACTACCTCTATATACCATTTAAAACAGGGGCGCTGAAAAGCGCCCCTGTTAGTCAAACAAAAACAAAATGTTAAGTGACAATTTCGCCGCCCCTTAACTTTTGTACAATCCTAATTTGTAACAGCATTATTTACAATGCTATTGCAAAAATAAGTATATAAAGCTGCTTCAAACCACCGTTTTTTAACGGTAATTTCAAATGCCTATGTATCAGAGTTTTATGAGTTATCTATTCATAGTTGAGGAAAGCATTTTGCTGAAAATGCTGGTGTTTTTGGTGACGATTTTTGCTGTTCCGCCCATCTCTGGTAAAAAAGGAAGCACTTTGTTATCCATAGTTAACAAAGTATCGCTAAAATAGATAAAAGCTGTATATGATTGTGGTATGCCATCATGGATTTCGGCTATGGTGTTTATCTTCTTTATTTTACCTTTAATATTTCCATAGTCTTTAGCCGGAAAGTTGTCCAGGTCTATAATAACTTCCTGTCCGGCATATACCTTGTCAAAACTTCTTACAGGGATATTGATACTGCCGGTATAATGATATTCAGCAGGTAGTATGGCAAACAGTTCTTCGTTCGGGCTTACAAGTTTATTAGGGTATACGGAAGCGAGATATACTACCGTACCTTGATATGGAGCACTTAATAAGTTGTAGTTTTTCCAGTTTCTTATATAGTTGGTCAGCATGATTATATCTCTTTTTACCATTGAGGTTTTGTTGTTGTCCTCATGGTGATGGTGGTCTTCTTCTTCCATTATATGTGAGGCATTGTAATCCTTATCAAATATCTTTCGTATATCTGTAATAAGATTTGAATAGGAAATTTGTATTTCGCCCGGAAAATCAATTTCGGCATCTGCTATATTTTTTAATGAAGGAATATCGTGGGCGAGGCCATAGGTAACCTTTTGAGTAATAGAATCGAGTAAAAGTATGTCTGCATAGCTGATATTGGTTTCCAGCTCAGCTACAATATCACCGGCTTTTAGTACGCTACCTTCTGTTGCATATATTTTTTTAATTTTTCCGCCCTTTAAAAAATTAAGTTTTGCCGGAGATGGATCGGTGGCAAGTTTTACCTTGCAGGCTATAGTATCGGGCATAGAAATAAACGAGGAAGCAATGATAGCCGTTATGAGTATCCCGGCTATTAAAACTATTCCGCGATTGTTAATCCAACCGGCAGGGCGGGACAACATTTCATTCATCTCTTCAGAGTAGCGTGTGGGGGTAATGGTTATATATTTTCCATTATGGCTACCGTTAGCGAGCTTGTTTTCTTTTCCTCCACGTTTATTAACTTTCATGCAATTCCAGCTGGTTTTTCACAAGATTATAGTAATGTCCTTTTCTGTCAATAAGAGAATAGTGGCTTCCTTCCTCTACTATTTCCCCATTATCCAGCACAACAATGTTATCTGCATGTTTAACAGTACTGAGCCTGTGGGCAACAACAACTACTGTTTTACCGGCATAAAACTCCTGGATATTGCTCATGATAACTTGTTCGTTATGTGCATCGAGGGAAGATGTAGCTTCATCAAGGAACACGATTTCCGGGTTCTTATATACTGCCCGGGCTATTAATATTCTCTGTTTTTGTCCCGTACTGACGCCTACACCTTCCTGCCCGATTTTTGTATTCAGGGCTAAAGGCAGGCTGTCAATGAAACTCCCGATATTGGCAACATTAACAGCATAGTTTAACCGGGTATAGTCTATATGTTCTTCACCGATTGCTATATTCCGTGCAATCGTATCGCTGAAAAGAAAACCTTCCTGCATCACTACACCACATTTGTTTCTCCAGAATTCAAGATTAATATGGGATAAGTCTTTGTCGTTCCATTTAACAGTCCCTTTTCCCGGAGTGTAAAAACGCATTAATAACTTAAGTAAAGTTGACTTACCGCTGCCACTACTGCCAACTATAGCTGTGATTTTCCCCGTGGGTATATTGAAGCTAATATCCTTTAACGCATAAGGGGTTAATTCCTCATAGCGGAACCATACATTTTGCAGTGATATTGTATTGAAAGTAATCAGGCTATCTCTGTTGTGAATGTCTTCTTCCTCGCTGTATTCCTGCCGTTCTGTTTCTTTAGTATGTATCTCGCCTAAACGTGCAAGACTAAGCCGGGCATCCTGCCAGGATTTTATAATACTTACAAATTGAGAGACCGGGGCATTCATCTGGCCTAGAATGAAGCTGATGGACAACATGGAACCTAAAGTGATTTTTCCATCCATAACTAACCGGGCGGCAAGTACTGTAATGAGAATATTTTTTACTTCATTAATAATACGTGAGCCTATGCCTTGTAATTGTTCAAGAGATAAGAATTCGACACTGATTTTACTAAAGTTTATTTGTAAGCGCTCTAACCCCCACCGTTTATATTGCTCTGCATTATGCAGTTTTATCTCTTGCATGCCATTTATCAATTCCATGATTTTGGAATTGATACGCCCTGATTGCTGAAATCGTTTATAATCCAGTTTTTTTCTTTTATTGAGAAAAAACAGTATCCAGCCAAGGTACAGTGCGCTGCCTGTAAGAAAAACCAGAAACAACTGCATATTGTAGAAAGCGACAACGCATCCGTAAAGGAAAAAAGTAAAAACTGAAAAAATAATATTGAGTGAGGTTCCCGTAAGGAACGACTGTATACGGCTGTGGTCGGCAATACGTTGCATCAGGTCACCTGTCAGTCTTGTATCAAAATACCTGATTGGCAGCTTCATCAGTTTGGCAAAAAAGTCGGAAATCAGTGACACACTCATATGGTTGCTGATATAAAGCAGAGTCCAGCTCCGGATAAGTTCCAATGTAAATTGCCCCACGGTGAGCATAAGCTGAGCAATAAGAATAAACCAGATAAAACTCATGTTATTATCCAGGATGCCATTATCTACGAGATTTTGTGTAAGAAATGGCAAGCCAAGTTGAAAAATGCTGGCTACTATAAGGCTTAATAGCACCTGCAGCATCAACCGTTTATGCGGGTTTAGATAATGAAACAAAAAAGCTTTTGTATCAAAATGGTTCTCAGGTTCATGTTCTTCTTTTGCCTTGTCAAAGTCTGGTGTTGTTTCAAGCAAGAGGTAAACACCTACCGCTTTTTCGGCCGTTGCCTCCGCCCAGTAATGACAAAATTCATTATAAGTGAAACTAATAAGCCCCGTTGCAGGGTCTGAAACCAATACTTTATTATGGGTGAACTTATAAACAACTACAAAGTGATTATTGTTAAAGTGAGCAATGAGCGGCAAGGGCGCTTCATTCTTCATTTTATCAAAATCTGTTTTTACAGGTAGCGTGCGGAAGCCAATTTTCTCAGCACCTTTACTTATGCCTAATAAGCTGGACCCATCCCTAACCGTATGTGTGATTTTTCTCAGGAAGGGTATGGAATATTTCTTTCCATAATGACGGGCAATTATTCCAAGACAAGCCGGGCCGCAGTCCATTGCATTATGCTGTATCAGCTTTGGGAATCCTTTCATGGTGATTTTCTGTAAATGCTTTATAATATTGTATTGCCTTTTGCTTCAATGGGTTTGAAGCCCAGTCGTCCCATTCGCAGTTTTCGGGGTTGTACCCGCACTTTAGCGGTTGGCTGTAATCGTCGTCGGGATTGGAAAGGTAAGCCCTGCAATCAGTGCAGATATACCTGAATTCGCAATCCCGGCAGTTGTTTATTTCATCTTTATTAATATCCCAGTATTTACGAAAGTCCGGAGTCGATACTACATCAGCGAGCGAAATGTTAGCAATGTTTCCAAAGCTCTGTTGCATAGAAGGGCAATTTTTTATATTACCATATTTATCAAGCGATACCTTTTTATTGAGGCAGCTATTGTGTTTTAAAGACTCCGTATAATGATAAATATTGGTAGTGAAATATTTGTCGTTAACTAATCCGCAGGCGAACTCATTATCTAAACTCTTGGTAAAAAAAACAATCTTGGTAATTAACCCGTCTATCACATCAGTAACAGACTGGTATGGCGCACTATGAATATATATTGACTGGATGCGACTATCTTTTGCTGCAAGCGCATGAAGCCCGGTTTCTGTCCATACGGCATATTTCAGGATAAACTCAATAGACCGTATTTGTGAATGACGCATAGCAGCAAGCATAAGGTATAAGCTTTCAACGTCAACATCGTCGTATGCTTTTACTTGTATAGCCTGGCAGCCTAGTTTATCAAGCTGATTGATAAATTTGATACAAGGATGAATGTCCGTGTGTTTATCAATGTCAATAATGGCGTTAGATATAATACCTGGAAAATAATAGTCTAATGGCATAGGAGGAAACCTGTCTGTATCGTCAGGATGCATAAAGAATATCAAATCGTTTTCCAGCAAAAAATGAATGTATTCGTTTATGATTTCTTCAGCACCGGTGTAGGTGCTATAAATATCTTCCAGCTTGCATCCGTCAAAACGTTGCAGGATATCATACAAAGTATTTGGTATCAGGAAGTACCGGTCTCGAGTTAAATCCATTATCAATGCCCTCGCTTTTCCTTTTACAGGAATGCAATTAGCGTATAGTTTTATCAAATTCATGGTGCATTACAGGTTTATGCTCCGGGAAATATGCTTATAAAATTCAATTGCATTTGCCGTTCGCGTATTAAATATTGCTACAGGAAAAGTTTTTGGCTTTTTGAAGTCGCCGGACGAATCTTTAATAGCATGGATTTTCCAGACTCTTGCTGTAAGCGGCAAATATTTCAGGATATCTTCAGGCAGCCGGTTGTTTTTCATGAGATAAGTGTGTTGCTAATAGTTTTTCAAGATAATAGTTGCAAGGTTTGGATACCTGTTCAAATTGGCCAATGGGGTTGATTTCAAAAAATACTTCTTTCCCCGATGGAGTGACGGCCATATCAATAGACCCGCTATTCATCTTAAGCTTTCGCATAAGCCTGTCCAGTTTTAATGTTGTCTGCGGGGAAAGTTGGTAAGGTACTACGCGGTTGGGCACCTCATGATTATATCGCCTGAAATCAACCTTTGTTTTTTCATCCTGTTGGGAAAAGATGGCTGATGCATAAAAATTTCCGTCTAAATAGAATATTCTCAGTTCATAACGTTTGTCTATGTACTCCTGGAATAATGTGGGTATAAAGCGGTCCGGAATTTCATGGAATATGTTTTCATGAAAAATATGCGTCATGCAATCAAAAAATACCTTTTCATCTACATGCCCAAAAGCATTATGCACTGCCTTGCTGATGATTGTTTTATGTTTATGCATGAAATGCTGCAATGCCGTTCTTTCAGAAGTGATAATAGTGTCAGGTATGTCTATCCCTTCCTCCTGCGCCAGGTATATATTTTCCAGTTTATTGGTGTCATTGTCATTAAAGCTGTTGACGTGTGACAGGGTAGATAAAAGTTTATGTAATGATTGTGTCGTATAGCTAGCTTCATTTTTTATATAAGTGTTCAGGCGGGAAAATAATTTATTGCCTTCTTCAAACACGTTGCGGAATGCATTATTGTTGCCAAATACAAACATTCCTCTCCTGTACCAGTAAATAGTATGGTGATTGATAGCAACAACCTTGTCAATAAATTCGTTCTTTATGCGAAACATGAAATTGAATCCTTCTGCCCCGATAGCATAGGTCTGAAACTCCAGTATGTCAGAATCGTTTATTCGTATAAAATCTACCTGTTCATGCAGCAGCCAGCTTATTATCTGGTTGGTACTGTGGTCGTTTTCAGTAGATAATATGATTACCATATTACTGTGTTTTTGTCGTATTTCGCAGGCAGGGGTACGCCATAAATTTCCGCATCAATATATAGCGGGTACATATACAGGTGCTCTCTTCTTTTATCAACCATTGATATGGAGTCAATTTCCAGGTAATTTGGGCCGTTATATATAGTGCCGTATAGTGAATGCTTATTTTTATTCAACTGCATCTTGTCCATAAAATTCGCCAGGAAATAATTCGATATGTTACCGTTATTCATTTGTTTGTCTAACTCGTTAAGCAATAGCTCTCTGTCAAAATAGGTGTACAGGTGGGTAAGCATGAAGTAAAACTTTTCTGTATTGGCAAAACCAATATTGTTGATGCCCGGGAAAGGAAGTTCTTTTGTGACGATTATCTTTTTTAATATCGCAACATTGGCAGTATCGGCTTGTCCGATGATTTTGCAGGAATAGATATTGTCTTTATTAAAGAGCTCGCAAAAATTACGGGCTGCCTGGTCAAGCGAAAACATGGTATTGATAGTATTAACCATTTTTTCATCCATGTCTTTTTGCTGCAGGTTATTCAACGAGTCGTACTGTGCCAGTAAACTGGTATATTCCGGGTCGGCCTGGTTGATATATCTTCTAAAGTTGAAAGCCATATTGCCCGGTTCTGAAAATATACCGCTTGCAATAGCCTTTCTCAGCCACTTATAGCCTTCCTGTTTTTCATTATTACGAAAGTGTATTTTGGCTACAGTGCTGTATATCGTTGCCTGTAATTTGCCCTTATATTGTAAAGCCCTTTTGGCATACATCATGGCTGAATCGTACTGCTGCTTATGCATATAATACTCCATGTGATTGGAGTTGTTATAAAAAGAAGCAATGTCGGATGTATTGCTTTGCGCAAAACAACGAAATGAAAAGGTAATGGCAGTAATAAGAAAAAGAATGCGCTTCATTGTATATATAGATTAGTGAAAAAGGCGTCTTCCCGTACTAACCACGGGAAGACGCTTTGTGACTGATGTTATCCTTGCCAATCCCAGATTGGTGCGCTGGGAGGATTAGCCGGATCAATAACACACCAGCAAGTTCCCAGTTCAGGATCACCCGGATCGATTGGATGTGGTGGAGTGCCTGCCATCATCTGCGTACAGGTATTAAAATCGGAGGGGTTGGCATGTCCATTGTCATACGTGGAGCACGTATCGTATGTGTCGGTTGTATTTTCAATTTCGTTTACTGATTTAATACAGCCGCCTCCGCGTATCTGTAGCGGATTGTCAATTTGATGAGATTTAAAACCATCAAATTTGGAAGATTTTAGACTTTCAAGTTTCATAGCATTTTACCCGTTTAAGAAACGGGACAAAAATTTAGGTTGATAATAGCTTACTCTTTTATACAGGTTTTCAGTTCCCCTGGGTTTATGTCAGGATAAACCAGCCTTGAAATGCATTTCATATCAAATGTAATTAAGGCTACTGCCATTAAATGTCAGTTATAACAATTTCATTTCATCAACACGGATGTTCATTTCTATTTTCACTTTTTTTGAGTAGTAGTAAGATTGTTTATTACGGCAGTAGCAGATGGGAAAGCCGGTGTCTTTTAAGTCTTCAATCAAGCGGTAAACCTGCCGTTCAGACAGCCCCAGTCTATCTGAAAGTTGTACCGGTGTGCCTGTTGAGGAGGTTCTGATAAGATAATCAAGGCGGATTAAAACGTGAATTGCTTTGAATAGGCTCATGGTGCTGATATTAGGTTTTACATGGAAATTATTTCTAATTAAGTAAATTTTACATGAAAAATCAAGTAAAAAATTAACTTTTTTGTAATTGTAAAAAGTTTAATGTGTATAGAGGTCATTCTTAATAATTAAGTATGTTTATAATGGAATTTCTTTGAAATGCGTTCAATACTGCTTTTTATTATATACTTCTTTTTGCCAGCAGTTTTACGGGCACAATACACCCAGCGCATACGCGGCACTGTGACTGACAAAGAATCGCACTACCCGTTAACAGGTGTTACCGTTGCTGTGACGGATGTGGCCGGGGCTGCGGGTACGGCTACCGATGAGAACGGCACCTTTGTGATAGCGGGTATTCCCGTAGGTAAACATACCATACAGGTTTCGTATACAGGATATGAAACAGTTACTATGGGCAATGTACTGGTGACGAGCGGTAAAGAGGTGCTGTTACAAATAGAACTGGAAGAGCTAGCCCGGAAAATGGGCGAAGTGGTGGTGAGCGCGAAAAAAGAGCACATCAACGAGATGGCAGTTGTCAGTGCCAAAACCTTTGACGTGCAGGAAACGGAACGCTATGCAGGCAGCCGCTCCGACCCTGCGCGTATGGCCTCCAACTTTGCGGGTGTGCAGGGTGCCGATGATTCGCGCAATGATATTATCATCCGCGGCAATTCGCCTTCAGGGTTGTTGTGGCGGCTTGAAGATATTGATATACCGAACCCCAACCACTTTGCCATACCCGGCACCAGCGGCGGCCCTGTAAGTATGCTAAACAATAAGGTGCTGGGCAATAGCGATTTCTTTACCGGGGCGTTCCCTGCCGAGTATGGCAACTCTATAGCGGGCGCTTTCGATTTGAAGATGCGTAACGGCAATAACCAGCGGCACGAGTACAGCGCACAGATTGGCTTCCTGGGCACAGAACTGGCAGGGGAGGGGCCGATATCGAAGAAAAACGGTTCGTCTTACCTGTTTACTTACCGTTACTCCACGCTTAAGCTGTTTGAAAGTTTTAATTTCAAAATAGGCACCAATTCGGTACCGAACTACCAGGATGCGTCATTCAGGCTGAATTTCCCTTTTGGCAAAAAAGCCAATTTATCGTTTTTCGGCATCGGCGGGTTGAGCCATATAGATTTAATTGTGAGCAACCAGGCCGAACCGCCTACGGAACTATACGGCGAATCAGATCGCGACCAGTATTTCACTTCCAACACGGGCGTGGTGGGAGCTTCGTTCAGCTATACCATCAACCCCAATACTTATACAAAACTCACCGTGGGGCAAACGGGTAACAACATCAATGCCCGCCATGATAAGGTGTTTCGTAATGCAGCTTACGAGGTAGACTCGCTGAAAAGCATACTGGACTATACCACCATTACCAACAGCACGGTAGCGCATTGGTACATCAATAAAAAAATATCGGCAAGGCAAACGGTGAAAGCGGGCATCATCAACAACCTGTACGAGCTGGATATGACAGATAGCAGCCGCCAATACCCGCCTACCAAACAGATTTGGGACCACCGGCAGGATTTCAAAGGAACTACTGACCTGCTGCAGGCTTATGTACAATACAAATACCGCCCTACCGATGCACTGACCATCACCGCGGGGCTGCACAGCCAGTACCTGACGCATAACGGCAGTACTGCCATTGAGCCACGTGCGGCTATGCGCTACCGGCTGAGTAGTGCCGATGCTGTTAGTCTTGGCTATGGACTGCACAGCCAGATACAACCGCTGTACCAGTACTTTACTCACCTGCCGCAAAACCCGTCAACGGCTTTGCACAATTATGATATGGGCTTTACCCGCAGCCACCATATAGTGGCAGGGTACGAGCATTTGTTTAAAGGGGTGCGCCTGCGCAGCGAAGCATACTATCAATACCTGTTCAATGTGCCGATAGAAACACGGGCAGGCTCATCTTTCTCGCTACTGAATCAGGGCAGCAATTTCAGCCGCCTCTTCCCCGATACATTGGTGAACAAGGGGACGGGTTATAATTATGGATTGGAACTGACGATAGAAAAGCCGTTCAGTCATGGGTATTATGTGTTGTTCACAGCTTCGGTGTTCAACTCGAAAGCGAAGGGTAATGATGGGGTGTACCGCAATACGGATTATAACGGGCAGTTTGCTACCAACCTGCTGGCAGGCTATGAATACAAGACAGGTAAAAACACAACGCTGATATCGGGGCTGAAAATCACTTATGCGGGTGGCAAACTTTACTCCCCGCCCGATGTGGCTGCCTCGGAAGCATTGGGTGACTTTGTAGTAATTGATTCGCTGCGCAATACGTTGCGCTTTCCTGATTACTTCCGCGCCGATGTGAAGCTGGGCATCCGCATCAACCGCCCTAAAGTGACACACGAGATAGCCCTCGACCTGGTAAATGTCTTCGGTATCAAAAACCTGCTCTCACTCACCTACAACCCCGACCTTGCAGCACAGGGTGTGGCCTATCCTTTCAACAAAAACTACCAACTGGGATTTTTGCCGCTATTTTATTACAGGGTGGATTTTGGAATTAATAGTCGAAAGTCAAAAGTCGAAAGTCGTTAGTTAATAATCAACTGGAAACTTCGTTCGAGAACAAAAGTACCTAAGTGTCAATCCTATGCTATATTTACATAAATAAAAAAATATGAAAATAGCCTTCCTAAACCTATCCATAGTACTTATATGCGGTATCAATGCGTTTGCGCAACAATCTCAAGTACCCGGCAATAGTACTGAACCCGGAAAGACCACGGCACTCGCATCACGATTAGTAGGTCACAGTATTTATGGCAACTATATTCTTCCAATACCCGGATGGGGATTATTGGACTCCACGCATTTTACCTATTCTCCCTATCATGGATATGACACAGCGGTAGGCGAATGGGAGTTTGATACAGATTCAGTAGTTGGCTATGTGGGGACACCTAGCTTTAAAGTAATAGCCCGCCAAACGCAAACCTTTGCATCTAACAATCACATCGCCATGCAATTTCACGAGTCAGCTGACGGAGCCGGAAACTGGAGCAGTGATGAGTGGCACCGGTATACATGGAATACAGACAGCACAATGGCTGTGCATGAGTATGCAAAACATATTTCAGGTTGGGATTCTGTAAGGTTGACCTATACTTACAATACCTCCGGAAAGGCAATACTCGAATACAAGGAAGTGAAAGGAGTTAATTCGTGGAGGAATGCAGCAAAAACATTTACTACCTATAATATAGATGGCACGCAGGCGGGCACGGTACAATTAATTTGGGATGTATCTACGTCATCCTGGGATTCGACACGCCGTGTTATCAATACCTATAATGGAGCAGGCCTATTGACTAAAAAGCTGTTCCAGTCGTATTCCGTCAATCATTGGGTAACTGACCAGGATCAGAACTATACTTATGACAGCAAAGGTAATCTTACCCAACACGAAACTCTCGATCTGTTTAATTCTTCTGCATATAAATATAATTACACCTATGATGCTAATAATGATCTTATTTGGGAAGATAAATCCTCTTACGGTGGCATCATTAAAAATTATACGAATGAATATCGGAATATATATACTTACAACAACTTCCACCAGGTACTGACTACGGAATATTGGGCATGGGATCTTGCAACTGCACAATATAATAAGCTTAATAACATAGATTATTATTACTATGAATCTTATGATGACGGAGTAGTGGTAGGAGTAAAAAATATGATTGAACCGGATGTAATCGCTACACTGTTCCCTGTCCCTGCTTCCAATGAATTGCACGTAAAGCTAAATGGCAGCAGCGAAGCGGATATCATGTTATTTGACCTTCGTGGCAGGCTCGTGAAATACACAACGATTCCCAGTGGCAACACAATACAGCGCATTGATGTAAGCAATTTATCTGCTGGCACCTATATTTTTAAAGCCCTCATAAATGGCAAAACATCTGTACGCAATATAAGTCTGATAAAATAATCACAAGATTCCGATTTCACACTGGCGCAAGAGTTAGCGAAGCGCTCTTGTGACTAAAAGAAACCTGCCGGACTCTGTCCGGAAACAGAAGTACAAAAGCAAAATGATATATTCGTTGTATCATGTCGACTAAGTACAAGGTCTATAATCACCACCAGCCTCATTTTATTACCAGTACAGTTGTAGGTTGGGCAGATGTCTTAAGCAGGGAGGAGTATAAAGAAATAATACTAGATAGCCTGCGGTTTTGCCAGCAAGATAAAGGTTTATTGATACATGCATGGGTTATCATGAATAACCATATACACCTAATAGTAAGTGCGGAAGGTAATGAAGAACTTCCTGCAATCATCAGGGATTTCAAGAAATTCACCAGCAGGCACCTTATCGCTGCAATTGAAGCTCATCCACAGGAAAGCAGGAAAGGTTGGTTGCTCAATATGTTCCGCTTTGTGGGTGGCAACAATAATAAGAATGAAACTTACCAGTTTTGGCAACAGGAATACCACCCTATAGAACTGGACACTACCGAAAAGTACAACCAACGCTTGCACTACCTGCACGAAAACCCTGTCAAGGCGGGTATTGTATGGAGTCCACCTCAGTATAAATATAGCAGTGCTATTGATTATTACGAGCAAAATCAGGGGCTGCTTACCTTGAATATACTTTGAGCTTTTGTACTTCTGTTTCCGGACAGAGTCCGGCAGATTTCGTTTAGTCACAAGTCATTCCTGCGGAAGACTTGCGCCAGTGAGTATTTTTACACTTACACAAAGTTAACGTAGCGCTCTTATTAGTGATGAAATACGACAGCCAATAGTCTCTTATTTACACTGGAAGCACATGGTTTTGTCATAGTTTGTGTGTATTCTGTTGTTTTTTAATTCTTTAACAGTAAAAATTCATTTTATATCCTTATCTTACATATTTCCAACAATAAATTATATCATATTGTCTTCAAATGCCGCTGCAAAGCCCCTGGTGAAATTTGCCCCTAAAGGAAAGGAAAGTTTTTACGATGCCGTTAAGAAAAGCGTGGATGAGTATTTCCGCACCCATAATATAACCGAGCAGGCTAATAATACGATGCGGGTAAAGACCGCTGTTATGTTATCCCTGTATTTTGTTCCTTACCTGCTGGTAGTAACAGGTATGTGTGCCGGGTACCCTTTCCTGTTTTACCTGTTCTCTCTTATAATGGGCCTGGGTATAGTTGGTATTGGTGCCTCTGTTATGCACGATTCCAATCACGGCTCTTATTCTAAGAATAAAATAGTGAACAGCCTGCTGGGCAATATACTGAATGTGATAGGTGGTTATTCCCCTAACTGGCGCATACAGCACAACATATTGCACCATACCTATACCAACCTGCATGGGCTGGACGAGGATATTGCAGGTACGGTGCTGATACGTATGCACCCGGAAAGTCCCCGCATGAAGATACACCGCTACCAGCACATCTATTCATGGGGGCTTTACTCGCTGATGAACCTGATGTGGGTCATTGTCAAAGATTATAAGCTGCTGTTCAGGTACGAGAAACAAGGGCTGCTGCGTAAGGAGAAGCTGACTTTAAAACGTGGCCTTACAGAGCTGTCGCTTATCAAAGTGTTTTACATAGCCTATATGTTTGTGTTGCCGCTGCTGTTCTCCGGGCTGGCATGGTACCATATTTTCCTCGGCTTTCTGCTGATGCAAATGGTGGCAGGGCTGGCGCTGGCCTGCATCTTCCAGCCTGCGCACGTAATGGAAACATCTGAATACCCCAAGCCGGACGAAGACCTGAAAATGGAAAACAACTGGGCGGTACACCAACTGCTGAATACCACCAATTTTGCACCTTCCAGCCGTATCACATCATGGTTTATAGGCGGGCTTAATTACCAGATAGAGCACCACCTTTTCCCGCATGTGTGCCATGTGCATTACCCGCGGCTCTCTGCTATAGTTAAGAATATTGCCGAAAAGTATAACCTGCCGTACAATGTACAGCCTACGGTATTTGCAGCGTTGACACAGCACGGTAAAATGCTGCGTGTGCTGGGCAGGCAATAGGCTTCGCTCGTGCAGTAAAGAGTAATCTTACTATATCCGCTCATACACCAGTTGCAGGTCATTTTCCCAATTTTTGCCATCGCGGCATAGTTGTCCATTGCCGGTCATGGTATTACCGTCGGGCGATAGGGTAACTGTAAACCTTTGCGCAAATGCAGGTGAGTCGCGCCACCACTTCCAAATATTGTCGTGAAAAGAAAACATATATCTTCTCGATACTTTACGTTCGTCGAAGTAGAGCATATAACATTCGCCTGTATCATCATCGGTGCCGAAGATAGCTATGCCTGCCGGTATGCGCGGGTCGTCCATTGAGGTATGCATGATGATGAATGCACCACCCTCCAGCCATTGAAAAGAAGCATGTCCCTGCAATGCCGCACCGGGCAGCATAGGGTGCCTGCCCGATGTTTTCCACTCACCGATTAAAATTTGCATATCCTGCAATCTTGGGTTGAGAACAGATGCTTTGCCCATAAAAGATGTTTTTACAAATTTACGTACACGTGTTATGCTGTTTTTATTTGTTTGGATTTCTTGAGGGTAAAACCGGCTATAATCATCCATATCATCCCTAAAAACCTTCCTGCGGGCAGCATCAGTGATAAGGCAGGAAACACCATGTTCAGCATGGAAAGAACAGATATTGCCGCAAGTATTAATCCTGTCACCATTACCCACTTCGGTATAAGGCCGTCGAGCCCCGCGGCAACAGATATGCCTGCTATTAATAAACCGGATAGTACTACGTTGCCCGTACCGCCCGCTGCAAAGCTCAATAGCTGTATGGCCCTTGTTGCCCCTGCATTTTCTGCAATGCCCGGCTGCGACAATACCCATGTGCAAAGCCCCGATAGGGCAATGAACAATGCTGCACCGTACCCGCCGAACAGGACAATATTGGTGCCGCCCCTGTGTATGTTAAGTGCGCGCAGCCAGGCTGCTACCGTGGCTGTAAAAATGCCCAAGGGTAGTGCCGACCAAAATATAAAAAACGAATAAGCGCGTGTTGTGCCGGCAAAGTGTACGTAGTAACCCATAGCTTTCTCTACAGGCTGGTAAGGTGTGGGGAAAGCTGCCGGGCCGCCGATGCTGGCCATATTGTAGGCAAAGCCACCTACAAAAAGCAGGAAATAAAGGAGTGCAAGGATACCGGGCGAGGGGCCGCGTTCTTTTACCTCCAGTATAGTTGTTTCGGTATGTTCCATAGTATATCTATTTTCTTTATTGCTGCGGCCTGCCGGGTATGTTCATATCGATAGTGCTGTATTGCAATGCAGCCAGTTTCCAGGTGCCGCTATCCTCCACCCATGTCTGCATCATTCTCAGTTCCGCATCTGCCCTGTTGTCGTTGAAGGTGGCCTTCTGCGATTGTCGTGCTACTGCAATGGCAGCTTTGTCGTAACAGGTTGCCTGTACATCATTCACTGTAATACTTTCATATTTCAGCCCGCCTGAAAACCGTTGCAGCCATTGCTGCCTTGTCAAGACAAACCCTTTAGGGCCAATGCCAATAAAATCGTTCGTAAGCAATTCATCCAGCTTTGATGTGTCTCCGGTTTCTTCTGTTTTGGCCCATTGCTGTACAAGCCCTGTTATATACTGTATATTCATGTTATTGTATCATTTTGTTGAGATTACTGTTTTTATATTCGGTATCCAGGAAAGAAATAATTTCCCTGTTAACTGCTTCGGGCTTTTCCTGCTGCAGCCAGTGCCCGCAGTGTTCCAGTACCACGGTTTTACGCAGGTTGGGCAGAGCTTGCTTCATAGGTTCCATACTGCCGAAACGCACTGCTGCCTCGTTGGCGCCGCCAATAAACAATACAGGCTGGCTGATGCCCTTTTTATAAATCTCTTTCTGGTTAAGATAATCCTCATCGTTCCGGTAAAAATTAAGGGCAGGGGTAAGCCCTGTTTTCTTAAACGCCGTAACATAATAGTCAAGGTCATTTTGTGAGAGCCATGCGGGCAGGCGTTCCGGTTCGCGGAAATCGTCGAGCACATGGTCATTGTCCGGCTTTTTTGTATACAGTGTATCTATCATTTCCTTTGGCGCCTCACCTGAAAGGCCGTAAAAGAACAGCCGGAAAAACCGTTCAGGGTCTTCATTGAATTCAGCTTCGGTAGCACCTTTTTTATGAAAATTGGTGAAGGCGTTCGGCCACTTCTCCCTAATTTCCGCAGGGTCGCGCGGCTGGGGATAAAATGGTATGCTGAGGGACACGACACCCTTTACCACATCGGGGTACAACATCGGCATAATCCACATCAGGTTAGCGCCCCAGTCATGGCCAATGATGAATACCTCTGTGGCACCCAGGTGGTCAATCAATGCTTTTATATCCTTTGCATGATTGGTGAGGCTATAATCCGCTACCTGTTCTGTGACTTGCGATTCCCCGAACCCCCGTAAGTCGGGCGCTACGGCATGATATCCTGCGCTGCGCAGTGCAGGTAACTGGTGCCGCCACGAGTACCACAGCTCCGGAAAGCCGTGTAGCAGAATAACGAGCGGCCCTTCTCCAGCTTCGGCATAGTGGTAACGTATGCCGTTTACGGAGGTGTATTGATGTTTTATCGTGGTTGTTTCAGCGACGCCGGTTATATTTTTCATGGGCTTCTTTTTTTATTTGCCAGTACAAAAATTCATTCTTGTAATAATTTCTGTTTCGTAATAATTTATTCAAAATTAAAACGATTTCGTAGTGAAAAAAGAATAATTATTTCGCAAATTGTTAGAAATTTGATACTCAATGGAAGAGATCATTATGATATTGCAGCAGTGGGCCGATTACAGGAAAAACCATCCCACCAGCAATTTTGAGGAATTTTGCCGCTTCTACCTTGCGAAGCCCCATATCAAAGAATATAAAAAGCCTAAAACGGGTAAACCTGCGCCGCCTGATGCAGACAGCATGTTCTGGATGACGGTGAGCCGTACTACTTTGTCATTTTGGGTATATATGCGCATAGCGCTCAGGGGAACTCCCATTCCATCTATTGAAAGCCTGATGGTTTGTGCTGCGCTTAACAACCTTGGAGAAAGCCGCAAAACCGATGTCATCAACTACGCGATGATGGAAATATCAACGGGTACGGATATCATTAACAGGCTGGTGGCCAAAGGTTTTATTAAACAACGTGTAGACCCGGAAGATAAACGCTCTAAACTGCTCACATTGTCAGAAACAGGACGTAAAGCGTTGTTCCAGTGCTTCAAACAGGCGGCCATTGCCCGGCAAATTATGCTGGCAGATGTTACCGATGATGAAAAAAAGCTGGTAGCGCAGATATTATACCCTTTGCAGGAAAAACATGCAAAGCTATCTGTTCAAAACAAAGGCAAAACCATCAAAGAGATATATGATGAGGTGGTTGACAAAGGGCAGAAACAGTAGCATAAAAGCTAAAGGTTTTTACATCGGCAGAATTGCTCGATAAATTAAGTCCGGATGTGTTTCATTTATATATCAGTAATAATACTGTATATTTAACACATCGATAATGTGAAATAACATACTAATAAAGACCCTATGAAACGATACTTATTATTAGCTACGCTTTCTTTACTGCTTTTCTGTTCTGCCAATGGCCAGCAAGCTGTTTTCAATACCACACCTTATATAGAAAGCCTGGGGGGCGCAACATTGAGTTCACTTTGTTCCGGAGATTTAGATGGCGATCATTTAATTGACCTTGTTGGCACAATTAGACCACCTGTTCCAGATAAACCACAAATATTTGTATGGCTACAGGGGCAGGGAGGAAAGCTGCAGGCACCTCTTCAATTCACACAAACCGAAGGTAATATCAGTTGCCTTGCTGTATCCGATTTGTTTAATGATGGCACACCGGAAATAATTGCTGGTGTAGGTAGCTACATAAAAATCTTCTCATTTGCTAATGGAAGCATTATACAGGAAGACAAACTGCAAATGTATTCGGCATACATAAACCTTACGGGGGTGAATACAGGCGATTTTGACAACGACGGTTTTACTGATATCGCTGTTAGTTACGGAAATAATACAAGGTTTACAATATTGTATCAGAAAGGAGAAGCGAATAGTAAATGGGATATACGGCATTATACAATAACAGGCGTAGGCTACCAATACGTAAAAGCAGTAAAATTTGGCCCTTTACAGCAAACGGCCGCTGCTTTTATTACATCCCAATCGCTTCGTACAATTTCGGTAAAAACCTTCACATCTTTGCGAACCCTGCAAAATGAATATACGCTAACCGTTCCAGGTACTTTAGGCCCTACTAGTCTTGCAGTTGTGAAAAAAGGCAAGGGAAACCCGCAAAATGAATTATGGGTTACATTCGGCGGTAATAAACCTTCAAGTAGAATAGGTATATGGAGAGGGTTGCAAGATGCACCGGACAGCATTATAAATGTTACTGATATACCGGAAAGTATACAGTCGGCAAATCTGGACTGTGATGAAGATGAAGAACCTGTTATACTACATGGCGGTTGGCAAACTGCCACATTATTTATTGACAGTGCCCAAAAGTATGTTATCCCTTATACTTCGCATTACGAACAGGACGGCCTTACACTTGCCGATGTAAACAATGATGGCAAGAAGGATATTTGTTATGGCTCGTGGGGCATGGGCCTTATTATCTATTACAATATTACGCCTAATTGCTGGCCTGCAGATGTGTCGGCTGGTAGTTCAGTTTCAAAAGAATTCTCAATATATCCTAATCCTGCCGATGGGGAAATCTCTATAGAATCCTCCACAAGCGGCATATTGCAGATTACTGATGCACAGGGTCGTATTGTTTATAAATCGGCAATCAAAGATAAGATAGTTGCAGATGTTCATATGCTTGCAAATGGTGTGTATTTTGTGATGTTATATACCCCAAACGGAGAAGTGCTCACAGGAAAACTGATAAAAAATTGATATGCCTGGAGGTGATGGCATAAAAGCTAAAGATTTTCAGCAGAATTGCTCTGCTGTATTTTCCTGAATTCCAGATAGGAGTCCGGCTGATTTCTTTTTCAGCACAAGTCATCCTTTGTCAATACATAATAACACCCTGTGGCATTGCTTTTATATAATTACACCAAACAAAAGCAGGTGTTATGAAATGGTTGCTATTGCTGGGGCGGGTATTGTTTTCGTTTATTTTCCTGCATGCTATCCTGGGGCATTTCTCAGCAGGTTCTGTAGCGTATGCGACGCAGGCCGGTGTGCCCGCTGCCAATATATTAGTACCGGTGTCGGGTATTATGGCTTTCCTGGGTGGACTCAGCATTACATTCGGATTTAAGGCAAAAGTGGGGGCATGGCTTATTATACTCTTCCTGTTGCCGGTTACTTTTATGATGCACGACTTCTGGAATGCTACCGACCCGATGATGCGGCAGATGCAACAGGGTATGTTCATGAAAAACCTGTCGATGCTGGGCGGGGCATTTATCATAGCTTACTTTGGCTCTGGCCCGTTGAGTGTGGGCAGAAATGTATAAACTGTAATCTGTGCAGCCTTTAGCTATCCCGGCAGATGGTCCAGTCCCGGCGCTTCCATCGTTTCATTATCTGTGGATAGTATAGTAGTAATGACGAGCGTGGTAGCTGCCTGCATGGTTACATATGCCTGCTGCTGTGCATATACTGCGTTTTTATAGCTTTCACCTATCGCCTGCAATACTGTAGCTTCCAGGGCTGTTTCATTTTTACCAGCAGTCGTAACTGGGGTACCTGGTTCCTGCGAGGCCTGCCCACCTGCCGTTGCAGCTTTACCTGCCTCAGTAAGCTGCTGTTTCAACTCTTCCAGTGTTTTCAGTGGCTCTGTACTATCGGGTGCGCTGCCGTTTTCTTCTGCTATTTTTCTCAGCATAATTATTTTCTGTACCACGTCCAGCGCCATTTGTACAATGCCATTCATCTGTTTTTGAAAAACGGCATTTTCCATTTCCAGCGTTTGGGTAAATGCATAGCTTGTTTGCAGTATTTTTTCTGTAAGCGGGGTATTGTTGTTTTCAGCACCGTTTTGTACTGCATCTGTAACCTGGCCGTTTACAACTGTGGGGAATGCCATGAAAGGTAGTTTTGATGATGAATAATGATTTTGTATCGTAACAAATTTAAGATTATAATCCAATATTTAGCCAGTTGGTAACAAGAAAGCTATTCGGGATACTTCTTTGCAAAGCCGGTCAGTGCCTGCTGTATCTTCTCTGATACTGCAGGCGGCAGTTGTGCTATCCCGCCGCCAACAGCATACGGATGTGCAGGGTTGTTTACCGTATCCTGGTTTTGCCAGCCCAGTATGTACCAGCCATCCTGCAGGTAGGTTTCTATACGGTGCAGGTCGGTGGTTACCAGGTCCATCAGCACCTGTTCGTTCCATGGGGTTACAGGGTCTATGTAGGCATTCATAGTGGTAATGGGTACAATGCGCATTTTTCCCTGCAGCGCCGCATAAGTTTTTTCCATCAATTGCCCCATATCGTACATTACAGCGGCCTGGTTGGCGCCGCTGGTTTCGGTATCCCATCCGCCCGCTGCATACACTTGCTCTATGGTGCGTGTTTGCCCGTAGTTGGCGCTGTATGTGATGGCAACACCACGTGCGCCGCCTGCTACTAATGCTGTTGTCTTATCCAGTATTTGTTGCGCCTGCGCCATCGGGGCTACAAAAGTACCATCCTGTTTATAGGGCAAATAAAAGTTGATGAATTTTCCTGCCGGCATAACCTGGTTTTTATGGGTACTATAAAGTTAAGACAGTGGCGCCAAATAGCCCGGTGCCTTTATTGTTTGCTATAGGTCATTAAGTGTCTTCCTGTGCTGCTTTTCCATCTTTCTGAGACTCAGCTGTATAGTAATGTTATGCACGGGTTTAATGTATAGCAGCCCAACGGGGTAAGGATATAAACCGTCTATTAAATTTTATTACCAAACTATTATTACATGAACAAAAAATTTACACTCATCATCGCTTCATTATTTTCCGTCTCTGCCGGGCACAGGGCGACCTTGCAGCCGCAGGCCTATCTCCGCTCGATTACCAGGTACCCGGCACCAAGAGCTTTACACTGGCCATAGAAAATAAAGGCACTACAGGCATCAGCAATTATGAGGTGTACTGGGCGCTGGATAACGGGCAGGTACATACTGTAAGCAAGAATGCCTATGCTACCAGGTGGAATGGTAAACTGGGACTGGTGAACGACCCTGCTTTCCAGGTAACGCTGCCCGCTGCCGGTACGCATACATTGAAAGCATGGGTGAAAAGTATTGCACCTCTTGATAATAATCACACCAATGACACTGTGGTGCAAACCATTAATGTTTATGAAACCCTGCCCAAAAAGAATGTTGTGCTGGAAATATACAAGCACCAGGGCTGCGGCCCTTGTTACGATGCTGCTGTTTATGCCGATACATTCCTGTCTAAAAACCCGGCCTATGGTATTGCCAGCGTGTACACTGTGAAATCGGAGCCGCTGTTCAATGCCGATGGAAAAATCATTAATGACGAGTATAGCTATGCACATCCAACAGCAATGTACGACAGGTTTAAGTTTCCATTCCGCACAGCATTGGGTGCTTCTTTTTCTTCGGGCTTCACGGGTTATGAAGTAGATGCCTACGGGGAGCGGGAACAGTATTATGAACCCGTGCAGGTCTACTTCCAGTCGGTAAACTGGAATAAGGACACGAGAGAACTTCGGGTAACGGTAGGCGCTAAATTCTTCGACGACCTGAACGGCGACTTCCGTTTCAATGTGTACCTGACGGAGGATGATGTAAAAGGCTACCAGGCCGAAGCTCCTGATCCCAATAATTTTTACCACCAGCATGTAACGCGCGCTATGCTGGGCGGTGCGTGGGGTAAGCAGGGCAGCCTGCCTGGTACACTGCATAAGAATGATGCAAAGTCTTATGAATTTGTATATACCATACCGCAGGATTATAATACAGATAAGATGCACATCATTGCCATGGTACAAACTTATACGGGCAATAATCTTGACAGGAGGATACTCAATTCGGAACATAAGACTTTCAGCCAGGCATTGCAGGTGACAGGCGTGGCGCCGGTGGCAACAGCTTTTAATGTTTATCCTAATCCTGCAAGGGATTATATAACCATTTCAACCGGTAGCGCGGGAAGTAATACGTTGCACCTGCTGGATGTAAGCGGCAAAATATACCAAACATCAACAGGCAGGGGAAATACTAAAATGAACCTGCAACCGTTGCCTGCGGGCCATTACTTCCTGTATATTGATGATGGGAACGTAGTGCATACACATGCCATTGTAAAAGAATAGCAGCTTAGATTTGCTTGCATAGAAAAAGCCCCCTTTATATAAGAGGGGGCTTTTGAACATCCGTTTTTTTACATTTCCTGGCCTTTCTCCTGCTTGTGCATTTTGGGTGCGTGCTTACTGCTCTTCTTCGAATCACGCATTTCCTTTTTTGCTTTTTTTGCTTCTTTCTTGTCAGATTTTGTTTGTGCATAAGAAGCTGTTGCACCCAACAAGCCCATGCAAAGCAAGGCAACTACTGCGTAGTTTTTCATAAAAAAATGTTTTAGTGATATAAAGTTACAGGGCGTGTATATCCGTAAATCGACAAGGTGGCTATAACCGTGTTAAATGTGCGTTAATGTTAATTTGACAGAACAGATACCTGCATCTGTACTATATTTGAAAGTATATACCTGTTTTTAAAAAGCACCTTATGACACTGGTAAAACAATTGGCCAAACACCTGCGCGACGTACACTTCGGCGGCAACTGGACAACTTCTAACTTAATGGACAATCTTGCAGATGTAACATGGAAGGAAGCGACTATGCAGGTGTACCAGCTCAATACTATTGCTACACTGGTATACCATATCAACTACTACATCAGCGCAGTGCTGAAGGTATTGCAGGGTGAACCGTTGAATGCCAGCGACAGCCTGAGCTTTAGCCGTCCGCCTATTCACTCGCAAAAAGAGTGGGAAGATATGGTTGCTAAAAGCAGGGCAGATGCAGATACGTTTGCCGCCCTTATTGAGCAGTTGCCGGAAAGTAAACTATGGGAAAATTTTACCGATGAAAAATACGGCACCTATTATCGCAATATACAAGGCATCATAGAGCACACACATTACCACCTGGGCCAGGTAGTAGTCATAAAGAAGTTATTGCGTTCAGGTGAAGTTTAATGCAGTATCTCTTTCTTCCATTCTTCTTTCAGGTAAGGCAGCACTTCTTCTTTAGGTATGCCCAACTCCAGTGGTACATAACCAGAAGACGACATCAGGCCGGGAATCTCTGAATAAGGTGTAATATACAGGAACAGGCAATCGTCTGACCCGGAGGTGCAGCCTGTATGTTTGAAATAAAAATCGAAAGACATCTGCCTGGCATCGAATGCTGCTTCCTTCTCTGCCTTTTCGGCGGAAAATTCTTTAAACACAGCTTTTTTTATGTGGGGGTAAATGCCATCTGTAAAAAAATCGCTGAATGATAGTTGTCTGCCGGTAGTTACATTAAAATGATAGTACTCGCTGGACCATGTAGCATGGGCTGCACCTGAGAAATCTTCTGTATAAGAGTAGGAAAGGCAGAGATAATTATTGGTCATATACGCTGCTTCGAAGTCCACATTTATCATTCCGCCATCCATGGTAGTGTTTGTTATCTCCTTTGCTATTTCTTCTTCGGAGGGTATGAATTTTTCATGAATGAATTTGTTGATAGAATCAAAAGCCGGGGAAGGCCTCAGGGGCACAATTGTAGGGTAGCGTACATCCATCCGCACGCTGCTGTCTGTATTGGCGTAGTGTAATTCTTTTGCTTCTATACTGTAGTTTGTCCCTTGTTCCTGTATTATATCATTCTGTCCGTAGCAGGTGAAGGCATATAAAAAAGAAAAAAGTAAAGCTATTTTTTTCATATATTGAATTGTGTTGGGCTTAATGAAATATACGGCATTTTCACCGGCGCTACGTATTAATGGCCTGCTGTTGGACTGCGGTGAAATAAGATTAGGTGGTGCAGAAAACTACAATGGCATGATTTTTATAAACTTATGATGAAAATAGTCGTGTGCACTGACACGTATTATAAGTATAGGTAAAAGGTGCCTGCGGCAAAAATGAGACAGATCATGCAACAGGAAACCACTGTAAAAATTATACCCTTGCCCGACGATGCCAATTTATTAATGTCTGCCGGCGGCAGGCCGTTCCTGATGAAACTGCCTGTAGCCGTGTTCGTAATTAGCGGGCCTTCCTTTTCAATAGAGCTGGCCAACGAACGTGCGCAGTCCCTTTTGGGAAAACATGCGCGGGAGTTGGTAAATAAGTCTTTTAGAGACTTATTACCGACAGAAGAGCAGCAGAGTATAGGGGATATACTACTGTACGTATTTGCTTCAGGTCGCGAGGCTGCCTGTAATGACGTACCGGTGTATGTATCAAAAGAGATACGTTATTTCCATCTTAATTTTCAGCCTGTAAAAAATGACAAAGACCTGGTAGAAAGTGTCATGATAGTGGCTGTAGATGTAACGGCCAATAAACGGGAAAAGGAAGAGCTGGCCCGTCATGCACAACGCTACCGTTCACTGATAGAGGCGGGCAAATCGGTAATTTGGGTAACCGATGCCATGGGGGCTTATATCACACCGCAGCACTCCTGGGAAGCCTATACGGGGCAACCCTTTGAACAACATAAAGGTTTTGGCTGGATTGAGATGATACATCCGGACGACAGGGAGCGCATCGGCAGGCAGTGGCAGGTATCGCTGGAGCATAAATCGGTACACAACTGCTGGGGACAAATGTGGTCGAAAGCGCATAACGGCTACCGGCACTTCACGGCAAGGGCGGTGCCTATACTGGACGAAGAAGGGAATGTAAAAGAGTGGATAGGGATGGATATTGACATCCACGACCAGAAGATGGCAGAAATGGCCCTGGTTAAAAGCGAACAGACTTTCCGCGAACTGGCCGATGCCATACCGCAAATGATATGGACCATCACGCCCGGCGGCATTATCAGTTACGGTAATAAAAAATGGACGGAATACCAGGGGCCGGATACTATCAATACCCCGCTGGTTTGGGAAGATATATTGTATGCAGGAGATGCGGTAAAGGTAAAGGAACTGTGGGATACGATGATACCTGCAGGGCAGGGTTTTACGGCTGAATGCCGCTTTCTGCACCCCGGGGGCGAAGCCTGCTGGCACCTGTTGCGTATTGCCCCTGTTAAAAGCCCTTCGGGTGATATTACAGCATGGCTGGGCGCAGCTACAGATATACACCGGCAAAAAACCTTTGCCGAAGAACTGGAGCGTAAAGTGCAGGACCGTACCCGCTCCCTCCAGGAAGTAAACCGGAAGCTGGAAGACAGCAACCATGAGCTGGAACAGTTTGCATACATAGCCAGCCACGACCTGCAGGAGCCGCTACGGAAAATAAAAGCCTTTGGCGATATACTGAAGGGCAGGTACCATGACCTGCTTGGCGACAACGGCGCCGATATGATCGACCGTATGCAATCGGCATCATACCGGATGAAAGTATTTATCGACAACCTGCTGACTTATTCAAGAGTATCGGCCAATGCAAAGCCACACGAGCCTGTAAACCTGAATGAACTGCTGCGTGAAGTGACTTTTGACCTGGAAACATTGATAACAGAAAAGAAGGGCAGGGTTGAAGTGTCTGAACTGCCTGTAGTAACAGGCGACAGGCTGCAACTGGGGCAATTGTTCCAGAACCTGTTGAGCAATGCCATCAAATTCAATAAACCGGGTGAGCCGCCTCGGGTTGTTATCACAGGTAAAGTAGTGAGGGGCAATGAATGTGCCGTTATTTTCCCGCCACAGGATGCTTCAAAACAATTTCTCTATATAGAAGTGCAGGATAACGGTATTGGTTTTGAGCCGGAGTATGCCGAAAAGATATTCCAGATATTTCAGCGCCTGCACAGCCGTAGCGAATATGAGGGGACCGGTATCGGCCTTTCTATCGTGAAAAAGGTAATAGAGAATCATAAAGGCTATATCACTGCCGAAAGCGTATACGGGCAAGGTGCCTTATTCAGGATATTGCTGCCCTTATAAACAGGGGTGTTGTTCCTTTCCTGTTTTTTTAACATTCATACCGCAGGTGGTGGCATAATCTTTACACCTGTAACAGCGATAAACTTATTACGGGCACTTCTAAAACAATAACTTATGAATGACGATAAAAGCAAGAAAACAGGTGTAGGGCAGGAACATTTTGAAGAAAGAAGCAGGGAAGATGCTGCAAAAATGAGTCCGCTTGACCCTGACATGAATGCAACTAAAAAGGATGACCAGGGTGAAGATGCCACTAAAGAACATAAAGAATTAAAACATAGCAGCGCAGCCTCTATTGATGCTATCATCAGCAGCCCAACGGATGCCGTGCGTAGCCGCAGGCACCATGATAACCTGGGCAACACAGGCAATAATACATCTTATGAAGGCGCTACATCTAATGCGCCGGGCGGTACAGGGTACAACTCCGGCCAGCCTGCCACGGGCGAATCGATAAATACTACCGATGCGTATGACGAAGCTGGTATAGGCCACCGCAAACATCAGGAAGAAAAGAATAAAGACAACGAAGACGAAGAGAAAGACATTATTTAGGGCAAATGGTCTTTTTCATAATAATAGCCACTCCATGTGTATGGGGTGGTTTATTTTATTACCTGTTCAGCCAGTGCTTGAAATCGCTGACACGCTGGCGGCTTACGAAGATGTCATTATCGTCGCAGTGTTTCAGTTCTATCTTCAGCCTGCCGTTGAAGTGGGTATGTATGCGGCCTATGGACTGTATATGGGCTATATAGCTGCGGTTGATACGAAAGAATACCTGCGGGTCCAGTATTTTCTCCAGTTCGTCCAGCGTTTCATCTATGATGTATTTCTGTTGCTGCATGGTGTGCAGGAAGATGACCTTGTCATCGGCACGCATATAGGCCACATCGGCTACGGGTACATAGCTCAGCCTGTCGCCCTGCTTTACCAGGAAGCGCGACTTATGCGATGTGCCGCCTTGTTGCAGTTGTTGCAGCAGGCGGGAGAAATCGGGGGGGACGTTATCCTGCTGCAGCCCCCGGTATTTATCGAAGGCGGCTTTCAGCTCTTCTTTGTCTATGGGTTTCAGCAGGTAGTCTATGCTGTTCAGCTTGAAGGCGCGGAGGGTATAAGCATCGTAGGCGGTGGTAAAGATGATGGGAATCTTCACCTGCACCTGTTCAAATATCTCGAAACTTAGCCCGTCTGCCAGTTGTATATCCGAGAGGATGATGTCTACTTCGCTACCGGATGTGCTGAGCCATTGTATGCCTTCCTGCACCGTTTCAATAGTAGACGCAATCTCTGCTCCCGGCATTACTTCAGCCAGTAATTGTTTCAGCCTGCGGGCGGCTGCTTTTTCATCTTCCAGCAATAGTATCCTCATGTTTACAGCAGGGGTATTTTTACGATAAAGTAATTGTTTTCTTCCGTTATTTCAACCACATGGCTGGTCAGCAGTGCATACCGCCTGCGTATGTTTTCAAGGCCGATGCCTGTAGAGGGCTCCGGTATACGTTTGCGTTGCAGGTTATTCTTTACTACCAGCATTCCGCCTGTTGTATATATGCTGATGTCGAGCGGTTTTGATTCTGATATTTCATTGTGTTTAATGGCATTCTCTACCAGCATCAGCACACACTGGGGCACTATGCGCAAGGCGGCAGCACCGGGGGCGATATCAAAATTTGTCTGCAACTTGCCGTCAAAACGCTGCACATTCAGGAACAGGTAGGATGAAACGATTTTTATTTCTTCTGCCAGTGGTGCGGTTTGCTCACCGGCATCCTGCAGCGAATAACGGAACACTTTTGAAAGCTGCTGCACAAAGTCGACTGCCACGCCGGGCTTTTCAGGTATGATGGCGGCCAGTGTATTCAGGCTGTTGAACAGGAAATGCGGGTTCACCTGGTTTTTCAATGCCTCGTACTGGGTGCGTATCATATCGGCCTTCATACGCTCGTTGTCTTCCAGGCTTTTCTTCCACCGCTGCAAAAACTCGTAGCCGGTAAATATCAGGCCTATGAGTATGGAGAACAGGGCCGCATAGATGGAGTTATTCACATACTCATCTATACTTTGCTCACGCCAGATGTGTACCCAGGTCATCCCTTTCATTACGGCCAACATCAGCAATACGCCAAACGCCCCGCTCAGCAATACTGCTATCGCAAAGCCTGCCACGGGGTATTTCTTCCAGTTGGCCATAAAGGATATTATTGGGCGCACTACAAATACAAAGCCCGCCCAACCCAGGGTAGTTACCACGACACAAAAGCTTACGCTGAACACCCAGTCGTGACCGGAGGCATAGTACCGGTAGTTGGCCGTAAGGTTTACCGCCAGCACTACTGCGTAAGAGACGAGCAGCGATACAAGCAGATGTTTGATTTTTAGCTTTTTCATATAAAATGTTATGAATGTTTTTGATTGATTTCCTGCATTACGAAATCCAGGGCTTTACCGGGGTCTGTCTTTTGGTCGGGCGCTACACCCCTGCCGTCCAACTTCACCCCGTCTGATGTATAGTAGGTGGCCGTAGGAAGTACCAGTTTGTAACCTGAGGGCAGAGCGAAGGTTTCGCCGTTCAGGATGGCCCCTGCCGTGCGTTCGCCTATAATGGTCGCCCGTTTGCGCTGTTTCAATCCATATACTATCGGTTCGCAGGTGCTGGCGGTATTATGGTTCACCAGCACATACATTTTGCCCAGGTATAAAGGTGCTTTGGGCTGCAATTGCAGGCACAAGCCTTCGTGCTCGTGTATGCCCTTCATGATGAGGCTGTAGCTGGCTGCGCTGAACGGTACAAGGTTATGGTAATCGGATACCCGCGGTGCAACCTTATAGTGGCGGAAATATTGCTGGGTTAGAAATACGCCTCCATCGATGGTGTTGGGCACTATATGGCGGGTAAACCCGAAGCCACCGCCTACCGAGCCGCCGGGGTTGTCGCGCAGGTCTACAATCAGGGTTTGATACCCTTTGTTTACTATTTGCATAAAGGCGGTATCCATCTCTTCCGGCGTGCCGCCAAAGCTGGTTATTTTCATGTAGGCTACGCCGGGGGCTTTTTCTTCTATGGTCACATTGCCGGCACTGCTATTTATGAGGTTTACTTCTTCATTGTAACGGTACAGGGCAAAATGGGTAAAAGGCAATTGCCTTGCGTGATAGAAGAAAGACATGATGAACAGGGCATCGTCGTTGCAATCTGCACTCATCTTTTCCAGTTTGCTGCGGAAGGTTTTCCATTCTTTGCTTTTTACAATAGCAGGGTCGTATATCTTGTCTTCGGTGAGGGCAAGTATCTGTTGCGCCAGTTCCCTATAGTTGCGCAGGGGCAGGGCAGGCCGGCCCTTATCGCCGTGTACTTTGCCCACTATTTCTTTTTTACCGTTTTTCAATACACCGTCCATCTCATTTCCCTGTACGGCAGCATACAAGTAAAAATTGCGCATAGGTGTGAACAGCACGGCGGCTATACTGTCGCCCTGCTTGTACTTACCCTCCATGTGCACCAGGCTGCCTTTCGGGAATTTTTTGGTGAAGATGCCTGCCATCAGGGCCTTGCCTGTGCCCAGCAGTTTTTTAGCGCCCTGTTTTTCACTGTATGCTTCCAGCTTCCATACGCCCGGGGTATCGGGCTGCATAGTAGCAAAGTCCATCGGCAGGGCTATTTCGCCTACGCCGGGGGCGGTGAGGGTCATCTTCCAGCTACCGGATACAGAGGTGGTTACTGTTTTAGCATGGCAGCTAAGTAATGCGGGCATCAGCAGGCACAGCAGCAATATGTTTTTTGTTTTGTTGGATATGTATTTCATAAACCCTGTTTAAATTACTGTTTACAGGGCAAAGATGTATATAGCCATGCGGTGGAGAAATGTGTTTTTCGCAAATGGCTTTATTGCGGGGTGAATGGTAAAAATGATGGTGTGGGCGGAATTTTTAAGAGTGCAATGGTAGTTTTTGCTTTTGTGGGTCTCTGTAGATAAATGTGCTGTATTCTTTATACAGTTGCCTCCGGGTATTTAGTGTTTAAACTGCATTGTAAACTGTTAAATAAACAGGAAACGTGCCTGCTTATGGCAGAATTGGCTATTTTTGAAACGACAGATGCGCAAAACAGCAATCATATTATTGCTCTCACTGTACAGCTTTGGTACGCTTTTCTGCCCGCTGGGCGATTTTGCGTATATGCAGTACCTGCCCGAAATGTATGCACACTGCGCACAGGAAGACCCGGACATCAATGCAGCCGATTTTGTGTTTGAGCACCTGATGAACCTGGAAGACGTATTCAGCCATTTTGAAAATGATGCAGACGAAGGGGAAAGACCGCACCAACCCTTTTTACCTACACAGGTAGTGCAGCATGTAGTGGTGATGAACAATGCATTTTATTTTACCGGCGATAGGAAAATTGTAATAAGCCCCGAAAAAGCCAAATATCCCCTGCGCGATGAACAGTGGGCTCCGGTTAATTATCTTTCCGATATTTTCCGCCCTCCTATAGTTTGATTGTTTTTTATACACATACATTGTCAATTGCTGGCAATGTGCTTTACCGTATCCGGAACAATTAAACTTTATATAAAATGAGATTAACAATTATTGTATTGCTCATGGCAATGCTGTGTGGCAATAGCGCTATGGCACAACATGCAGGCATCCCTCATGCCGCTACTGCTGCCTTTACAAAATCTTACCCCGGCGCACAAAAAGTGAAATGGGACAAAGAAAATAAACAGTACGAAGCTAGTTTTCTATATCAACATCAAAACCTGTCTGTACTGTATAATGCAGGCGGCAGCGTGGTGGAAACCGAGGTGAAGATTCCTGTTGATGAACTGCCTGCCGCAGTGCGCCGCCAGGCGATGGCAAAAGGAAGAATAAAAGAAGCCGCACGTATTACCCGTGCCAGTGGCCAACTGTTTTACGAGGCGGAAGTGAAAGGCAAAGACTTGTTGTATGACAGTAATGGAAACTTCCTGCAACCGGAAAATGGTCCGGAAGATTAATGCCTCTTTTAATGTGTTTTAAGGCCGGGCAGTTTTATTACTGCCCCGGCCATTACTTCTTTTATTTTCAAACAACAACAGATGAAATCTTTTTTCTTATTGCTGCTGCTCTGCATCAGTGGTGCATTACAGGCGCAGGAGCATATATATATAACCGTAACTGACAAACAAACGCATAGCCCCCTGCCGTTCGTAACGGTGAGCACCGGGGGCAAGTGGCTGGCTACAACCGATACGGCGGGTAAAGCAACGGCATCCTTGCCGGTGGGTAAAACTTCTTTGCATATTTCATTTACCGGGTACACAGCGTTTGATACCACGGTAATACTCCCCGGTATAAAGCATTTGTCACTGGCGCTGGAACCTGATGCACAACTGGAAGAAGTGGTAGTATTGGCATCTACCCGTACCAACCAAAAAATAGAAAACAGCCCGATGAAGGTAGAGGTGTTGGGATTGGAAGAGCTGAATGAAGAGGCTGCTATAAAACCCGGCAATATCAGCAGTATACTGGGCGATGTGAGCGGGGTGCAGATACAGCAATCTTCAGCCGTATCCGGCAATAGCAATGTGCGCATACAGGGGCTGGGCGGGAAATACACGCAGATATTAAGGGATGGTATGCCCCTGTACGATGGCTTCTCCGGCGGCTTTGGCATTCTCACCGTTCCCCCGCTCGATTTGAAGCAGATTGAACTCATCAAAGGTTCTGCCAGCACATTGTATGGCGGCGGCGCCATAGGTGGCTTGGTAAACCTTATATCAAAACGCCCGTTATATAAGCAGCAGCTCGACCTGCTGGCTAACTATACTACGCTGAAAGAAGCCAATGTAAATGCCTATGCCTCCAAACGAAATGACCGGTGGGGGTACACTTTGTTTGCCGGCTACACCCGCGCAGCAGCCGTTGATGTAAATAAAGACGGTTTTAGCAGTGTGCCGCGTCTGCGTAGCCTGGTAGTGCACCCGAGGGTGTATTATTACCCTTCGCAGCATACCACCATTTCTATCGGCTACTCAGGTTCCTTCGATGACCGGAAGGGGGGCGATATGCAGGTGCTGAATGGTAATGCCTCAACAATGCACCGCTATTATGAGTATAATACAAGTGAAAGGCATACCGGAGAATACATGGCGGAGCACACATTCGGCAACGGTGCAAAACTGACACTAAAAGGCATTGCCAGTAATTTTGACCGCGATATAGCCGGTAATACGGAAGATATAAAAGGTACCCAGCTCAGTTACTACAGCGAAGCTTCCATATACCTGCCTGTAAAGAAGAACGAACTTGTAGCGGGTGTGAATGTTACCGGTAATGATTATAAGACCCATTTCCCGGATACGCTTTTGCTGAAACGTTTCGGTAATGTAACTACAGGCATATTCGGTCAATATAGTGTGCATATAAAACAACACACTATTATTGAGACAGGGTTGCGCCTCGATGCCAATAACAAGTATGGCGTGTTTGTACTGCCGCGGGCGGCGTTGTTTCACAGGTTCAACGGGCATTGGGCTACAAGGGCAGGTTTCGGTATGGGGTACAAGACGCCTAACCCTTTGGTACAGCAAAATACAGAATATAGTATTTCACAGATTTTGCCGGTAAGCCCATCTGTAACTGCTGAAGTGTCGTATGGCTACAATGTGGAGCTGAATTATAAAAAAGAATGGGACAAGGATACAAAGCTCTTTATCAATCATGCCTTCTTTCTTACACAGGTAAATAACCCTGTTATTTTTGAGCAGGACAACACCGGGAAAGTAGCGTTGATGAACGAACACGCCCCGGTGGTAAGTAAAGGCTTTGATACCTATGTGAAATTAAACCTGCAAAGCTGGGAATTTTACCTGGGGTATACCTTTACCGATGCCCGTAATACCTACCTTGCTACACAGACATTCATACCGCTAACGCCCAAAAACAGGTGGGCATCGGTACTTGTAAAAGAGATAGGCGGGCAATGGCGCTTAGGGCTGGAGGGTTCGTTTAATGGCCGCCAGCACAGGTACGATGGCAGCCTTACGCCCTCCTGCTTTTTTCTGGCAGCTATGATACAAAGAAATATAGGGGAGCGTATAAGCCTGGTGTTGAACGGTGAAAACCTCTTCAACTACCGCATGGACAAAGTAGAACCTATCTATGCCGGTACGGTAACCAACCCTGTGTTTAAACCATTGTGGGCACCTATAGACGGAAGGGTGATAAACCTTTCGCTACGCTGGAAGATGTAAAAAGCATATAAGCAAAGGCCATCCGCAGGGATGGCCTTCCTATTAATGGGTTAATAAGCAATACTTTAATGTTCCTTTAGCTTGCTGAACATTTTATCCAGCATCGCCTTTAGCTTGTCGGTAGCGCCCGATACGGCCTTGTAATGCGTATCGTTATGGTAAGTAGCAGCTATAGGTTGCTGCCCTTCTACGCGGGCTTCCAGGGTGCAGCGTATATCGCCGGGACCTTTTTTGTCCGCGTTTTCATCTACCAGGTGGGCTTCTATTCTCGTTATATGCGGTGCAAACCTGTCCAGTTCTTCTGCTATCAGGTTTGTGAATGTAGCAATGAAATTTTCGGTGCCTTCGATATTGCGGTCAGTGTTAAATTGAATAATCATAATTGTTTTTGTTTACCTATTCTAATTGTAGTTTCTTTTTCAAAAATTTGGTAGCCAGTATTTCTGCCTGCTGAGTAGCCAGTGCATCGTGCTTCGGGTTGCTGGGGTTAGCAAAAGCATGTACCGCATCATAGCTGTGTAGTTCAAAGGTATGATTGGTTTTGCGTACTTCCGCGGCAAATTGTTCTACCACGGGTTTGGTAATGTGCGCGTCGCGCGAGGCCCATATATATAATACATCGCTGCGCAGTTTGGCAATTTTCTTTTCATCTGTTTCCGGGAAACCGTAGTACATTACTGTCCCTGCGCTTTGGTCGCCTGCCATCAGCGATGCGGTGAATGCCCAGCTGCCGCCAAAGCACCAGCCTATAGTGGCCACACGTTTGTCCATGCCTGCTGCGGCAAGTGCTCCCCCTATAATGTGTTCCGCTCTTTTTTTGTCCAGCGATGATGATAGCCTGGCTGCTTCTTCCGGTGTAGTAGCTACAGCGCCGTCGTACAGGTCTATGGCATATATATCCACATTGCCCAGTTTTTCCTGCCAGCGTTCTGCCTCGCGTTTTATGTAATCATTCAGCCCCCACCATTCGTGAAACATAAAAATCACATTGTTGGTGGGCTGGTCAGAAGGTACATAAAATGCCATACCGTCTTTGTCTCCGTCTTTGGTATGAAAGGTGACCATAGAGCCCTTATCAGGTGCATAGCTCAGAGGTAGTGGTGCGTCATGCGAGGCCTGGAAATCTTTATTCATCGCCAGCATGCCGAAATCACCCTGGTATACCGAACCGTTACAGCAGTTCTGCGCCTGCGTGCAGGTGGCCGCCAGCAATATGCCGCACAGTAGGAGGAACTTATTCATATACAATTGGTTTTTGTGTCGGAATAAATAACTTGTTGACGTATATATAAAAAAGTTGTACCAACAACTTATTTGTCAGGTACAATGATATTGAGGGCATGCTTCTCAATACGGGCTTTTATCTTTTTCATCCTGCCTTTATACTCTCCGTCTACCTGGAAGTATGCCCTGCGCCGCACGCTTATCTCTACTTCTTTTACCTGTATGATTTCCAGTTGTTCATCCTTAAAACTGCGCCTTTTGAGGAACATTTTCAACAGCGTAAGCGATGACATCCGTTTTACCACCACCACTTCGAAAAGGCCGTCTCCGGGATTGCCTTCCGGGTTAATCATTGCCCCGGTGCCATACATGCGCGCGTTGGCCAGCACCACCATCATGCAAACCCTTTCTCTGCGGCTTTCCCCGTCTGTTATTGTCACATGCATTGCCCGCCGGTTCAGGAACATCTTCACAATGCCCCGTGCATAGCCCAGCATGCCGCGAATACCCCGCTCTTCAAAATATTTCACCAATTGGGCATTCATGCCTATATCGCTCAGGTGCAGGCACAGTTCCGACGAATTGATGCGGATAGCATCTATTTTCCGTATATGGCCGTGTACGGGTATGTTGATGCAGGCGGGCAGCCGTGTAGGTATGCCCAGCTCTTTGGCCATGCCGTTAGCCGAACCTGCAGGTATAATGCCCAGTGCGATATCTGTGCCGGCAACCAGCTCCGCCACCATTTTTAAAGTGCCGTCACCGCCCATTACAATTACGCGGTCAGGCTTTAGTGTGCTGATGTAGTGCCGGATACTCGTTTTGTCATTTTGGCCTGTGGTATTATATATTTCTACTTCATGCCCTTCGTGCTGCAGGCGGGCGGTGGCTGCCTGCTCCCATTCCGTTTTTTTACGACCGCCTGCTATTGGGTTCACTACAAATAGTATTTTTAAAGAGTCGTTGGCTGGCACGTTATTGGTTGATTATCATTTTAAAGGTAACACATAAAAAACCGCGCCCTGCATGTGGTAAAGAAAAAACAACATACAAGATGGCTGCCTGCATGGTGGTACCGACTGTTCCGCATAGAGCCGGGCATTACCGTAAAGGTGTACCATGGCTATGGCGATGAGGACGCACTGCTGCTATACGGTCATGTGTTTAGCAAAGCGCCGATGCCCAAGCGCCACTACCGTAAAAATTTTTTCAGCAATGCTTTTTCCCTGGTGCGTATGTTCACGCCGAAACCTGCGGCACAAGTACAGGTAGTGCTGCAATGGGGGCGGCAGTTGGTCGAAACAACTTCAGACGATAACGGTTTTTTTAAACTGGAATGGAAATCAGAAGACCCCCTGCCTTACGGCTGGAACTTTGTCACTGTTTATGCCATTACCCGCGACGGTAAAAAAATACCCGGTGAGGGTAAAATACTGGTACCGCACAAAACACAGTATGCATATATATCAGACGTGGACGACACCTTCCTGGTATCGCATTCCTCTAAAATGCGGAAACGCCTGGCAGTATTGTTTACCAAAAACGCACGCACCCGGCGGCCTTTCGAAGGCGTGGTGAACCATTACCGCTTGCTGGCGCAATCGCACGTGACAAACGGTGTGGAGAACCCGTTTTTTTACGTGAGCAGCAGCGAGTGGAATATGTATGAATACATCAAAGAATTTTGCCGCAGTTATGACCTGCCCGAGGGTGTTTTCCTGCTGAGCCACCTGAAGCGGTGGTATCAACTGCTGCAAACCGGGCAGGGCAAACACGAAGGCAAGTATATGCGTATAGCCCGCCTCCTGGTGGAGTTTCCGCACAGGCAGTTTGTTTTGCTGGGCGATGATACCCAAAAAGACCCTGATACCTATGCGCGTATCGTACACACTTTTCCGGGGCGTATAAAAGCTGTGTACTGGCGGCATATACGCAAAAAAAGCAAGCCGGAGGTGGAAAAGCTGGCAGAACAACTAAGGGCACGCGGGGTGGAGGTCTGCTATTTTCAGCACAGTGCCGAAGCCATCGAGCACTCGGTACATATCGGGCTGATTAGTTTCAATGTGGGAGATTTATCAAAGAATAAATGATATTTATTGCATGGTATTGTCAAAAAAGCATGTATGAACAATACCGGCAGAGACGATAGCATTCCCGCTTCGCGCATATAGCTGTGCCAATATTCGGCCAAATGACTAATTTTAGAGCTATGCGTTTAGGTTACCTGCTGATTATTATAGGTTTATTCTGGGTGAAAGGGGCATGTGCGCAAGACCTGTTTGTGGTCAGCAAGGGAGAGATAAGGTTCAATTCCAAGACATCCAAAGAACTCATACATGCTGCCTCGGGCGATTTGAAGGGATACTTCGATATTGAGAAAAAAGTATTTGCCTTCAAAATCGATATGATCAGCTTTGCAGGCTTCAACAGCCCTTTGCAACGGGAGCATTTTAATGAAAACTATATGGAAACCATGCAGTTTCCGCAAGCCACCTTTTCGGGCAAGGTGATTGAAAATGTAGACCTCCGTTTTGATGGTGAATATAAAGTACGGGCCAAGGGCAAGCTGGTGATACATGGTGTGGAAAGGGAACGTATTATCAATTCTGTTATCAAAGTGGATGGGGATAATATTACCATTACTTCAAAGTTTATTGTAGCCCTTGCCGATCACGATATAAAAATTCCGCGGGTAGTGTATGATAAGCTGGCGCCCGAGATAAGTGTGGAAGTAGAAGCAAACCTCATACCCCAACCCCGCTAAACGCACGAATGCACAGGCTTTCCTTCATATTGCTCCTGCTACTCTGCACTATTGTTGTGCAGGCCCGGCAGCCTTTTACCCGCGACCTGTGGCTGAATGAGACCAATACCCCCGTGAAAGTAAACGATATGAAGGAAGACCCGCACGGGTATATATGGCTGGCTACCGATGCAGGCCTCTATCGTTTCAACGGGCGCAGCGTTACCCTGCTTAACGGCAGCAAAGATGAACCGGTAACTGCGGTTTTACCGTATGCCGGGGCGGTATGGGCAGCGTACAAAGATGGCAGCATAGCTATAGTGCAGGGTAATGACCTGGTGCCTGTGCCGGTAGCGGGCAGTATCCCCACTTCAGCCATTACCTCCCTGTATCCCGGCAACGGCCATATACTATGGGCAACTACCGAAGAGAACGGCGTATTGGCAATAGTAGCCGGGAGGGTAGCGTCACTGAATACTGCCAGGGGACTTTCCGACAACTTTGTGTATAAACTTGCCGCCCCCGACGGCCATACGATACTGGCAGGCACCGACCGCGGCCTGAATATAGCAACCCTGCAACAGGGAAAACTGCAGGTGAGGCAGGTGACTATGGAGCAGGGCCTGCCCGATAATATTGTGCGTGTCATTACACACATCCCCGAAGGCAGTTCTTACTGGCTGGGCATGCAGCAGGGAGGTGTATCGTTGTACAACAGCAGTAATAATAACGTAGTTACTCCGGCCATAGCGGGTGGCTGGCAATGGGGGCAGGTAAATGATATACTCACCTTATCGCCCGCGCATATCTGGATTGCGACCGAAAGCGGTCACCTGCTTGACGCGCACCTGTATAATAATGATTCACTCGGCATTCAGCCATACCAGCTCGAAAATAAACGCATCTATAAACTGCACGGCGGGCGGTCCGGTATTATATGGTGCGCTACCAACCAGGGTATTACTATGGTAACGGCTGAATACATGAACTATATACCCCTGCCGCCGCCCTACAGTATTAGCAGTATACGTGCCATGACCTGCACAAAAGATAATGTGCTGTGGTATGCCCAGGGCAATGATTTGTACACGCTGCCGCTTCCGGCAGCAGGCAACCAGCCCCGGAAAGCATTGTCTGCCCCTGCCGAAATAAGCAGTTTGTATGCCGATGCAGAAGGCCGTATATGGATTGGGACACTGGGCGAAGGCGTTTGGCTGCGCGAAGTGAGTGGTACGCTCCGGTATATAAAAGGCATTCCCCAGCTGGATAAGGGCAGTATACTGGATATAGTGGGTACAGACGACCGTATATGGGTATCGGGCCTGAATGGAGTAGAAGAGTTGTCTTATCCCGGCATGTACACGCAACAGGTATCGCTGATACGCCACCACAGCAAACATTCGGACATAGGCAGCGATTATGTGTACCAGGTGTACCCCGACAGGAAAGGGCGTATATGGATGGCTACCGATGGCGGCGGGGTATGTATGTATGCCAATAACGTGTACCACACATGGGATACGGCCGACGGTATGCCTGCCAAAGTAACGTATAACATAACTGAAGATGCCATAGGCAATATATGGGTAGCTACCCTCGATGATGGCCTCATGCGCTACGATGGCAACCGCTGGCAGCAGTTTTCCCGGCCACAGGGCCTGCAGGATGTTAAAATATCTACCACTGCCGCCAACACTACAGGCCAGGTAATCGTAGTACATGCACAGGGTATCGACGTATGGTACCCCGGCAGCAATCAGTTTCGAAATTATTCGCCCCGCCAGGGTTTCGGTATCGACAGCGTATCGGGTGTGCTGAAGCTGTATGCCAGGGACAGGGAGGGGAATGTATACATACCTTTCCAGCAGGGTTTTATCATCTTTAAAAATATTGACCACTTTTACGATATAAGGCCGCTGGTCAACATAACTTCGGTAAGTGCCGCATTCCGGCCGGTACAGCAGGGGCGCAGCAACTTCAGCTACAGTGAGAATTTTATCAGTTTCCGCTACGAAGGTGTCAACTTTGCCAATCCTGAAATGCTGCACTACCGTTACCGGCTGGAAGGTTATAATAATAACTGGACAGTGACCAATGATGAATCGGCCACTTTTCCCCAGTTGCCCGATGGCAGCTATACCTTCCATGTGCAGGCTTCGCTTAATAACAATTTTAGTAACCATGGCAGCGCTGTGTATCGTTTTACCATCGGTAAGCCCTATTGGAAAAAAGGCTGGTTCATCCTTGGCATACTGGCTTTGCTCATAGCTGCCATATATACTTACCAGCGCTTGCGCGAGCGTAACCTGAAAAAAGTAACCCTGCTGCAAAGCGAGCGTATGAAATTTGAGTACGAGCACCTGAAGAGCCAGGTGAACCCGCACTTCCTTTTCAACAGCCTGAATACCCTTACAAGCCTTATAGATGAGAACCCCGATGCCGCTACGGAATATACCTCCCGTCTTTCTGACCTGTACCGCAACATGCTGGCCTACCGCGATAAAGACCTTATATTGCTGGAGGAAGAGTGGGAGATACTCGACAATTATATGTATATTCAAAAAACAAGGTTTGGCGATGCGCTGCGCCTCGATGCCTATGTGCCCGAAAGCTATATGCATACCCGCAGGATAATACCCCTTGCCCTGCAACTGCTGGTAGAGAATGCCATCAAGCACAATGTTGTATCGCGCGCACGGCCGCTTACCATTACCATCAGGGTAAAAGATGATTACCTGATAGTGAGCAACCCCGTGCAGGAAAAGATAAGTAAAGAAAAAGGGGCAGGGCTGGGCCTGATAAACATCAGGAAACGCTATAGCCTGCTATCTAAGAAAAATATAATATTTGGTATAGAAAATAACCAGTACACAGTAATATTGCCTTTATTATGAATGTAGTTGTATTCGAAGATGAAATGCCGGCTTTTAACCGCTTATCAAAAATGATAACGGAAACTATACCTGGCGCTAATATAGCAGCCCACCTCGACAGTGTGCAGGGGGGTATTGATTGGTTTGCCGCCAACCCGGTGCCCGATATTGTTTTTATGGATATACACCTGGCCGACGGCTCTGCCTTCGACCTGCTGAAGCGGGTAAAAATAAGTGCCCCCATTATCTTTACCACCGCCTACGACCAGTATGCAATGGAAGCCTTCAAAGCATCGAGCATAGGCTACCTGCTGAAACCGGTAAAGAAAGAAGAACTGAAAGAAACCCTTGCCAAACTGGAAGGGCTTAAAAAGATATTTACTCCCGATGATGCTGTAGTGCAAAACCTCTCGGCACCGCCTGAATATAAAAAGCGTTTTGTTATCCGCTTTGGCGAACATATAAAAACCCTCGCCGTAGAAGATATAGCCTATTGCTACAGCGAGAACAAAGCCACTTTTGCGCGTACACACGAAGGCCGTACTTACCCGATGGACTATAACCTGGATGCTTTGGAAAAGATGCTGAACCCGGAAGACTTTTTCCGCATCAACAGGCAATACCTGATATGCCTGAAGGCCATAGAAGAAATGAAAACCTATAGTAAAGCAAGGGTAATCGTAACATTGAAGCCTGCGGTAAAAGACCAGCCGGTAGTAAGCTCGGAGCGCTCGGCAGAGTTCAAACAGTGGCTGGGAGGCGAACTAAAAGGTGGCTAACCGGTAAAATCAAAACTATTAAAGGTGTTTTCATAAGCAGAAGGGGGGCTTTACATGTTATTTTTGTGTAAACTGCATAAAAACAGGTTGTTGTGTGTACAATTATGTATAAACGGTGTTATCTTGCATATTAATCCATCTTATTAGGACACGCTTTTTATTAACCTTAAATTGATAGCAGGGTATATAAAAGGCTACTCCCGTCCACACTAATTACCGATTCGTCAGTTGTACATACAACAGTATGTGCTGTTGTTATATCTTTAAGTTTTCAACACACTGCGTATGAAAAGAAAAACGTTGCGTACGATATTATTGGTTATCCTGATTCTTGCGGGTATAGGTACTATAGTTGCATACAAGATGTGGAATAAGCCGCATGCACGGGTTGAAGATGAAAAAGGTATAGCCATTACTGCCGATGAGCTTTGCAAAGAGTTTAGTAATGATGAGGCTGCCGCCAACAAAAAATATCTTGGCAAAGCGCTCAACGTATCCGGCAAGGTGGTGAAGCAGGAAAAGAACCAGGAGGGCGCGCTTGTTGTAACCCTGCAGGGCAACGACCCTGACCTGTCGGTACAATGTACTATGCGCGACCGTGACAAGATGCTGGAGGAAGGAAGCAATGTAGTATTAAAAGGCTATTCATCGGGTGGCGATATGTTTGGCGCCCTGCTTACTGATTGCATAGTAAAACAATAACGAACGGAACGCACACACAATAACAACAACTGTTAAACTTTAGTCTGGAATATGAGGACCCCGGTTCTTTTTGGCCTGCTGGTTGTATTAGGTATAAGTATGATGGCAGCTTGTAAGCATGAGGCGCCGGTAAACCCGGCCCCCGATACCACACCCGTTGACACCGGTGTATGTTTTGAAAGGGACATCCTGCCCATTTTTGTCGCCAGTTGTGCCCAGTCCGGCTGCCACGATGCATCTTCCAAACAGGAAGGGTACCAGCTTACCGATTACGTCTCCATTATGAAAAAGGGTATAAAAGCCGGTAATGCCGCAGGTTCGAAGATATATGAAGAAATCGTCCGCAAGAGAATGCCACAGCCGCCGGTTCCGGCATTAACTACCCAACAAACAGAACTTATACGCCGCTGGATAGACCAGGGCGCACCTAATACCGTCAACTGTGTAGCCCCGTGCGACAGTAACAACTATAAATATAGCACCGGGGTAAAACCCCTGCTGGAAAAGTACTGTACAGGTTGCCACTATACAGGGGCGCCTACGGGATTATTTGAGCTTGATAATTACGAGGGCGTAAAATCAGCAGCCCTGAGTGGCGAACTGCTGGGTGCGATAAAGCACCAGGTGGGGTACAGCCCTATGCCGCAGGGTGGGCAGCAACTTTCGGATTGCCAGATAAAGCAGGTGCAAAAGTGGATTGCAGACGGCGTACCAAACAATTAAAAAAAGCTAACGTCAAACCAATTCACCTGATTTTTAGTAAATTGACAACTTATATATAACATAACCCCGGGCTGTATAGCTGATAAATAAAAAATGATGAAAAAACTTTTAATACTGGCATGTATCATTGTTTTGGCCGGCTGTTATAAAGACACGGAAGAAGAACTATACCCTGATTGGTCGAATACAGGCGGTGCAACATGCGATACTACCAATGTGAGTTTTTCAGCTACCGTTAAGCCCATTATAGACCAGTATTGTGCGGTGTCTGGCTGTCACAATGCAGCCGGCAATGGCGGTGGCTATGTGTTTGAAACATATGCGGGGGTAAACCTGGCCAAGGGTAGGTTGCTTGGAGCCATTAAGCAGGAGGCTGGTTATTCGCCTATGCCAAAGGGCGGGGCTAAGCTGGATGTTTGCCAGATAGCGCAGATAAGCTCATGGGTAAATGATGGTGCACAGAATAATTGATATAGATATATAAATAAGACAACAGACTATGAAAAAAATAATATTGGCATTACTGATGATGGCTGCGGCCGGCAATATTTATGCAGATAAGTATATTACCCGTACCGGGCAGATAAGCTTTTATTCTTCTACCCCGCTAGAAAATATAGAAGCGTTCAATAATGAAGTAGCGGCGGTGCTCGACAGTAAGAGCGGCGACGTAATATTCCAGGTGCCTATAAAAAGCTTCAAGTTTGACAGGGCCCTGATGCAGGAACATTTCAATGAAAACTATATGGAGAGTGACAGGTACCCCAAAGCAGAGTTTAAAGGTAAAATAGTGGATGTAGACAAGGTGAATTTCTCGAAAGACGGTACCTATAATGTAACTGCAGCAGGTACGATGAACATGCACGGCGTTATAAAAGACGTTAACATACCCGGAACTATTACCGTAAAAGGGAAAGATATAACCCTGAAAGCTGAGTTTGACGTAGTACCCGGCGACTATAAGATTAATATACCTAAGCTGGTAGAAGGTAAAATAGCGAAAGAGATTGAGGTGACGGTGAACAGCAAACTGAGCAAAAAATAAATAGTAACTGACAACCCTTTAGGGCACACAACATAACTACAAAGAACATGCGCATTTTAACCGCATTCCTGTTTACCTCCATTGTTTTTTCAGGCCTGGCGGCACATGCACAGGGCGATAAAAAGCAACAAAAAACCAAGCAGGAAAAAGGCAATACTGCTGACGACCTGATGGCCTTGCTGGAGAATGAAAACGGGAAGCCGCCTAAGGAATATGCAACGGCAACGTTTAAATCAACACGCGTTATTAATGGCCACAGTATTGAAAATACTGCCAAAGGTGTGCTTGATTTTCGTATATCGCACCGTTTTGGCGAGTTGAAAGATGCAAATAACTTTTTCGGGCTCGACAATGCCAATACCAGTATCGGGTTCGATTACGGCCTCACAAACGATATTATGGTCGGCATCAGCCGGGGCACTTACGATAAAGAAGCGGAAGCTTTTACCAAGATAAAGCTCCTGCGCCAGACCACTACAAAAGATATGCCTGTCAGCATCAGTTATATGGGTGCGATAGCCATGCATGCACGCAAGCAGCCTGACCCCCTGCCTGCAGGACAGACTTTTTACTTTACCAACCGCCTTACCTATACCAACCAGCTGTTGATTGCCCGCAAATTCAGCAGCAGGCTTTCACTGCAACTGATGCCCACTCATATACACTATAATATAGTGCCTACCATTGCTGAGCCTAACGATATGTTTGCCTTAGGCATTGGTGGCAGGCTTAAACTGTCGAACCGCATATCGCTTACGGGTGAATATTATTACCGCATCAACGAACTGAACGGGTATTTCAATTCGGCATCCATAGGTATAGATATAGAAACAGGAGGCCACGTCTTCCAGTTGATGGTGACGAACTCTACCGCTATGACAGAGCGTGCGTTCATCGGGCAGACTACCAGTGATATTTCTAAAGGCGGTATTCACTTCGGCTTCAATATTTCAAGGGTGTTTACCATAGTACGGCCTAAAGGTTTTGAAAATTCAAGGAATAATACCTGGTAACAAATAATAACCATTCACAGAGGTTAAACTAAGAATAGGGCCCCGCACGCAGCGGGGCCTGTTCTTTTATGGCAGGTTACAGCACACCATTGTATCCTGTTATTTCGTGTTAATATTTAGTTCACTGTTTCGTCATGTTGCAGTAACAATATGGAAACACAGCCAGTATACTTTCGCGGTACAAAGAAAAAAATTTATGCAAAAGACTTTTACCAAAGCAGCACTTGGTTTGCTTGTCCTGCTCGGTGTAACAGCCGAAAGTAATGCGCAGATTACGAAGTTGAAAGACTATCAAAACTTCTCGTCTCCCGCTATCGGTACATGGCAGGGTATCAATTATCGTGAAGCAGGTTTTTCCGGCCTGTACCCGATTCCCGGTACAGAAGGCCGCGAATTCTGGGTGTGCTCCGACAGGGGCGTAAACATCGATGCAGGTGATGCCAATCCTTCCGGTTGCCATCCTACCTACGATAAAATGTATCCCTTCCCGTCTTATGCACCGAAGATACACCGCATAAAAATATGGGGTGATTCTATCCAGGTACTTCGCACCATCAGCATCAAACGCCCCGGTGGTACCGATGCTACCGGTATTATCAATCCCACAGGTTTTGGCAGTACTTCTGCTGAGGTGCCTTCTACAGATACTGTTATGAATTGTGCCAACTTCAATGCCAAAACTGTAGCAAAAGACATCTGGGGTATTGACTGTGAAGGTATTGTAGTAGATAAAGACGGTTATTTCTGGCTGTGCGAAGAAGGCGGTCCTACCGTATGGAAGCTCGACCAGAACGGCGTTGTAATGAAAAGGTACACCCCTTATGCTAACCTGGTTGGCGCCCAACCGCAGGATGTGCAAATAGACAGCGTATTCAAATACCGCAAAAACAACCGTGGTTTCGAAGGCATAGCCATCGCGCCGAACGGTAAAATATATGCCATTATCCAGAGCCCGCTCCTGTTCCCTTCAAAATCTGTAGGTGAAAACTCAAGGATGCACAGGATACTGGAGATTGACCCTGCTACCAACAATACCCGTATGTTCGTTTATATGAACGACGGTATCATCGGTACCGGTTCGAACCAAATACGCCTGAAAGACTGGAAAATAGGTGATATGGCTGCTGTCAACGATAGTACCTTCCTCGTAGCCGAAGCAGCTTCAAGGGGCACTACCGATATCAAACGCATCTATATGATTAACATCAACCAGGCTACCGCTGTTATCTCTGGCCTGTATGGCGGAAATACGCTGGAAGGCCTTGATTCAGCCGGCCTGGTGAGCAACAACATTGTACCTGTGAAGAAAACACTGGCAATGGACCTGCTGGCAAACGCATGGCCTGCCGCGCTGGATAAAGCGGAAGGACTTGCTATCATCAACGACAGCACCATTGCTATCTGTAACGATAACGATTATGGCCAGTATTCGCCCAACGAAGACGGTCTTGCATTGCCCAATAACAACCTGTCTCATCTCGTTACCTACAGCCTGAAAGGCAGCAACAAACTGCCCGGTTACAGCTTCCTGAATACCACGTTGTCTCAGGGTATGACCGGCATCAACAGCTCCCAGGCCCCTTACCTGGTACCTGCACAGCCTGATGTTAAATTTACTTCACTGCTGACAACCGGCGATAAAGTAGGTGCTTATACTATGTGCGGTACGCCTGATGGTACCGGGTCATTCGATAACGGTAACGGTACCTTTACTGTTGTGTTCAGCCATGAGTTTGGCAATACTTCAGGTAATGTACGCGCCCATGGCAATAAAGGCTCTTTCCTGTCAAAATGGGTTATTAACAAGTCTGACCTGAGCTTTGTAAATGGTACAGACCTGATGCAAAATATCCACTTGTGGAACACAGCTACACAAAGCTATGTCGCCTACAATGCTTCTTTCAACTCTTCTTCTGCTGCTTTCTCACGTTTCTGCTCAGGCGATATTCCTGCAGTTTCAGCATTCTACAACGAAGAAACAGGCATGGGTACTAAAGAGCGCATCTTTATGAATGGTGAAGAAAGCGGAAGCGAAGGCCGCGGTATGGCACACGTTATTACCGGCCCTGACGGTGGTAACTCTTATGAACTGCCTGCACTGGGTAAATTCTCATGGGAAAACTCTGTAGCCTGTCCGCTGGAAAGCAATAAAACAGTTGTGGCAGGTACAGACGATGCTACTCCCGGACAGGTTTATATCTACATCGGTACAAAAACCAGCAACGGTTCTGAAATAGAAAAAGCAGGTCTTACAAACGGTAAATTGTATGGCATCAAAGTAAACGGTATGATTACCGAAAACAATGCAGCACCTTGTGCCCCCAATACACCGTTCACACTGGTTGACCTGGGCAATGTAACCAATATCAGCGGCGCTACGCTGAATACTATTAGTAACAATAACGGTGTTACCAACTTCCTGCGTCCTGAAGATGCGGCGTGGGACCCTGCTGAGCCTAACGTACTGTATGTGGCAACAACCAATGGTTTCAGCGCCAACAGCCGCCTGTGGCAAATGCGCTTTAGTGATCCTGCAGACTTTACGCAAGGTGGTACCATTACTGCTGTGCTGGATGGTTCTGAAGGTCAGCACATGCTGGATAACATGGGCATAGACAACAGCGGTCACATCCTGCTGGTAGAAGATGTAGGCGGTAACGCACACCTGGGTAAAGTATGGCAATACACTATTGCTACAGATGATCTTAAAGAAGTAGGTGTACATGACTCTACCCGTTTCCTGAATGGCAGTGCCAACTACCTGACACAAGATGAAGAAGCTTCAGGCATCGTTGATGCACAGGAAGTACTGGGTGCCGGTAAATGGTTGATTGTTGATCAGGCGCACTATAGCCAGCCGGGTGAACTGGTAGAGGGTGGACAACTCCTCGCTATGTACAACCCTGACACATATAACAACAACCCTGAGATAAGCGTAACAGGTAACAGTGTAGTGATTAACGATGGCGATATGACACCGTCAACTGCCGACTTTACCAGCTACGGCAACGTGAACACAGGCAAACAAATGGACCAGACTTTCGTTATAGTGAACGACGGCCCCGGTGAGCTGCATGTTTCTGGCATCAACATTACAGGTGCAAACGCTACCGACTTTACACTGGTGAGTCCGCTTACTTTCCCGCTTACCGTACCTGCAAACGGTACACAAAACGTAGTGGTTGGTTTCAAACCATCGGCCATCGGTACACATACTGCTATGCTGAACATTATGAACAACGACTACAGCGAGCGTAAATATAATTTTGAATTGCAAGGTGCCGGTACAACGCCTGAGATCAATGTAAAAGGTAATAACCTGACTATTGCTGACGGCGACGTTACCCCGGGTACTGCCAATAATACAGATTTCGGTATAGTGAAGGTAGGTACAAAAGCTACCGGCGTATTCGATATACAGAATACCGGTACGGGTACGCTTACTATTACCGGGATCACTTTCACAGGTGCCAATGCTTCTGAATTTACTGTATCAGGTACGCCTGCCTTCCCGCTAACCATAGCGCCTAATGCCAGCCAGTCACTTTCAGTTGACTTTGCTCCACAGGCTATGGGCACACACGTAGCAACTATTAACATTGCCAGCGATGACAATGATGAAGCTACTTACGATTTCGCCCTGAAAGGCCAGTCGCCTGACCCTTCTAAAGTAGGTTCGCTGAACGGTTCGCTGTCTGCAATCAAACTGTTCCCCAACCCAACTGAAGATATGGCTACTGTAGCCCTGACACTTTCTGCTGATGAGCATGTATCAGTAACCCTGTACGACATCAGTGGTAAAGAGGTACTGCAGGCTATGAATAAGACGTTGAAAGCCGGTGAGCAGCAAATCAACTTTAGTACGGCTACCCTCCAGAACGGTACCTATTTTGTAAAAGTTACTTCCGGTACTACCGCCATGAAAATGAAACTGGTTGTAATGCACTAATCAGGCCAATTTCAAGAGAGACATTCAAAGGGGCTTGCCTGCACGGCATGCCCCCTTTGAATTTTTAAAACGTGATATAGTACAGGGTTTATGAATAAAAGATTTGCTGTTTTATTATTATCTGCAATTGTCGGGTTTGCAGCTCTGTCGTTCAGGGATGGTAGTGGAAGTGACGCTTACATAGCTATATACAATGCCCGTATCAAAGCATTCCGCAATGCACAGGATGGGCTCTTTGCCACAGTAGACCGGGCGGATACCGGTAATCCGCAGGATGTACAAAATATAAAGGAACAACTGGAGCAAGCGCGCATAGCTATGAAAAATGCCGATTTCTGGCTCCGTTACCTTGACCCCCTGCAATACAAAAAAATAAACAGCCCGCTTTTCGTAGAGTGGGAAACCGAGGTGTTTGAAAAATTTGAAAAACCTTACCGTCGCGATGGGGCAGGGCTTACCCTTGCAGAGCTTTACCTTGATGAAACGCCGGTAATAAAAGATACATTGAAAAGGTTGCTGTATGAAGCCCTGGATGCTACAGCATCTTACCATGCCGATTCCACCACCCGCGAGCTGAAAGGTTACCATCACTTCTACCTCTGCAACCGCCTTTACCTGCTCAACCTTGCAGCCATTTATACCACTGCTTTTGAGTGTCCCGGTACGGAGCATGTAATACCCGAATTGCGCGCAATGATGACCGGTACGCTAGATGTTTATAAAGCCTTCAATGAAAGCTTTCCCGCGTATGCGCTTACAGGCGATTATATGTCGCTGTATAAACGTGCCGTAGGTTTTGTACAGGCGCAGCCTGCCGCTTACGATTCTTTCGACCATTATACATTTATCCGCAACTATGTAAACCCCTTATTCGGTATCAACCAGCAACTGATTCGCCAGTATAATGTGAGGACACACAGCACGGTTGACTATTCACTGAGCAAAGAAGTCAATTCTATTTTTGATAAAAAGCTGTACTACGGGCAAAACACCAAAGGCATCTTTCTGCGTGTGAAAGATGAAGCTGCCCTTGCCGAAATAGACGCACTGGGCAAAAAACTGTTTTACGACCCGCTGCTTTCAGGGAATAATGAGCGCAGTTGTGCTTCCTGCCACAAGTCTGCCGAGTATTTTACAGATACGCATACACAGGCAGCCCTGCAGATGAACCGAAAAGATGCGTTGCCACGCAATACGCCTACACTCATCAATGCACAGTACAATCACCTCATCATGCTGGATGGTAAACATACCACCCTGCAGGACCAGGTGAAGGCTGTAATTGCCAACCCCATCGAAATGGGCAGCTCTGCCGATGAAGTGGTGAAAAAAGTAATGAGCTGCAAAGAGTATAAATCAACCCTGAAAAAACTATTGAAACTGACCCCGCAGGAAACGGAAGTAACCATAGACCATATAGCGGGTGCGCTCACTTATTATTATTCAAAATACAGCAGGTACTATGCGCCGTTTGATGCGGCCATGAATGGAAAAAAAGAACTGGATGCAGCAGAAAAACGGGGCTTTAACCTGTTTATGAGCAAAGCCCAATGCGGCACCTGTCATTTTGTGCCGCAATTTAACGGTGTGAAGCCACCGTATGTGGGTTCTGAATTTGAAGTGCTGGGGGTGCCAGCCGATAGCACCTATAAAAAACTAAGCAATGATAAAGGCCGTTATGAGGTACATGCTGCCGGTGAAACACTGAATGCATTTCGCACGGGTACAATAAGAAATGCAGCACATACTGCGCCTTATATGCATAACGGTGTATTCAGTACCCTGGAGCAGGTAATAGACTTTTACGATGCCGGCGGTGGTGCAGGGCATGGCCTCACAGTCCCCAACCAAACCCTTTCGGCAGATTCCCTGCATCTTTCGCACACTGAGAAGGCCGATTTGCTGGCATTCATCAAATCACTTAATGAAGACATCATTTTTGAACCGGTGCCGGAAAAACTCCCGGCATCAAAGAATAAATCATATAACCGGCGTGTTGTTGGTGGTACTTACTAAAGGATAGATATGAAGTACGTTTTTACAATCACTTTGTTTACTTGTTTGACTGCAACTGTGGCACAGGCACAGAAAAAAATCCCTGCCGATTTTCCCAAAGAAATGCTGCCGGAGGTAAAGGCGGAATACCAGAAGATTTATGATAAAGGACAGGTGCTGTATAATATCAACTGCGCTAAATGTCACTCTACTTATGTGCGGAGAAAACAGATAGTACCTGATTTTACCCCTGAGCAGTTGAAAGGCTATGAACTGCGCGATGCCAATCAGAGGCATATAGAAGGTATACCTGAAGAGCAGGTTACTGCCGAAGAACTGGGCATCATCATGACTTTTCTTACCTATAAGAAAAAGAATAGTTCCGTAAAGTAGGGCCGCTGTCTAATGTTTAAAAGCCTCATTGATGGCTTTGAGCATCACATCGTCTTTGCCGTAAATATAATTGTCGATTGTTTTTTCGGAAGGCACATCGGGTATAATGCCGCGGTCGGTATGCCCGCCGTTCCGTTCCGGCGAACTGATGGCCGAAGAGATATATTTACGGATAGGGAAATAGACCCGTATGCCCGTATTGGGTAGGTTGAGCAGGGTAAGCATACCGCTGCAATGGCCGTAAGCACCACCCGTTTCCTCGCCTATGAAAGTAGTGTAAGGGCGGAAACCGCGCAGCATGGAGCAGAGCAGGGCGGTAGTAGAAAGCGTATACCCGTCGGTAATAACAAACAGGCGGCCAGTGAAGGCATTTTTAGCTGGTTGCTGCTCGTGCGCCCACTGGAAATTGTCCAGGTTGTATGTACTGTCTTTGCCCAGGCGTATGCCATAGGTGTTGGTCAGGTAGTTGCGCCCCAGCGATGTATTGTTGATATACCTGAATGTATGCGGGTAAGCCACCTCTACGCGGTCGAGGTAAGTAAACGGCCTGTCGGTAAGATAGCTATACAGTTGGCCGCCATAGTTGAGCCTGCCGCCTATATTGCCCCTCAGGTCCAACACCAGTTTTTGTATGCCTCTTTGTTTGATGAGCGCAAAAGTGGAATCAATCAAATTGTCCAGCCTCCGGGAACCCATACCGTGCAGTTCGGGTGTAAAGCTGTTTATTTTCAATACGGCTACCTGCAGCTTTTCCAGTATAGTTAGCTCCGGCAGTTCTTCCGGTTCAGGGTAGCGGTCGTCTTTATTTTTATTAATTGCATCCCAGCCTTGAGCCGCCACTGTTATTGTTTCCGGTTTATTTGTTCCGCGTGGTGTCACCGTCAGTCTGAACTGTTCTTCACGACCGTATGCCAGTGCATAATAAGTGCGGAAAGATTCTTCAATGTCCTGTTTTTGTTTGGCATCCTTACTGTTGCCGTCTGTTACGATATACTGTTTCAACCTGTGCAGTACATCATGCACCTCTTCGCCGTTTACCTGCAACACTTCCAGTTGTGCGCTGTCGGGTATGGTCATATCGGCCGAGAGATTGTGCCACAGGTACATTTTTCCTTCTGCCAGCTTTATATCGAAAGGAAAATATACACTATTAGCCCGCAGGTATGCTTCCTCGGCAGGTGAGGGGAATACTACATAATGCAAGTCTTGCAGGAACACCACCGCGGGAATAATAAGCTCCTTGCGTGCCTCCTGTGCCGTCATCGGCTTACGTATAGTTCCCACCATTACACGGAACATGGAATCTACCTGCCGCTTGCTGCGATAGTTATATAGGGATGGGTTTATCTCCCGCATTACACTATACAGGGCATCCACATCCTCCTGCAGTTCCTGTATGGAATAAGTCTTTGCCGGGTCGTAAGAAGTAGTAATGCCCTGTGCCCGTGCAGCAGGCGCCAGGCACAGCATAAGCAGTAAACAGCTAATAAATTTCACGTGCGGTAACAATTATACCTTAAAAGTAATAGATATATCGGGTTATGCATAATAATGATTGGGCTAAAACAGCAAAAGCCGGCACATGGCCGGCTTGCTTGTCTTCGTTTACCTATACAGCTATTCTTTTACGAATGCTTTTGTATAAGTGCCTTCACTGCATGTCACAGTAGTATAGTAAGTACCTGCCGGGAGGCCAGTTATATGAATGTTCAGCCCGTCCTTTATTGTTTGTTGCCGCAGGACCTGCACCTGTTGGCCGGTATGGCTAAATATGCGCACATCCGCCTTGCCGGCTGTGTTGCATTGCAGCCTTATATAGCTGTGTGCCGGGTTGGGCGATAATGTCAGTGCCGCATTGTTTTCAATATCATTTATGCCTGCAGGATTGGGTTTTACATAGTCGCCGTATTTGTAGTTGAAATCGAAATATACACTCGCGGTATCACCTGTTTTGGTATTGCCTATATTTTTTACATTGGTTATTTTCAAAACCACGTACCTGTTGGTATTCCTGATTTGCGCCACGTATGCCTTCCCGGCTATGGCCTCCGCTACCTCAACCGAAGCCTGGGCACTTTTATAGGTGCCTTGTATACAGGCTACATCGGTTACCGTATCGTAAAATGTAGCAGGCACCTCCATATACTTTGTCAGGCCATTCCCCTTGATGTCTTTACCGCCCCATATAGAGCTGGCTCCGGCAGTGAAACCGAAAGGTGGCCTGCCGGGAGGGCCTCCGAATGGGCCTTTGTGCTCTACCATATCTATATGCTGGGCCTCATTGCCTTTCCATGCACCGCCCTTTATTGAATCGATGCTGGAGAAATACCTGTTCTCCATAAAGTTATACCCCGATTTTTTTCCATTTGCACCCCCGCCAAAGGGGCTGCCGTTATTCATCATAGAGCTATGGTGTTCGTACAGCCGTACATTATTTAGTGTTTTCAGCGGCTGGGCGCAGAGTGATGTAGCCAATAAAAGATTTAAGCCTAATAAAATTCTTTTCATAGAAAAACTTTTTGTGGGTGAATGATACTTTGGCAGACAAACCACGAGCCTTGTAACGTTGGCAAAAGTGGACGAACGACAATTTTATTACACCAACTGCAAAAAGGTATTCATGAAATCTGTTTTATTATTTGTGCTCTTGATTGTTTATTGCTGCTAAGAACGAGACCCAGAACAAACGTCCCACAGGAACATCAGTACCTGCAATTTTTATTTTCCGTCCCTTTACCGATTCTATTTTTTGCAGCGGTACTATATAGGATTTGTGTACCTGCATAAATCCGTCACCTAAAACAGAAAGTAACTGTTTCATTGTAGATTTGGTAACGATGCAACTGTCTCCTGTATAAATGCGGCACCAATTGCGCATGGCTTCGGCATACAATATGTCGTCCAGTATTACTTTCTGCCTGTTGCTCCCGCTTTTTAAAAAAATATAGTCTTTCGTTTTTACATCTTCCATCGCTACGTGGTGCTGCCAGTGCTATATACAGTCTCAAAGAAAAGAAACAGGCTTGTTATATAAGCCACACAATATACCGGGGCGGGAAAATAAACTGATGAATCTGCTTTTGCGGTAATGACATTAATTTGATATTAATAAAGCCCTGCATTTGCAGGGCTTTATAATGTTTTTTTACTTTATTATTTTTTCTGTCTTTATTACTTGCCCCGAGTCATCTTGTACTACCAGCAGGTATATGCCGCTGCTAAGTGTCGGGGCGTTAATGTGATTATACCCCTTCAGTATGTCTGTGGTCATCAGCTTAATGCCGGCACTATTGTAAAATATGGCTCTGCCGGCCTTGCCTGATTGTATGTTTATCATATCTGCAAACGGGTTAGGATATATGTTCACCGCTTCTTTTGCAGTCTGTTCATTTACCGAGGCAGGTGTACCGTAAGGAAAGATGTAATTACACAGTGTGCCTGGTATATAACTATCTCCTGCATCCGTGAAACACCGGAATTGGATATGTTCTTCACCGAGATTAGTGAAGAACAGGAAACTGTTTAGCCACCCTATACCTTCGATTATATAAATTGAAAAACTGTCTTTATAGCGTTTGTGATAAGTATTGCCGACTAATACAGAATCTATAGCTGTCGAAGTACTTGCCAGTGTATTAAAGTCATATCTTAGTTTTTCAGTCGTATAAACCGAAGGTATTATACAATATATCCTTTTATTGTCTTCACGATAAGCACCATAATATTCGTCAGGCAAGGTGGCTACCATATTAGTATTGATGATTGGTGGTGTATAGTTACTGTTATTCCAAATAACAGTATCGTAAATATGCCTGCGCAGCATTACTTTTTTATATTGTAAGCCGTTTATTGTTGTATCGCCTGCGGTCAGGTATTGTTCTTCCTGGGCTATATAATAATTACCGTTCTGGTATTCTCTTTCTGCATAATACCTCCATGTTGTACCATCATTTGTAGGAAAAGGAACATACTGTTGTGCAAAGGCGCTGCAACCAAGCAACAAAACGAAAATCGTTAATAGGTATCTCATAGGTTAAAGTTTTATTGCCTCAAACTTAATATTTACCTATGTTTTTTGTGTAACGTAGTTGTAATATTCCGGGACAATTACATATTACAGTGCATGGACGCTTACATCATGAAACGTATCAGTCCTGAATTATAATCAATCGTTACTTTAAAATACTTTAAGGCCGAACCGCCTATGGCCCCTTTTACAACCTTGTCCATTGTTTGTATCATCCCCTGCGACCATACTTCATCAGGACGTTCCGCAAACAATACAGGCCCGGCTTCATAGTTGCCCAGTTTTACCACAGGTACCTCTATCACATCGGCGTTGAAATCGGCTTTGGGGTAATACTTCCAGTCGGGGTGCGCCTTACGCCATTTTTCAAATACGGACTTTGCAATGAAAGAACCGCCGATTGTTTTTTTATCAGTATGAAAATATTGTTTCCCTTTTTCAGAAAGTACCATGCTGGCACCTGTGTCAAACAGCATGTCTATTGTTTCACCGTCTACATTCATGGTGATGCTGCCATGCCCATGCACATATTCGCCGTTGCTGTTTTTCTGAAATCCTATGGGTTGTACAGCCGTATCACTTGCCTGCAAAGGTGTATTCACCCATAGCTGCCTGTTAGGGTAATCAATCGTCCACGCACGGTGCATGAAAAAATCCTGCCCCATGAACAAATCGAAAGACATATTCTTTACTATGAACTTCATCTCCTTATCCATCGGTGGCATGAACAGGAATGAGTGGTCAACCATACGAAAAGGTTGCCGGATGATAAAGCTGCGTGACAGGGAAGGCACCGGCATCGTGCCGGGCTCTACTATATCGTCGAAACTGATATATTGCACAGGCATTACACCTCTCAGCATGCCCCTTTTTATCTTGTCGTTTAAGTTCAGTTTGTCTGCAGTATGCGGGGGTATCATACAGAGGCCGCCGCCCGAGTCGCAGTAAGCCACTATGGTATCACCGCCGGGCGTTTCCATTTTAATGTAAAAGCGCTCACCATCCAGGAAGTAAGAAGGTAACAATGTAGGAAAACCATTGTTGAAGACCGCTGTTGGCGGAAAGTCTTTCGCATCTGCCAGTTTATTGTCCATCCGTCTTATAGTAACTAAATATCCGCCGGCTACTATAGCAATCAAGACAATGGCCAGCAATATGCGAATGATGATTTTTTTCATCGTGTAAGCGATTTAATACTAATATAACAAAAAATGCCTCCTGTAGCAGGAAGGCATTTGCATAATAGTGTACAGAGCATATTATTTTTTCTTTGGCCTTGCGTCTATCGCCATTTCATTGGCATGCAGCACCAGGCCGTCGGGCGAGGCAACACGTACATTACCGCGGAACTGCCACATGTCAGGCTTGCATACCATCACATCACAGTTCAAAGTATCGGTGCCATGTAGTAAAAGTTTGGCATGTGTAAACGTCCACGACTTTTCCTGCTTGTTTTCCTTCGCGGTAGAATCGGTATACAATATACGTATAGGCGTAGCCTGTTGCGGGGCTGTTGTTACAGGCTTCATGCCATGCTGTGCCTTTTGTGCAAAAATCGAGGTAAACGGGCACGCAACTAAAGTGATCAATAAAAGTTTCTTCACAGGATTGCTTTATTTTATGGAGGGTAAATATAATAAAAATGTCTCCCGTGCGGGAGACATTTCCATATAAAGCTCTAATTTATTAAGCGGTCATTGTATCCAGTACGCTGTTCATGTTGCGCACCGCTTCAGCCGATTTGTTGAAGGCGGCTTGCTCTTCTTCGTTCAGCTTGAAATCAATGATTTTTTCCCAGCCATTGCGGCCTACTATTACAGGTACGCCCAGGCAAATATCTTTCTGGCCATATTCGCCGTCCAGGTATACACAGCAGGGGAATACTTTCTTCTGGTCGCGTATGATGCTTTCCACCAGTGCGGCGGCAGCAGCGCCGGGTGCATACCAGGCACTCGTGCCCAGCAGTTTGGTCAACGTAGCGCCGCCTACCATCGTATCGGCAGCTATTTGTTTCAGTTGCTCTTCGCTCAGCAGGTTGCTTACAGGCGTGCCGTTCAGCGTAGCCAGGCGTGTCAGCGGTATCATGGTAGTATCACCGTGGCCGCCTATCACAGTGCCTTGCAGGTCGTTGGGCGAGCAGTTGAGCGCCTGCTGCATGTAGCACTTAAAGCGCGCGCTGTCCAGTATGCCGCCCATACCTATGATGCGGTTTTTAGGCAGGCCGGTAGCCTTCAGCGTCAGGTAAGTCATAGTGTCCATCGGGTTGCTGATAACTACTATAATAGCATTGGGAGAATGCTCCAGCAGGTTTTTCGCAACGGTTTCTACTATTTTGGCATTGGTGCCTATCAGTTCTTCACGCGTCATGCCCGGTTTACGGGGAATGCCTGAAGTGATAACGCAAACATCAGAGTTTGCAGTCTTGCTATAATCATTGGTGCTGCCCGTTACACGTGTGTCAAACCCGCACAGCGATGCAGTCTGCATAATATCCAGCGCCTTGCCTTCTGCAAAGCCTTCTTTAATGTCAACAAGGACCAGTTCTTCTACCAGCTCCAGGCGGGCAATGTTGTCGGCACTGGTTGCTCCTACGGCGCCGGCACCCACTACAGTTACTTTCATTTTTATTGTACTTTAAGTGTGTTATAGAATGCCTGCAAAGATAGTTCATTGGTTGATTTGTTGATGGTGTTAATTGATACAATAAGTTAATTTAAATACAGCTACCGCATATTTAATATATTGGGCTCCTATTCTGCCTTTGCCATATTGAAATAATTATTTTATGAAAACCGAACGTGTTTTTATTTGCCTGTTTATACTGTCATTGGCTATGAAATATTTTCATATAGCCGGAGAATCGGTTATGCTCACCTTCACATTAGGCGGTTTAGGGGTGTTATATATACTATTCGGGTTTTATTTCTTCAGTTACCACGGCCTTCGCAACCAGAAGCTGGCATTTTCAATAGTATCGGGGTTTTTACTGGCTATCGGCCTGTTTGGTATATTATTTCGCCTGCAATACTGGCCCGGAGGTGCATTTGTGGCCTTGAATGGCACTATATTGTCATTGCTGGTATTGCTGATTGCTGTAATTCCTATGCGTAAGAATGCCAATGAAGGGCTCAGGGGGTACTATAACAATATGGTGATACGCAGCGGGGTAATATTTGTGCTTTGTGCAATGCTTTATTCCATTCCTTCTGAAACTTTGGTACGTATTGAGTGCGGTAGCGCTAGTAAACTTACTGAGCTAAAATTGAATTGGCTGAAAAAACACGATAATAAAACTTACAAGACTTACAGGGATTACCTGAAAAGGCAGGAAGAATAGTTTTTTGCCTTTTACATTTTACCTTTTACATTAAAACTATTCCTGCGAAGCTGTGTAAATGAGATCGACGGCATACGTACCTTCCGGAATACTGTTGGTTGGCTTGGCCTTGTATTTTACCGCGTAGTTTTGGTTATTGCCCGTACCGCCGCCCGTTATCAGGTTTTGAGATGTTGTGGTAACGCCGAAATATTGGCTTGTACCTTTGGGGCTGTTGCCTCCTGTATTGTTATTAATCAAGGCTACGCTCAGCGTTTGGTTTACAGGCACCTGCGGTGCGGGAGTTTCATTGCCGGTATATATGAAATTGCTCGTTTTCGATTGTACGTTTACATTAAACGCCTTATTGGTGCGTACCCTCAACTCCTGTGGCTTCGATTCTATACCGTTGAGATAATCGTTCGGGTCTGTAAACACCATTGAAATCAGTTCGCCGAAGTTGCTGTTGGTGTTTGTAAAGGAAATTTCAATAACATTGGAAAGAGATACCGATATCATTTCAGAGGCGTTTACCAGGCTTTGGGCTTTGGCGGCAAAGCTGCAAATGGTAATAGCAAAACTGAATAATATGACCTTTTTCATGAATGCAGTAAGCTTTTATCGTTTTGGCGGTTGATAATAATACAAAGATGCCTGTATAAAAATAGAAAAAAAAGTTTTCAGGTTCAATTAACGGCAGCTTTGTATCCTGTTAACAATTGATTAGAAATCAATTTTTTTATAAATGTATCAAGCATTCCGGCAGATTTATATTGAAAAATTACATTTCCATTACACTAAGCGCTAAATCTGGCATATTTATTACGGTATTACTGTTACTTCTCTTTGTGAAATATCATTGTCGATGCTGCAGGGAGGGGTACTTTTTCATCAATGCAAAAGCCGGGTTTGTCCCGGCTTTTGTCGTTTCTTCTTTTTCTGCATTTTCGCCCGGCCTCACCACAATGGGAGGCTGTATCACACGTTGAGCTTTTAACTTTCTACCTTACTTTCTACTACACCTTTGCTTTCCCTTCCACGCCGTCATCCATCGTTTTGCCTGTGATGGCGGCAGCGGCAATTTTCAGCAGGGCTACCATTTTGTTATGTTTTGTGTCCCAATAGTAAGCGTCTGAAGCTTTTACCCGTACTACTTCCAGGTTTTTATCATCCTTACCTTCCGGGAACCATGCCTTTGCTACTGGTGTCCACAACTCTTCAACCTTGCCTCGGTCATAAAATACATCGGCTGTACCGTATATCGTCATATAAGTCGAACTGCCATTATCGCTATATAATAGCTGTACTTCATCATCCTGTTTATCTGTGCTTCCTTATGGCTGGTTTTACTGCTGAAAAACCACAGGTTGCCTTCATCATCTACCTGCAGCGTGGTCATTGGCCTTGTTTTAAAAGGTTTTTCTCCCAACCGGGTACAAAACAGGCACATTTTTATATCGCCTGCTATTTCCTTTATTTTTTCAATGGCTTCTTTATGCCCCAGGTGCTGTATATCTCCCATAGCTTAAAAATTTTACAGTATGAGGGTACAAAACCTTGCCAATAGGGTTGTGTAAAGAAATATACCCCTACATATCCCGTTGTTCAACAAATGTGGAATGCAATCAATAAAAGTAAGGCCCCGTAAAAACAGGGCCTTCATCGCAATAATACCTATTGTGCTACTACTGGTTGCGATGATGTAAATATCAGTAGCAAAGCACATTGTCTTATCCCCTTAAACGCGTGATATTACATTTTTAGTGTCATTGTGGTGTAATAGTTTTCCCCAGCAGGTGATATGCGGGCAAATCTTTGCTATTCTTCTTTCACAATCCGTACAAAAAAAGGTTTTTCCAGCCCCGATATCCGCATGAAATATACGCCTGCGACGATACGGTAATCTCCAAGGTTGACGGGAAATACATTAGTGCCGGCATATGCCTGTACCGATGAAGTGTATACAACAGCGCCCACAGCATTGTAAATGGCGATTTGTACATCAGCACTGCTTTCTGTTTTCAGTCGCAGGTTCAGGTGTTTAGTAAAAGGATTGGGTTCGGCTGTTACATATGAATGCCTGCTTGTCTTTGGGATATTAAGAATATGGTTAGCAGTATCATTATCCCAGTGCAGCATATAATACTTTTTGTCCCCTTCGTTATATATAATGCTATTCAGGTTATCATGCACATCATCCAGAGAGTCCAGTGGCACAGTGCGTTTAAGTTGTCCGTCGGGCACTGAAAAAGTAAAGGCTTTTAGGGTTGTATTACTATTAGCCCTATCTGTATAGCCAATAGCTACAATTTCGTTTTTTGCCTGGTTAATGGTACTGCTGTTATAATAAAAATGTGTTGAAGAGAGCGCCTTGGAAGTGTTGTTCGCAAGGTCATACTCTACAAGTGTTGATATATCATTCTCTGTATGGAAAGCAAATAATTTTTTTGAGTTTTCGTGAAAAACAAGTCCATTATCCAGAGGAGTACCTACCTCGTAGTAAGTAAAAGTTTTACCACTGTCATCTATGTTTGTTTTGATAATAGTATGTATACTGTCGCTGTAGCAGCCGGTGTATATAACATTATTATCCCTGTCAAGCGCCGTAAAAAAGTAACGGGGGGCGGTGCATGAGAATGTTTCCCCTATTAGCGTTGTGTCTCCTGTTTGTGGGTCGATGGTCATAAGCCTGTCGGGCGCACCCTTTACCACGGTATATAAAACATTTTTATCACCATTGTAAACCAATGGCCAGTTCCCTGTCCAGCCTGAAGGTTCATACAGCATTTTTCTGTTTGCAAGGTCTACAGTAAACAAGTGTGTATTTCCATTGAAATCGAGTCCCGGAAAGGTGTAATAGTTTTTAGCGGGATTAACTGCGGTAACACCGACTGCTATATAGTTTACATTGTATAAAGTACTGTGGCGGTACACGGCCCCTGTTTCGGGGTCTACTTCCATCATGTATTCTCTTTGGGCAAATGTGGTGAACGATGCTGCGAGGCATAGGATAAAAAGACAAGGTTTCATAAATTGGTATTATGGTAAATAAACAAGGGTCGTCTAATAAAAATAAGAACTATTTAAATTGACGCTTGTTTTTTTAGCTGTTTTAATTTGTATTTAAGAACATTAGCGCTGCAATAAACGTTAGCGCATACCGACCCCAATCGAAAAAAATGGCGAAAACACAACAAATTGAGCCATTGCAACTAATTTTTTACCTTCGCCGCAGATTTTAATTCAATATAATGACTCCCGAAAAACGCGTTTACGACAATATCCTGCAAACCATAGGCAATACCCCGCTTATAAAACTGCATAAGGTAACGGCCGAACTGCCTTGCGCTGTATATGCCAAAGTAGAAAGCTTCAATCCCGGCAACTCCATCAAAGACCGCATGGCGCTCAAAATGCTGGAAGTAGCCGAGCAGGAAGGTAAAATAAAACCCGGTGGTACTATCATCGAAGGTACATCGGGCAATACAGGTATGGGCCTGGCACTGGCAGCCATCGTAAAAGGCTATAAATGTATATTCGCTACTACAGATAAACAATCGAAAGAAAAGGCCGACATCCTGAAAGCCCTTGGCGCTGAAGTGATTGTTTGTCCTACCGATGTAGACCCCGAAGACCCCCGTTCTTATTACTCCGTATCCAAACGCCTCTCTACCGAGATACCTAATAGCTGGTATGTAAACCAGTACGACAACCTCGCCAACCGCCAGGCGCATTACGAGCAGACGGGGCCGGAAATATGGGAACAGACCGAAGGCAAGATTACCCACCTGGTAGTAGCCGCCGGTACGGGTGGTACCGTAGTAGGTACAGGCATGTACCTGAAAGAGCAGAACCCGGATGTAAAAGTATGGGCAATCGACTCTTATGGTTCGCTGCTGAAAAAATGGTTCGATACAGGTGAACTGGATATGAGTGAAGTATATCCTTATATATCGGAAGGCTTTGGTGAAGACTTTCTGCCTAAAAATTACATCAGGGAAGCCATAGACCATTTTGAGAAAGTGACCGATAAAGACGGTGCGGTAATGGCACGTAAACTGGCCAAAGACGAAGGCATATTTGCAGGTTATTCGGCAGGTTCTGTTATTGCTGGCCTGCTGCAAATGAAAAAAGAACTGAAGCCGGACGATGTGGTGGTGGTTATCTTTCACGACCACGGCAGCCGCTATGTGGGTAAAGTGTACAACGATGAGTGGATGCTTGACCGTGGCTTCCTCGATGTAGATACGGTAAAAGACCTGATGGGTGGCCTTGGCCGCCGCAGGCTGGTAACTATTGATGAAGATGCCAAAGTGAGTGATGTGCTGGAACTGATGAAGAAGTACGATATAGAACAGATACCGGTAATGAAGGATAACGTAATGACCGGTGCCATTACGCAAAGCGGTCTGTTCAGGAAGCTGATAGAGAACCCCGATGTAAAAGATTTTTTGATAGCCGATGTAAAGGAAAATCCCCTGCCGGTGGTAGATATGAATACCCCGCTGGAAAGGTTGACACATTACATTAACAAAGACAATGGCGCTATCCTCACCCTCGACGAAAGCGGCCAGTACCATATACTTACCAAGTACGATATACTGAACGCATTCAGTAAAGGATAGTTCAATTAGCTAATTAGCAAATTAGCTGATTAGCTAATGTTGCTGACGATGATATAAGCATCATCAAATCAGCTAATCGTCAAATCAGCTAATTATGATTAAAAGATTCATTCAAAAGCCACCCGCATTATTTCCCTGGGTGGCTTTATTTCATATAGCGATGCTCCTATTCAGCATCTGGAACTATCGTACAGAGCCATTCCCTTCGATGGTGTGGCTACAGCCCCTGTGGATGCTGTGTTTTACTGTTAGCTGGATTTTTATTTGCGATATGAAACGCTGGGCGGCGATGGTGTACATCGGCCTTACAACGCTCAATCTTTTTCTGCGTTTTTACCTGAAAGACCCTATGCTCCTCAATAACCTGACCGATACCCTGTTCCCGATAGATATATTGTTTACCTTCTTCGTGATGTTCTACTTCCGGCAAATGGATTGAACCCCAAACCCCTGGAGGGGCTTTAAGATGTGGAACAAACCAACTAATCAACAATTCAACTAGTCAACCACTTTAGCTTTTTACTTTTTACTTTTGACTTAATATGAGGCAATTCACAGACCAGACCGGCAGGGAAATAGAAGTAAGGAACGAGCCAAAGCGTATTGTATCGGTAGTACCCTCGCAAACCGAGTTGCTGGCCGATTTGGGATTGGAAGACGAAGTAGCCGGTATTACAAAGTTTTGTGTGCATCCTGAAACGTGGTTTCGCAGTAAGACAAGGGTAGGGGGCACTAAACAGTTGCACCTGGATAAAATACGCGAACTGAACCCCGACCTCATTATTGCCAATAAGGAAGAGAATGAAAGGGAGCAGATAGAAGAGCTGGCCAAAGAGTTCCCGGTATGGATAAGCGATATACAGACCATACCCGATGCCCTGCAAATGATACAGGTGGTTGGTCAACTGGTAAACCGTACCCAAAGGGCCAATGAGCTTGTGGAAGAAATAGTATGGGGCTTCAATAAAATGCAGAAAGCCGCCAGCCCGAAACGTGTTGCCTATTTCATCTGGTACAGGCCGTGGATGACCATTGGCAGCGATACCTTTATCAGCAACATGATACACACCATTGGCTGGCAAAATGTATTTGCCTATAAAAACCGCTACCCCGAAACGACGCTGGACGAACTGGCCGCGCACGACCCCGAACTCGTGCTGCTATCATCTGAGCCCTTCCCCTTTAAGGAAAAGCATATAGCGGAGATAGAAGAGGCACTGCCCAATGCGAAAGTAATGCTCGTAGATGGCGAAATGTTTAGTTGGTATGGCAGCTGTATGCTAAAGGCCATACCTTATATGCAGGAACTGGTAAAACGCTACATGTAATACTTGCTGCTCAGGTATTTAGCTGCCTCCTTGGCAATATCCCATTTAAAAGTGCTGCTGAAGTTCAGGTTGTGTTGCTTATTGTCTTTTAGCGTAGTGAATGTGCCGGAGGTGCCATTCAGCTCCACATTACCCTCGGCTACTTTGGTGCCATCCGGCAGGAAGAATGAATAGGTCGTATACACTTTGCCCATATTATTGCCTTGTGCATCGCGGTAGGTGCCTATTTCCACGCCTCCCTGCAATAGGGTACTGCCGTTTACCGCTATTGGTTTTGTGTGGTCGTGTTCGGCAATATGGTAGTCATTGCCGCCGGTTGTTTCCTCACCGGCTGTGCTTGCCTCCGTATATGGGTATACCTGCAGAAACTGTTGTTCTCCCTTAGGGTTTATTTTTCCGTTCTTTATCAGGTTTCTCTTTGCTATTTCTTTTGCCAGTTTTTTGCCAAAGCCTATATCCTGCGGCATAGCGGCTTTTTGCCCGCTTTCAAGGAAATACAGTACATAGCGGTCGTCAGCAGGGTTTTTATTGCCCCTGTCATCCAGTTTTACAGCAACCAGTTCTTCTCCGTCCATATTTTGCAGGCTGTACTCACGGCGTAACATACTGCCTTCCTTTACCAGTTTGGCATAAGGCTCGTCATCTGTTGAAATGATGTTCTTTGAATAAGATACCTCCTGTGCGTTCAGTGTATTCACTAAAAAGCAAGCTATTAGAGTGAGTCGTATATTTTTCATGTCAGAGTTGAAGTTTTATGTCTTTTAATTCAGCTATTGTGATGTCATACCTGCCTCTGTCTACCAGGGTGTTGTTTACACAGCCGGCAATACCATTTGTATTCAATACACCTGTTCTTACCCCGTTTTTATAGAGCAGTGTGGTTGTATAATTGGCTATAAAGTCGGTTTGCCCGATTTGACGGTAACGTTTCCATATATCTCCGGGCTGCCATATATCTACCTGTTTAAAAGAAGGTGTAGTGTGAATAAACCGACCATTTTCTTTGTTGTGAAAAAAGAGGTCATCGGGATAAGCCTCCCCCAGTGTGACATACCCGTTCCCTTTGGGTACGTAATGAGTGGTTGCATCAACAATTTGCGTAAACCCTTTAATGTCTTCTTTTTTGACATCGATTTGAGATACTAATTGGCCATTATTTATGTCGTATTGATATATGCTGTCTGTTGCCACAAGTGTCAACAGGTTGCCAGCCAGAGAACTGGATATAATATATTTCCTGCTCCCTATGGGTTGCCTGTAAACCTGTTCCCCCGTATTGCGGTTATACAAACAGAAATAGGGCTCTGTCATTGTTACTGCCTGGTACCCACGATAAGAATAGGCATTGTTGATAAAAAGTACATGGCCGGGTGTTAAATAGATGGTCGAGTGTTCTGCAATTTTATCCTGGAAATTATTCTTCCAATTTATACTGCCATCCGGCCTTAATGATACAATATAACTTTTGCAGGCATAGTAAATATTGCCGGCACTGTCTCTTCGTATATCTGAACAGTCATTAGTCAAGACATCTATTCCCCCTGCGAAATACATGCCGGTGAAAACGCCTAGGGCTACACTGGCAGCAGCACTTGTGAGTAGTGGGTCGTAGTCTGTTATAGTGGTATGTGCAGGATAGTACCAGCCTCTGCTGTTGTCCATATGCAGCATGTGTATACCATCGGCAGATACAATGGTTGTATTATCATCGATGTTTAGTACGTCCTGTATGCCGGATTCATATTGTAATCTTTGTTCCCATAGGGTTTTACCTGTTTCCAGGTCAACTCCTTCACCTTTGCTGCTATAACCTATAGTATGTTTCCTGTTGGTAAAATATATTTCAGAATCTGTTTTCCAAACCATCGAGCCGTCTTTTTTACTGTAGCACCGGGTTTGTCCTTCACAGGCATTAATGATATGGTTGTCCGTAAAAAGCAGCAGGCCATTGCCGCCGTGTACGTATTTTTTCCAGTTGATTTTTTTTGTGGCAATATCTATGGAAACAAGAAACTGGTTATTGGTGGCTATCCTTGGGTTATCCACCCGGAGCGCAGCTATTACTGAGTGGGTTGCACTATCAATATCACAGGCATATACTGCATAATCAAATATTATTCTGGTTCCCGAAATTGTTTTATTGTTTATGCTGCCGAGCGTAGCAGTGCGTATTTCCGGTTCTTTAAACTTCTGCGCAAATGTGTTTATAGATAACAGGGTCAACAGGACAGTGAAAAGGTGCTTTCTCATAATTTGCTAAGGGTTATGCTATTCGGTAAATATAAGTAGGAAAAGAATGATTGTGTATAGTTCACACTTGTAAATACTACAGGTTCGGGTATGGTTAAATGACATTGGGTATATTTATTTTACATTTGTAAGATTCGTAATTATTAGTCGTTCACTATGAAATTTAAGCCTGGCAGGAAAAATCTGCGTTTCCTGTTATTATTGATACTGGTGCATGGTATATTCTTCGCCATTGCGCTAACCTACAAAAGAATCTACATGGGCGATTCTTTCGAGTATGTGTACCAGGCACTCAATATAAAAAGGCATTTCTGGTTTTACAGTGGTAACCCTGCCTTGCCATTCGAGGCGGAGTACCTGACCATACGGCCACCGCTATACCCCCTGTTCCTCGCGTTTGTGTACCTGTTTGCGATGAACAACTGGGTTGTTGTTTTCCTGCAAAACCTTATTTCCATATTCAACATCATATACCTGCGCGATACCATCAGGAAAACAGGCTATAAACGCCGTTACGACTATATACTGATGGCCTTTGTCATGTTGTACCCTTCACAGTTTATCAATGCCAATACCATTGCGCCCGATATATTGCTGCAAACCTGCGTGTTGGTTTACTTCCGGTATTTTGTGCTGCTGGTGACCGAAAAGAAATGGCGCCATGCCTACTGGATGAGCCTGGCACTTATAGCAGGCTTTCTTGTCAAACCGGTATTGTATCCTTTTACCATAGTGCATTGTATCATTATACTGCTGCTGGCTGCTTATATGCGCTACGGGTTGTTTCGTTCGTCGCTGGCGGCAGTAATGCCCCTGTGTGTATTGCTTGTGTGTATCGGGGTGAATAAACAACGTACCGGGAAGGCGCACTACTCCAGTAACCAGGCATTCAATGCCATTTATTATTATTACTTCTACTTCAGCGATAAAGAAGGGCTGGCAAAGGCAGATTCCTTCCTGGATGCAGAACGCGGAAAAATGGCCGCGATGCCTGAGTTTAAAGACCGGTACGATTATGCTAACCAGAGAGGGATGGAGCTGCTCCGGCAAAACTTTTTCCCCTATATGGCCTACCATATCAAGCACAGCCTGCGGCTGCTGATAGACCCCGGCAAGGCGGAATGGGATATGTTTACCGGAAGGCTCACACTGGGCAGGCTGTACAGCAAGGAGCAAACAGGCTTTTATGCTACCATTAAGCGCGACGGGGTAGCCGGGCTGGGCGATTATATAGAGCGCAACCCCTCATTTGCGCCTATGATGATTGTTCTGTTCTTTAACCTGTTGCGGTTGGCGGGTATGTGTTTATTCCTGTTCAACCGCCGCTATGCCTGGCGCATACGGCTGTTTGTTTTCTGCTTTGTAGGGTATTTTGCCATTACCACAGGCCCTATAGCCAACCCACGCTATTTCATACCTGTATCGCTGATAGCCATAGGTACGGCTACCATGGGATACCAGCGCCTGTTGGCAGGGCGAAAGAATAAAGCTATTATTGCAGGGCATGAAGATGCGCGGAACAGCTTTGTCTGATACACGTACATATACGCCATGGCTCCTGTCGGCCTGTCTGCTGATAGCAGGTGCCGTATTGCTGTACCCTTCCTGCCAATATTATATTGACCCGGATGGTACGGCTTATCTCACTATTGCACAGCGGTATGCCGCCGGAGATTATATGAAGGCTGTAAACGGTTACTGGAGCCCATGGGCCTGTTGGCTCACTGCGTTGGGTATAAAGAGTGGGCTGGCTGCTATACCGGCTTCCATTGTAGTGAATACTACGGGCGGCTTAGGGTTATTGTGGATATCGCAATCACTTTTCAGGTTGTTTGGCATGAAGCAAGGGCTGCGTACCATTATGGGCACTACGCTTGCGCTCTTTCTTTGCTACGCCGTGTACAAACAAAGCTTTGGCGATTTGTGGGAGTGTTTCTTCCTGCTGGTCTCATTGCGCATTATGCTGTACGACGATTACATAGCCCGCCCCGGCTTGTGGGTGCTGAACGGTGTAGCAGGCGCGCTGGCTTATTTTTCCAAGGCATACGCTTTCCCCTTTTTTATACTGAATACGCTTTGCTGCGGCTTTTACATTACCAGCGCGTGGGAGCGCCACGGGCGTATATTGTGGCTCAGGTTAAGCATTACGTCTGTTGTGGTAATGCTGGTATGCAGCAGTCCCTGGTTGTACCTGCTGCATGAAAAGTATGGTATATGGATAACCTCCACAGCCGGCAGGCTCAATACATCCTGGTATCTTGTGGGGCACCCCTGCTGGAAGGATACTGTTCATGCATTACTGCCGCCTGTGTACAGCAACTCACCCTATTATTGGGAAGACCCGTATATGGTAAACGGCATTACGCCTCATTTCTGGAACAATCCCAAACTGTTTGCCCTGCAAATAGCGCGCGCCGGGCTTAACCTGCTGAAGCTGGTACAGGCTATGAACGAAATTTCGGCCTTCTTCCTGCTGGTATGGCTGATAGCCCTGGGCATACTCGTTTCGGAGCGGGTAAGGTATGTACTGGGGCGAAAAACGCTGGTGCCTGCTTTATCTTTCCTGCTTTTCCCGCTGGGCTTTCTTATTATCAACTATGAAGCGCGCTACTTATGGTATATGCTGCCGCTCAGTATGCTGATAGGCGGGCTGGCATTGCAAAGGGTTGTAGCCCGTGCAGCCGGCAACCGCATACTCCTGTTTATTATTCCCCTTGTTTTTGCCGGTAGCTACCTGGTATGGCCGCTTTACGATCTGAAAAATATAGCAGGGCAGGGCAGGGCTGAATATGAAACTGCGGCAAAGATGAAGGAAATGGGCATACAGGGCAGCTTTACTACGGCATTGCCCCATGGCCCTTACACCCAAAAGCTGGCGAGGCTGGCATACTTCAGCGGCAATGCTTACTATATGATGCCCGGTGCAACTACTACTAAAGCAGAACTGTTGAAGGATATGCGGAAATATCATGTGAAGTATTACCTGCAATATGAAACGGGCATGGATAAAGCACCCTTTGCCGATGAAAACGGTAAACCTTTCCCGGAGGTAACGGGAGGCCGGTTGCTCAATATAAAATTGTATGATATAGGACTGTAATGCATATTTCCCAAACGAATATGATAATTTTTCCTTTTATCATTACCTTTGCACCACTTTAAAAAATTTCACTACTTATATGGCATCGAAAAAAATCCAGGAGCTATTAGGTGACAAGGCCGGGTACTATCTCGACCACACCTGCAAAACCATTGATAAATCTACACTGCATACCCCGTCTGCAACTACTGTAAATGATGTGTGGCTTGATTCGAACCGCAATGTGCAAACTCTGCGCAGCATCCAGGCCCTGATGGACAATGGCCGCCTTGCAGGTACAGGTTATGTATCTATTCTTCCTGTTGACCAGGGTATAGAACACAGTGCAGGCGCTTCCTTTGCTCCCAATCCTATTTATTTCGATCCGGAGAATATTGTGAGGCTGGCCATTGAAGGTGGCTGTAACGCAGTAGCATCTACTTATGGGGTGTTGGGTGCCGTGGCGCGTAAATATGCCCACCAGATACCTTTTATCGTAAAAATCAACCATAACGAGTTTATCTCTTATCCTAACCGTTTCGACCAGATCATGTTCGGCACTATTAAAGATGCATGGAACATGGGTGCTACAGCGGTAGGTGCTACCATCTATTTCGGCTCGGAAGAAAGCTCACGCCAGATAGTGGAGGTGGCTAAAGCTTTTGAATATGCGCATGAATTAGGAATGGCTACTGTACTGTGGTGCTACCTGCGCAACAGTGCATTTAAAAAAGACGGTGTAGACTATCATACTGCTGCCGACCTGACCGCACAGGCCAACCACCTGGGCGTTACAATACAGGCAGACATCATCAAACAAAAACTGCCGACCAACAACGGCGGTTACCTGGCGATGAACTATGGCAAGACCCATAAAAAAGTTTACGAAGAACTGACTACCGATCACCCAATCGACCTGACCCGCTACCAGGTGGCTAACTGCTACATGGGCCGTGTAGGACTTATCAATTCAGGTGGTGAATCGAAAGGTGCATCTGACCTTGCTGAAGCGGTAATGACTGCCGTTGTAAACAAGCGCGCGGGTGGTATGGGCCTCATCAGCGGCCGTAAAGCATTCCAGAAGCCAATGACCGAAGGTGTGGAACTGCTGCAAACCATACAGGATGTATACCTGGATGATAGCATTACACTCGCTTAATACTTAATTAATCATACGATTAAAGCTGCCTTAAAAGGCAGCTTTTTTTATGTCTTTTAATGAAATTATATACTGTTATTAATAACTATTTAACATCTATTTTAATTGCATGTTAACTAAACACGCTTTGTATATTTTGTAGGTTTGTAAGGTTAGCTCTTTATAAATATTTAAATGTGATTTTGGTTGAATGTATGTTTTATTGCTTTTATAAAACATATGCTGTTGAGCCGCGTAAGAGGTCGTAAGAGCTGGCCGGGATAATACATCCCGCGTTTAATGAGGAAATACAAATACCCTTTTTATATGGATATACAATCTACATTTTTACGAAGACATTTGGGTAAACTGGTGGCCTGCGCTGCGATGTTGCTGCTGCCGGTATGTGCTTCTGCGCAGTTAACTGTTACTGTAGGCAGTGGCTCGTCATCGGGCAGTGCCGACGGGCCGATATACCGCTCGGCTTCAAGCAGCAGCTTCGATTATTCAAGCTATCATTACCTGTTCACTCAGTCGGAGCTGAGCAATGCGGGGCTCATACCGGGCGTAGCGTTAACCAATATTGCCTGGTACAAAACCAATAGTTCGCAAACCACAGGCCCGGCTATAATGTCTATATACGTTAAAAACTCTACACTCACCAGTGTACAATCTACACCTCAGACGTATACCAGTATTACCAGCGGGGCTACGCTTGTTTATAATACCACCAACCAGACATTTAATTCGGTAACCGGGTGGAAAGATTTTCCGTTTGACAATCCATTTGTATATACGGGTGGAGCACTGGAGGTAACTATATTCTGGAATATATCAGGCGTGAGCGGATACCCCACAACTGGTAGTTTTGTATGGAAAAGAGATTACATCAGCAACCGTACTATAGGGTATACCAGCAGTATTAATGGTTCTTCATTTAACTCTACCAAGTACACGCGTGCACAAACGCGTTTTACATATATTGATTGCCTGGCACCTACCAACCTGAATGCAACAAATATCACTACTAGCTCTGCCGATGTAAGCTGGGGTTCGTCTAACAATGCAACGGGCTACGAATACGTTGTAGACCAGAATCCTAATGCCCCGTCGGGAAGCGGTACAGCTACAACCGGTACCAGTGCATCAGTAAGCGGGCTGATGCTGAATACCAACTACTATTTGCATGTAAGGGTCATTTGCAGTGCTACATCTTCTTCTACATGGGCAACGTATATGTTCAAAACAGACGATGCATATTGCAAGCCCCCGGTAAATATTTTCTACAGCAGTCTTACGCCTACCTCGGTCAATATATTATGGTCGGCTATGCCTACGTCCGACAGTTATGAGTACCTGCTGGATACCTCGCCAACTCCTGTGCTTACCAGCGCCAATACTACCCCTACTAATAAAATATACACCCAGTTCAGCAACCTGACCCCGGATACGAAATACTATTTCTTTATCCGGTCTATATGCCTTGGTGGCAACGACAGTTCTTTCTGGAGGATAGATTCCTTTCAAACAAAGCCTGCTTGCGCGGCTCCAGACCTGCAGACAAGTACCAATGGAAACAACCTGAATGTTTGGTGGGACGCTATACCTACTGCTGTCGGTTATGAATACAAGCTTTCCAATTTTGATACGCCACCTGCTTATGGTACCGAAATATATGATACTACGCTATCGCTTACGCTGCCGGGCGATGATGTAGATATGTATTTGCACATACGTACCAAATGTAATAGCCAGTTTGTATTCTCAGAATGGAGTACCGTGCAGGTAAAACAATCAACCACAGGCATAACTGTTAACGGCAGTAAGGCATTCAAAGTATATCCTAATCCTGTAAAAGGGCATTTGTTTATCGAGGGTGCCAAAGGCAGCAGGCTTATAATATCGGATGTAAAGGGTGCAGTGCTTCAGTCTGTGGAAATTGACATGAATAAATACGGTGTCGATTGCACCGGGCTGGTGCCGGGTATGTACATCATAAATGTGCGCGGGGCAGATATTAACGAACAGGTGAGGTTTGTTAAAGAATGATAATTAAAAACTGATTAATACGTGTAAATCGGCTTCTACAGAGGTTTTAAATAGCTGATACGAGGAGATGCCTTCAATGGCATCTCCTTTTTTAATGTCTTTATAATTAATATTTAATCGTTTTGTTATTTAGGTTTAATCTTATTTTAACTACATCTATTTAACTCATATTTAACTTTAATAGCAACAAGTAGACATTATATCCTGACCGTTTCGTTAGTGCCTACTATACAACGTTTTGCATATTCCCGCTCACCATACTATTAAAGTGTAGTTTAAAATTCCAATTTTATGATCAAGAAGTACCTTATTTTTTTAACCCTTCTTTTATGTTGTGGTTTCCGGGGCGAGGCGCAAAGCACTACTTTGTTTACCGGCTTTACAAATAACAATGGTTCTGGTACGGTTACATTCAACCTGCAAAACACGAATAACTATGATATTATCATTACCTCTATTGAAGGTGTGGTAGGTTCATCGGGCACTACTACGGCAGGTATGTGGTACAAGACTACACCTATAAGCGGTTCGCCCGGCAATATATCCTCCTCTAATGGCTGGACACTGGCGGCCACCGGTACTTTTACCGGTGTTGCTACCTCATCCAACAATACGCAGGTTTTTCTGGATAACCTTTCTTTTATACTCCCTGCCAATACAACGTATGGTATGGCTGTATGTGCTTATGTCGGCTCGTCGGGCAGGCAGCGCTACAGTACCATATCGGGCAACCCCGTTATTTCGGCCGGCGGTGTCAACCTGCTTACGGGTGTAGGTATTGGTTATGGAGGCGGTGTTCCACCGTCCACTCCGGGAAACTCGCCACGCGGCTGGATAGGCAAAATTACGTTTATGCCTGCCTGCGAAGGCCCTTCCAATATTACAGCTACCAATATTACCACTACCGATGCTGACATATCGTGGGGTGCAGTAAGCGGAAGTCTGGGATATGAATATGTGCTCGACCAAAATTCCGGCTCTCCTTCAGGTTCTGGTACAGCTACTTCTACTACTGGTTTTCATGCATCGGGGCTTACTATCAATTCGCAGTACTATGTGCATGTGCGCAATCAGTGTGCCAACAGTTATTCAAGCTGGGTGACTTATGCGTTTATGACGGCCGATGCGTATTGCAAGCCTCCGGTGAATGTGTTGTATGGCAACCTGACCAGTACAAGTGTAAATATTTTATGGAGCAGCATGCCTACTTCTGACAGTTACGAATATTTTGTAGATGTTTTACCGGCATTACCTACACCGTCAACAAATGTAACGGCTACAAAATCTATCACGGTACAGCTTACGAACCTGGTGCCAGATACGAAATACTATTTCTTTGTCCGTTCTATATGCCTGGGCGGCAATGATAGTTCTACCTGGAGGGTCGACTCTTTTGTAACTAAGAAAAGCTGCGGCGCGCCTGATCTCCATCTTCAAAATGTAACAGCAACTAATGCAACTGTTTGGTGGAACATGGTTCCTACGGCCATATCGTACGAGTATATGACAGATGCAATTGAAGCTCCCCCTGCTTTTGGTACAGAGATACTGGATACATTGGTTACTGTGCCGCTGAATGCAAACCAGAAAAAACAGTACATGCACGTACGCAGCAAATGTAACAGCCAGTTTACTTTTTCAGAGTGGAGTACTATCCTGCTGAAGGATGAAACTACATCTGTAACGGATGTGAACATATATCATGAAATTGCTGTTTATCCAAACCCTGTGACAGACAGGCTATACATTAAAGGTGCCATGAATGCCCGGGCGGTAATAACTGGTGTGAAAGGTGCTGTTGTAAAAACTGTAAATATCGATGCTGAAGCTTTTAGTATAAACTGTAGCGGCCTCGCGCCCGGCCTTTATCTCATTGATGTGCGCGGCACTGATGTGAACGCACGTTTCAAATTTGCCAAAAAGTAATTCCCGGGGTTCATTTCTTATACCTGTTAATAGCTCAGGCTTTTGATAAAGCCTGAGCTATTAATTAACTAAAAGCAAATTGTGATTTATAATACACTGTAAATCACTATTGTTTAATCATTTTTTAATTCTATTTAAATTGTTTTTTAATCTTATGAAAAATATAAGATAAGGTGCTATGCATAACTTTATCGTAGGTTAATAATATTTTAATACTATGATAAAAAATTACTTAATTATTACATGTATTCTGCTGGGTTTTCAAGCATTGGGGCAGACTACACTGACCACGGGTTTTACCAATAATAATGGTTCGGGCACGGTCACATTTAATTTACAGAATACAAATGCCTACGATATAATTATTACTTCTGTTGCCGGGGTTACCGGGTCGTCCGGCACGCTCACCTGCCAGGTATATTATAAAACTACGCCTCTCAACGGTTCCCCCGGGGCTATTTCTACTGCCAATGGCTGGGTGCTGGCCGCTTCTGGTACGTTTACAGGTGTGCCAAATACTTCTTCCAACACAACGCAGCCATTCCTGACGAATACGAATATTACTATACCGGCCAATACAACGTATGCAATGGCTGTTTTCGCCACCAGTCAAAGGTATAGTACTATATCTTCTGGTACTACTACGGTTAGCGCCGGTGGTGTTAACCTGATTACCGGTACCAATATCGGCTATGGCGGTGGAACGCCTCCTGCTACGCCGGGCAACAGCCCAAGAGGTTGGATTGGACAGCTTACGTTTATACCCGGCTGCTTCAGTCCTACGAATGTGGCTGCAAGCAATATTACCACTACCTCGGCAGACATTAGCTGGAGCCCTGTAACAGGTTCGATGGGATATGAATATATTGTAGACCAGAATTCCGGCAGCCCGTCAGGTGCCGGTACCAGCACCACCAGTACCAGTCACAGCATTGCCGGGCTGTCGCTGAATACTACTTATTATATACATGTAAGGAATAAATGCAATGCCTCGTATTCTAACTGGATAAACCAGCCATTCATGACGGCTGATGCTTATTGCAAACCACCTGCCAATATTTTGTTTTATAACGTTACGTCTTCTTCTGCCGGTGTGCTTTGGAGTTTGATGCAAACTGCTGATCATTACGAATATTATATAGACCTGGCACCGACCCCGCCTGTATACGGTACCCCGGGTGTGCAAACTACCACCGGCATTACTGCAAATCCGGGCGGCCTGCAGCCGGATACGAAATACTACTTTTTCGTTCGGTCGTTTTGCCTTGGCGGCAACGATAGCTCTACGTGGAGGGTTGATTCGTTTGTAACTAAAAGCGCCTGCTACGCTCCTGAGCCTGTTGCTCCTGATTTTGGCAAAATACAGCAAACGGTATCGTGGAATACCATACCGAGTGCAGTGGCTTATGAGTATGTAGTAAACGGATCCGAGCAGGCCCCGGCCTTCGGTACACCAACCAATGATACGGTTGTTTCGGTAACATTGCCGTCCGGCAATAGTACGCAGTACCTGCACGTACGCGCCAAGTGCAACAGTCAGTTTACGTTCTCAGAATGGAACAAGATAATGTTGAGGGAGGCCCCGCAAGGAGTGCAGGGTATTGCTGGTGGAAATGGCACGAGCATTTACCCTAATCCTGCACATGATATGATTTTTGTAAAAAATGCACAAAATAAAACTTATCATATTTTCGATATACGTGGAGCAGAGCTGCTGAGTGGCGTATTGGACGGGGAAGATGTTGCTGTGCCAATAAAAGACATTGCTGCTGGCATGTACCTGCTGCAGGTTGATACCGATGGAGGGAAATTCATTCAGCGGTTTACAAAACAATAGCCTGGTAAATTACTTCTGGTTAATAAAAGCCGTTCATTTAATAATGGGCGGCTTTTTTATTGCATATACAGCTTTGAACATAGAAACTTAATACAGGCAATATGCCCGTAAATGATATTTAATGATTAACTTTAATATTGTATTGCCCCCCGAAATTGTAAGCTTTTTTCCGGCATTGCAAGCAAACCATTCTTTGTTAATGCATTGTCTGTAAAACATTCATTCATCACAAAAGCCCTTAAATAATGAATAAAATATTTTTATCTGTATTGTTGCTGACGAGCTACTGTGCGCAAGCCACATTTGTCCCTGTTTCTTTAAGTGGGTTTAACCATGATGTGGTGGCCAACGGGGTCGGTAATGCTACCGCATCTACTACAATAGCTGTGGATAATGCGAACTACGACCTGGTAGCTCCTGATTTTAAGGCTGTGGCCGGAAACTCGGCACCGTCTGCCGCCCTTCCTGCCAACGGCCTTATCAATAGTGCGCAAACCTCCGGGCTAACGTATCAGCTGGCAAGTTATACAGGTAACAATGCACTGGTGCTGAGCGCCGCCAATGCCCCGGCAACCCTTACATTTAATACTGTATGCGGTGGAGATGTGTATGTGATTGGCTTTACCGGCAGCGGCACCTCAACGGCTGATATAACGGTAAACTTTACCAATAACACTTCACAAACTTTTGCGGGTATTTCCTTTGCCGACTGGTTTGGCGGTACAGGCTTCGCATTACAGGGTTTTGGCAGGATACAAAGGTTAACGAACGGCCTGGAAGCGCCCTCGGGCGATCCGCGTTTATATGAAAAAAAGCTGACGCTCAGCAGTGCGAACAGTACAAAGACCATAGCCAGTATTACGGTTACAAAAACAACCTCAACAGGGGTGCTGAATATTATGGCTGTTTCCGTATGTCAGACCCCGCTCATCAGTACGCAGCCTGTAGATGCGAATATTTGTAAGGGCTGGAATACCTTTTTCGGTGTGAATGCCAGCAATGTAAACGCTTACCAATGGCAGGTAGATAATGGCAGCGGTTTTGCCGACGTTAGTAATAACACTATATATAGCGGTGCAAGCAGTGCTATGCTCACACTTACCCACACACCTGCGGGTTATAATAATTACCAGTACCGCTGTAAGCTGACCAGTACCTGCGGGGCTGTTGCTTATACAAATGTTGCTAACCTGGTGGTGGTTCCGGAGATAAATATTACCGGCCTTCCCACATCGTTGGATGTTTGTACGGGTAGCAAAGGTACTATCAGTATCAGTCATGCAGGCATTGCTACCAACTACCAGTGGCAATTAAAAACACAGGTCACCGGCACTTATATCGATTTGCCCAATGCCTATCCTTTTGCCGGTGCAAATACAGATAAGCTGGAAGTGTTATTTGCTGCAGATTCGTTGCAGAATGCAGTTTTCAGGTGTATCGTTACCGGCGATTGCAATACACAGACATCAGCCGATGTTCCGGTAAACCTCATCAAGTCTCCGTACTTTAAAGATGACCCGGTAGATGATGATGTTTTGCCGTACCAAAACGCATGGTTTGAAGTAGGTGTTGGCGGTTCACCCAATTTGCAGCTATACTGGCAATCGAGTTCAGACGGGGTTAACTATGTAAACATTAATAATAGCTCTTTATACTCCGGCGCGAAGGCTGTAAGGGTGGTAATAAATAATACACCGCCCACATTTGACGGGATGAGGTTTCGCTGTATCCTCAAGTCAACCAATCCTGTATGCGGTGAGTACAGGGATACTTCCGGATCGGCAAAAATAAATATCCTTTTCCCCAATAATGTTCCCGGTACGGCTTTAGGTGCGGAAGGTTTTAGTATTTACCCCAACCCTGTTGCAGGAAACGCCTTGTTTGTAAATACGGGGGTTGCGTATAGAGGGGAAGAGGCGCACATATCAGTTATTGATGTTGCGGGAAGGGTTGTGTATAGTACAAACCTGGTTTTGTCGGGGCATGATAAAATGGCGTTCCCCGCCGGTATCCCTGCAGGCCAATATGCTATATCTTTGAAAACGGGTAAATATGTGCATGTTATCAAGATAACCAGGGAATAAGACTATCAGGAATATTTATCTATATACAGCACTGGCATATCGCCGGTGCTTTTTTGTGTATTTGTTAATGTGTGATTCTTAACTAAATATCACATAAATATTTTTTGTTTTAACTTAATTTTAATTTATTTTTAATTGAATTTTAATTTAAGTCAAAAACAAAAATGAAACACAAGCTATTTTTATTTCTCATCGCATCGGCCCTGGTGTTGCCGGGAAGAACAGGCAATGCACAACCTGTAACCATTACTACTGCAGGAACCGGTTATACAGGTACTAACGGTGCGGGGGCAGGCTATGCCATCACATTTGTAGTGGAAAACCTGAGCGGTAATGATATACTGCTGACAGACGTAGGCAATTTCTGGAACTCCGGTGAAAGCGGCCTGGCTGAGCTTTGGTATAGTACTACCTCGCTGAGCGGCAGTTATGGTACGCTGGCTGCGCCTACATGGAACCTGATAGCCAGTAATAATGTTACTGTTACCGCTACCGGTATTACACAGGCATTCAGCAACCTTACATTTCTCATACCTAATGGCGCCCAGTATCGCTTTGCATTGAACTCATACGGGTATTGCAGGTATAGCGGTACGGGTGCAGGTACTTGTACGCCCAATACATTTACCGCAAATGGTGTGACACTGAAGGTGGGCGATGTGCAGATCAGTGGTTCTTATATAGGGTATGGCGCTACGAATAACCCTCGTTTTTTCACCGGGTATATTACATTTATTAATGCGTGCGCCCTGCCGCAGAATATAGGTGTGAGCAACATTACCATAAACAGTGCGGATATACAGTGGACGCCCCCAAGTGGTTCTGCAGGCTCTGAATATGTACTGGATATGAACCCGGGAAGCCCTTCATCTTCGGGTACAACTACGTCGGGCTCAGTTTACCATGCCTCCGGCCTTAATACGAATACTACCTATTATTTCCACCTGAGAAACCAGTGCAGCAGTACTTCGTATTCGGCATGGACAACTACAGCATTTACTACGGCCAATGCGTATTGCAACCCGCCCGCTAATATACTTTACAGCAACCTGACGCCTTACTCGGTAGATTTGCTATGGAGCCTGATGCCAACTTCCGACCATTATGATTATAAAGTGGACCAGCAAACTGCTGACCCGGCTTATGGGAATTATACCAGTACTACCGCTATCTCTGCAAAAATTACCGGCCTGATACCAGACACGAAATACTATACACATGTTCGCTCTGTTTGCCTGAACGGTAACGATAGCTCCGTATGGCGGCTCGATTCATTTGTAACAAAAAATTACTGCGGAGCACCAGATGTGCATGTAAACGGTACAGGTACTATTACCGCGTCAGCCTGGTGGTATAAGGTGCCTTTTGCCGTGGCTTATGAATATAAGGTGACTTCATCGCAGTCGCCGCCTTCTTATGGCACTGAAATAACAGATACGTTAGTTTCCCTTTCGCTGTCTGCCGGCAATACAGGCCAATACCTGCATGTGCGCACCAAGTGCAACAGCCAGTTTTCATTTTCCGACTGGACCACTACTACACTGAGGAACTCTACAGAAACAATAAATGATATGGGTTATAACGAGGTTGGGTTTACCGTTTATCCTAATCCTGTAAAAGATGTATTGAATATAACTGCCGGAGATGAGGGGGCTTACATACTTACGAACATAACCGGAAGCGTGGTTGCAAACGGCGACCTGCACCGGAACACACAGGTAAGATTTGTGCAATTGCCTGCCGGGGCATACCTGTTAAAGTGTGTAACCAATAAAGGGACGGCAGTTGTCAGGGTGATTAAAGAATAGTATTAATATGGGTGACACAAAACAGGGGGGTAGTTTTCAAACTGCTCCCCTTTAATTTTTTATTAAAAACCAATGCCGGCAATTAAATTTTAATATAAAAAACAACATATATAGGTCGGTTTTTATGGTTTTTTAATTTATTTTTAATTGACACCTAAATGTAAAATTAAATACCACCCGTATTATGAAAAAAATCTTACTTGTTGCCATTGCTGTAATATGCTCAGCTGTAAATGTATTACTGGCCCAGACACCGCAGTACTATATCAATGCAGGTACAGGAGGGAATTCAATACCTTTCGGTGGCCTGAGCTGGGTTGACCAGCGGTGCCAGTTTTTATACACGCCGGGGGAGTTTGGAACTGTTCCTGCAGGTATGATAACGGCCATATATTTCAGGTCAAGTGGCTCCACTCCCAGTACATATACCAATTTGCGGATAGATATCGGGCAAACTGCTCTTACATCTTTACCGGGTACTTCCTGGGTAACTGGCCTTACTATTGCAATGACAGCCGCTTCCTATAGTGTCAATCCTACTGCAGGCGGGTGGGTAGCTTACCCGTTACAAACACCTGTTTATTTTGATCCTTCGATGTCGCTGGTGGTAGATACGCGCCAGACGAATACAAGCGGCGGGTATCCCATTTATACCTCATCAGCTTCAGGGTACAGGAGGCAGTATGCGGCTTCTGCATCCGGTACTCCCACCGGGTATAGTGCCACCCGCTACGACTTTGGCTTTGACCTGATTACCTGTCAGCCGGTAAGTAATATGAATGCAAGCAACATAACGGTAAACAGTGCAGACCTGGGATGGACAGGTGTGAGCGGTTCACTGGGATATGAAATAGTAGTAGACCAGAATGCATCTTCACCAACAGGTGCCGGAACGTTCAGTGCTACAACCTCCTATCATGCCTCGGGCCTGGCCATCAATTCGGCCTATTATTTTCATGTACGCAATATTTGTTCTAATGGGTACTCACCCTGGGTTACTTCTTCCTTTACCACATTGAATGCCTATTGCCTGCCGCCTGCCAGCATCCTGTTCAGCAATGTAACTACTGCATCGGTAGACCTGCTGTGGAGCCTGATGCCAACTACTGACTGGTATGAGTACCGTGTAGACCAGGTATTGGCCGATCCTGTTTATGGTACGCCGGTAAATACCACTACAGCTATTGCTACGCAAATAACAGGACTGAACCCGGGTGAAAAGTATTATATGCATATCCGTTCTTTTTGCCTGAACGGAAATGACAGTTCTATCTGGAAAGTAGATTCTTTTATTACAAAGTCTTATTGCGGGGCTCCTGAATTGCAGGTAGCGGGCAAGGGTACCAACAACGTTTCGGTATTGTGGAATAAAGTGACGGATGCGGTTGCGTATGAATATGTAGTAAACAATGTGCCGGGCGATCCTGCTTACGGCCAGGAGACGTACGATACCATGATAAATAACATAGCCCTTCCTGCCGATGGAAAAGATAAATATATACATGTGCGCACGAAATGTAACAGCCAGTTTTCTTTTTCGGCATGGAGCAATGAAGCGCTCAGGCAGAGTGCGGATGGCATAGCGGCAGTGCCGGAGCAGGGGAGCGGGGTTTCTGTTTTTCCTAACCCGGTGAAGGAAAACCTGGCGGTAAATATTGCAGGCGGAGGCAATTGTACCTATATACTTACCGACCTGACGGGCAGACTGATAAAGAAAGGAGCAGTAAGACAAGGTGAAACGATAAGCCTTGCAGGCATGCCGGGCGGTACTTACCTGATGAAATGCACCGTTGATTTGCAAACGGTAGTGATTAAGGTGCTGAAAGAATAGTTGAGCGGGATCGATCAAGTTCAATAAATAAAATAAATATTTTGTTTTGCAACAGGTGGCTGGCTGGCCACCTGTTGCTTTATGCCGGGGGGGGGCGTTTTCAAAAAAATCCGCGCTATACAGAGGTAAAATTTCTGTATGGCATGAGGTTTAATTTTAAGTATATAAAGTAACGGCAGGGGGTTGGTCCCGGCCGTTTTTTGTTTGAAAAAACCTTATTTTTTAACTACAAATTTATTTAAAAATTAAAAAATAATTAAATGTAAAAGGGTGTGGTATAACGTAGTGGTATATGCTTTAAATTGTAGTAACTGCAAAGTTTTACCTGTTTATTTTACTCCCGCCCTGCTACCACATTTTACATTTCGATTAATAAAATAGTTGTATGAAACAGTTTTACCACAGCCGTATAGGCCTGCTTTCCGTTTTTCTTTTTTTATTATTGTCCGCACCGCCTGTCAGGGCGCAAACAATGATGCCTTTGCCGCCGCACAACAGTGTCTATTCCGGTTCGGCAAGGGGGTACTGGTTTACAGCTCCTGTCAGCTTTACTATTGTAGGGCTTCGTGTTGCCTCACAGGCCGGGTCGGGCCTGCAGTACATACATGTTATGAAGTGTAATGATCCTTTGCCGGTGGCGTTCACTTCACAGTCGAGCAATTTCAACACGCTTGCATATATATCGGGCGCAGCAAATGGTGTGATACAAAGCGTAAATATAAATGTAAACATGGGCGATGTGATAGGCATACTAGGTACTGCAGGCACCAGCAATTCGTATGCTACCGGAGGGTTCAATACCAGCATCGGCGGTTTCCCTGTTAAACTGACACGTTTTGGTTACCAGGGCAATATCAATACAGGCCCTGCCCCTGCATATTGGGGCGAAGCACTGAACAATACGGGTTCTATATCGCGCGTGGAAATGTATTATATAGTAGGCCCGCCCTGTACTACACCTTCTAACCTGCTGGCCACTGGCATTACTTCTAAAACGGCCGACCTGAGTTGGGGCGCTGTGACCGGTTCGGTAGGGTACGATTATGTAGTCGACCAAAGTTCATCCAATCCTACCGGTGCAGGCACGGCTACAGCCAGCAATACAGTTACGGTTACAGGTTTGACGCCTTCTACCAATTATTACCTGCATGTGCGGAACAAATGTTCTGTTACCAGTATTTCTCAGTGGGTAGATACACCATTCACCACGCTGCCGCCCTGTGAACACCCGATAGGCTTCCAGGTGACCAACCTGCTGCCGGCATCGGCTACTATCAATTGGGCGCCCTGGCCGTCTGCTATCAGTTACGATTATGTGGTAGATCAAAGTAGTGCCGATCCCGGCGCTACCACCGGCGTAATTAATACAACCGCTACCTCCGTACCGCTTAGCGGGCTAACGGAGAATACATGGTATTATGTACACCTACGCAGCCAGTGCGCTGCCAATGAAGTTTCAGACTGGGGGCTCGATTCGTTCCTGACACCTATTATCTGCCGTCCGCCAGAAATAAAAATCGACTATATTAATACAGATGAGGCAGTGGCATACTGGGACTCTATTCCTACCGCGTACGAGTATGAATATGTCATCAGCCAGTCTTCAACACCACCTGCACTTGGCACAAAATATAAATACACGAGTATACACACTTCTGCACTTAAAGACGGTATAGAATACTATGTGCATGTTCGCAGCAGGTGCGAAAGCGTAGGTAGTAAAACAACATCTGAATGGGCTACGGCATCCTTTAAAACATTTGCACTGACAACTGGGGATATTGGCAATAAAGATTTTGGGGTAGCCTGTTACCCCAACCCTGTTACCAATGATTTGAACATAGTTATTAAGGGACAGTATAGTGAAGGTGCGGTAATAACCGTCCATGACCTTACCGGACGGTTGATAAAGCAGGTAAACGCCGATAAGAGGAGGCTTACCATCAATATGGCAAATATGGCTGCGGGTTCATATATCGTCCGCTTTAAAGATGGTACGCATGATACGCAGGCACTCATTCACAAAAAATAAATAGTAAGTAAATAAAGCTCCAAAGCACGGTCCACCGCATTTGTTGCGGTGGATTTTTGCATTTAACGAGATAGTTTAACAAAAAGAAATATACGTATTAAAATCAGATTAAAAACATTTCCGAATTGTAAATGCGATTACTTATTTATTTAACTTTTCAGGGATTAAATTCTTATAAAAATTTAATTTATATAAAAATGAAGAACATTTACTTATTGGTTTTGGGCTTATGTTTAGTTGGCCTTGGTTATCAGGCAAAAGCACAAACATTGCTGCCCCTTCCTCCGCACAATAATGTGTATTCGGGTTCTGTGAGAGGGTATTGGTTTGTAGCACCTACAAGCTTTAACATTGTGGGCCTGCGGGTATCGCCTGATGCGGGTTCGGGAGCCCAATATATACATGTATTTAAGATCAACGACCCGACTCCGGTAATTTACCCGACCAATTCGAGCAACTTTACAACACTTGCTTATATTTCAAATGCTACCAATGGCGTAGTACAAACGGTAAATATCCCTGTAAGTTCAGGGGATATCATTGGTATACTTGGTGCGGCAGGCACCAATACTGCCAATTCATACAGTGCAAATGTTACTCCTTATTCCTCTACCTTAGGCGGCTTCCCGGTTACTTTGCACAGGCTGCTGTACCAGGGCGCTATTACCGGGGGACCTGCCCCCAACTATTCGGGCGAAGGTTCTCCATACCCTATCAGCAGGGTAGAAATGTATTATGTTACCGGCCCTCCCTGTACGGTGCCATCCAGCCTGAGCGCTACCAATATTACCTCTTCTACAGCCACTGTAGGCTGGGGTGCGGTTACGGGTTCTACAGGATATGATTATGTGGTTGACCAGAATGCGGGCAACCCTTCTACTTCAGGTACCAATACTACTGCTACTACTGCAAATGTGACAGGCCTTACGCCTTCTACCAATTATTACCTGCACGTACGCAACAGGTGTTCTTCAACCAGTATATCGGTATGGGTACATTATCCGTTTACCACTTTACCGCCTTGTAAACCACCGGTAGGCTTTAATGTTACGAACCTGACGCCTAACTCGGCTACGATTAACTGGGCTCCCTGGCCATCGGCATTGAGCTATGATTATGTAGTAGACCAAAGTAATGCAAACCCCGGCCCTACAACAGGGGTTATTAATACAACTGCAACATCGGTACCGCTCTCCGGCTTAACTGAAAACACATGGTATTATGTGCACCTGCGCAGCCAGTGTGCCGGAAACGAAGCATCTGACTGGGGGCTGGATTCGTTCCTGACGCCAATAGTATGCCGGGCCCCGAAAATCAATATTGATTACATCAATACGGACGAGGCCGTAGCATATTGGGATGCGATACCTACAGCGTATGAATATGAATATGTCATCAGCCAGTCATCTACACCGCCCGCAATTGGTACCAGTTATAAATACACGAGCATACATACTTCTGCACTCAAAGATGGGGTAGAATACTATATACATGTACGCAGCAAGTGCGAAAGCGTAGGCATCAAATCTTCTTCAGACTGGGCAACGGCATCGTTTAAAACCTTCCCTACGGGTGTAGGTTCACAGGGCAGCAGCGATTTCGGACTGGCTTGCTATCCTAACCCCGTTACATCGGTGATGCACCTGAGCCTTAAAGGTAATGTTGCCGGCGATGCTATTATAACCATAACAGATGTTGCAGGACGGGTGTTAAAGACCTTTAAAATGAATAAGCCTGAAATGGATATCGATATGGCATCTTATGCTGGCGGGGTTTATATTATAAAATATACCGATTCTGAAAGGACAGGGACTATCCATATTAATAAACAATAGATATAAATATCAGACTTCTTAAGAAGGGCAGCCCAGCAGGTTGCCCTTCTTTGTTTTAGCTTCATCTGTAAATATTAACGGTTCATCTTATTTTTTAATTCATTTTTAATCTTTATTAAAATAATTATTAAATTAGGGGGAGATTATAACCAAAAAGGTTTAAAGCTGGTATTTATTAACAATTTCATATAACAAAAAACAGATGAAAAAACTCTTTTACTTTTTTGTGTTTGCAATGCTAAGTAGTTTAAGTTCAATAGCTCAGACGCCAACCTATGCTACCGGCCTGGGTACTTCCAACAATGTTTTCCCTTTCGGTTCCAGTTCATCCAACAAAGTACAGTGGTTATACCTGTCATCTGATTTTACACCCACTATGCCTACCGGGCAAATCACCAAAGTTTATTTTCGTACCTGGAGCGGGTCGGGTTACAATGCAACGTATGGTAACCTGAATATCAGAATGTTATCAACTACTGCTACTGGCTTTGCATCCACTTCCACATTTGTTACAGGTGCTACGCCTGTATATTCTGCCAGTACATTTTCTACAGGGACGCTTGGCTCATATACCTGGTGGAGCGTTACACTGCAAACGCCGTTTAGCTATATGGCCGGTGACAACCTGATAGTAGAGATAGAGCAAAACAGCCTGAGCGGTTCTGTTACTGCCAATTGCCAGGCCGGGCCGGGCGGTACAACCCGCCGCCTGTGGGGGAGTTATGGCTCAACCACGCCAACCGGCAGCGGTACCGGTTCTTACGGCGATATAGGTTTCGATATAGTAACGGGCCCTCCTTGCCCGGCACCTACCAACCTTGCAGCGGCTAACATAACCTCCTCAACCGCAGATCTTAGCTGGACGGCCGTCTCCGGCACAACCGGTTACGATTATCTTATAGACCAGAATGCTACCGTTCAGTACCCCAATACGCCTGTTACAACAATGGCTACTACCGTAAATGCTACAGGGCTTACACCTGCTACCAATTATTACCTGCATGTGCGTAACCGCTGCAGCGCCACTAATTTTTCGCCCTGGATAACCATACCTTTTACAACATTACCTCCATGCAAACCACCTGTTGGCTTCCATACAACGGACCTCTCATACAATTATGCAAAAATCAACTGGTCGCCGTGGGCTTCTGCACTCAGCTACGACTATGTAGTAGACCAGAGCCCGGCCGCGCCTATGGGCACTACAGGTGTTATTAATACTATTGCGACATCAGCCCCTGTTCCCGGTCTCTCTGAAAACACATGGTACTATGTGCACATACGCAGCTTATGTGCAGGTAATGAAGTTTCGAACTGGTCGCTCGATTCGTTTCTGACTCCTATTATATGCCGTAACCCGGAGCTGGCTGTAGACCATATCAATGTTGACGAAGGGGTAACCTACTGGTCGCCGGTGCCTACCGCTTACGAGTATGAGTATGCACTGACACAATCATCCACTCCCCCGGCTGTCGGTACCAAATACAATTATACCAGTATCCACACTTCGGCCTTAAAGGACGGTGTAGACTATTATATGCATGTGCGCTGCCATTGCGAAAGTGTAGGTGTGTTTTCAACATCGGGCTGGAGTACGGTTTCCTTTAAAACTTTCCCGCTGGGCATAGATGAGGCTACAGGAAAAGAGATAAACCTTTCGGTATATCCCAATCCTGTAAAAGAAATGATGTATATAGAAATATCGGGTAATGTTAATGGAACTGGTAAGTTGCAACTTTTGGATATTGCAGGTAAAACCCTTAGACAAATGGAAATAAACAGGAATAAAACCCCTATAGATATGTCGGGTTACCCTGCCGGTGTTTATATTCTGAAATATGAAGATTTGTCAAGAAATAAAACTATTAAAATCAACAAAGAATAGCTTGACCTGAAGCTGATTTTTTACTGTATAAAGCCTTGCCCCCGGCAGGGCTTTATCATTTTATGGTCTTATGTATATTGTGTTTTGTTATGTGAATTTATTTGTAGAATAAAGTTTTCCATTAAAGTTTTCTTTTAATAGTTTTTTATTATTTTAGACTGCTTTTAGAAAAAACACCCTAAATAAAATTTCATTTTAGATGAAAAAAATACTACTATTTGTCAGCTTTTTGTTCGTAACATTGGCCACTATACAGGCGCAGGTACCCCAGTTCTCTATTTCGGCAAGTGCTGCCACGGCTATTGGCAGTGACTATCCTTTTAACAGCTATCCCACAGGCAGTAGGGTACAGTGGCTGTTTCTGAACACGCAATTCCCTACGGCACCCTCAGGCTACATTACCAAAATTTATGTAAAAAGTACTACGGCCACTGTAAATGCCACTTATACAAACTTCGTTATCCGCATAGGACAAACAACTGCTACTACCTTAGGTACTGCATTTGTAACATCCGGTATGACCACGGGGTTATCATCTACTTCTTATGTGATACCCGGTACAACGGTGAATAGTTGGGTTGAAATTCCGCTTTCCACGCCGGTACCCTACGATAATACACAAAACCTAGTAGTAGAAGTAGCACATGATGGTTATTTGAACGGCTTTAACCAGCGCCACGGCAGTGCTACCAGCAGGCGCACCTATGCCGATAATCCCAATACATCGGGCACAGTTGATAACTATATGCCTGATTTTGGTTTTGACCTTGTTTACGATTGTAAACCGGTTGATTATACATCCATCCAGATTACAAACATCACTACTACAAGCGCGCAGATATCATGGAGCGTTCCGGGGGCAAGCGCAACAGCGTATGAGTACCAGCTTGACCAGACTGCTGCCAACCCGCCAAGCACAGGTTATATTACCACTACAACACCTTCGCTCAGCTTCAACAACCTGACGCCGGGTACTTGTTATTATATCCACCTGCGTACTAACTGCGATCCCAACCAGTCGCTGCCCAATAAAGATACATCGGGTTGGGCAGTCGATTCTTTCTGTACGCTTGTGGACTGTGTATCCCCCCAGGTTACTATTGACAGGATAACAGGGACTACTGCAGTAGCATCGTGGGATCCTGTGCCTACCGTTACCGGCTATGAATACTCTGTGGGTACAACACCTAACCCGCCTACACATGGTACCTATACTACTTATACCAGCGTAGAACTTTTGGGCCTTATGCCTGCAGCCCCGTTATATTTCTTCCTGAAAGCGTACTGCTCGGTAGTTCCCGAATCGCCCTGGGGCACTACACCTTTCCATACTGCTGCGGGTGCTGCTGTAAAAGATGTGTCGGCTAATAAGCACGTTATCAGTGTATATCCTAACCCCGTTACAGATGTTTTGAAACTTAAAATCAATGGTGATAGGAACGCTACGCTGACGCTTAGCGATATAACAGGTAAAACACTGGCAAATTATGCAAGCCTTTCTGATGAAATGAGCATAGATATGACAGCAATGCCCGCAGGCATTTACATTCTGAAATACAACAGCGACAGCATGACCGATGTAATCCGTGTGAATAAGCAATAGATTGTTTCTTTGAATAGTCCTGAAAAAAGTTGACAGAATTAGATAGTCCCGGTTGCCTCATGTA
>CAZUMM010000003.1:0-14366 GCA_964621795.1 uncultured Flavipsychrobacter sp.
GTTGGTAAAAAACTGGTGTTATAATTCTACTTTAGGCTAAAAATGATTTACGCCTATATCCGTGTAAGCACCGACAAGCAAACTACAGAAAACCAACGTTTCGAAATATCAAATTTTGCCAACCAAAGGGACCTTAAAATTTCAAAATGGATTGAAGAAACCATTAGTTCCAGAAAAGAATTACAGGAAAGAGTCTTTGGTGCATTGCTACAAAAACTAAAACAAGATGATGTTTTAATTGTTTCAGAAATATCAAGAATGGGTAGAAATTTAATGCAAATCATGAGTATCCTTAATCTTTGTATGGAACGCAATGTAAAGGTGTACGCAATAAAAGAAGGGTATGAACTTGGAGACAATATTAATTCTAAGGTGCTTGCTTTCGCATTTGGACTATCCGCTGAAATTGAACGAACATTAATTTCACAGCGTATTAAAGAAGCATTAGCACGCAAAAAGGCTGAAGGCAAAAAACTTGGTCGTCCAATTGGGAGTAAAAAAAAGAATCCTATCCTTGCGCAACATAATGATTTTATAAAAGAGCGATTAGCAAGAGGTGCCAAGCAAGTTGAAATCGCCAAAGCATTAAAAGTACATCGTCACACAGTAAAGAATTGGATTGAGCAAATACGATAACATATATATAGCATTCCCGCCGTTGCAGTGAGTGACACAACGATGCTGCATATAGCAACCCTTCCGTCACTGCGTGACACCTTCCCTTAATAAGGGAAGGAGCTTTTTATTGTATAATATTTATGTTCCCTTCCTTGGCAAGGAGGGATATCCCGCAGGGATGGGGTGGTTCCTGCGACAATACGGAAAAAGAATTAATAACAGGCTATCAATTATGCTGATTTGCGGGATGTGGGCGGGGTGTCGTAAATTGCAGGTGTATGAAACTGACTTTAGGATTTAGCCCGTGCCCCAATGATACGTTCATCTTCGATGCAATGGTGCATGGCAAGGTAGATACGCGGGGGCTGGAGTTTGAGCCGGCAATGGAGGATGTGGAGACGCTGAACCGCTGGGCGCGGGAGGGGCGGCTGGATGTGACGAAGCTGAGCTACAACGAATTTCTGCACAGCACGGAACGGTATGCGCTGCTGCACAGCGGCAGTGCGCTGGGCAAGGGGGTAGGCCCGCTGCTGGTGGCTGCCCACCCGCTGAACCTGGAAAATATAGCCGACTGGCGCATTGCGATACCGGGGGTGAATACTACGGCCAACCTGCTGCTTTCGCTGGCGTACCCGGAGGCGAGGCATAAAACGGAAGTACTGTTCAGCGAGATTGAGGATGCGGTGCTGGCGGGCAGCTATGATGCGGGCCTCATCATACACGAAAGCAGGTTTACCTATGCGCAGAAGGGGCTGGTGAAGCTGCTGGACCTGGGCGACTGGTGGGAGGCTACGGCACAGGCCGCCATACCGCTGGGAGGCATTGTGGCGCGCCGCGGGCTGGGCAGCGATGTGTGTGCGGCCATTGATGCGGTGATTAAGGACAGCCTTGCCTATAGCTGGAAGCATTACCCCAAGCTGGCACCTTTTGTGCACGAACATGCGCAAGAGATGGAAGAGACAGTGATGCGCCAACATATTGATTTGTATGTGAACGAGTACAGCACAGACCTTGGGGAGGTGGGCCGGAAGGCGGTCTTTACCCTGTTTGACCGGGCGAAGGCTGCGGGACTGGTGCAGGGCGCGTTGGCCGATAATATATTCTACTAATCGCCCGCAAGTACGTAGAGGTCGGGGAACTGGCGGCCAAGGCCGTCGTAATCGAGCCCGTAGCCCACTACGAATTTATCTTCTATATCGAAACAAACATAAGAGGGGTCTACATCGTGCGCCTGGGCTTCGGGCTTGCGCAGGAAGGTGGCTATGCGCACGCTGGCGGGTTGCCGCTGCCATATTTCGGGCATGAAGGCGGCAAGGGTGCGTCCGGTATCTATTATGTCTTCTACTATTACTACATGGCGGCCTGTAAGGTTCTCATCGAGCCCTACGGCGGTGATGACGTTGCCGGTAGAGGTAGTGCCTTTGTAGGAGGCGAGTTTTACGAATGATATTTCGGCGGGTATGGTGAGGGCGCGAAACAGGTCGGACGCGAAGATAAACGAGCCGTTCAGTATGCCGATGAAGAGCGGGTCAAGCCCGGCATAGTCTTCATTAAGCTGTGCGGCTACAGCGCATACCCGTGCCGCAATGGTTTCCTTGCTGAGAAAGAGGCGGAAGCGCTTATCGTGTACCTGTACCATATTAAGGTTTTACCCGCAGGCGCTGGCCTATTTTTATGGCTTCAAAATCGAGGTTGTTCCACTCCATTAACTGGCGCATGGTGATGTTGTTGCGTTTGGCTATGCCGAAGGCGGTATCGCCTTTTTTTACGGTGTAGAATTTGCCGCCGGTTGCTTTTGCAGCCGGGGCTTCTTTGGGGGTATCGGGCTGCGGCGCTTCGGCAGTGGTGCCAGTGGCCGGTTCTGCAACGGTGTCAGCCTGCTCAGTCACAGGTTTATTCCGCTCTGCATATACTACTTTATCAAAACGGGCTTTGAGTGCATCCAATTCGTCTTTGGGTTCTTCTCCGGTTTGCCCTGCATTGGCTTTCTTTTCTTCTGCCAGTGTTTCTTCTATAGGTTTTTCATTGGCTATGTTGATGACGGGTGGTGGTGGCGGGTTGGGCAGGTTGCTGCCTGTCTCGGCCACTTCTTCTTTGGGCTTGATGGCGCCTGCGGGTACGGCGGGGCCAATGTCGGCCTTTTCCACTACTACCTCCTGTGTAGCTGCGGACTGTTCTTCCGCAGGGGGCGGCGGCGGTGGCGGCATTACCGGTTCAGCTTCGCCGGCGGTATTGCCCGCAAGCGTATTTTCTTCAACGGGTGCCGTTGTCTGCGCTTCTTCAACGGGAGTGGTGGCAACCGTATTATCAGTTGTTGCTTCCGCGGCTGGCGGCGCTGCCGGTTGCTCTTCTGCAGCGGGTGGTGTTTCCTGTTCCGCGGCAGCAGGTGGCGCCGGCGCAGTTGCTGCAACCGCTGCTTCGGGCGCAGGGGCAGCTTTGGCAATTACCTCCGGCTTAACGGGGGCATCGCTTTGCAGTTGCAGTACGGTGCCGGAAACGGGTTCTTCGTCGCCGTTGAGCTGGTTCAGGGTGCGGAGTGCTTTTTCCTGCATGCCTTCGTAGCGTGCTGCCTGGGCTATGGTCTCGCCTTCTTTTACGGTATGGGTGGGGCGGATGCCTTTCAGGTGCCTGCGTTCCAGGTACAGGTACATATCTTCTGCAAGGGGCTTATCCGATATTTCGTTTATCTCCAGAAGTTTTTCATAACGCACGCCTGTTTTGAGTGCATATTCCAGGGGCATATCGCCCTGCCGGGCATATACGGCCTTGAGGCCGTTTACATGCACTACATCGCCGTATGGCGGAAACTCGGGTTTTTCGGCAGGTGCCTCGTCAGCATTTTCGTTTACCACAATTTTGCTTTTGTGCTTCACCTGCGGCATAGCGGTAGCGCTTGCTACAGCGGCGGCGGCAACCGGGGCCGAAATAGTAGCTGTCGCCGGGGGCGCATCATCTTCGGGTATTATCTCATTCTCCCTGTCCTGCAGGGCTACATCGCTGCCTATATGGTTGTTTTTAGCCGCATAGGTATATTCCTGCAGCTTGTATTCCTGTATGAGGTTGATGAGTATTTGCGGATAGCGGGGGTTGGTGGCATAGCCGCATTTTTTTAAACCGAAAGCCCATGATGCATAGTCTGTTTGCGAATAGGTAAACAGCTTTGCATAGCGCGGACTATTTTTCAGGTAGTCGGAATGGTCGACGTATGACTGTTCGGGAGAGGCGTACTTGCGGAAACATTCATCGGGGGCATCATCGGTATAGGTGTACGTATCGCCCGTCCAGTTCCGCTTGCATTTGATGCCGAAATGGTTGTTGGCATTGGTGGCCAGTTCGCTTTTACCTGCCTGTGTTTCGTGTATGCCCTGCGCCAGCGTAATGGAGGCAGGTATGCCGCTGCGCTGCTGCTCGCGCATGGCAAGGTCTTTATACCTGCTGATATATTCCTGCACGCGCTCTTCATAGCTCTGTGCCCCGGCATTGGAAATGCTTAATGCCAGCACTGCGATTGCCAATATCCACTTTTGCATACGTTTCGGTTTTTTAATGGGTTAGTCTGCCAGTTTTCTCATTATCATTATCCCGTCGCGAACGGGCAACAATACATGTTCGATGCGGGGGTCGTTCTTTATCTTCTCGTTGAAAGCGTGGATAGCTTTGGCATTCTTGCTCTGCTCTGCCTGCGGCAGTACTACCTCGCCATCGTACAGCACATTATCGGCCAGTATATAACCGCCAATGGGTACTTTATCAAATACCAGGTCGTAATACAGGTGATAATTCTGCTTATCCGCGTCTATAAACACCAGGTTGAACATTTCATTCAGCCCCGGTATTATCTCTGCTGCCCTGCCTATATGTTGTGTTATTTTCTTCTCTACTCCCGCTTTGCAAAAATAGCGAAAACACATGTCTTCGAGCTCTTCATTTATATCGATGGTATGCAGGTGGCCGTCATCGGGCAAACCCTGCGCCATGCATATAGCCGAATAGCCGGTATAAGTACCCACCTCCAGTATGCGGCGGGGTTGTATCATACTGCTCAGCATTTTGAGCAGCCCGCCCTGCAAATGCCCCGAGAGCATAACCGGCAAATCTACTTTTATATGTGTTTCCCGGTTCAGCGCCGCCAGTGCAGGCTGTTCCGGCGTAGTATATTTCTCTGCGTAGTCGTTCAGTGCTTTGGATATCAGTAGCTGCGTCATAAAAAATCCTAAAAGTTAGGTTGGAGTTTATTATGCGAATAAAACTCGTGGATGTAAGCCACCACCTCATCGGCAGTATCAAACACTTTAATCATCTCAAGATCGCCGGGGCTGATGTTCGATTCTGTTTCCAGCATGGTAGAGCGCATCCAGTCGAACAGGCCTTTCCAGTATTCAGAACCTATACACATTACTGGGGTCTGCACAAATTTCCGTGTCTGTATCAGGGTGGCTATCTCAAAAAACTCATCCATAGTGCCCCAGCCGCCGGGCATCATGATAAAGCCCTGGGCGTATTTGGCAAACATTACTTTACGAACAAAAAAGTAATCGAAGTTTATGTTTTTGTCGCTGTCGATATAAGGGTTCGAAGATTGTTCGAACGGCAGGGCAATATTTAATCCTACCGAGCGCCCGCCGGCCATTTGCGCGCCCTGGTTGCCTGCTTCCATAATGCCCGGTCCGCCACCTGTAATGATGCCGAAACCTTCCTCAGCAAGGCGTTTGGCTATTTCAACCGTAAGGTCGTAATACTTGTGACCGGGAGAAGTACGCGCTGAGCCGAAGATGGATATACAGGGGCCTATTTTAGCCATCGCCTCAAAGCCCTGCACAAATTCGGCCATTATTTTGAATACCTGCCAACTGGAGTGCGCGCGGGTTTCCGTCCAGTCGCGCAACTTGATTTTCGTAATTTTTTCTTTCATATTATGCTTCCGCTACCAATACTTTGTCACCCTTTTTCGAGAACAAAAATAAGAGTAAAAAGGCGATGGCGGCATTTATTATCAATAATTCGGTACCTATAGCATAGCCTCCCAGCCATGCCGTATCATATTGTTTCAGTACATAGCAAAGCAAGGGCGACAATACACAAATAAAAGGCACCGCAGATTCTTTAAGGTTACGCTTTGTGAATATGCCAAATGTGAAGAGTGCCAGCAGCGGCCCGTATGTATAACCCGCTACTACCAGCAGTATTTGTATGAGCGAGCCATTATCCGTTTCACGGAAAAAGAAAATACAACCGAGAAAGATGATGGCAAATACGTTGTGCACTACCAGCCTTACCCTCGATTTTTTCTTTTCGTCCCAATCGTGGCGGCGTTTCATACCCAGCACATCTATGCAGAACGAAGAGGTGAGGGCCGTGAGCGCCCCATCGGCACTGGGAAACAGGGCGGATATAAGGCCGATAAGAAAACAGATGGTGATGAAGAAAGGCAGCCCGCCGGCCACGGCTATGGTAGGAAACAGGTCATCGCCCAATGCCTGTATACCTTTGGCATCGGCATAGAGGTATAGCAAGCCACCCAACAGCAGGAAAATAAAGTTGGCGGCAAGGAGTATGAAACAAAAGGTTATCATATTCTTCTTAGAGTCGCGAAGGTTGCTGACACTGATATTCTTCTGCATCATCTCCTGGTCGAGGCCCGTCATGGCAATAGTTATGAACGCACCACCCAATACTTGTTTCAAAAAGAAGTTCGGGGCCATCGGGTCTGTATGCACCAGTTTTGTGTACCCCTTTTGCTGCATGGCATGCCATGTGCCTGAAAAGTCAAGGCCAAGGGAATTCATAATGTATATGACACAAATGACCAGCGCCAGCAGCATGAAGGTGGTTTGCAGCGTATCGGTCCAGACAATGGTTTTTACCCCTCCCCGGTAAGTGTACAGCAGTATCAGCGCCATGACCAATATAGCCGTAAATTCAAAAGAGATGCCTATATCGTCCAGTACAAATTTTTCCAGCACTTTAATAACAAGGTACAAGCGCAACGTAGCGCCCAGGGTACGGGATATAATAAAGAAAATCACCCCTGTTTTATACGAAGTAATGCCCAGGCGTTTATCAAGGTAAGTATATATAGATGTAAGGTTGAGGCGATAGTACAGCGGCAGCAGTATAAATGCTACGGCAAAGTAGCCCAGCCAATACCCTATCACTACCTGGAAATAATCAAAGCCAAAGGGCATGTGGGTTGCCTGGCTGATTTTGCCAACCGTGCCGGGTACGGATATGAAGGTCATCCCCGAAAGAGAAGTGCCTATCATACCAAAGGCTACTACCCACCATTTACTGCTGCGGTTGCCAATAAAAAATGATTCGTTATTGGAATGGCGCGAAGTATAAAACGCGATGCCCAGCAATAATGCAAAATAGGCCAGTATGATAGAAAGCAATATGGCAGAACTCATGGGCGTGAAAATAATAGAAAATACAGTCTTTGCGCGGAATATGCATAAAAAAACCTCCCGTCGGGAGGTTTCTGTAAATCAGCTTTTTTATTAAAACCCTGCCACTATGCCGAACCTGATATCGAGGCCGTTGTAGGGACTGTTGGGGTCGCGGACAACATCGTATAATATCATTAACAGGCCTGAAACCCTATCGCTTATAGGCTGGCGGATACCGCCACCTACCAGCATACGGGGCACGAACAACCTTTGTTTGTTCTCGAGCACACTATTGGATACGGGGTCAAACGATACGCTATTTACTTTAGTCCAATATATCATCTGCGGCTCTGCATGTACAAATACATTCTGGAAAAGCAGGTACCTGGCCCATACGCTACCTGAAAAAATAGATGTTTTAAGGTTGTAAGCAACGGAAGCACCATTTTGGTCGCGGTAGGATGTATAATTTTTTATGCCCAGGTACTCGTAGCCCAGCCCTATACCGGCAGAGAAATGGTCTGAAACTTTGTACCCGATCACAGGCGATATACCCAGGTTGGTTATGCCGCCGCCTATTCCGAAAATAAAGCCGCCACCAAATATGAGATTGTTGGGGTTGAAGCCCTTTTCTTTTTCCTCTTCTTTCTTCTTATCGGTTTCATCCAGCGGTTTACCCGTACTGCTGTACACTTCCTGCGCATACGCAGCAAAGCCGAGAACTACCAATAATAATGAGCACACCAGTTTTTTCATAACATGATATATCCTGCGAAGTTAAAATTTAAACGCTAGCAGGGGCATAAATATGCAGCGATATACGCCCTGTAATTGCCAAAATTATCTTAAAACTCTTCCACAAATATTTTACCGGGGTTTAAAATGCCGTTGGGGTCGAATATATGTTTGATCTGCTTCATCAGTTGCAGTTGTGTATGGCTGAATGCAATATCCATATAATCTTTCTGCACCAGCCCTATACCATGTTCGCCTGAAATAGTGCCACCCATACGTACTACTTCTTTAAACAGCTCGCGGATGCCCTGCGGCAATTTGTTCTTCCAGTCCTCATCGCTCATATCTGCCTTTACAATGTTCACATGCAGATTGCCATCGCCTGCATGGCCATAGCATACACTCTGGAACCCGTATTCCTTGCCTATGCGCTTGATGATTTGCAGCAGTTCCGGCAATTCGGCACGCGGCACTACGGTATCTTCTTCTTTATATATAGAGTTGCTTTTAACCGCTTCGCCCACTTTCCGGCGCAATGTCCAGAGCATTTGTTTTTGCTCATGGCTATCGGCAAAAAGTATTTCACCAGTATCGAATTTCTGCGCTATTTCAGAAATGGCTTCCATTTCCTGGTACAATTGCTCCAGGTGGTTACCGTCTACTTCTATCAGCAAGTGTGCCTGTATATCATCGGGCAGGCTTACACCGGTTGATTGTACATACTTCATAGACCATTCCAGTGCATCGCGCTCCATAAACTCAAGCGCTGAGGGTGTATAACCTGCGAGGAAAATCGCATTTACTGCGGCACAAGCCTCCACTGCCGAACGGAATGGCACCAGCATCAGCAGGTCGTGTTTTACCGCAGGTATCAGGCGCAATACTATTTTAGTTATGACACCCAGTGTGCCTTCGCTGCCTACTACCAATTGTGTCAGGTTATAGCCTGTTGCATTTTTCAGCACATTGGCACCGGTCCACATCACTTCACCGTTGGGCAATACCATTTCTATATTCAGCACGTAATCTTTCACTACACCATACTTTACCGCGCGAGGCCCCCCTGAATTTTCAGAAACGTTACCGCCTATGAAACAGGAACCCTTACTGGCAGGGTCGGGCGGGTACATCAGCCCCTGCTCCTGTACATGCTCCTGCAACACCTGGGTAATAACCCCCGGCTCTACAGTGACCTGGAGGTTGCGTTTATCGAGGTTCAGTATCTTATTGAACCGCTTCATATCAAGTACCACGCCACCCATTACCGGCAATGCGCCGCCGCTCAGGCCTGTGCCTGCACCACGCGGTGTAACCGGGATGCGCTGTTCGTTACAGTAGGCCATCACTTTACTTATGGCTGCTACCGTTTCCGGCTGTATCACTACTTCGGGCATATAACACAGGTCTTCCGTCTGGTCTGACGCGCAATGGCGCAGTGCTTCTTCATCCTGCAAAATGCTGTGTATACCCTGCACAGATTGGAAAAAAGCGATATCAGCCGTATCGGGCTTCTTAAAGTTCATGGTGCAAATGTCTTATGAATAGCGGAAAAAACAAATCTTCTTTACTGATATCCAGCACCTTAATGGTTTTACTTGGTACTATCTTTAACAAAATATTATCCAATATATAGTACTATGCATTGCATAGTATTATTTTTTTTACATAGCTTTGTATTGCAATTGAAGATTATGACGGTTGATAACACAGAATCGCAGATGAGAAAAGGCCTCCTTGAATTATGTATACTGGGCATTATTCAAAAGGAACAGGAAGTATATCCCAGTGATATACTGGAGCAACTGAAAGGGGCTAAACTAATGGTGTTGGAAGGAACGCTGTATCCCTTGCTGACAAGACTAAAGAATGCGGGTATGCTCAGCTATCGCTGGGAAGAGTCGCCCTCGGGGCCGCCGCGCAAATATTATTCACTCACCAAAAACGGGCTGAAGTTTTATGCACAACTAAGACATACCTGGGATGAGCTGAGTACCGCAGTCAATCATTTAACTACCACTATATAAAAAACACACGTATTATGCAACGTATTATACAGATTACCATAGCCGGCAGGGTCATACCGATAGAAGAGGACGGCTACCTGATGCTGAACGATTATATCAATTCGCTGGAGCGGCACTTTGCAGGCGAGCAGGGGAGAGATGAAATCATACAGGATATAGAAGGCCGCATTGCAGAGCTCTTTACGATACGCCTGAATGCCGGGGCACATGCGGTAGATAAAAGCGATGTACTGAAAGTAATAGAAACACTTGGCCCTGCCAGTGCGCTGAACGACGGTATGGATGCCAGCGGCAATCCCGTGAGCCATTTCCCCACCCCGTATGTACCGCCCACCTACCAGCAACAATATACTACCTCATCGCGCAGGCTGTTCCGTAACCCCAACGATAAGATGATAGGCGGCGTTTGTAGCGGGCTTGCCAATTATTTTGATATTGACCCTGTTATCGTAAGGCTGGTATTTGCGGTACTTTTCCTGACGGTAGGCGTAGGCTTGCTGGCTTATATACTGGCGTGGATTATCATACCTGTGGCCAAAACTCCGGAAGATATGCGTTACATGTCGGGCGGGGCACCAATGGATTTTGATACTATAAAAAGAAATGTAGGCGATGAAATGCAGGACCTGAAAAGGCGTGGGGAGCAAATGAGCCGTGAACTGAAAGACTTTTTCAGCAAAAAGAAATAACCAATTGGCATAAACGTGTCATGTTCTACAGAGCCTGCTTCTATAAGCAGGCTATTCTTTTTCTTCATTGTTTATACCGTCTTCTATCATTGCCTCATCCACCAATGATGATGGTAATTCTTTCTTTGTATTGGCCTTCAGGCGCTTAATATGCTCTGCCTGCATGACGATATTTCCCCGCCCTTTGCTAAGTTGTTTATATGCATCTCCCCATACGGCATGTGCTTTTTCCAGTTGCTGGCCTACCCGCTCAAAATTATCTACAAAACCTACCAGCTTGTCGTACAGTTTCCCTGCCTTATCGGCTATCAGGTGGGCATCGCGGTTTACCGCATCACGCTGCCACATATCATTTATCAGCTTCATAGCGGCAACAAGGTTGGTAGGGCTGATGAGCAGTATGCGTTTGGCATAAGCATACTGCCAAAGCGAGGTATCGGCCTGCATTGCTGTAATATATGCGGCTTCAAGCGGCACAAACATGATAACAAAATCGAGCGCATCTTTTACATCATGGTATGCTTTACTGCTCAGTCCGTCTACATGCGCTTTCAACGATTTTAGTAGCAGGTTGCACCATTGTTGCTGCTCCTCTGCCGTAGCAGCGTTGGAAAATTGTTCATAATGCACCAAAGACACTTTGGAGTCAATAACCACCATCCGCTCATCAGGATATTTTACAATTACGTCGGGTTGTATGGTTTTACCCTCTGCATTTTGTGACGACTGCTGGATGAAATAATGCAGGTTCTTTTGCAAACCGCAATGTTCCAGTATGGTTTCCAGTATCATCTCTCCCCAGTTACCCTGTTGCTTTACCTGCCCGCGCAATGCCTGTGTCAGGCTGTTGGCCTGTTCAGACAATGTTTTGTTCAGGTCCATCATATACTTTATCTGCTCGCGCAGGGAAACACGTTCCTTTGTTTCATCATTATACCGGGTTTCAAATTCCTGCTTAAAAGACTGGATATTCTGTTTGAGTGGTTCCAGTATTATTTTTAATCCTGCCTCCTGCTGCTCGGTAAACTTTTGCGCCTTTTCTTCCAGTATGGTATTGGCTAATACCTTAAACTGCGTTTCAAGGGTATGGCCCAGGTTTTGTGTTTCCTGTTTCTGAAGCTGCAGTTGTTCGTCTTTATGTCGTAGTTGTTCTGAAAGTGCGGAGAGCCTGGCAACTGTTTCCCTTAGTTCTGCCTGCAATGACATCCGCTCCTCTTCCAGTTTCTGTTTATCGGCAAGGGCTGCAACCAGCAGTTTATCCGCAACTGCCTTTTTACTGCCTGCTACCAGCCAGGTGATACCTGCGCCGCTAAGAAGCGCAATAACTGCTGTAATGATTATTAATACCATTTGTAGCTGTGATTAGTAGTATAAAGGTAGGCTGTAAAACAGGAAAGTTGCAGCAACCCGAAGCCTGTTTCAGATTGTTACCAATAAATATATTCGCCATCGGCAGGTATCATTACATTTTGCGTAAGGTTATTAACGGCCAAAGTATTGTACAGTAGCTCACGGGTCACATTACAATGGTTCAAAGTGTCCATATGAACAGCAATAAATTTACCATCGGGCATTGCCCTGCAACAATTAACTACATCTTCCTCATCCATTGTTATCGGGCCGCCGGTTAAAAACCGGGCACCTCCGCAGTTAAGAACTGTTATACAAGGATTATGCGTTTTCAGGGTTTCTTTTACTTCGCTGCACCATATGGTATCGCCAGCTATGTAAATGCTTTTATCATTTGCGGCTACAACAAACCCCGATACTTTTCCCATAAGTTTTTCTATATCCCCGCTTCCATGATGTCCCGCGGTGCGGTGTATAGTCACATTTTCCCATTGTACCGATTCTTCTATTGCAATAACAGTCTGGAAACCCTGCGCCTGTATCTGCTCTTTGTCAACCGGCTGGCAAAAAACGGGGATTGTCTTATCTATTAATGTTTGTGCTTCTTTATCCCAGTGGTCACGGTGCAGGTGTGTTACCAATACTGCATCAATATTATCGGTCAATGCACGTAGTTCCTGTTTACTAACAGGCATATCAACTATTGGTATCCGTATATCATTACCTGCATTGGCTACAGGGTCCATTGCCCCTTTTGCGGAAAACATCGGGTCTACCAATAATTTCAGATTACCTAATGTAACCAATAATGTAGCATGTCTTAAAAGGCGTACGTTGTATTGGCCGTTCAATTCCGTTGCCCCGGTTTTATACACCGGTAAAGGCATTCCGGCTAAGAGAACAGATGTGCGGATAAAATCTTTGCGTGTCATACAATTTGTTTACATGCAAAATTTGGGCGCTATATCGTAAATGGCTTTACTCTTAAGACGTATTTATATTCTGAAAAGACGCCCGTTACTTTTTCTTCGAAGCAGAGGGAGGAATACCATATTTCTGCCGGTAAACCTTGGAAAAATAGGCAAGGTTTTCGAATCCGCACTCATACGCAATGTCTGATATATTGCCGGCAACATTTTGTACAAGCATCAGGTTTGCATACTCAAGCCTGCGGTTTAGCAACCATTTCATGGGCGTGGTGCCAAAGGTGGTTGCAAAGTCTTTCTTGAAAGTAGTAAGGCTTCTCCCGCTTTTCAATGCCAGCTCTTTCAGGCTTATTCCAGAGGTGAAATGCTCTTCCATAAAATACGCCAGGTCGGCTTTCTTATCAGTAATAAGATATCGCAGAAAGCTCACAAAACGCATGTCCCGCTCATTATTCAGCATGTGCAGTAATACCTGGTGGGTACATAATCTTATAATGCAGGATGCATATTTGCCGGGGGTTTCTATAGTGGTCACTGCTTCCGTTATATGTGCCTTTATAAAGTCGGTTTGCCTGAAAGTAAATGGGGGTAAATGTTCCTCAAATGGTTCATGGAGATAGGTGGTGATATGTTCCTCCAAAAAATCGTCGATAAACTCATTTTCTATAAAAACAAGCACAGCGGAATAACCGGGAGAAGGCGTAAAACGATAACTGCCTTTCTTTCTGAAATGAATATCTCCGGCATTAATGGTGTCACAACGACTTCCATAGTATACATTATTTGTACCTGCCAATACCAGTTCCAGACAATGGGCAGATTGTAATACATCATTATGCCCGAACGGCGCTGTTATATAGACCGCATACATTTTGGTATGGGTTACCTGTATATTACGGTAGTTTGGCAGGATGTCTTTCGGAAATTGTAACACAGTACATGTATATACTGCAAAGATAGTCGAACCAGTCACCTCTTCCCCGAATGCTTTCGGGGCATGCAAGCGCTCTAGCCAACTGAGCTAATCAGCCATTCAATATATTTCCGGCTCTTCTTTTTCTTAATTTCCATTTCTCTTGCCCGCGCTAATTCACGCGTAGCATATTGTTCTGAAAACATCAAACGCCAGTCTGTAGCTTTTGCAGTAAATGACGATATGCCTGAATTGTGTTGCGACAGCCGCACTTCTATATCTTCAGTATGCCCGATATAATACTTATCAAGTGAGGCAGAGTAGATGATGTAGGTAGTGTAATTCATATAAACACAAAAGTCGCCCGGAGGCGACTTAAAGCTTGTGGAGAATACCGGAATCGAACCGGTCACCTCTTGCATGCCATGCAAGCGCTCTACCAAATGAGCTAATTCCCCGTGGGTTATAAAATTTTTAAATCAAAGAACTTTCCCGGTCACCTCTTTCCCGAAGCCTTTCGGGACTTGCAAGCGCTCTACCAAATGAGCTAATTCCCCTTGTCTTATAATTTCTTATCAAAGAACTTTCCCAGTCACCTCTTTCCCGAAGCTTTTCGGGACTTGCAAGCGCTCTACCAAATGAGCTAATTCCCCGTGGGTTTAAAATTTCGTATCAAAGAACTTTCCCAGTCACCTCTTTCCCGAAGCTTTTCGGGACTTGCAAGC
>CAZUMM010000003.1:14466-247747 GCA_964621795.1 uncultured Flavipsychrobacter sp.
GAAGCTTTTCGGGACTTGCAAGCGCTCTACCAAATGAGCTAATTCCCCGTGGGTTATAAAATTTTTAAATCAAAGAACTTTCCCGGTCACCTCTTTCCCGAAGCCTTTCGGGACTTGCAAGCGCTCTACCAAATGAGCTAATTCCCCTTGTCTTATAATTTCTTATCAAAGAACTTTCCCAGTCACCTCTTTCCCGAAGCTTTTCGGGACTTGCAAGCGCTCTACCAAATGAGCTAATTCCCCTTTATCACAGTTGGCAGTTGCAGTAAGCAGTGCCGGGAACGCTCAGCGCTAAGCGGGTTGCAAATATAGGTTTCTTAAAACCATTTCTCCAAATTTCTTGTTATCTTTATATCTAACGATACCGGTTATGTGGAAACAGATATTGACTTACTTTTATATAAGAAAGAGAGACCCGAACGACCCGAAAAACATGAGCATAAAGTTCATGCACGGCATGAACCGCATATCGCTTTTCATGTTCCTGGTGGCTATCATTGTAATGTTGGTAAGGCTATTTACGCGCTAAAGCTATTATTTCTTCCGCTGCGCGGCTGGATGCCGGACTATCGCCCAGCTTATGCCATAACTCATCATAATCTCTGAGCAACTGTAGCCTGCGCTCTCCTTCCGTAAGTATAAGGCCAAGTTCCTTCTCCAGGTTTTCTTCGTTCAGGTCATTTTGTATGAGTTCTGTAACTACGGGCTTATCCATTATCAGGTTTACCAGCGATATATACTTCACCTTTACCAGCTTTGTAGCCAGCCAGTAAGAAACAGGATTACCTTTATAGCAAACAACCTGCGGTACCCCAAACAATGCAGTTTCAAGGGTAGCAGTGCCGCTGGTGACCAGTGCCGCCTTTGCCTGTTTCAGCAGGTTATAGGTCTGGCTGTTGGCCAGCAATACGTTTTTATCACCTATAATTTCCCGGTACAAGCTATCGGGTTGGGAGGGTGCCTGTGCTATAATAAATTGATAGGCTGGAAAACGCTTTACCATTTTCAGCATTTCAGGCAATTTTACTTTTATTTCCTGGCTGCGACTGCCGGGCAGCAAGGCAATAATCGGTTTGTCTGAAAGTGGGATGGCCGGTAAAGCCTTTTCTTCCCTTACCACTTCAATCAAAGGATGGCCTATATAGGTTACATCGTATTGCCATTTTTTATAGAAATCCACTTCAAATGGCAATATGACCAGCATTTTATTTACGTCGCGCCTGATTTTTTTTACCCTCTTCTCCTTCCATGCCCATACCTGCGGCGAGATATAATACGCTATTTTGATACCCTGCTTTTTAGCCCATTCAGCTATGCGCATGTTGAAGCCGGGATAATCTATCAATACCAATACATCGGGCTTAAACGCCAGTATATCCTTCTTACAAAATTCAATATTATGCAGTATGGTCCTGAGATGTGCCAGTACCTCTACAAAGCCCATAAAGGCAAGGTCGCGGTAATGCTTTACCAGGGTAGCCCCGGCTGCTTCCATACGGTCGCCGCCCCAACAACGTATTTCAGCCGTGCCATCTTGCCGGTGCAGGGCCTTTACCAGGTTGCTGCCGTGCAGGTCGCCGCTGGCCTCTCCCGCTATCAGGTAATAGCGCATTTTACGACCAGACAAATTTTAACAGGATGAACAGTACAAAATAAAGCATGGTGGCTACCAACACACCGCGGGCAGTATTATCCAGCCGCTTATTTGTATAATATAAAAAAGGAATAATATTTAAAAGACTACTGAGGCTGAGCACCATGGCACCTAGTTTCCCATTTTCAAACAAACCGGAAATATAGTTGCCAAAGTTTATATCGGAAAACTTCAGGAAATACATGATAATTACGCCAATCATGGGCATCAATAAGCCGATTATAAACCCCAGAATAGGTATATTACGTTTCATACGCGAAAATATGTGCTAAGATACATGGTAAAAAGGCATTTTTCTCATACATCGTTGAATGCTTTACCTTTGCACTCATTGCCGAAAAATCAATTGCATGAATTTCCAACTGAAGAACTTACCTGAACGCACACAAAAGCCGCGTAATTATGGCCTTACCATGGTGATGGATAAAGGAATGGGACATGATGATGTAAAAAACTTCCTGTCTGTTGCCGCCCCATACGTTGATATTGTAAAACTGGGCTTTGGCACTGCCTTTGTAACCGCCAACCTCCGCGAAAAAATCGATATCTACCGCGCGCACAATATTCCTGTTTACTTTGGGGGTACTTTATTTGAGGCCTTTCTCATCCGCAACCAGTTTGATGATTACCTACAGGTGATAAAAGACTACGGGCTGGAGTATGTAGAGGTATCAGACGGCTCTATTACCATACCGCACGCTGAAAAATGCGGGTATATAGAAAAACTGGCGCAGCACGTGACTGTATTATCGGAAGTAGGCTCGAAAGATGCCACGCACATTATCCCACCTTACAAATGGATAGAACTGATGAGCGCCGAGCTTGCAGCGGGAAGCACTTATGTAATAGCTGAAGCCCGCGAAGCCGGTAATGTCGGCATCTACCGCGGCACAGGCGAAGTGCGTGAAGGACTGGTACAGGAAATACTGACCAAAATACCTTACGAAAAAATAATATGGGAAGCGCCGCTGAAAGCACAGCAGGTCTACTTCCTGGAATTGCTGGGTGCCAATGTGAATCTGGGCAATCTGCCACCTGCAGAAGTTATACCGCTGGAATCAATGCGCTATGGATTGCGGGGCGACACATTCACCCTGTTCCTGGATAAAAAAGTTTAACTGATATAACAGAGGCATACATACTGTATGCCTCTGTTTTTATGTATGTCCGTGAAGCAAAACCACCACTACGGCCTTATAGGTTACCCGCTAACCCATTCCTTCTCTCCTGCTTTTTTCGCGGAAAAGTTTGAAAAAGAGGGCATAGAGGCTTCTTATTCCCTGTTTCCGATATCTTCTATAAACGAGTTACCCGCGCTGCTTGCAAACGATAGCTGCCTGCGGGGATTGAACGTGACTATCCCCTATAAACAGGCTGTGCTACCGTATCTCCACACCATAGACACAGCCGCCGTGCACACGGGAGCAGTAAACTGTATAGATATACGAAACGGTATAGTGACCGGGTATAATACAGATATCATTGGCTTTCGCCAAAGCCTGCAACCGCTGCTGCAACCGCAGCATACGCATGCGCTCATACTGGGCACAGGAGGGGCTTCACTGGCGGTAAAGTATGTTTTAGATAAATTGGGCATCGTGTACCAGTCAGTATCACGGACGAAAAGTGAGCATACCCGGGCTTACGAAGACCTGGCAGAGGAGACTGTTGCGGGGCACACGCTCATCATCAATACTACCCCGGCAGGAATGTACCCTGACGTAGACTCTTGCCCGCCACTCCCCTATCATGCCATTTCCAGTCAACACCTGCTGTACGACCTGGTATATAACCCAGAAGAAACATTGTTTCTTGCCAAAGGGAAAACACAAGGCGCCACTGTTAAAAACGGCCTTGAAATGCTGCAACTGCAAGCAGAAGCATCGTGGGATATATGGAACCGCTAACCTGCCGTGTAATACACACAGGTAGTGAGAAAATTACGGATAAACGGCAGATGCGTTATTAAACCCATTTGCTTGCGCGGCTTAAGGCCGAATTTATATTTATAAATGGGATTAATGAGATAATGTTGTTTGTGCAATACCTTTAAACCACTGTCCCTGATAATCTTCTCGAAACGCTCAATAGTAATACCGGTATCTTTTATTTCCATCATAGCTCCTACCATGCCGTCATCTTCGCCCATCAACTTCAATAAACCTTTATAAAGCGGCCGGGGAAGTATATGGTAATAAGGCAGTTTGCTGGCCAGTTTGCCCTGGCAGAGCTGCTGGTGCCCGCCAAATGGCATGTACCAGGGGGGGAAACCAAAATATATCTGCCCGTCTTTTTTCAGGAGTTGTTTAATGTAGCGTATGAATTTCTCTTGTTCCGGTATGTGCTCAATCGTATCTTTTAATATGATTAAATCAAAATACCCTTTAAACCGCTCCAGGAAATCTGCATCATACACATTCTTGTACATAAATTCAGCCTTTCCTGCCGTCACTTCATCGGCCAGGTACTTATTGCTGAGGTCTATACGTATCTTATCGAGATCGACACCTACACAGTGACACCCTCTTTCAACAAATGGTTTTATTACGCCTCCTTCTCCACATCCAATCTCCAGCACATTGGTGCCAGGGGCAATTGATTTTGTTTTTTCAATAAAGGGCAATACGTAAGCACGCGAGTTATCTACCTGCTGCTCATATCTAACCCTGTCATTAATATGCTGAACTAAAACCACTGTTCTGAATTTACGGGTTTAAATATAAGGCTTTATTTTTCTTTGCTGCCAGCCTGTAGTATTTCTAATTGTTTTTTGATGCTCTCGTCGTGTATCAGCTGGTACAGAGCCACTACAAACTCCTGCGATAAACCCAGCTTTTTACCGCGGCTACCGCGCGTCTGCACTATTTCATTCCAGCGTTCGGGCTGGTAAGCAGTCATATTACAGGCCTTTTTTACCTGTCCTATATCATTACTCAGTTCCATACGCCTTGCCAGCAGGTCTACTACTTCCATGTCAATCGTATCCATCTGCTGGCGCAGGTATTCCAGGTGGGTACGCTTGTCCATATCGGCAGTGTGCACTTCGCGTATGACCAGTTGCTGCAGCAAGCCGGCCAGTGTTGCAGGTGCAATTTGTTGTGCCGCATCGCTCCAGGCATTTAAAGGGTCGGGGTGGGTTTCTATCATTAACCCTTCAAAACCCATGTCCATTGCCTTCTGCGCCACCTCTGCTACTTTTCCTGCATTACCGGTAATATGGCTGGGATCGCAAAATACAGGGAGTGCCGGGTGGCGGCGCTTCAACTCTATAGGTATGGGCCAGTTGGGCGGGTTACGATAGGCCGAGGCCGAACTGTAACCGGAAAAACCCCGGTGAACAGCAGCCACATCCGTAATACCTGCCCCCTGTATGCGCTCTATAGCACCCTGCCACAGGTCAACATCGGGGTTAACAGGGTTTTTTACCATGACCGGTATCTCTACCCCTTTCAAAGCATCTGCTATGTGCTGTACCTGGAAAGGGTTTACTGTTGTTCGCGCGCCTATCCACAATACATCTACTCCGTACTCCAGGGCTAACTCTACATGTTCCGGCTCAGCTACTTCTATTGTGAGTGGCAGGCCATAAGTTGCCTTTGCTTCTTTCAGCCATTCCAGCGCAGCTACACCATTACCTTCAAAACTACCGGGGCGGGTACGCGGTTTCCATACACCTGCCCTGAACAGGCCGACCTTCAGCTCTTTTAACGCTTTTGCCGTATCCAGCACCTGTTCCCTTGTTTCAGCACTGCAAGGCCCGGCTATAACGAAAGGCTTATACCCTGTTGTAAAAAATGACATAGGCTGCAAAGTTAGGGGGAAAGTAATTTGGAATTAGGAATTAGGAATTTGCACATGTTTCACATCGAACAACATCTGTTCATCAATTCGAATCATCCGACTACAAACTCCCAATTACGAAAAGAATTGTACGTATATACCAGATATACCTGTTCATTAAATTAGAACCCTAATTCCTAATTTCCAATTCCTAATTCCCAATTCCCAATTCCTAATTCCTAATTCCTAATTACACGCTACTTTTGCAGGCATGAAGCATTTGCCAACGCCTGAGGAGCTGAAAGAGGGCGGAGTTATACTTGTAGACAAACCCTATAAATGGACTTCCTTTGACGCTATCAGTAAAATACGCAGAATGCTGCATGTGAAGATAGGCCACTGCGGTACGCTGGACCCTTTGGCCACCGGGCTGCTGATATGCTGCACGGGGAAATTCACAAAAAAGATAACAGAATACCAAAAGCTGCCTAAAGAATATACAGGCATCATACACCTGGGGGCTACTACCCCTACTTACGACCTGGAAAGCGAACCTGAAAATTTCCTGCCTTATGAGCACCTGGCCGAAGAACAAATATATGCCGCTGCGCAGTCGTTTACAGGTGAGCTGCAGCAAACACCGCCTATACACAGCGCTATAAAAAAGGATGGCAAACGTGCCTATGAGCTGGCAAGGGCTGGCAAAGAAATAAAACTGGAGCCACGCACCATTACCATCAGTGCTTTTGAAATAACCGCTATTAACCTACCCGAAGTACACTTCCGCGTGGCATGCAGTACGGGAACTTACATACGCTCACTGGCCAACGACTTTGGCGCAGCACTTGGCTGCGGCGGCTACCTGCAGGAGCTGAGGCGCACTAAAATAGGGACATTCAATGTATCAGAAGCCCTGGTACCTGAACAGTGGAAACAGCAATGGTATGGAGACGGCCCGCTGCCACCCAAACCGCCTAAGCGCAAAAACAACCCTCCTGCGCAGAAAGGCACACAGAAGTAGGGCAAGGCATATCAAAAGAGAATAATCAGTTATACTCCACTTTAACCTCAAAGGCTGTTGTGGAAGTGTATGTACCTACCGGCTGGTTGGCGCTGGCATTCAGTGTGGCTCCTACATTTATTACTTTCGAACCGTTAGACAGGGTGCCTGTTGTAGCAGGGTCGCTGGTAAAATTGGTTACCGTCATAGTATTATTAGAGGCATCCTTTATAGTATGTGCTGTTGCTGGCAAAGTAATAGCAAATGTATAATTGCCTTGGCCTGTAACAGTGAATGTGGCGGCAGAAGGACTACCGGAATTTGCCGGCAGGCTAATACTTCCTGAGGCATTTCTCGTACCGTTGGGCAGTAACTGGACCGTTCCCGTGGCAGCGCCTACAGCAATATTGCCGAAGTTCATGTCCGTATTCTTCTGTATGTCGATTGGCGCTACCACTTCGGTAGCCACACTGGCCTGCGCTTGTGCAACTTGGCCCTGCTGGGCAAAAACGCTGCCTGCTGTCATACACATTAAAGCAGCCATTAAGAGTTTAGGTATGCTGTTCATAGGTTTTAATTTAAGAACCAGGCTTCCAAATTAAACAGAAAACAGATACATAATCAAAAATACGCATGCATTAACGAGCCGTTAACTGAGCGTTTTTAATACTTTTCGCGCCCTGCTTCTGAACCCCGCCGACGGGTTGTGTTGCAGTGCATCTTCAACGATGGTTTTCAATTCCTGTTTTATATCGGGGTAGGTAGCGGCAAGATTGGCGAGTACGGTCATGCTGAATGCCCGTACGGCTATGGCTTCCTGCGGATCGGCCAATAAATCGAAACAGGCATTCATTACTTCGCCATGCAGGGCACCGGGTATATTTACAAACTGTAATATGCGTACCACATTGCGTTTCACAGCTACAGGCACACCATTGTCACTCATGCGTTGTACCATAGCCGGCAAATGCACCTCTGCAACAGCCGGGTGAGCTTCCGCCGCCATACTTATTATCCATGCGGCCCTTTGCACCACGCGATATTCATCATGCAGGAATAAATCCATAAGTTGTGCAAAGCGGCCGGGATGATTACCTATCCACCGGGCTATTTTTTCAACCTGTACCTTTGAATGTTCTTTCAACAATTCTGCACGTATATCCATACGCAAATATTAGTAAAGAAATTCTTTTTGGATATGCCCCGCAGCTTTTACATTCGCAGTCCGCAAGAAAAAGCAGAAAGATAATGACAGAATTTGCACCCGGCGTATCCGCCAAACTGAATATAAGAGAACAACAGGTAGCCACCGTTTTGCAACTGCTGAACGAAGGCGCTACCATCCCTTTCATAGCCCGTTACCGTAAAGATAAAACCGGCGCACTGGATGAGGTGCAGATACAAGCCATACAGGATGAAGCCAGGTTTCAGAAAGAATTTTCGGAGCGTAAGGCTTTTATAGAAAAAACCATTACGGAACAGGGCAAAATGACCGAAGTCCTGCAAGATAAAATAAATGCCGCCACTACGCTTAACGAACTGGAAGATATATACCTACCTTACAAGCCCAAACGCAAAACGAAGGCGCAAACGGCGAGGGAGAACGGCCTGGAACCATTGGCAACTATGGTGCTGGAACAGGGAAATATAGACCCACTGGCAGAAGCCGCAGCATTCGTTACCGAAAATGTAAAAAGCCCTGAAGATGCGTTGCAGGGGGCGCGCGATATCATTGCCGAGCAGGTAAATGAAGATGCACAGGTACGTGCTAAAATGCGTAAGCTGTTTGAAGACAGCGCCACGGTACAAAGCAAGGTGCTGGCTGATAAAGAAACAGAAGGAGTGAAATACAAAGATTACTTCGATTTCTCCGAGCCGGTGTCTAAAATACCATCGCACCGTATGCTGGCTGTGATGCGCGGCTTTATGGAAGGCGTACTGCGTATGTCTATTGCCCCTGTGGAGGAAGATGCACTGGATATGACAGAGCGCATGTTTGTAAAAGCAAACAATGCAGCAGGCGAACAGGTGAAGAAAGCGGTAAAAGACGCTTACCGTCGCCTGTTGCAGCCCAGCCTTGAAAGTGAGTTCCGCACGGCACTGAAAGCTAAGGCCGATGAGGAAGCGATAACCGTATTTGCGGAGAACCTGCGCCAATTGTTGTTAAGCTCACCCCTGGGCAGCAAGCGCATACTGGCTATTGACCCCGGTTACCGAACCGGCTGTAAAATAGTTTGCCTGGATGAAAAAGGCAGCCTGGTACATACAGACCTGATATATATACACGAGCCGGGCAAGCTGATGGGTGCGGAACACACCATCCGCGCGCTGGTGCAGCAATACAAAACAGAAACCATAGCCATAGGCGATGGCACGGCAGGACGTGAAACGGAGCAGTTCATCAAAAAACTGAACCTGGGCCTGCCCATATTTTTAGTGAATGAAGACGGTGCTTCTATCTATTCGGCATCGGAAACGGCAAGGGAAGAATTCCCGAACCAGGATGTAACGGTACGCGGCGCGGTAAGCATTGGCCGCAGGCTGATGGACCCGCTGGCAGAACTGGTGAAGATAGATCCTAAGAGCATAGGCGTAGGTCAGTACCAGCACGATGTAAACCAGGTACGACTGAAAGAGAAACTGGACCAGACTGTGGTAAGCTGTGTGAACACTGTAGGCGTGAACCTGAACACTGCGAGCAAACACCTGCTGAGCTATGTAAGTGGTATAGGCCCTTCGATAGCAGAGAATATCATCACCTACCGTAATGAACTGGGCAAATTCACCTCGCGCAAACAGTTGATGAAGGTGCCGAGACTGGGCAGTAAAGCATTTGAACAATGCGCGGGCTTCCTGCGCATTAAAGACGGGGACGACCCGCTGGATGCCAGCGCTGTGCACCCGGAGGCTTACAATGTAGTATCACAGATGGCCAAAGACCTTTCTGTTGATATTAAATCGCTGGTAGGGAATGAAGAGCTGATAAAGAAACTGGACCTGAAAAAATACATTACGCCGGAAACGGGCGAGCTAACGCTGAAAGACATCGTGAACGAGTTAAAAAAACCCGGATTAGACCCGCGCAGCGAAGCACAACAATTCGAGTTTGCCAATATTTATAGTATAGAAGATGTACACGTAGGCATGGAAGTGCCGGGTGTGGTGACCAATATTACCCGTTTCGGGGCATTTGTTGACATAGGCGTGAAGCAGGACGGCCTGGTGCATGTGTCTGAAATATCGCATACCTATATTACCGACCCCAACGAGGCATTGAAACTGAACCAGAAGGTAAATGTAAAAGTACTGGAAGTAGATAAAGCACGTAAACGCATTGCCCTGTCTATAAAACAAACGTTACCTGCCCCTGAACGCAAAGACCGCGGCCCACGCAGGGAGCACCACGGCCACAAGCCCAAACAGCAAGACATGGGGAATATGAATATGAATGATGCCCTCAGCCTGTTGAAGAAAAAATTTGGCAAGTAGGGGTGTTGTTGATTAGTTGATTGGTTGATTAGGGTAATTAAGTTAATTACGTTATTAAACGCAACCAATCAACCAATCAACTGGTGCAGGTACTCTAAAAATAAAGTGCGATCAATCATACGCGCACCGAGGCTTTCAAGATGCTCTGTATAAACCTGGCAGTCTATCAATTTCAGCCCTTCATTTTGCATCTGCTGCACATAGCGTATAAAGGCATATTTACTGGCATTACTTGCATGGCTGAACATGCTTTCGCCAAAAAACACTTTACCCATCCTGATACCATACAGGCCGCCTACCAGTTTGCCATCCTGCCATGCTTCTGCACTATGTGCATAACCCATCCGGTGTAGCGCTATATATGCCTGCATCACCTCTGTAGTTATCCATGTGCCGTCCTGGTCTTTTCGCGGTATTTGCCTGCAATGTCCTATTACCTGCTCAAAAGCTGTATCGGTAGTAAATTCAAAAGCATTGCGCTTTACCAGTTGCTTCATGCTCTTGCTTACTTTCAGTTCTTCGGGAAATAAAACAAACCTCGGGTCAGGGCACCACCATAAAGGCACTTCATCATCAAACCACGGGAAAATGCCATTGCGGTACGCCAGCAGTAAACGCTCGGTACTCAAATCGCCGCCGATTGCAAGCAACCCATCTTCCAATGCTTTCTCAACAGGAGGGAACCATAGCTTATCATCCAGTACGTGCAGAAACATAATGCAACTTATCAATTTGCCTGCAAATAAAAATGCCTTTCACAATTTGCGAAAGGCATTCTCAGGGAAAACCAGCTACATTAATTTTTACGGATCTTGCCCGAGCCGTCTATATCCGAATCAACAACGGAAGGGTTGCCCCAATAATCAATCGTGCCGGAACCGGATATTTTAGCCTTCAGCGATTTTGTAACGGTAAGGTCAACATCTCCGGACCCGGATATGTTCACGTTAGCATTCTCTGCAACCGCTGCACGGGCATCTATATTTCCGGAGCCGTTTATCTTATAAACAGCCGACTGAAAGGTATTGGCACCAAATGATATGTTGCCTGAACCATTGATTTCCGCATTTACAGATGAAGCGGAAAGAGCATCTGCAAAACGGATATTGCCGGAGCCGTTCAGCTTTGCCGAGTTTGCGCTGTTGGTGTACACGATTACTTTAATATTGTTGTTGCGTACATTAATGTATTCGCGCTTATATTCCAATATCAACCTGCTACCCTGCACCTTTGTATCGTAGGCCGGAATAAGGTTTTGATACCCGGTTACAACCACACTGTTGGTTGATGCCGGAACAATTTCCACATCCGAGCTGCCATTGGCTTCTATTTCTGTAAAGTTTCCTACCTGCCTTGTTTCCGAGAGTATGGAGCCTTCTCCTTTAATACGTGATTTACTGCATGAAGTAATGAATACGGTACCTAATAATAGAATACTGATTGAAATAACCTGTCTCATTTTTTTTGATTTTATTTTCTGTTTTTATATTAATTATTGTTACCAATGAAAGTCTATACGGTAGCTGAGGTTAGGTATAATGCCCAACATCTTTTCTCTCTTTATTTCCCCGTCTTTTGTGTTGTAATAAGATGAATAGTAGTTGGTATGGTTGGTTATGTTAAGTATATCGAGCTGTAAGGTGTGTGTTGCTTTCCTGTTGTTAATTTTGTAGTAAACAGCTGCATCTGTACGGAAATATCCCGGACCTTTAACTGTGTTGAAGCTATGCGGCACATACACTACTTCATCTTGCGCCCTCGACTTTTGCAAGTCAATTGGTGTTTCATAGAGACCGCCATTATAAAGTATTTTACCATTCAGCCCAAGCAGTTTTTTCCCGTCTGCACTTAGTTTTATTTCCTTACCGCCTGTAAAGTTCACCTGGTAGCCCCTGTTATAGTGACTGTTATATTCATCACCGCTGTAATTGGTGTAGGTAGATTTAAATAAAGAGCCTGAGGCAAGGAAATAATACCCGTTTCCAAAAGGGCGCTCTATACTCATATCTACACCATAGCTGGTACCTTTTCCTTTACTTACCAGTTGGTGCTCTACATTGAATAATGAGAATACATCTTCTGCATTTATGATAGAAAAACCGCTGGCCGTATCTTTCTCAACAGGTATATCGTACAGGCGCTGGTAATAGGCCTCTATCTTCATACGGATATTGCCGGGCAACAACCTTTCATAACCGGCAACTGTGTGTACTGCCCTTAACAGGTCAAGGTCTTTATTGGAATAGGCACCCGGCTGCCCCAGCGGTATATTTTGAAACAGGTATGTAGAAATATGCTCCGGCTTGCTATGCAAGCCTGCCGCCAGTGTGAATTTGTTTTTGTTCACCTGGTAGGTAATTGCCGCGCGCGGTTCTATGCTATGTTTCCCGTTCAGTGCAAAGTAAGATCCGTGTACACCGCCCACAATGCTCAATTGCTCTGTTACCCTTGTTTTCCATTGCAGGTATGCCTGGTAGTATTGTGTATGGCCGTCACCGTCAAATATGCTCTTCCACTTTTCTTCTTCGCTCTTATAGTAGCTGTAATTAAAGTCGTAGCCTATTTGCTGTGCAATAATGCCTGTACGGAAAGTATTCCTTGCATTCAACTTCTGGTTATACAGTATAGATGCCCTTATGGCTGTATTGCGCAAGTCGGTATGCTCTACAGGCGTATGGGTGTATTCCTTTGCAGGGTTCAGGGTGTCTGCATTTTCCGTGCTCTTGTCTATTGATGCCGATACAATTGTTTTTATATAGGCATTTTTATTTACGAAGTACTGGTGCGATACCCCACCTACCAGCATAGTACCTTTGCTGGTGAAGCTCTCATTAGGGTTGTCATTATTCCAGAGAGCGCTGTCAGCATCCGCATCTTTACTGGCAATATTATAACCACCCAGCCCGAAAATGGAAAATGTACCTGCTTTTTCGGTAGGGAAGTTCAGCTTTAAAGAACCGTCCTGGTAGTTGGGCAATACACCTCCAAGGTCAAGAAAGCTTTCGAGCAAAGCAAATGTGGAATAGCGGTAGTTGAGCAGGTAAGATGCACGGCCACCTTTTTTGAAGGGCCCTTCTGTAGCAACCTCCACACCCAGCGTACCTATTTGTACCGTATGTTCATAACGTTCGGTATTGCCGTTGCGGAAATTCAGGTCGAAAGCGCCGGATAAAGCATTACCTATTTCGGGTGCAAAGGCGCCGGTGTAAAAGTCTGATGTTCCCAGTACATTGGCATTGAGCATACTAATAGAACCGCCTGTTGAACCTAAGGAACTAAAGTGATTGGGGTTGGGAATTTCTATCCCTTCCAGCCGCCATAGTACGCCTTTGGGCGAATTACCGCGTACCACGATACTGTTGTCATCACCGCTGTTGGAAACACCGGGGAAGTTCATCACCATACGTGCCGGGTCGGCAATAGAGGCTGCATACCTGCGGGTTTCTTCTACAGAGAAGGAACGTGCGCTCACACTGGCAAACTCATTCAGCGGTTTTACTTTATTATTGGTCGCTTTTATGGTTACCTCATCCAGCTTGTGCAGGCTTTCGTTCATGGCTGCATTCAGCTCTGTTTCTTTACCCGATATTACCATTACTTCGGAAGCCGTATATGTTTCGAAACCCGTCATGTGAAACCGGAATGATTGACGGCCTACCGGTACTTTAGCAATTGTGTAGTAACCGTTTTCGTCTGTTATGGCATTCAGTTGTTCGTTTGAGGCTAAGATTACGACAACGCCCGGCAGTGGTTGCTTTGATTCTGCATCAGTCACTATGCCCCTTACTTTTTGCGTGAGTGCAGCAGGATGGTCGTAGGTAAGCAATACTGTATCCTGCGATGAGGTATTGTTTTGCGCAAGCCCGGTATACGACAAGCATAAAGCAGTTGCTATAAGTGAAAGTGATTTGTTGAAACGTAACATTGTTTTTGATGGTTTAGTATAAGACACCGGGCAAGGATTTTACCCCTATGCTGTTTTAAAAAAAATCTAAAGATGGAATTGTATGCCTGCTTTGCCCCCTATATAAGTAGCATGATAACGGCCATCGTAAGTAGTATTCCAGAAGTAATTGCCTTTGTCGCGCTCGCCATAGCCGTAATCAAAATTGGTATAGCCGACAACAGGTCCTGCAAATATTTCTACGTTGCGGCCAAGTGTCACAGCAGGCATCAGGCTTATACCGGACCGAAATGTAATATGGTCGGTAAAATCGGTAAGCGAAGACGCCGTAACCTCTGCATTGATACGGAACCTACGCACACCTGTCGGAATGTGTGCGCCTATACCTGCCTCCATTGCATAAAGCGGCTCATATTGCTGCAGGTTGAAACCCGCACCCAGTATCCCGTAAGTAACCTTGCCGCCCGAACGGAAAGTAAGTAAAGTAGTCAGGTCTTCATCAACCGTTACACCCAGGCTCTTTTCACCTTTCTTCACAATATTGATGATGCCGATTGGGTAATCACTTTCTTCCGCCACATTGATAAAACCGGCAAGCTGTACCCCTTTTACTTTTTTGGCAATGTTTATAAAGCTTGCTACCTGGGTATTTACATCTCCCGCTTCGTTTATAAAACCCGCTATCTGGGCAGCACCTACGTCTCCTGCCACATTGATAAAACCGGCCACCTGCGTGGCAGATACATTTTTGGCTGTATTTGTAAACCCGCCTACCTGCACATCTGCATCCTGTGCCACATTAATAAAGCCGCCCACCTGTGCGCCTGATACATCGCCGGTGGCCACATTGCCAAAACCACCTATCTGAGCACCACCGGCGTTTCCGGTGCAATTCATAAAGCCTGCTATTTGTGCGCCTTGTGCATCATTTTTGATGTAATTTAAAAAACCTCCAATTTGTGCACCTGCAGCCCTGTCCAGTATTACGTTGCTGAAGCCTGCTATAATAATACCTTGCGCGTCCTGCTTTACCAGATTGGCAAACCCCGAAACACAAAATGACCGCTCGGCAGCGGAAACACCTGCTATACCATGTATGGAGAAATCGTTGGTATATTCCGCTGCGTGTACGCCATTCGTACTGAGGGGATATATTAAACCTACATGGGCAGGGACATGTTTTTCGCCCTGTGCCCATACTGTTGCGGGTGACAATAGAAGTAATGCTGCTGCACTTAAAAATCTGCGTATCATAATCCTTGTTGTTTGGTATTATGACAACGGGCGTAGTACTTACCCCTATGCAGACGTAAAAAAAAATTAGAAAATGCTGATACCGGCGCTGCCGCCTACCCAGCCCCGGAGCGAATTCCCAAGGTATTGTGTGTTATAACCTTCGGCAGGAAGATTAAATTTATAACCCTCATTAGCTGATTTCTGGTCAGAATAATACACGGTATATGATGGCCCGGCAAATACGGCAAGGTATTTGGTAATATTTACCGTAAAATGAAGTTCTGCCTTGTTCAGCAGGTTGAAATGTTCCCAATCGCCCAGGAAAATATGCTGTGAAGATATTTCGGGGTTTATTGCCAGGGTCTTGCTAAGTACTATTTCCTTACCAATGCCATAACCGAAGCTAAAACCGGATTTCACCTGGCTGATGTTGTGCCCCGCTATCAGCATGGTATAAAACTTCTTGCTCCCTGTTTTAAAGGCTGCATTGATATTGGTGACCTCGTTGCTGAAAAAACAAAGCTTGTGATAGCCCTTCAATACAAAATTTACTAATCCTATACTATAGCCCGATGAGGTGTCGGCCAGGTTGATAAGACCAACCTGTACTCCATTTAGTTTACGTGCAAAATTTACAATGCCTGCCACCTGTACCCCATTCATTTCACCATAGGTATAGTTAGATATGCCTGCTACCTGCGTACCATTCATCCCCTTTACACCCAGGTTGCTGACACCCGCTATCTGTACACCTTTCGTACTATCCTGTACGTAATTGCTGATACCTCCAATCTGTACCCCGCCTGCGCTACCCTTAACATGGTTATATACCCCGGCCAGCTGTACTCCATACATACTGCCATCTATATAATTGGCTACACCGCCTATCTGCGTGCCTGTTACCGTATCCATCACCTGGTTGTATACGCCACCCACCTGCATACCGTTTACTTTCCCCCCGGTTATATTGAAAACCCCGCCTACCTCAGCATAACGTACATCTTTCTTTACTATATTGAATACGCCCCCTATTTCAAAGCCATTCACACCGGCAGTATAGCCTCCCAACAGGTTGAAAGAAAACTTATTGATGACCTGCGCCCCCATCTGGCCATGTGTGCTCAGACCCGGCACAATAGATGCCTGGTAAGGTTTATCTACAAAAAACTTATTGAGGTTCAGACTTTGTGCCCTCTGTTTGGAAGAAAGAAAAAACTTTGCCAGCCAGCTCTTTTCTACTTGGGGCTTTATGACTACTGCATCCATTTCTATACTCTTGGGAGCGATACTCACTTTTATTTCCTGGTCTTTACCGGGCTTCAGGTAAATAACGGTATCGGCATACCATGATTTACGGATGTTTATTTTGTTTATTGCAGGGTCTTTTTTCAGTTTCAACCTGAAATAGCCTTGTTCATTGGTAAGGACTGCGGTCAATTGTTGTTCCTCGTAAATACTTACATCGCGCAGGCTTTCCTGTGTAGTTTCGTCAAATACGTACCCGCTGATGTACCAGAACTGGCTGCCTGCACGTTCTATGATGATATACTTCCCTTTTTCCGTGTACTCATATCTATCCGCGAACAGCATTTCCAGTACCTGTCTTACAGTTTTGCCTTGTACGGATAAGCTCACCAGGCTATCCTGTTTTATAATATTGCTGTTGTACGAGAAATAGAAATTATTCTTCTCACCAATCTTCTTCAACACATTGCCCAGCGGTGCCTTGTTTACAGTTATAGTAACCGGCTTATCGAGATGCCCCTGGGCCACTGCATATTCAGCGCAGCACAAAAAGGAAATTGCAAGTATGATAACGAAGCGTAAACGTTGCATAAAATACGGCGGAATTATTTGAAGTAAATGGTATTACCTTCCCGCTCTACTTTTATATTGAAGGTTTCACTGATTACAAGGAGGATGTTATCCAGCGATTCGTTTTTGAATACGGTAGTAAGCGGCAGGCTACGCAGTCTTTCATCTGTAATGATGATATGAACACCATAAGCTTCGCCCAATACATCGGCCAGCCGCCACAAAGGAGTATTATTACAAACGAATTCTTTGGTACGGTAATAATTGTATAATTCATCCGTCACCTGCTGCTTTACGGGCTTTTCTTTATCTACCGATACGGTTGCTTTTTCATTCGGCTGCAATTTTACTTCATTATCTTCTTTGCTCACCGCCACAATACCCGTTTCTACGATTACCTCAGTCTCTGCCTTATCCGATTTTACGTTGAATGAAGTGCCCACCACCCTTATCCTTGCTTCGTTGGCAGTAATGATGAATGGCTTTTCTTTATTAGGTGTTACATTGAAAAATGCTTCACCGTTCAGGACTACTTCCCGGGTATCTCCTGTAAATCTTGAAGGATAAGTAATAGATGCATTTTTATTCAGTGTTACTACCGAGCCATCGGGCAAGGTATCTGTCAGCACCGCATCAAAAGACTGTACAGCCAGCATTTTGGGGTCGCTACTTCCTACCAAAAATTTCAGCAGCAGTCCGCAACCGATTACCACCAGCAGTATAGCCGCCGCGCGCATCCAGTTGTTCCTGCGTGCGGTGGGTATTTCTATTACTTTGGGGGCGGTATGGGCTTCACGCTGTGTACGCTGCACAAAACGCGCCCACGCCTCGTCTTCACTTACTGTCGATTTTGCTGCAATATGCTTACTGGTATCCCACACCAGTTTAAAATGATTGTAATAACGTGCGTTTTCTTCGTTTGCTGCTATCCATTGCCGCACGGCTGCCTGTTCTGCTTCAGTTGCTTCATTCAGCAGGTATTTCACCAGCAGGTCGTCTGTTATATGGCTTTGCTCCCTGCTCATTTCACTACGTTTTTAAGATTAACCAATAACAGCCATATCACCGGCAGGAATTCAGCCAGCTTTGTCCTTAATATTTTCAGGGCCTTGCCCATCTGGTTCTCTACTGTTTTTACCGATATGCCCAGCCGCTCCGCTATCTCGCGATATTTCAATTCCTCGAACTTGCTAAGCTGGAAAACAGTACGGCACTGTTCCGGCAGGTCATTCAAAGCAGCCTGGATGCGGCCTTCCAGTTCTTTCACCGATGCATTGTCGTTTGCCCCTGCAAACTGTGGGGTATGGTTTGCCGAGTGCGACTGGTAAGCCATTTTTACCTTCTGGTGTTTCAGGTAGTTCAGGCTTTCGTTGTACACAGAGCGGTAGAGATATGCATTTACCGATTGCAGTTCCCCCATCTGTTCACGGCGCTCCCAGAGCTTATAAAATACATTCTGTACTATCTCTTCGGCATCCGCATCGTCCCTCACTATGGTAAAGGCATAGGCGTGCAGGCCTTTAAAATGCTCTTTAAAGACCTGTTCAAACATTGCAGTAGTATCTGCATGCACAGCCTGTGGGGGCCTATACTCCATCCGTAGTAAGGGATATTTGGGCGCAAAGATAACAGCTTCCTGCAATGTGTTCATCTATTGTATGACAACCACCCTGCCTTTTACCCCTACGCTGGCATAAAAAAATTTTTTAGCGGTACAGGTACCGGGCTGTTTTTTCCTGCGGCAGGCAGTATAGCAGTACCAGTAAAGGATAGCTTTCGCCTATAATACGGCCTACGCCAAAACCGCCAATTAATAAAATAACCAGCAGGGCAGCTCCATAGGCAAGGGCCAATGGTTTAGCTGTACGGTACAGGTGTATGTATAGGTACACCAACAGCCCCTGTGTGAATATAGCCTGGAACAGGTAATCGGCAGAAAAAACAGCCCCAATGGTTTCTTTTAAAAGGTACAAAGGCGATAGCTGCGCCGTATTGCCCGTGGTAAACCCCACCCGCAACCCCATTAGCAGCAGTAATGAACAGAAAAAGATTAATACGGCATTCCGGTAAAACCGGGTCTCTACTTTTCGCCTATAACAATAGAATGCGTATCCACCTGCAAATACCATAAAAAACAATACTACCGTTTCACGCGAGAACAGGCCGATAAATGTACCTGCCAGCAAAAGGGGATATCTTTTATCCAGCAAACCTATAGAGAGCAGTATGGCAGCCAGCCAGCCATACCCCTGTGTCAACGGCGCTATAATGTTCAGTTGCAGCATAAAATAGCCGAGGCTCAATGCCATAACTTTGAAAAGGACATCTTTACTGCCTGTTTGCTTCTGAAGATAGCCTGTCAATAGTGCTAACCCCACTACAACGGCTAAATAGTTGGAGAGTATTAGTGCAAACAGTGTACGTTGTGAATCTTCCCCCTTATAGTAAACCGAATCTTTAAAAGAAACCAGGTTAGGATAATAAATACCTGCATTCTTTAATACGGCCGCTATCGTAGTGGGTAACTGGCGCAGGACAAATGGCGCACGGGTGGCCGACAAATTCAACGGGCTATCTATCATCTTTTCATATTTCACAAAGTCATGGTTACCCAAGTCGGGGCGGCCAAACTTGTAAGAAGTATAAAAAACACCATAGGTAAACAGTATTACCAGCAGCAGGTTCAGAAAAAAAGAAGGTTTCGCTTCCATAGCAGGAGACAATATTAAAACAAACCGTCACTTTATAAAAACATCTGCAACAATGTTTATCTCCCAGTCATTTATTTGCAGGTACTTTTAAATATAAATCATCTTAATTAGTTTTACCGAAACACACAATCAATGAAAACAGGTTATACTGCCATCTTCGTGGCACTTCTACTTTCTATCACCTTCCACCAGTCAGCAGCGCAATCGGCCAAAGACTCGGCCCGTTATCAAAAAGCTATTGCAGACGCTATGTCACCCGAGCCTTCAAAAATCTGTAACAGCCTGGTATCTATCACCAAAGACAATAAAAACCTTACATGGAAGACGATTAACGGCGAGGATTATATATTGGTAGTAACGTGGAAACAATCTATTCAATATTATGCCCCTTACATCGACTCAGCTTTTTACAACACGGGCAATTATGAAATATGGATTACCACATCGCCCGAATTGCTGGACCGCTTCAAAGGCGGCAGGCGGGTAGATACCAATCGCAGGCTGCAACAGATGCTGGGGCTGCCGCCGAACTCAGTATATAACTATTTTGTTGAGTTCTGGGTGCGTCCGCAGGATTTATTTCGCCCCTGTCCCGATAAAGAGATTGCGGACGGCACGTGTTCTTTATGTTTCCCTCAGGGAACGGATTCAACCTATATGGCCTGGATAAACGGCAACCGTATCAGCAGGTATTACCCCTGCGACCTGTTCAATAAATACCCCTGGACACAACTGGGCTACACGTACGACTGGAACCCGCGAAACAAGTCGCATGTCGGCTTAAGCGAATTTGTTATTGGCAAAAACAAGAAGATAATAGTGCAGGCCATCTATACCACCGCGCAGTACCTGAACAGGCAACCACCTATGAAGGAAAGGCTTTCGGGTGTGGTGTATACTCAGTAATTCAGCATTCTGGATATTTTAGCTGGTACTGTGGCAATAACCCTCATAGAATTTATGGCTGCATGTTGGCCGATGCCCTGTTCAGGCGATCATTGATTATGCACGACAGCATACAGGTTGTGAGCCGCATATAGTATATCTTTCCCTATAGTAGTTTGCATAGCATTTACGGATTGCACCTGTCGCAGTACATGGGCGATTCTTTTGTTTTACCGTTCGGGTACATCTTATCCTGGCGGAAGGAACACTTTTGACAAGCATATACATGAAACAGGGTACTTTTTGTAGGCGCACCGCACAATTCGCATGGCAACCCTTCCACCACATCGGCAACATCAAATCCCGGAACCGCACATTGAGGGCAAGTGCGGAGGATAGAGTCGGCCAGCTTACGGGCTGCCTTTTCTATCGTGCTCATCCTTGTGGGGTTGTGCATTGCCCGCATATCCGTTTCAAGAAACACCTGCCCGTATTTTCTGAACGATTGCGATGCCAGGTCCTCCAGATAATCCCAACTGTTTATGCCTTTGTGCATGAATTCATTCTCCCCCTGCCCGTTTCGCACAATTAATGCGTGTGACGGGAACAATGCAGAGCCGGCAAACTTTACAACTTCTTCCCATGACTTTAATAAAGCACTGCTGAAATTAGTTGTTGTAGTTAATTCGCGGACTTTAATTTCCAGGTCATTCTCAAGGTCAAGCAGTACTAGTATTTCATCATCGGCAGGCAGAAAATACATATACGGATGCGGGCCAAAGGAACCTTCGCTTGCAATCGCAAGGGAATAACCGTACTCTGAACAGGCCTTCCGGCATTTCATCCTTGCTGTTTCCAGGGGGCTATGGGTACGTTCTATCTCATCGCTGAAGGTTCCAACCGGTCGGTATCAAAATCAGCAGGAATAAATATATCCGTGTCAAATATATCTCTCAAAACCGGAACGATTACCTGCTCCTTTCCATGCATTGTTGCCAAAACAGGTTTGCGCGCCGAGAAATAACCTTGTGCCATCGTTTATGCAATAGTTGCGGCAGGGGTATTATGATAGTCGGGGCAGTATTCGAGAACAATACCGGCCCTTATTGCAATGTGTTTATAGTTTCCCTTCCTGATTAAATCAGTTATTTTCCGCAATTCTCCTTCCAGCTCAAGTATTCGTTTCTCAGAGTGCGCTATATCTTCCTCCATCATATTCAGGGTGTCGATTTTAGCCATGTGAAAATCTGTCTTTACCTTGAACAACTGAGTCATAAGCTGCTCAGCTTCGGCAGCAGTGTACCTGCCATTTAATAATGTGGATTCCATATTTGTGTTTATTAATGTTTTGATACCTATTGCCCCTGTCCTGCGCTGAACATTTGCTTGCCATCAAAGAGATACAGATTCTCGGTTTTGATGACATTCATCCCGCTATGATGCAATTTTTGCAACAGGTCAATTACCGCCTGGTAACTTACGCCCCGGTAAGGCTCATTAGTAAACCTGCACCGCCAGTGGTCTGTACAAAATGTTTCCGGGAAACCGTTGGGCCAAACCTTGGTTCCCCTGTTGGTAATCATGGTCAGCTTAAGGCCGCTTGATTCAATATTGCTTATCTTTTCAGCCAGCTTATCTGCATTCCTCACGTTAAAGCTTAAAAACACATCGACACCTACCAGTTCTTTAACAGCAGGCGGTTCGGCAGATACGGTGATATTCAGCTTTACATTTCCGCCATCGTACTTTACAGGTATAAATTTCTGTGGTATGCTTCCAAGGCGTTCTATAACCGCGTCAGCAAATTGCTGTGTACCTACCAAAGCACGCGATGTTGTTTCTTTATAGATGTCGCTTGTATGCACACCGTCCTCTATAGTGCGCAGCCAGGCATTATGTATCTTTTCGGCAATATCCCCCTGTTCTATATGCACCAGCATCTGCACTGCAGCCAGTATTAAGCCTGAAGGGTTGGCCCTGTCTTTACCTGCCAGCCTTGGCGCCGAGCCGTGTATCGCTTCAAACATTGCAAACCCGTCGCCTATGTTAGCGCTGCCAGCCAGTCCTACCGAACCGGTAATCTGCGCCGCAACATCGCTTAGTATGTCGCCATACAGGTTGGGCATTACTATTACATCAAAAACCTCGGGCGTTTCAGCAAGCTTTGCCGCACCTATATCTACAATCCAGTGCTCTTTTTCCAGCTCGGGATATTCCATGCCTATCTTGTCGAAAGTTTTATGGAATAAGCCATCCGTCATCTTCATGATGTTATCCTTTGTAAAGCAGGTAACTTTTTTCCTGCCGTATGCCCTGGCATATTCAAAGGCGTACCTGATAATTTTTTCAGTGCCCGGCTTCGAAATCAGTTTCAGGCACTGTACCACTTCATCTGTTTGCTGGTGTTCGATGCCTGCGTACAAATCTTCCTCATTTTCCCTTATTATCACCACATCCATTACCGGGTGCTTCGTTTCTATGTATGGGTGGTAGGAGATGCAGGGTCGTACATTGGCAAATAACCCGAGCATTTTCCGGGTGGTAACATTAAGGCTTTTAAACCCGCCACCTTGTGGGGTAGTAATCGGGGCTTTAAGAAACACTTTTGTTTTTCTCAGCGAATCCCATGCACTATTATCTATCCCCGCTGAATTACCGGAGAGATAAACTTTTTCTCCAATCTCTATCGTATCAATCTTAAGGCTGGCACCTGCCGCTTCCAGTACACGGAGGCAGGCTTTCATGATTTCAGGGCCGATACCGTCTCCATGCGCTACCGTGATGGGCACAGGCACATGGTTGCCTTGTTTTGTAGATTCTTTCTGTTGCTGCTTTGCAGCCAAAACGCTGTTAGTTGTTTCCATTATTTAATTGTTGATTTTGTGTTTTGACTTTTTCTTTATTCTGCTGCTTCAAAGCTGCGAGCTTCGAGGCTATGGAGCGGTTGGAAACGCTCAATATCTGTGCTGCCAGTATCCCCGCATTGTGGGCACCGTCTACCGCAACCGTTGCCACCGGCACATCATTGGGCATTTGCACTATTGACATGAGTGAGTCCCAGCCGTCTAAAGAATTAGAAGACCTGATTGGCACCCCGATTACCGGTACTGTGGTCAGTGCAGCCATCATGCCGGGTAAATGGGCAGCTCCGCCTGCCCCGGCAATTATCACTGCTATATTTCTTTCCTCTACTGATTGAGCAAATTCAAACATCCATTCAGGGCTGCGGTGTGCAGAAACAACAAGGAAGTCATGCTCAACATCGAACTTCTTTAAAACCTCAGATGCACGGCGCATAATGTTTGCATCTGAACTGCTACCCATTATTATGGCTACTCTTTGTGTCATTAGTTTTCTTTTAAAAGGTGTCGTATCATAACCGATTTGGAAATCGCTTCTTCTATTTTATCATCAGTAATGGTAATATGCCCCATCTTACGCCCTACGCTCCCCGGGGTTTTACCGTACCAATGCAGGTGCACGTCGCTGGTGCATAAGATTGTTTTCAATGCCTCCATTATCGTATGTTTCCTGTGCGCTTCAGGTTCAAGTATATTGACCATTACCGAAGGCTTAAACATTTTGGTACTGCCCATAGGTAACCCGAGTATTACCCTTACCTGTTGTTCAAACTGGGATGTTTTTGAGGCTTCAATGGTGTGGTGCCCACTGTTGTGCGGCCTGGGCGCCAGCTCGTTCACATAGATTTTTCCATTCGATGCGATGAACATCTCTACTGCCAGAATACCGGTCAGGTTTACGGCCTCGGCTACCTTGGTTGCAATGGTACACACATGAATGGCTGTAGATTCATCTAAATCAGCAGGGCATATCTGGAAATCGAGCAGCATGCGTTCCTTGTCAAAAATCATCATTACAGGATCGTAACATTCAATAACCCCGGATTCATTTCTCGATACGATTACGGATACCTCTTTCTGTATATCAACGAGCTCTTCCAGCACACAGGGGCTATCAAAGGCTTTTGAAAGGTCTTCAACTGTATGGAGCATCAACACCCCCTTCCCGTCGTATCCATTGGTGCACTTCTTTAAACAAGCCGGCAGTTTCTCTGTATGGTTTGCCAGCTCTGATTTGTCTTTTACAAGCCAGCCCTTTACAACCGGTATCCGGTGCTTTATAAGGAACTCTTTCTGGATAAATTTATCCTGGATGATTTCAAGCGTATTAGGCGAAGGGTAAACCTTAACGCCGGCTTCGGCAAGTGCCCTTAACGCTTCAACATTTACTGCTTCTTTTTCTATTGTAACAATATCAAGATGCTTTCCGAAATTCAAAACATCCTGGTAGCTCATGGGGTCTCCTACGTAAAAGGAATTACTGTACCTGGAGCAGGGTGCTTTAGGGTCTTTATCAAGTACAGATACATCCAAACCAAAATCAATCGCGTACCTTAGCAACATAGCCCCAAGTTGCCCCCCGCCTAATATTCCTACTTTTAGATTGTCAAACATATTGTTGATTTGAGTGTGTTAATCTTGATTTCACGAACAAAATTGAAAAACAGTTTTCATATATATTTATTTAAGTTTACAATGATATTCATTAATAAAATTTATGAATAAGGGCGATATGCCCTGAAATAGTAGCATTAACGGGCGTTATCTTTACAACGTAAAGCATAAAAATTCCTTATGAATTATACACTTAACCAGCTTAAAATATTTCTGAAGGTTACCCAAACCAGCAGCATTACAAAGGCTGCTGAAGAATTGCACCTGACCCAACCTGCAGTTTCCATACAGCTCAAAAATTTCCAGGAACAATTCGATATGCCATTGACAGAGGTTGTAGGCCGCCAGTTGTATATCACAGACTTTGGCCGTGAGGTAGCAGTAACTGCAGAAAAGATACTGGAAGGTATCAGTGAGCTGGACTTTAAGACCCATACCCACAAGGGCCAGCTTACAGGCAGGCTAAAACTATCCATTGTGTCTACCGGGAAATACGTTATGCCCTATTTTCTCGCTGATTTTTTAAAGCTACATCCGGGTATAGAGTTGGTAATGGATGTTACTAATAAATCGAAAGTGCTTGAGAGCCTTGAAAATAACGAAGTAGATTTCTCGCTGGTATCCATTTTGCCGGAGGGCATGGCTTTAGACCATGTCCGCCTGATGCAAAACAAACTGTTTCTCGTCTCCAATCATCAGCAGGCTTTCCCGCGCAAAATGTATGACTACAAAATTTTTGAAGAAATACCCCTGATATACCGTGAACAGGGCTCGGGGACAAGGCTTGTTATGGAACGGTTTCTCCAGCGAAATAAAATCACAGTTTTGAAGAAAATGGAACTGACCTCTAACGAGGCAGTTAAACAGGCAGTAATAGCAGGGCTGGGCTGCTCCATCATGCCCCTGATAGGTATTAAGAACGAATTAGGTAACGGCGAACTGCAAATTATCCCGGTGAAAAAATTCCCGCTGAAGACGGACTGGCATCTAATATGGCTGAAAAACAAAAAGTTTTCTGCAGCAGCCGGTGCTTATCTCAGTTACGTTAAAAGTCAAAAAGATAAAATTGTCAATGACAGCTTTGATTGGTTTGAGAATTATTAATGTTTTCTTAATTATCTATAAAAAATCATTAATAATACCATTTAATAGTTTAATTATGCCATTGTCCGTCAGAAAACTTTGATACCATATTTTTGTGTCAAAACATTTCATGGCAGAAAATAAAGCAGGCGTTTTTAAAAAGCTGTTCGATATTCTCAGGTATGAAAAGGAAGAAATATCGTCTATTTATTTTTATACGATTTTCAGCGGCCTCGTTCAGCTATCATTGCCATTAGGGATACAGGCAATCATTAGCTTCGTGCTCGGCGGTGCAATTTCAACTTCCCTGGTACTGCTCATTCTGATTGTCATAGCCGGTGTTTTTGTCACGGGGTTGTTGCAGGTCAACCAGATGAAGCTTATTGAAAAAATACAGCAGCAATTATTCGTACGGTATTCTTTCCAGTATGCACATGCTATTCCCAACCTCAATCTTAAAGAAATCGACGGCTATTACCTGCCCGAGCTGGTCAACCGCTTTTTCGATACCGTGTCCCTGCAAAAAGGTATATCCAAACTTTTGCTGGATGTACCTGCTGCCACTATCCAGATACTATTCGGCCTGATATTACTTTCCTTCTACCACCCGGCATTTATCGTATTTGGCATGATGCTGCTTATAGTACTTTATTCGATTTTGCGCGTAACGGGCAAGCGTGGAATGGAAACGAGCATCAGCGAAAGTAACTATAAGTATAATGTAGCTGGCTACCTGCAGGAAATAGCAAGGGTGGTTACAACCTTGAAATTTTCGCGCAACAACTCCATGCACCTGCATAAAACAGACCAGTATGTGACCGGCTATCTACAGTCAAGGACTTCTCATTTTAAAATACTGCTTTTCCAGTATTGGGCACTGATAGGGTTTAAGGTAATTATTACTTCAGCCATGCTGATTATCGGCGGGTTCCTTCTCGTAGACCAGCAACTGAACATAGGGCAGTTTATAGCTGCAGAAATAGTTATCCTGATGGTCATGAGCTCAGTAGAAAAATTAATTATGAACCTGGATAAAGTATATGACGTACTCACATCGGTTGAAAAAATCACAAAAGTATTGGAGAAACCCCGGGAACAAACAGGTGATGTAGTGCTTAAGCCAAACGAGCAGATAGGCATACGGGCACAAAACCTGACATTTGGATATAAGCAGCACCAGCAAACACTAAGCGACCTGTCTTTTAATATTAAACCCGGGGAAATCGTGTGCGTAAAGGGCTCCTATACAGCGGGAAAATCTACCTTGCTTCGTCTTCTTACAGGTGCATTTACCACATTTACCGGCAACCTGCTGATAAACGATGTCCCTATAACAAAATATGACATTGCATCGCTCAGGGCCAATACGGGCATTTTGTTGCACACGCAGGACATATTTGAAGGCACCCTTAAAGAAAACATCTGCATGGGGGCAGAAGACATTACTTACCAGGAAATGGACCGCCTGGCAGCGGTTGTAGGACTCAAATCATTTATAGACCAGCAAAATGAAGGTTTCGACCTTAAACTTCAACCTGCCGGGCAGCATTTATCAGGTCGCTTAGTAAAAAAGATATTACTGATGCGTGCACTTATCCACCGCCCCAAACTTCTATTACTGGAAGACCCTTGTTTGGGATTGGAGCAACAATACGTTGAACAGATACAGGAATACTTACTGAATGAACTGCCCGGAACAACAATGCTGATTGTAAGTAACGATGAGGGATTTAGTCGTAGGTGCGACAAAGTTATCGTGCTGGACAATGGCAACATCACATCAATAATTGAAAATTGAGATGAAAGAAATAAAGCAAATAGTTGAACTGGAAAACCATGGCAAGGCGCTGCGTTCCTTTAGTACTGTTTATCGTATTAACAGAAAGAGCAGGATTAAATATTGGGTTTACGGTGTTTTCGCAGCCGTCTTTATTATACTGGTACTGCCGTGGACACAGAATATAAGAGCCCGGGGTACGGTTACTACCCTGAGGCAGGAGCAACGCCCGCAGGAGCTGAATACGGTCATTGCAGGTAAAATAGTAAAGTGGTATGTTAAGGAAGGCGATTTTGTGCACGCAGGCGATACAATAGCACAACTTGCCGAAATCAAGGACAGCTATCTTGACCCCCACCTGCTGGACAGGACAAAGGACCAGATAACTGCCAAAACAACCTCTATTGAATCTTACAACCAGAAAGTGAACGCCACCAATTTGCAAATGAAAGCAATGCAACAGGCGCGAGAACTGAAACTGCAGCAATTACGCAATAAACTGCAGCAGCTGCAACTCAAGATAGTGAGTGACAGCATGGAGGCGGTTGCAGCCGATAACAATTTCAGGATTGCTGAAGAACAGTACCGCCGCCAGAGAATAATGCACGATAGCGGTCTCGTATCTATGGTGCAGTTGGAGCAACGCAACCAGAGCTATCAAAATGCGATGGCCAAAAAGATAAGTGCTGAAATCAAGTTTACCAATACGAAAACCGACCTCACTAATACAAGGATTGAGGCAAACCAGGTAGAACAGGAGTATGCAGAAAAGATTTTTAAGGCCCAGGGGGAACGCGCTTCAGCCCAAAGCGAAATAGCGACAGGACAGGCCGAGCTGGCAAAGCTTTCCAACCAATATGCTAACTACGCCATACGTGCGGGGCAATATTATTTACTGGCACCACAGGACGGCCAGGTAATAAAAGCGACAAAAGCCGGTATTAACGAGATTGTGAAAGAAGGTGAAAAATTAGTAGAAATAGTACCCGCAAAAGTAGACTATGCGGTGGAGATGTTCGTCCGCCCGGTTGACCTCCCCCTACTATCGCCCGGGCAGCCTGTACGTTTTATGTTCGATGGCTTCCCCGCTATTGTATTTAGCGGGTGGCCGGAGTCGTCTTACGGTACATTCGGTGGGCGTATCGCAGCTATTGAAAACTCCGTTAGCCCTAATGGAAAATTCAGGATATTAGTGAGTGAAGACAAAAGCGATAAACCGTGGCCGGCTACATTAGGCATAGGCACAGGTGCCGCAGGTATAGCTTTGCTGAAAGATGTGCCTGTATGGTACGAGTTGTGGCGCAATATCAACGGCTTCCCGCCGGATTATTACCAACCTAAAACCGTTGCCGATGAAAAGAAGAAGTAAATTCCTGCTGGCCTTTCTTCTTTTCTTTATTCCCGGGCATGACAACCGGGCGCAGGACACCACGCTTATCCTGAAGAAAGATGAGCTCCTGGGTATTGTCAAAACATATCACCCGGTTGTAAAGCAAGCAGCGCTGCAAGTAGACAAAGCCGCAGCCGGGGTTTTGGCTGCACGCGGCGCTTTCGACCTCAAGCTCAGCGCCGGTGCAGACAGGAAAACTCTTGACGATAAACTCTACTATAGTTATTTCAACACCAGCCTTACCATACCTACCTGGTACGGGGTAGACATTAAGGCCGGTGTAGAAGAGGTGGTGGGTGATCGGGTAAGCCCCGAAGCAACATTGGGTAAAACAAGTTATGCCGGCATCAGGTTGCAACCTACCAGCCTGGTATTTGACAAAAGAAGGGCAGTACTGAGACAGGCACAAAACTTCAGGGAAATGTCTGAGGCTGAGCGTAGGCTCGTTATCAACGATTTGCTGTACGATGCCCAGGTGGCTTACTGGAACTGGGTCAGGGAATACTTTAGCTACACGGTGATAAGTGAAGCTGTAAAAGTAAATGAGGCACGGCTCAGTTATGTGCGGATGGAGTATGAACTAGGCTCGCGTGCAGCAATTGATACCGTGGAAGCGCTTACCCAACTCCAGAGTTTTCTTGTACAACAGAACAATGCCTGGCTCTCTTTTCAGAATGCAGGCCTGGAACTATCAAACTACTTATGGCTGGAGAACAATACACCTATGAACTGGCAGAACAATATCCTTCCACCAGAAGCCGAGCTATACAAGGATTGGCCCCTGCCAGCATTAGAGCAGCTAATCGTGGCGGCAAGAAACGACCACCCCAAGCTGCAAAGCCTTACATATAAAACAAATATCCTTCAGACAGATAAAAAGCTCAAAGCGCAATACCTGCTGCCCAAACTGAGCTTAAATGCAAACGTAATCAACAAGGGCTATGCGGTACCGGACAATTTCACAATGCCGTTTTTTGAGAATAACTATAAAATAGGCATCGACTTTAGCATCCCGCTATTAATGAGAGAAGCCCGTGGCGATTATAAATCTGCCAAAATCAAATTGCAGGAGATAGCCTTCGAGCAAGACCTTACGGCCTTACAAATAGAGAATAAAATCAAAAGTTACTACAATGAAGTGTTGCAGCTAAGCAAGCAAATATCCTTATACGAACAGGCACTTAGTAACTACCGGAAATTATTCCAGGGTGAAAAAATAAAGTTTGAAGTCGGCGAGAGTACATTGTTTTTATTGAACAGCAGGGAAAATAAGGTGCTTGATGCCGCTCAAAAACTATATGAACTAAGGGGAAAATGGCACAAAAGCTATGCGGCACTCATGTGGGCTGCAGGACAGCATAAGTAGCTGTATGAAACGGCAAAAAAGCCCTTGGACTTTTAGTCCTTTACTCTCCGTCAGGCAGTATGTTTACGGCTGTGGTACCATCGGGAATACCCTTTGTATCTGCTCTTTAGGAGGGTCGGTACTGATATAATACATGCCCTCCATTTCATAATGAGTAAAAGACATGTCCCAACGATTATCGCTGGTACCGAAAATAGCAGTCTTTTCTCCCCGGTAATATGCCATATCCACCAATGTATCGTATTTGGGATAGCGTGAAGGCATGTGAAAATTACGTGCAATTACTTCTTCATTGGTATTGAATATAATATCCCATTGCAGTATCCAGTCGGCAGTGTATACATAATGGATATCATGCTCCCTGAAAAACTTTACCGCCTTCATTAATTCTTCAGGGTTAGTCCGGGTATATTGTGACCCTCTGAAGCTAAAAAGGCTGAATACACCGGCAATTATCAGGATAATGAAATGAGCATAAAACAATTTTCCCGGCCTGTAATGTTTCAGGAATATATAAAAAGACAGTAACCCAAAACCGGAAACGGGCAACAGGTACCTGAACTGTGCAGAATCAAAAAATAAACTGTACAAGAATGTCAGGGGGATAAAAACTACGGAACATAAAAAGAATATTTTGCTCCTGGCAGAAACAAAAAGATGGGCAATACCGCTTACAAACAACAGGAAAATAAACCCTGAAAATATTAATGCAAGCATACCACACAAAGTAGCCGGTGTAAATTGGTGGTCGAGGTAATAAGTGCCATGCAGGGAGTTATATAAAAAATAAGGGAAGCGTTTAACATTCGCCTTAAACAGTGCCCAGTCCAGCGACACAGGATCTACCTTGTAGTAGATTACTATATTTTGTTTATACCAAAAGAGCAGCAGCCAGCATAAAGCCATTGTGACGGGAATCAGCAGTGCTTTTATAAACTTCCGGTCGCGTACTATTTTGAAGGCAACAAGCGGCAGCAAACCCGCCAGCCATAAAGGTTGGCTTTCATATACCAGGGAAAGCATGAGCCCGGTAAAAAAATAAGTCCATACCCTTCCGCTTGTTTTCTCATTATATAATAAGTATAAGATAACAGAGCTTAGTGTAAAGGAAGTCAGGTACCCGCCCCTTGCTTTCATAGACCACAGGCCCCATGCAGGGAATGCCACCAGGACCAGCGTCAGCACTAATGCAAGTTTTTTATTGCTTTTATCGATTGCCAGCAGTGTTTTATAAAAAAACAACACGCCTATGGACCACAACGAAAGCATAGCCAGCTTTACGGCTATGGTTTTTACACCTAGTACTGCTATAAAGGGAACGATAAACAATTCTTCTATCAGCGAGAATCCGTAACGCTGCCCCCAAAAGAAAAGCGAAAACTCTTTACCCTGCATCATGTGTTTCGACATGATAGCTACTACGCATTCGTCACTATCAAGAAAAAGGCCGTGACCGAGTAACTGGGGCAGGCGTGTTAAAAAACAACTGATGATTATAAGAGCAGGGGCCAGGTATTTGGATTGTCGCATACAAGGGTTTGATATGCTAAAATTATAATAATAATTTATTACATAAAACAAAGGCTTTCTAACGAATAGAAAGCCTTTGTTTCTAGTGGTGTGGGCCGGGATCGAACCGGCGACACAAGGATTTTCAGTCATTAAGTCTTCAAACTAATATAGTCTTATACGGTGCTTTACAGCAATTAACACATTTGAATAGTCCACATAAAACTGCGTAAAACCGCCATAAACGGTCATTTGTTCGACCATTGTTCGACCTTAGTTCGACCAATTTTTGGAGGGATTTCATGGCATCGGTTAAGATAAAATTGCGCAGTCGTAGTAACCAGGACGGGACACATTCTCTCGTCCTACAAGTTATTAAAGATCGCAAGAAATCGATTATCAGCCTGGGCTATAACATTAAAAAATCGGATTGGGATGCAACTTCTCAACAGGTCAAGAAGACATTTCCTAATTCCGTTCGACTCAATAATCTTCTTCTGACAAAAAAAACTGAAGCACTGTCAAGGGTAATGGCAGAAGAAACCTCTACGCAGGCCATTACGGCGCAAAAACTAAGCACTTCTATTAAGCAAAAGGCTGTCGCCACATTCAAACCCGTTGTGACTGAATATCTTGAATATTTGCGTTTGGCCGGGAAATACAATCAATACACAGCGGACAAACCACGGATGAAACATTTTAATGAGTTTATGAAAGGTGCAGATGTTTCCTTTCAGGATATAACCCCAGGTTTGCTAGATAAGTTTCAGGTCTTTTTGAAGAATTACCATGTGGGAAAGAAAAACAGGAAGCAAATGAGCGAACGTACTATCGCAAACCATCTAGTGGCATTACGGTCTGTTTTTGCATTTGCAAGGCGGAATAAGATTATTGCTAAAGGAATGACTCCATTCGGTGGGGATGATGGTGTTAAAATCAAATTTCCTGAATCTAAGAAAGTCGGTATCACTTCGGCCGATGTTCTAAGGCTCGAACAGATTGAACTTGAGAATCCTCGTCATGAACATGCCAGAAAAATATGGTTATTCTCCTTTTATTTTGCCGGAATGCGTATTTCGGACATTTTCCGGCTGAGATGGTCTGATTTTCAGAATTCGCGCCTGTACTATTCCATGGGTAAAAATGATAAAGTTGACTCACTGAAAATACCTGACAAAGCAGCTGCAATTTTACGCTACTATGAGCAATTCAAAGAGAATGAATCAGATTTAGTATTTCCTGAATTACGTGGAGTTGACCTATCAAATGATTTTGTTGTCCAAAGAACCATTGCTTTCAAAACAAGCGCACTAGACAAGTTCCTTCGCAAATATGTCGCACAGCAAGCAGGTATTTCGGCGCGATTGACCATGCACACATCCCGGCACACTTTCGGCGACTTGGCAGGCGATACCATCCCAATACAAATGCTCCAGAAACTGTACCGTCACTCACATGTTTCTACTACAATTGGATACCAGGCAAATTTTGTGACTCAAGCTGCAGACGCCGCGCTTGATACTGTAATTAGTCAAATAACAAAAAAAGGACCATCATAGGATGACCCTTTCTAATGCTACCAGTTCCACCATTTGCGTTTTTTCTTCTTCTTCTTAACTCGTTTCTCGCTTGTTTGCCCTTTATCGTCCCTTTTAATAGGGTCGGCCTCTACAATTTTATTGTTAGTTATCCAGTAGTGCGATCGACAGGTAAAGTTCCAGTTCCCAATTGATGGACGGAGTGTTACAGTCTCTCCATCAAAATGTAAATTCCAGTCCCTTGGCGAAAAGGGCGTCACGACCTCATTGCCACAACCGCAAGCACACAAATGAATCGCCGTGGCATAGGAAAGCGAGATATATAGTATCCCGGACTGAACATCGTCCGGGATATGATCTACAAATTTATGCTCTACGGTCTTCATTGATAATGTCTGAAATGTTTAAAGAATAGCTACTATGGTGCTCTCCTTCGAGGTCTTGGTAAAAGCCCCAAAGTTTCTTCCATTTGATGACGGCCAAAACAGCATTAAGCGCATTCAGATCAGCAATCTGCACATTTGTTGTGTATTCGTTGTTTTCATTCTCCACTACTGGCAGCCTGTTTTGCAGATGATCGTTTTTTTCCAAAGTCGCTGTGGTCACACGAACTGCACCTATAAGCATATCTTCAACAATATTTACCCCCAGACCTACATCAATAAAAGGAAGTCCTTTTATTAGCAAGGCTTCTGATATAGTTTTGCGGGCTGCATTGTTGTCAATACAAACGAAAACAAAATCTACATCTTTGAGAAGGTGAATATTTTCTGCCGTGACATAAACTGCATGAGGGACAATTCCCTTATGCAACTGTGAATACTGGGCAAACAAATATTCAACTTTTTTCTGCCCCTTTTTCAGGCAATCCCCAGAGGCTGCACCTGGAAACCTGAATGCATTGTGTTGCAGAAAATCATCACCATCGAAGATGTAAATATTGCTTACTGGTGTTTTCGCAACAAGATCTAAAATATAGGCTCCAGTACCTCCAAGACCAATGATGGCAACTTTTTTACCTCTAAACTTTTCTGTAAGCCCGGAAACATTTGCCCTGCTTGAGTTGGTGTCACTGTAAACGAATGCAGTATCACCTATTGCCTCAACAAGCCGGCGGAAAGTTGTAGCCGTAACATTGGGGTCAATAGCCTTTGCCGGAGCAGAAATAATTTCTATGTATCGTATAAACTTTTCATAGTAATCAGAATAACCCTGTTGTGGCTTATTTGAAAAGCGATGGTTAATTGTGAGATCAATTGCTAACCTTTCGGTGTTCGATGCATGCTTTATACCGCCGATTTCAGTGCCATTTTTGTTACATGGATGATCGCCTATAAATGCAATTACGTGGGTATTCGGCCGCGATGTTCGTTCTGCATGCGCCAGCGATAATTCGCTAACAAGCGTCCCGTAAGCAATCGCTTTCTGTTTGTTGACGTAGGGTACGTGATGGATTAGTAAAAATCCACCACGATGCACTTCTATTTCATACCCTTCGTCCTGTAACCTCTTAAGGTCTGGACTATGATTTATCAGTTGCTGTGACATTGAATATCATTTTATTTTGAACAAATACAGTATCACCAAATACCATTGTGCCTTTAGGATTTTCCCTGGGACCTCCTTTATACGTTACGGTATAACAAGTTCTGTCCGCGTCACTGTAAGTTCCAAAGGCAAGCATGACAACTTCCTGAAAAGAGATTGTGCGCTTCGTCCACGACTTTTCTCGTCCGTTAACGATAATAGTTAGGTGTACCGGCAAATCTTTAGAATAAAAGTGTTCAATGCCAGGGCGCGCCAGGTCAACGGCTGTTTCGTTTTCGATTTTCTCATCTTCCCACGGTCCTTCGATTGACAAAAATATTTCACTATCTGGCGGGATGTTTGCTAACGCTTTAATTTGGTGACCCGTGATATATTGCTTTGTCCATTCGTAATGGCTGCCATTGATAATTAGCTTGAGGTTCTTCTTTATATAAAAGTTCTCAATTTCAGGGCGGGCTAAGTTCACCTGCTCATTATCAGATATTTGCTCATCCTTCCACGGGTGCTTTACTGAAAGATAGACCTCGGCATTATCGGGTAGGTTTCCCAGCTTTTTGATTTCGGCGCCAGTGATATACTGTTCATTCCATTGATATTGGTTACCTTCTATTATTAAAGTAAGGCTGCGTCCGTCTGGACCATTGTGTTTCAAATTGTCTGCTGACATAAATAAAAAATATTAAATATTTCTCCAATAGATATTGCTGGGCTGTCCGGAGCAAACAGCTGGCAATGTAGCAGCGTACAGCATTTGGTATTGTCAAATAGAAACACTTAATTTGTGTACGAACAAAGGGGTATGGTTCCGCTAAAAACTTTTCCCTTAAGATCCCAACTTCCTGCTACAAGTAGAGAGTTGGGTTTTTTATTTCAGGATGTATCATATATAATCATAGTTCAACGATTTTGTAAGACAAAGGTAAATCAAAAAATCTAAATCTAACAAGCAAAACTAAATTTATTTATCAAAAATTTAGACTTACTTGTTTTTTTAAGCAAAAAGCGTATATTTGCATTACAAAAGCAGTTTATATGAAATCCCTTGGACAGACAATTAAAGCTGCCAGAGAGTTAATCCCCCTTACTTTAAGACAAATTGAAGAAGCTACCGGCATATCGAATGCATACCTTAGTCAATTAGAGAATGACAAGATCAAGAAACCTTCTGCCAATGTTTTGTACAAGCTGGCAAACATTCTTAATGTGGAACTTGACACATTGCTGGCGGCATCTGGCATTATCGAGAAGGACGCGGCAAAGCCAAACAGGTTATTAAATAATGTGGCATTCTCTGCAGATGGCGGCGGAATAACAAAAGAAGAGGAAGAGGAACTCCTGCAATATTTAAAATTCCTTCGTTCAAAAAAGTGAAGTGGAACTACTTAGCGCTAAGGACATAGAAAAAGTATCCTATGATCTACTAAAAGGTAGCAAAACATTTGATGTCTTCCCTACACCTGTCGACAAGATAGTTTCATATTCAGAACTCGTCGTTAAAAGCGACATCGATATTTCGAAAGTTCATAGTGGCTATTTTAGTAAAGCTACTGATATTCTGAAACGGGCTCTGTCTAAAGTGCGAGGTATGTTAGATCGAAGCGAGAAAACCATATATCTTGACCTTGAGCAGCGCATTGAACGACAGAATTTTGTTAAGCTACACGAAGTTGGACATGGCGTTCTTCCCTGGCAAAAGCAAATACACACATTATTAGACGATGACGACGAATCGTTGAGCCCTGACACAAACGAAGAGTTTGAAGCGGAAGCCAACTTTTTTGCCTCGGTAACGCTATTTCAGCATGATCGTTTTTATCATGAGCTTGAAAAGGTAGGGCTTGGGTTGGATTCCGCTATTCACCTCTCAAAACACTTCGGCGCCTCAGTTCATGCTACATTACGTAGGTATGTTGAACAATCTAGAAATCGCTGTGCACTAATTGTATTACAAGATATTACCTCTAAAGGTCAGGTAGCGAAATGCACAGTGCGAGATCTCTTTTCCTCACCTCGTTTTGAAAAAGAATTTGGAGAAATTCTTGTCCCAAACGAGCTGGGGTTCACCTGGAATTTTGTTCAAGATTATTACTTTAGGAAACGTTTCAAAAAGGACGGAAAGATTAGCTTGCCAACGTCAAACGGTAATGTGGAGTGTGATTACCACTTCTTTAATAATAGCTTCAATGCTTTTGTATTACTAATGCCGCAAGGAGAAAAGAAATCGACCAGGACTAAAATTATTATTACTAACTCAGTTTCTCGATGAGGTGCCTATAATATCTCTCGCTCGATCTGTGTCTGAAAATCCTTTTTTCTATAAAGAGGTCCGCATTTTTCTCTAGGAATTCTTTCAAAACTTCCTTCGTATCTTTTAAGTAGCATATAACGTGTTTTCCTATCATTCCGCTGCTCACCCCAGTTGCATCAAATGTAAATTCAAAAATCTTATGTTCGGCGGTATAGCAGGAAGCGATCCATAGATATTTGGGTAAAGGCTCAGTTGTAATAATTAGCTTATCCTGGGGGGCAAGGGCCGATGATTTGATATTGGTCTTGAATGACTCGCTATAGTCGATTTTTATTTCCCACACCAAGTCACTTTTAAGCCTCTTATCAAAAAATAATGAGAGAATTCTATCAAGACCTAAGACTATGACTTCAATATCTTCATAATTGATCCTGATTTTTGGATAAAGTGATACGACTACGTTTGTCACATAAGTGGGCGCCCTATCAGAATGAAAGGTTGTCCAAGGTGTTTCTATGCCGGGGCCTCTGTCATCATCTTCCATAAAATCAATCCGCGTAAACGGCCCCCATTGGTCGTCGTGAGCGTAGAACTTTTCGATATTATCCGATAACCAGCTAATGTCGTTTTGCAAAGTTATTTCAGTAGGTCCCTTTTGTTTATAACCAGACACAGTTATTGCATGGTATCCATGTTGTCGGCCGTCTGGAACACGAATGATTAGAATTATAGGTATTCCAATAGCTGAATACGCGCTAATTATCTTCTTAAGATATTGATGTGATACGGCATGGAACAGCTCTACTCCTGAATCGTTACATACCGGGAAATCTGGTTGCTTTATTTCGGAAACCAATCCCGAATTAAAAATGGCCTGACAGATTTGAAGCAAGTTCAGGCCCTTGTTTGGAAATAACCTACTACCATCCGGGGATATTGTATCTGCATCCTTGGTTATCTCACTTGGTGACTTCAATATGGTGTGAAAATCTATAGAAGCTTTGTTAAGCATCGACCATATTGCAGTTGTAGCACAGGCAGCTAACACACTGTCCTGTTCTTGAAATGCCAGAGAGGTGACTTGCACTTCATTGCCAAAGAGATGGATTTTATACGGTCGCGTACCCCAAAAATTTCGTGTATTAAATTCGCCGTGTTCTGCTTTATAGGTTTTCAAAACAGTATAACCTATAACCGTTACAGGAATAGGCTTTACTACAATAAATCCAAGGTAGTGATCCCAAAAATCCTTGGGTACATCTTTTTGAAGGATTATATTTTCAAATTCTTCTTGCGTAAATTCTATATCGAAAAAATGAATGCGTTTGCAGTATTTCGAGTAATTCTCATAACAAAATGCATAGTATGACGCATAGTCATGTAGATAGTCTTTACTTATGTAGGTTTCTTCTTTGACGATCGTCTTAGCACTAAGTCCCGTTTCGCCCAAATAACCCTTTAAATAGGTGAAGTGGTTTTTTGACTTGATTATACTCGGATCAGTATCGTTGTTGGATAAAGACGAGGCTAGATTATACTCGTTATAGGACAGTATTTTCAAAAGCGCTGTGATTATAATTGAACGACCATCTTGAGACTTTCCTGATCTATCGACTTCAGTTTAAGCACCTCTTCTTGCATCAGCAATGTCTCTTCGATCATTGGCATAACTTGATTTTCATCCAACGTAACAGCCACTAATTCTGTATCCTTTACTAAAATATCTGATGTTGAAATCATTTCAGCCATAAAGGAGTTTTAAATTTTCTGATTTTTTAAGCGACCGCAAAGGTAATGGAAAATCTTTGCTTTAATAAATTTAATCATAATTTGTTTTATATCCAAGGCCTCTAGTGTACTTTTTTACAATTTTCTTACAAGTTATAGTCAAAAAGTCCATGTCAACATGCCTTTTTCGCTTGATGCTATTTAAAATCCCTGCTCGCGGGAAACAAATTGCCCTGAACCGCTTTTGCTGACCCTTCTCGTTTGCTTCTTGCATCAAAAACGTCGTCGCGCTCATCCGCTCGTGAAAATGTCTGCATTTGGCTTGGATCAGAATTGTCTTTCGATAGTTGCTTGAGCATGCCTGTAAAATCAGCACAGCGCCGCGCTATCACATGAATAACCTTGCCTTCAATCTGCACTTTACCTTCAACCATTAGGAATGTTGACCGAGTGACCTCACGGCGGTATTTATCAAATAGTTTCTGAAACACAACCAGGTTGGCAACCCCCGTTTCATCCTCAATAGTTATAAAGCAAACGCCTGCGGCGGTACCGGGACGCTGCCGTACTAGCACCAACCCCGCAACCTTCACAAATGCGCCATCCTTTAGTTTGGCTAAGTCACAAGTTCGGGTAATATTAAGCATATCCATTTGCGCACGGGCAAAACTGACTGGATGCGCCTTTAAGGATAATGAAGTTGTGCCGTAGTCATGGACAACATGCTCGGACATGGCCATTTGTGGAAGCGATACTTGTTTCTCAAACTCGCTATTCGATGGCTGACCTCCGAACATGCCAGTGTGCATGTCTTCCAATGCCCGTACTTCCCAAAGCGCTTGCCGCCTATCCAGGCCTATTGACCGGAAAGCATCCGCATCGGCAAGGCGTTCAAGGGCAGCTAAGGAAACCCCTGCCGTATATAGTGATGGGATATCTTTAAAACGTTGCTCTCGCTTCGCAAGCAATATCTCCATATTCTCAGTGCGTAGCCCTTTGACCTGCCGAAAACCCAATCTTATTGCATGATACTTACCTGCTTTTTCTTCAAGATGGTGATTCCAAATGGAAAAGTTAATATCAACCGGCCTCACCTCAACTCCATGTTTCTTCGCGTCATAAACGATCTGTGCAGGTTGGTAAAATCCCATTGGCAAGCTGTTCAATAATGCAGTTGCAAATACATCTGGATAGTAGCATTTAATCCAAGAGGATATATACACCAGCAAGGCGAAGCTGGCGGCGTGACTTTCAGGAAAGCCATAGCTACCAAAGCCTTTTAGTTGATTAAAGACACGCTCGGCAAATTCCCGTTGGTAGCCGTTTTTCATCATGCCATCGATCAGTTTCTTTTCAAACTTGCTGACCACGCCTTTGGCTTTGAATGTCGCCATAGCACGGCGTAACTCATCCGCTTCGGCTGGAGTGAACCCTGCGGCAACAATGGCAATCTTCATCGCCTGTTCCTGAAACAAAGGCACACCTAAAGTCCTGCCCAAAATATCTTCCAGTTCCTTTGACGGGAAATCCACCTTTTCCTGACCGTTACGACGGCGTAAATATGGATGCACCATATCGCCCTGTATTGGGCCAGGGCGAACGATAGCCACTTCGATAACCAGGTCATAAAAGTTTCTTGGCTTCAGACGCGGCAGCATGGACATCTGGGCGCGGCTTTCGATCTGGAATACGCCAATAGTATCTGCTGCTGTTATCATGTCATAGACTGCCGGGTCGTCCTGCGGGATATTGGCAAGGGTTAAATCAAGGCCGTAATGCTGTTTAGTAAGGTCAAAGGCTTTGCGGATGCAGGTAAGCATACCCAATGCCAGGACATCTATCTTCAAAAAGCCCAATGTTTCAATATCGTCTTTGTTCCATTCGATATTCGTCCGGTTCTCCATCCTTGCATTGAGAATGGGACATAAATCGGTGATCTTCCCCCGCGTAATCACAAAGCCCCCGGTATGCTGCCCAAGCTGCCTTGGGAATCCTACATACTGGCGCGTCAGGTCAAGTATCTTGATAAGATGGGGGTCATCAGGATTAAACCCTTCACCGGAAATACGCTTGCCCTCAAACCATTCATCGGACAGCTCCCAAACAGATTTTGATAAACGGTCAATGGCATCCATGGACATGCCCATTGCTTTAGCGACATCCCGTATCGCTCCTTTAGAACGTACCTGTGTCACTGTAGCTACAATAGCTGAACGGTCACGCCCGTATTTCTCATAGATATACTGGATGATTTCTTCGCGGCGCTCATGCTCAAAATCCACATCTATATCGGGGGGCTCGTTTCGTGCTGAGGAAATAAAACGCTCAAACAATAAATCGAATTTCGTGGGGTCAACCGAAGTAATCCCTAAGACAAAACACACGGTTGAATTGGCTGCGGAACCCCTCCCCTGACAAAGTATTTTCCTTGCCCGTGCTTCCCGGACAATATCATAAACCGTCAGGAAATAAGCGGCATAGTCCATTTCTTCAATGAACTGCAATTCATACTGGATATTGATAATGACTTTCTCCGGCAATGGTTCACCGTAAAATTCTATTGCCCCTTTCCAGGCGAGGTAAGCCAATTCTTCCTGTGGTGTCCTGCCATTGCTGGTGATTTCTTCGGGATAAACATATTTCAATTCATTCAGAGAAAACTGGCAGGCTTTTACGATATCCTGTGTCCGTTCAATGGCTTCGGGATATTGGGCAAAGACACGCTGCATTTCCGCAATAGGCTTTAAATAGCGCTCTGCATTTTGATATAATTTAAAGCCAGCATTGTAGATCGTGCATTTCTCGCGGATGCAGGTTAGAACGTCTTGTAATTCCCGGCGCTCGGGACTGTGATAATGAACATCGTTCATGGCTACAAGCGGCACCCGTGTTTCTTCGGCAAGCTGGGCCAACCGATAGAGCTTTTTACTGTCATTAGCCTGATAAGAGCGTGTCGCTCCCAGGTACACATGGAGGCCTAATCGTTGCTTATATTCCGCAACATCCTGCTTAAACCGTTCATCAAACTCAAAAGCTGTATCCAGTCCGGCTGGCGGAACGATAATAAATTTCATCCCTTCTTTGTGTTCATAGATATCTGCCTTATAGAGTTCGCACTTGCCTTTTTCAGTCCTCCGGTTGCCTGTGGAAAGCAGCAAGGATAATTTGGCATAAGCCTCCCGGTTAGTCGGATAGGCAAGTAAGCTGGTGCCATCTACTAAATCAAGGCGACAGGCGGGAATAATGCGGATATCTTTGTTCTTCGCTGCTGCGTGAGCGCGGACGATACCTGCCAATGTATTACGGTCTGTAATGGCAATTTCTTTATAGCCCAAGGCCAATGCCTGTTCGACCAGTTCTTCGGGGTGTGAGCCGCCCCGTAAGAAACTGAAATTAGTCGTGACCTGTAATTCCGTATAACTCATGCTGCACATTTTATCAGGCAAAAAATCCATGAATAAACCATCTTGGCTCACTATTGCTGTAATGCCCCGACCTGAACAACCAGTAACGCGAACCTTCGTTGTCTTCCACGCAGTAATAATCACGGAACTCGTCTTTGGAAACCCACCACTCCCCTTCCACCCGTTCCGGCCCATCGGCTTTTTCGATTTTGTAATGTGTGCCATTGTGCCGAAACGAAACAGGCGGGTAATCCGGTATCGCTACCATTACGTCGATCGGCTCAGGTTTTGGCAGTAAATGCACAGGTCGCGGCAAATGGGTCGGCCATTCGGTAGTTACTTCTTCATCAAGTGATTTGGCAAGTTTGACGGTGCGCTCCGGCCAATGGCTTTCTGCCGGCAGATATCGGTGGATGGTATTCATGCCCACCTTCCCGGCTATCTTATCCAGAAGCTCGGCAATGGCGACATTGCTTTTACTGCCTGTGGTCTTCCACAATTCTTCCTGCGCTTCGGTGAGTTCTTCGACGACAGGCGCGCCGAGGATAAAGAGTTCAATCCCTAAAGCGGGTTCGATCTGGCTGATCCTGACTTCAAAAAGTTTGAATAAGTGATTTACATTTCTTGACGGGCGGTTAGTGCCGATTTGTATTTGCTGCAGGTTGCCGTCGATGCGGTAGCATTTAAACACGCAGGAACGTAATCCCTTACTTTCTTCTTCAAGGCGTTTGCAAAGCCTTTCGAGTAATTGCCTTAACGCGATTTCAATACCTGGTGCCGTGCGAATAGGTTCAAGGCTGGGCAACCGTTCCTGATAGGGCTCTATAGGTCTGATGGGCTTCAGGACTTCTATTTCCTGTCCCAAAGCCTGGTTGAGTCTTATCAATAGTTCCTGGCCGAAACGGCGGCGCAAGGCTTTGCGCTCCATATCCATAAAGCTGCCTACTGTGTACAGTCCTAATTTTTGTAACCGGTCTGCTGTGATCGTATCTATCCGCAAGGCTATTGGCGGTAAAAGAGCTAGGGCTTCCTTCTGCTTACCCTTTGGGATAATCAGTTTCTTTTCCCCGTAACGGGAGATTGCCCAGGCGCAGCCAATGGTATCGGCCATTGCACCCCGTACATGATAGCCAAAGGCAGAAAGCCGTTTAAGAATGTCTTTCAGATAAGGTTCTTCTCCGCCCCATAGATGGGTGCAACCGGACGCATCCAGCATAATACCGTCTGGTAAATCAATCGCGGCGTTGGGTGTAAAGCGGATGCACCATTCAGCGAGTGCACTTAACAAGCGTTCTTCAAGGCCTGCATGGTCATCAAAGACCTGCAACTCCGGCACGATAGCCCTGCAATCGGCCACTACCATTTGCGGATAGATGCCTTTCGATTGGGCGATGGCGTTGGTGGCTGTCACTACCATGCGCCCCCGCTCAGGCCTTGCCATCACAAAGGGAATATGTATCAATTCCGTCTGACGGCGGATCATCCAGTCCGTCGCAAGGTGACGAAACCATATCGCTACAAAACGCTTTCCCATACTAACCTGTTTTGCGTGTTGAGTGTTTTGGAATAGAGATATGGGACTTTCGCAGGTGCTCAAACCTGTTATTCGCCCATTCAAGCTGCCAGCTTCCGGGATGGCCGTTGCGTACTTTAGTAAGTTCCACATTCCAGCGCGGCAAACCTACGCCGGGTATTGTATCCTGTTTATTGCTCGGCAGTGATTTGATCTTCCAGCGTGTGACACAAGCCACGGTATTTTCCGAACGTGGCCTGTGCCTGTGAATAAAGCCTGTAACATGACTGCTTTCCACGGCTAATTGTAAGCGCCTCGATTCCACAAAGCTCAATTCGGGCAATTCACCGATAACGCCCGTTAAAGCATCGCATTTCAGGGCTTCCTCGATTGTCCAGAGTGCTTCCTTGGTTCGTACGCCGTCAATGAAAATCAGCTTTTGCGGCTGGATGCCAAATAATTTCAAAGCCGGGGGGAACACACATCGCCTGCTGCTAACCCACAGACAAACACCGTCGCCGTGCATCAATTTGCTCAACAACGCTGATATAAAGCCATTGGTTGCGGCTGCATCGGAAAGACGGTTACTGATAAACTCGTGGATAGCACCGATAGGAAACCTGCCATCAGGGAAAGCCTTTTCTAAAGGTCCAAGTCCGGTATCTAAACCCTGCTCACCAAACGACTTCTTCAAGCCCTGCATAGCGAGAATTTCCCGCCTGAGACGCTCAATCACATTATCAACCTGTTTGGTTTGAGTAATTATCATAGGGCTTCACCAAATACTTTGTTATCCTAAAAGTATGCACATTTGAACATTTGTACAAGTTGTGTACAATTTTTTAGTGGTGCTACTTACCGAAATACCCGAAAACAGGTGGATATAAATAAAAACACTATCCATTCAATCTTTCCAAAGAAGAACTTGGGAGGCAATAAATAGTGATATGTAGTAATTTTTCCGGATAAAAATGTCCGACTTAAGTCTTCCAAATATTCTCACTACACAGCCCCTCCTGATGTTGTACAAATATACAATAACACCGCCCAACACCCTTGTCAATATATTCCTATAGTTGCACGGATAAGCAGGGATAAAATCAAGATATTATAATAGATTGTTGCTATCATACCTTGACAATGAAGATTTACATGCGACAAATGAATTCACCGAATATAAAAGTCGAAATCAATTTCTATCTATATTTTTTTAGCTATATACTTGTTACAACTCTTGTCTTTACCCCATTATCTTTGGAATATTTTTGGGCAAATTTAATTGCCGTTTCAGGAGATCCGAAGGGACCTCCAACTTGTTTCCACCTAGATGAAAGTAGTGCTTCTACAAAATATTCATCCGCGTCTTGTGGATTGTCATGTAAACTAATGCTTACTAAGGTGATTTTTGCCATGGTTGATTATTTAAAGAATATTTTATTAAATGGAACAGTTGTATTGATGCCTATAATTCGATTTTGCCAAACAGTCTTGTTGCTTTGCTCTACATCCGTCATATCGGGAAATTCAATGAACACTTCAAAGTTGACCTTTGCTTTGCTCTTTTTGTCTTCAGGGTCAAAATTGTTGTTGACTAGCCTGACTAGTAATCCTGCATGTGTAGAATAAACAGGTTCTGAAATTGGTGAAACCATTAATTGTGCCTGAAGGTTAATCCCATAATTTTTGTCTTTCCCAAGCATTGAAGTGTGGGTAGTACTAAATGTGTGTTGCCAATTTTCTTCATATTTTTTACCAGTGATATCCTTTGCCTTCTTATTCATTTGAAAATAAATCGAGGTATCCGAAAGGGTATTTTTGTAAATATCCCTATAGATATCCTGAGATTTTAAAATTGAAAATGTATTGGTGCGTTGAGGAGCGTAACTAATATTGAAATAACACGCTCTGACCAATCCTTCATCCGCAAGACGTTCCTTAAACCAGTTTGCTGTAATACGAAAGCCTACAGCATCAAAATCCTGGGATCCAAATCTTTTCGCCAGAATATTGTTATTATCATAGGTTTCGTATGATTCATGCGTATACGTTATTCCACCGCTGAACCAGAAAAACTTAACTGATAACCATCCTTCACTTTCTGCTTCAATATTATAAAGTTGACCCGCGTATTCATCCTTGAATTTAGAAACAATTCTGGCAGGTGACTGGTCTAACAGCCCTGCATCTTTTAAAGCCTTTTCAATACTCTCTAACTCCTTTATAGTTTTTAACCGTTCAACACAATCTAACTTATCTAAATCTAACTTTCGCAACTGCAACCAACGATCAAGTAAACAGTTGAATTGGTAGGAGAATTGGTTACAATATTTATCACAAAGAGTTAAATGGTTTTGTACCCGCGATTCTCTAATCTCATCTAAATAATTTCGCGTCACGTTGCCATCTGGATCAATCTCAGCAATCCTAACTTTAGCATGCTTATACCTTGCGTGACCTGGCAGGAAAGCAAAGTTGCCAAAAAAAGTTGTACCGGATTGAGGTGTATTTCCACTAAATAATTGAGCAGTATTATTATCCAATTTTGCCAAAACTCCTGCTGTCATTAATAACACTTTGCCGTTTCCCTTTTCAACTTTTTTGGATATACTTAGATTGATTTTTGTTTCTTTATCTGCCAATTCTAACGCTGCGGATGTACCGATTGGCAATGTTCCCCTATTATAAGCCAAATAGGTAAAGTACTGATCAATGTACTTCTTATAGCTAGGATCCATGATAATCTTGTTATTCTGATTTGCAGCCCTTATCTCCCTGACCATAGAATCACAAAAGTGCTCCATAGCTAAGCTAACATTTTCAATTTTTCTTCTAACTTTTAATTCAGATATTATTTGCGCCTGCAAATTCGAACTACAAAACAACAATAAAAATAAATGTAGCTTTTTCATGGGGTGAAGTTTTGATGATGAATTATTTTGAAATGATGGCATTAGCGGATGGTCATCAGAAATATATGCACAGTGATTTATTTAAGAAATCGTGTTTTAAAACCTATAGAGAATATCGATTATGCGAGGATCAATCACCAACCTTCAATTGATAGTTCTTCAGCTTTTACCGCAAGTATCACCTAGTGTCCCTCTACATCAACAACTTTACAATTGTGTTTTGTCCGGCCATCAGGGGGAATATCTCCTCTCATCAAATTCTCCGGTTTTATCCTGTCAACAGATGAGCATCCGGCAATGTGATATACTTTTGAAGAGTTACTGGACGTCCAATAATATTTGGCCACACCTCCATTTACAATTGTTGGTTCCGATTCATTAACCCATATGGGTGCGGTCCAGGCACGGTCATTATCGTTTTGTACCACTTTGACATAGTAAAATGAAGGTGATTTTTTTGCAAAAATTCCTGAAATCGTAAAAATTCCATTCCCTTTTGCTGTAAAAGTCTCGACCAGGCCATCTTCTGCTTTCCACTCTGTTGCAGCCGTACTTAATTCAGGCATTATTTCGCCACTATAGACAAATATTTCATACTCACTCTCTGGCTCATCAGCATCTTCTAAAGCAATATCAAAATTCAATTCTGACTCATCTTTGGCTTTAATTGATGAGCCCATGATTTTACTATTTATATACAATATTGTCTTCAGATTCTTATCTTCCGTGACAAACGTTCTGTTTAGTTTAAAAGCTCCATAAACATCAGCTTCTGCCAAATTCTTACAGACTATCCCCATACGGGCATCTGTCACATTTCCCCAGGTTTTATAATGATTATCCTGTCCTGCCGAAGGGGATATATGTAAGCCCTGCTTTAAATAAAAATAATAGTCATCATCGTTTGCACGATACTTAAAGGTCGCTTTTCGCTCTTCAGCCATTGCGGGGCCACTGAGAACTTCGATTAGATGTACATAAGGACTTAGCGCTTGAGCCATATCTCTAAAGTGTGGTCCCAAATCACCCCTATCTATTCCGTAGTCATTGAACATTTTATTCTTAACAGATGAGCTATTACCATGATAAAATAAATCTTCATGTACATTAGGATGGTTCAGTTGAATGCAAATGGGTACGCCAATAGTTTTTTGCGCATGATCCAATGTTCTGACTAATGCCTTAAAATCGCCATTGTTATCGGTCAGAAGTTCTTTGACGCCAAGTACATTAACATGATTTCCTTTCGAAATCGTTGAATATTCCTGTCCATACAAACCGAGAAAAGAGGATGTTGTTGCATCCTGAGCTGCCTTCATTACTGGCTTAACGGAAACCTTCTCTGATTTTGATTGTCCTTTCTCCTTCCATTTTTTCGTAACAGTGATGTTGCCGGCTCCGTTATATAATTCAGGGGTAGTCGCTATAAGTACTCCATCAGCCCGTTCCTTAGCACCATCTTCAGCATTAGCATGATTGTGTGGAGTTAATGCAAAAAAATTGAGTCCATTCATTTTTGCCATAGCGTACGCTTCTTCCGGAGCACCCGACCCATCACAAACCATACTGTGTGCATGTAATAACCCATAGAAAACTTTGTCAGTCGGATCAATTTGTCCCGATGCTTTTAAAGCTGCGAACAGCAATACTAGTAGAAAGAGCTGTTTCATGAGGATTGGTTTATTAAAGAATAAATAGCTTTATGATTAAATAAAATATTATTTTCTATAGTAGATGTATAAGAATACATGTAAACAACTTATACATTCAATCCTTACACATAGTAACAATAATAAGATATATTATCCGATAAAAAAAGTATTTATTCAAATTTTCTTCAAATGGGAGTAAAGGAAGGGAATTGAAATTATGCTTCAGCACAATTTAATTGCAAAAAAGCCATATCGTGCTGCTAATTAACTACCCCATACATAAAAAATAATTTAAAAGCAACCGTGTTTTCACGCTTGTATAAATACGCTATATAAATATTTTTGCTCCAAATATAAATGCAGATATGATGTAATCAAGCTCCACACACTGTTCTTGCCTTTATCGCTGACGTGAAAAACCTTAAAAATAAAAGCAATGACAAATGTGATGAACCGTGTTTTCACGGTATTTTATTTAAATACTAAACCATAAATTTGTTAACCAGTTGTTATCTAAACACCACGCCATGAAAAATCTTAAACGTCTTATTCCTGTTGTGATAGTCACGACATCTCTAATTACCTCTTGCAGTAAATTGGAAAAGCCTGAAACAACACCAAAAAGCAACTTTGATAATGTAGCCCTGAATAACACGAATGACTTCGGCAAAGAATTAGTTATCATGGATGGCGGAAATAAGGGGGAATGTGACGACCCCGGAGCATCTTGCGCTAATAAGCGCCTCGCTTTACAACCTAGCGAGGTAGAATTTGAGCTAAAGCAACTTCAGGCATTTATTGACAATAATAACGCCAAGGAATATTTCTCAACATCTGGTTGGAGAATCCTATTTCCTGAACTCGACGATTCTGAAGTTGCAGAAATCATTAATGAGACGCTGTTTCTTTATCAAATGAATGACAATAAAGATCCGGATGGCCATATCTACGTTATATCTTCATCAAACACCAGGGCTGGCTTATCAACAGGCAACACTTTAGGTGCATGGGCTTATTAAATAAATATTTCAAGGCTACACTAAGCCTACTGGTACCTTTTTGCTTGTTCTGTATCCAATCATGTGACGTACCTGGAACCAGTCAAACAAAGATGTTTTCAGTTGATTCAATAAAATCACCATATAGTTTGAGCTTTTTCTATAATTACAAATCGGTAATTGAAGGCATTTTCGACATTCAGGTCGGGGAAAAAAGCTATTGGGTTGTATTAAAGGACCGGAAAACCATATCACTAACAAATTTCGGTAACTCACTTGATACTTTCGATCTCAAACTGGGTTACACCCTAAATACGATTTCCACATGGAAAAATTGTATTTACGGAATTGATTCAAACTACAAATATGTCTACCGTTACAAATGCCTGCCAGGGTTGACCTTTAAAATCGACACGCTAAAAATGCCTCAAATTAACATAGAGTCATTTTTCATTTCATCGAATATTCATACACCGATTGAAATACTCGACAGTTTTAGTTTATTAGTCCCTTACAGGATTGAAAATGCCAAAAACAAAAACCTCGTTGACACTTGTGCATACCTGTTGCTAACCCCAGATGACAAAAATGAACTTCAGTATAAAAAAATGATTCCTTACCCGACAGAATATTTAAGGCAATACGAATATTTACGAAACCCGGTTTTGGCTGTCGACAGAACATCCAAAAAAATATTCTACACTTTTGAATCCTACCCTCAAATTTACTCTTGTGACTTTGATGGTAACCAAATAAAAACCGCAACAATAAAGGATTTCAAGCACTCAGATATAGACGTGGACAGTATAACAAATTTTGGCTATTTACTTAGCTATTCAAAAAAGTCTGATGCCACAAAAAAGATATTCTGTTCTGAAAATCAAGGCATATATGTGGTCAAACAAAATGGTGACAACGCTGGAATACAAAATTCATACACAATATATTTTTACAATACAAGTCTAGAGAGAGTATGGGATATCCGCCTGGGAAAAGAACTGAATACCGAGATATCTTATTTAAGGGATAATAAAATTTACGTTTATGAATCGCAATCTAATACTGATTTTATTTCTATTTCTTTCGTTGGTAAGCTGTAGAATAAACTCAACGTCATCGCCAGTATCTGCAAGAAGCAATGCTAATCGGTTTGTAGCAGATAATCATCTAAATCAATACGACAGCATTTATTTGGTAGCATGTATCTCATGCAAAGGTTGTATAGAAGATTTTTTTGAAAAAAATCTGGTACCCAAAAATTGCGTAATGGTATTCGATACTAACTGTAAAAGCAGTTTTATTAACGCAATCAAGGAGAAGGATAAATACGTGTCAGTCTCACAAAAAGAGGTTACCAAATATTTTGGCGTTTTAGGTAACATCTCACTAATCACAAAAAGCGGGCAAGACTATGAATTCAGAAAAATTTTCAGATAGTAACTAAATCTATAATCAAGTAGGGGTAAGAGAGGATTATTAACCCGAAATACACTTAAGATGGGTTTAGATGAATTGTGGCATTACCTTACTAAGGTATTCCCATTTACTGCTTTAGATTGTGTACTCTTAGTTCTGACAATAATTTTAATTGTCCCATTCCTTAGGGATTTAATATACTCTGAAAAGAAATTATCACCCTTAGGGAGACGTTGGACGGGTGTAATTCTATCTGTCTCGATAGTCCTGTTTATAATAATCTACCTGAATGAGTCTGCCCATAAATCGTTCTCGACTAAAATAGATTTTGCTTTTGCCATTAAGTACAAAATTGATGACTCCAGTGTTATTAATTTGTACAGAAATAAGCATAACGACAGGGCAGAATTAATATTGAGAATAAATGAAGCATTGAGCAGCAGGGGATATTTTAGCAACAATGAGAACATCTCTGCCAGAATCAATCTGTACCGTTATCAAAATAATATAACAGACACTTTATCGGATTTTGAGGTCAGCTATCAGATACCTAATAATAAGCTCGAGTTCTATTTTGATACATTGAAACATCACTTTATTATTCTCTGCGGAATTGACAAAAATATCACTATCCGAAAAGTAAATAACGCTGGCGCTCTCGAAGACTGTTATCTTTGTTTAAATATAAATATTTTCTCTTCGCCCTATGGAAATCCTAAACCCAATTTCGAAAACAATGTGTATTTCCGAATTGCTCAATGGGAAGGATTTATCAAGGTGAATGTCGACAATCATCGTTCACATGAAGAATTTTTTCAGGAGAAAAGAACCTATGTACATAATTTCTGCACCACACTTAGCGGCACATTAAAAAAAAGTCGGCCTGACTTCTCATTTGAAAAGTATTCAGAAATAATAATTGACAGAAACTGTCTTCATTTGAAGTGAATTTTTCTGATCTAATAGACTAAGGATTTTTAAATCAGATGGTCATTTTAAAAAAATTTGTTCAGATGCATACCAACGTATGTATATGAACAAAACGTCCTGATTTTCCCCTCTCTTTTATTTTTTCCTGATTTCTGAAACTTGCTACTGGCAAGGGTTTCTGTTATGCGCTATACTGCAAAAACAACACTGCCGGCAGCAAATTTTGTTCAAATATAAACGTTCGTTTATTGTTGAACAGAACCTGTCTGCCATGAAGGAAAACAATGACAGACAAACGACCTGCAATAGCGTATTACCGGGTATCTACCCAGCGCCAGGGGCGCAGTGGTTTAGGACTGGATGCACAACGAAAGGCGGTAAATAGTTTCGTCCGGGCAAATGGGCTGGTGCTAATCGATGAGTTTATCGAGATAAAATCTGCCCGGCGAAATGCAAACCAGCTTCAGTTGGTAGTGGCGATGGAAGAATGCCTGAAGGAAAAAGCGGTGCTGGTCATTGCCAAGCTGGACCGTTTAAGCCGGAGCCTTGCCTACATCGCAACGATGATGGAGGCTGGTATCGCCTTGAAGGTTGTTGAGTTTCCAGATGCAGAGGATATTATCCTTCATATCATGGCTGCGGTTGCCCAAAGGGAACGGGTGGACATCAGCCGCCGGACAACGGCGGCACTGGCTGTGGCCAAGTCGCGGGGTGTGGAACTGGGCAAGCATGGCCGCTATGTGCTTTCGGTAAAAAACAGGTCCAGGGCTAATCTGTTTGCACTTAAGATGCAGCCTTATATCGAGGAGTTGAACAACCAGGGATTTGAAACGGTGCGGGAGATACGGGATGAACTGAACAGGTTAAAGGTTCCTTCTTTCAGAAAATCGGTCTGGCACCTGAATACGGTACACGCACTTTTAAAGCGGATTGAAGGATTGTCTAATTTTAAAAACAATATATCGTGAAACAATTTTTACTGCTCTGCCTGGCCGCCATGACAGCAATTCATGCACAGGCACAAAAACAAATTGACAAAGACCAGGCAAAAAACGAATGGTCGAAGCTGACGGCTTCCATTATTGCCAAACAGTTACATACAGATTACCGACAGAAAACCACCGCAACCGCCACAAGGCTGAAAGCCTGGGCGAACCGTGGTGGCGGTGAATTACTGGACAGTGTATATTATGGGTACAGCCCGCATAAGGGTTCGATGCTGACCGATGAATACAGTTACCTGAGCAATGTGCAATACACAATGAAATATTTTAAGGCGGTTGACCCGATGGCGGTATTTTATATCCAGTCGGATACCAGTCTGTTGCTCACACAATCAGGCAGTTCGATGGCAGTTATCGGCAGTGTGTTTCACGATTTCGATGCCAGTGGCAATTTGACCCATTCACGGCATGAGGATTATGATGAAACATACGAGTATTTCGTTACCAATAACAGCAATGGCAGTCGCGCCACGGTCATCGTGCGTGACTCGGCGGGTAGTACGCCTTACAGCGACAAGGATAAGCATTATTTCGTCTATGATGCACAAGGGCGCATTATCCTTGATAGTGCGATATATATCGCCGCCAATATCGCTTCCTACAAAATGGAATATTTCTACGGGGTCGGTGGCAACCTGGACTCCACGAGAAATTTTTATAATAGCGGTACGGGTTGGGATCCTTACCAGAAAGGCGAGTTTATCTATGATGCCAGCAACCGCCTGTTGCAAAGCACCTACTATTTTGATAACGGTCTTGGCGCGGGATGGGAAGCAAGCGGACGCAGCTTCTTCGCTTATTCGGGTACTGCACAGCAATATGTTTCCCAGATAACGCAGTTTTGGGATATAACGCATCTGCAATGGGAAGATGATAACGGAGAAATCATTGAGCTAAATGCGAACAACAGTATTAGCCGCAAGTATCATCTAAGCGACCAATTTTTCACTCCATATCTGGATACGGCTTCGCGTTCCGATTATTTCTACCGTCCTGGCGGCCTGTATGAAAGGCTGGAAAATTCAGATTATTACGGTAATGGGCAATTCGGCACACCGGATAGCTTCCTGTATTACTATGAGCAATACGAAACGACAGGAGTAAATTCGATAGCTCTGCAAGAAGCAGGTTTCAATATTTATCCGAACCCGGCAAACAATACGTTGTTTATTCAATCGGCCACACAAACTGAGTATCTGATTTACGATTTGACTGGCAAGCCTGTGATGCGTATTGATGCCAGCGGCGGCATTCAGGCAGTCAACGTATCTGCACTACCTAGCGGGGGCTATTTTATCCACGATAACGCCGGTAATACCTGTCAAAGATTTTCAATCATTCACTAATCCATAAAACACAATAGCAACACGATGAAACAGATGATTTCTTTTGCCCTCATAGGGCTTACCGTCTTGGCATGTCTGTACTCCTGCAAAAAGGACGATACTGATAATAATTCTACTCCTTCATCACCATCTGCAGAATCGATTGCTGGTAAATGGCAGTTTGTGTCGGTGAGTTCAAACAAGGTTTCCGGTTATGATGTTGACATGGCATCGGGCACAGGCTTTTTCCAGGATAAGGAAAGCGGCTGTGCCAAGGGCAGCACCCTAACCTTTACTGAAACAGGGGCTAGTACGGGTAGTGTCCTGATATTCGATAATTGTGCGCAAAGCAATGACGAGGATAACTGGATATTGCAAAACAATGTCCTGACCACTCAAGGAATGGATTTCAATGTCGCCCAACTAGACAATGCGGCTTTTCGCATATACCGGAAAGGAGGGCGTACCGGAAAGATTGATCCGAATAATCCTAATCAATATGTCTGGACGGATTATATAGACACACTCACGTTTAAACGTAATTAGCAGTAAGGTTGTTCACGGTGAAGGCCCGAAAGGGCATACGGCGGGGGCTTTGCCCCCGTTTTTATTTGAGGTGATTGTCCTGAATAGTGCCTACTTTGCAAAATTGAATCACTTAGATGGACGAAAATTACGAATTGTTTATAACAGCGTATGGCAGCGACAACTTTTTCTTCGCAGGGTGATTAATGTACCAGATCATATCCGGACTGCCGGGGCTGAACGCTATGCAACGAGAGGAATGGGAATATAAATTTTCAGAGCTACTACGGTTCCTTTCATTGACCATGCTTGTGTTTGACGGCCCGGACACTTTCTATGAAATATTGGCTACTATTGCCGTCCAGGTCAGGAAAAATCCGAACAGGGACTGGAGGGGCATTTTGAACGAATAACTTTTGAGTGGATCAGCACCTGCTTAATGCAACGAGGATATTGCTTCAGCCATTGCAGCTAACAGGTCTTTGTCGATATTGTTATAACCGGTTGCCGGGTTTGCTTCCATGACGCGGTATTGTCTTTCCTCGTCAAATTCAAATATAAGGGTGCGGCTTTCATAGTGAACGTGAAACTGGTGGATATAACCCATCTTCACTAATTTTGATTCCAGTTCATATTGTTTCCCCGCGTGCACGAATGACAATGTAAATCTATCCATAAGGATGCAATATTACTTTTCCTGTTTCTATTTTTCTATTTGTAAAATCCGGAAAGACACCTGAAGTTTTTCATAGAGCTCCCTGGATTGGTTGCACAAAAAAATAGCCTGCATATTTGAATGCAGGCTATTATTAAATGTGTGGGTTTGCATTACCCTTGAACCGTATAGGTTTCATCCAGCAGTGTTAGCCTGGGCATACCATAGCCAGTCAGCTGTACATGGCTGATATCGCCCTGCAGATCATTGGGCTCCCCTTCCGTACCGAAATCCGCTGTGGACACGATATAAAGATGGTCCACCTGGTACTGCTGTCCTTCGTAGCCATGGCCTGTGCCATCACCGGGCACAACCATACCCGCCCCACCGAAAGAGGTGGTGGTGGTCGTTTTGGTTACGTTACCAGCACCGTCACGCTCTACTACTTTTTTGTAGTCAAACGCATTGTAGGCAGCTACCACTGCGCTTACGATGAAGGCCGCGACGGCCAGCCAGTTACAGCTGGTATCTTCCGGTTTCACGTAATCGCGGGAAAATACTTCCTTGCCGTTCAGGGTACCTACCAAGCGGAAGTTCTTGCATATAAGCTTACTGTTCACAGACAGTATGCCGTTGCCGGTAACCGGGTCGATAGATATGGCAGTCTGGGCTACGGTTTTGTTACGACCGGCATTGTCGCGGATGTTGTAGGTTGCGGTCATGCCGGTGCCGGGGGTCATCTGAATAGGAGCAAATTTTGCTTCCCATTCTGATGCTCCGTTGGTGTTGATGGATACTCCGTCAAAGGAGCTGTTGCTAAATCCTGAAACTTCCAGGCGTTCCGGGTCAGGAAAGGTTGTCAGAATGACTGGACCTATAGGAAAATGCTGAAGGCCTTTAAATTGACTCATGGTGTTTTGTTTTTAAAATATGATTGTTAATCGTACAACTTAGCGGTATGTACGTTCTCCGTTTCTGGTTATTGCAATATTCCGGTGTAAACGTTAGCGATGTGTGACTGTAGCAGGCCCTTGGGTATGTAGCTACTTCCTGAAACTGTCGTCATCTTTTCTTCCGATCACAACACAAAGGAACAACGGAAGTATGCAGTATACATGCAGCAATAAAACATTTTTTCGTAGTAATAATGTGCAGGTAGAATGCAGGCAAAAACAGAAGCTTTGATAAAAATATGCGTGTAATGTCATTAAGGTTTTATGATAAAAGAACTCTGAAAATCCAGACGCTTGTCGATAAATTGAAAAATGGAAGATTGCGGGGCATACCGCTATCCAGTGAAATCCTGGGCATAGAAGTGCGGATGCTGCCGCCGCTTATTAAAAATAACCGCACGGTACGGTTGTGGCCTTTCCCGGGCTATGCCAACGTATATTGCCTGACGATCGTGTTCAGCGATGTTGCCAGCCAGTTAAGCGGCAATATAGATTTGCATTCGTTTGCCGGCATTGGCGATTATGAGTATTTACCGGTGAATAAGGTATTATATTACTGGGAACCGGATGACAATTCTACTATACCCGGGCAGGTGCACGTAATGAGCTCTGTTATTAAAAGCAGGGAGGTGTTGCGCAATACAGCCGATATATTGGCTGAGGTGAAGAATAATAAGGTGTATCAATCGCTATGGGATCAATTGACCTATGGTAATGGTTCTTCTGCACTTTTGACCAAACTATCTATGGATATCGCGGGCATCGTGGGAAAGTATTTGGGAAAGGTGTGTGACAAGCCGCTGGGGACGATTGTAAATAGTTTTACCCGGTTGCATGGAGACTGGGACAGTAGTGGAATCACGCCTGTTTGCATCACTACCCGGAATGTGGACTTTTATTATGAGATCATCGTCCGGGACCATACAAGGGCCAGGGAGGGGTTCGGAGATAGTTATTGATAATGGTCCAGTAGTATTTGCGCTGCAGACTGGATTTCCAGTGACAATGTTTCCGGTCCTACCACACGTACATTTTGCCCAAAGGAAAGCAGGAGGCTGATGAGTTCGGGGTTAATCATGAGTTGCAGGCGGATATGTAGACTGCCATCTTCGTACTGCTCGATGACCGTTTGTGAGGTGTGAATGGGCTTGGTCAGGATGTAGGGAGCATACTCATTCGTAAACATCAGGTCGATTTGCCTGACACTTGCGTTTTCCGGCCTGGTAACTCCAATGATATCCTGAAAATAGGTTTCGATATTCAAATCAGGGCTTGGCCGATACTCTTGTTTTGAAATCCTGATCTCTTTCATGCGGTCAAGGGCGTATATCCGCAGGCCATTTGTTTCTTCACAATGCCCGAGCAGGTACCAGCGATGGTTGTATTCTTTCAGCAGGTACGGATGGATGATTCTTTCCCGGGAGGTCGCTGAATGAAAGGTCTGGTAGGATATTTTCAGGGTATTTTTTCTGACGATAGCGTAGTAAATGTCTTCGAGGTATTCAAGTCCTCTTGTAACGGGGACGCTGTCGAATGAGATAATCTTTTCCTCCTGCGGGTTTACGAATTTATACTTGCTTTCCAGGCGGGTGACTATTTCGGCTATTTCGTCTGCCAGTGTAAAGCCTTTCAATTGCTGTAAAATGCTGACGGCTGTGTTGAGTTTTACAAGGTCTTCTTCTTCCAGGGGCAGGTTTTTTATTGAAAAATCCGGTTCTTCATAACGGTAATAGTGGCTTCTTCCTTCCCGGTACATTTCAATAGGGGCGCCGTATTCCGTTTGCATGTGTTCCAGGTCATAGCGGAGCTGGCTGACAGATATGGTGGTTCCCGGTCCATAATGCAGTTCCAGCCTGCGGTTTACAAATCTCAGGAGTTCTGCTTTGGACCATTTCTTTTTGGTATTCCTCAGGCATTCGTCGAGAATTTCGAACCTGAACCGGGCGGCTTTGTTGATAGGCATGGTGATGATGGTGTTTTGTCGAAGGTACAATTTTCACAAAAATGCCTGCAATCTAGCTGCAAGTACTGCAAAGGAACATTATATGTACCCATTCCTGTTTTCATTTTAGCAGGCAATCATTATTTTTGAATGTATAACCCCATGCCATGGAAGTCATCTGCCTTGAAGACGCAGCGCTGTACAAACTCATTGAAGAGGTGGTCGCGCGCATAAAAGAAAAAAACGATAAAGACCGTGATAATAAGTGGATCACGCCTGCAGAGGCCATGCAAATGCTCAATGTAAAAAGGACTTCTTTGCAGAACCTGCGCGATACCGGTAAAATACGTTATTCCCAGCCCCAGCGAAAAATCATTTTATACGACCGGGATTCCATACTGGAATACCTGGAAGCTAATGCCCTGAACACTTTCTGATATGAACGAGCACATGGAAACAACACCGGATACCCAGTACCTGAAAGGGTTCAATGAGGGATATTTGCTGAATAAACACTTCCCGGAACTATCCCGGCAACTGGCAAAGTCGCTGGAACAGTCCGCAGCCGCATATGCTGAAGGCTTTACGGACGGTACGCTGCAATATGACAAGGATAGGGACACGGATAGAGATAAGGACGTAGAAAGAGAAAAAGAAAAGGACCAGGAAAAAGAAGTCACAGACCAGTTCCCCTGGATGAACCCACTGCCGGATGATTTTGACGGGCACGATCCCGGTAAAGATATCGATATGGACAGGGACGACTATGACCTGGAAAAGGAATGATCAGTCATCGGTGTAGTCGTCCATGCCCGGTGCTTCCGGTTCGATGTCTGTATCCTCTTTATCCGGCCCGTCAAAACTCCAGAGGTTTACCTCTATATCGTACTGTGCCTGAGGCAGGTCTTTGGGTGCTTCCTTACCTTCCGCCGGACCCCCTGCTTCCGGTTCTGCCAGCCAGGGAAAGGCTGCTTCCAGTGAACGGTCGAGGTCGTCTTTATCTTTGCCTGTCCCCTGCCCTTGCGCCGGTTCCTGCGGCGTTTCCATACTTTCAAATGTAGCCTGGAAATCTTCCATTCTCTGTCTGCGGCTATCGTGCACCTTTTCTTCTTCCGGGGTATGGTCGGGCTCTTCATAGATTTCTTCCCTGCCGGCCGTTTTCTCTTCTATGTTTTCCACGAGCTCCGCTTCGAACATTTCCCGGTACCGGTGCATCTGTTCTGCCGGGGTCTCGATGGTTTTCTGTTCCCCAAAGGCACGGTTGCCGTATGCCAGGCTTTCGAACTGTTGCGGATAGACCCGTTCATAATGCGCATTGGCGGTGACGTATTCGTTCCATTTGTCCTGGAAGTATTTGATCTTGTCGGGGTCGTTGAGCTGCTGCAGCCTTTCTTCATATGCTTTCGGCATTGACATTCCCATAGTATCGGTTTTTACAGTACGTGATACCGCCATATTAGGAAAAAAAAGCGGCGGCGGGACGGGTATTTTTCACACCGTCCGGGACGGGAATATTCCCGGGAAAATATTCTGCGGCGGATTGTATACTTGCAGGCGGGCTGTTCCCCGGCCCTCCCTTTTAACCATGAACACATCATGTCAAACCTGAAATTTGACCTGGATACTGCTTTAATGGAGTTTTCTTCCGAAGGCTATGCGGCAAACTGGACCATCCGGGATGCGGTGGAAGGGGTCCAGGTATTCGGGGGCATCGGCTCGGGAAAGACCTCCGGCTCCGGCAGGACGCTTGCCCTCAAATATCTGCGTCATCGTTTCGGCGGACTGGTGCTTACGGCCAAGCATGATGAAAAAGAACTCTGGCAGGAATACTGCCTGGCGGCAGGGAGACTCCAGGACCTGATCATCGTGGAACCGGGCTCCAAACATCATTTCAATTTCCTGGAATACGAGTCTGCCAGTGCCGGCAGCGGAAAATCACTCACGCTCAATATCGTGCAGGTCCTCAAAACGGTCATCCGGGCAGGGCGGGATAATAACGCGGGCCGTTCGGAGGACGGTTTCTGGGAAGGCGCTTTGGACATGCTGCTGTCCAATACCATCGACCTCTGCCTGCTGGCATATGGCAGTGTAACGGTGGAACGGCTCTATGATATCGCCCAGGCGGCACCGAAACGCAAGCCCCCGGCCCCTACCGGCCCTAAACCGCCGTTGACGCCGCAGCAGGAGGCCGAGCAGCAGAAAAAACAGGAAGCCGAAGAGCGGGCCCGGAAAAATGACCCCTTCCGTATCGCCCTCGACCTGGCCAGCAAAAATGTGAAGGCGCAGCTGGCTACATGGAAAGCTGACTGGCTGAAGGACCATCCCTCCGGCTTTAAAAGCAGTGCGGATTTTATCCGGGCTGCACAGGACGCGCTTCCCGATATGCGTACCATGAATTTCGTCTTCCATTTTTTTACGGAGACGTACCGCAACATGGCGGAAAAGACCCGTTCGATTATCGATTTCAACCTGATCGGCTTTTTGTACAACCTGCTGCGCGAGCCGGTCTATTCCCTGTTCTGCAGGCATACTTCCACCTTCCTGCCGGAGGATTGCCTGCATGGAAAGATCATCCTGCTGAACCTGCCGGTAAAGGACTACCACAAGATCGGCAGGGATGCGCAGGTCCTGTTCAAGTATATCTGGCAGCGCGCTATGGAGCGCAGGCGTGTCGCAGAAAATGGCAGGCCGGTATTCCTGTGGGCCGACGAGGCGCAGAATTTCCTGCACGAGCATGATGCGGAATACCAGGCTACAGCCAGGAGCAGCCGCATCGCCACGGTATATATCTCCCAGAACCTTCCCAATTATTTTGCCAATATGGGCGGTAAAGAGGGCGAATACCGGGTCAAGAGTTTCCTGGGGACCCTCGGCACCAAGATATTCCATGCCAATGCCGATGTGGAAACGAACACCTATGCCTCCCAGCTCATCGGGCAGGGGTATACCCCGGACCGCCAGACCTCGGCTACTATGGCCGGGGAATTCAGCCATACCCGGTCGGTCAGTTATAAACTGGAATACATCCTGCGGCCGGAACAGTTTGTCGCACTGAAAACCGGCGGGCCGGCCAATAAGGGACTGGTCGAGGGGGTCATCCATACCCAGGGAAAACAGCTCATGCCGGGCATGAACCATAAACAAATAAGTTTTAAACAACGTTTCACTTAAACACGCAACACCATGAAAAAAAGAATGTACTACCAGTCTATGTTCCGCAGGCAATTTTTCATTAAAATGCTCGTGCTGGACTATTTTTACTCTGCGTCGGAACTGTTCAGGGTACCGATCGAGATGCTGATCCGTAAAAATTTCGGGGAGCGGTATTTCGGCCTCTATGTATCTGTGGTCATCGGCCTCTTCCTGCTTGCGTACCCTTTCCTGTCCAGTAAATATAACCTGCACGGGGAAATGGATGCCGCCACCCTGCTCCAGTACTTCGGCACCTGGTATCTCTACACGGCCACCTATATCTATTGCCTTTTCAAACGTTACAGGGAGGTCAGGCGGGAGCCTTCCGTCTTTGACTTCGCCCGGTTCAGCCTGTCCACCGGTACGATTCACCCCTTTTTTACGGAACGGTTCCTGAAAGACGGGAAGGTAAATTTCAGACGTATCCAGACATTGGCAGAGCCAGGCGTATTTTTTATCGCCGGTGCCATACTGTCATTCCTGTCGCAGCCCATCGGCTACCTTCTATTCATATGTTCCATCGTTTACTCGCTGGGGTATGTGGCTGCCTATACCAAGGGGGACGAATTTGTCATGGACAAGATCGATGAGATGATCTGCAACAGGGAATTGTCGGCAACGTTTGTGGACGGTAATGAGTCGGATACCGGCTTCCAGTTTTACGGAACGCGGCCAAACGATGAAAAGTTGCGCGAGGATTTATATGAATCGATGACGCCGGGCGACGATGAGGAGGACGTTATTGACCCGGACGAAGACGAGGAAGACGACGAAGAGGAAGGTCCGTTTACCGCTCAATGACCCCCCTAAGCTGTGCTTAGGGAAGAAGTCTGATACGAATTGTTTGATGCTCATATACGAAATCCAAAAACTGTCCTAACACTGCCCCTGCTGTGCTGTACTGCTCCGCCGGCGATGATGGTACCGGCTGACAGTGCTTAGGAACGAAAACAAGTGCGCATGATACGGATGATACAGAGCAGCTCGGCAGGACATGCCAAGGCTTATTATTCGGAGGCCCTGCTCAAATCGGATTACTATATCGACGGGCAGGAGCTCAGCGGTACGTTCCGGGGGCGCCTGTCCGGCCGGCTGGACATTACCGGCCCGGTGACCCGGGAGGCGTTTTTCGCGCTCTGCGAGAACCGCCATCCTGTCACGGGCGACCCGCTCACCCCCCGGACCCGGAAGGAGCGGACGGTGGGCTATGATATCAATTTCCATGTCCCCAAGTCGGTATCCATCCTCCATGCGCTGGCTAAAGACGGGCATATCGCGGATGCTTTCCGGGAATGCGTAGCGGCGACGATGGCGGATATCGAGGCGCTGGCCGCGGCACGGGTACGCAGGGACGGTGTCTATGCAGACCGGGTCACGGGGGAATTGCTGTGGGTGGATTTTATACATCAGACGGCAAGGCCGGTGGATGGCTTTGTGCCGGACCCGCACCTGCATGCGCACTGCTATGTGTTCAATATGACCTGGGATGATACGGAGCAGCAACTGAAGGCGGGCCAGTTCCGCCAGGTCAATAAGGAGATGCCTTATTTCCAGGCTTTGTTCCACAAGCGGATGGCCGACAAACTCGTGGAGCTGGGCTACCGTGTACGGCCTACGGACACCTCGTTCGAGGTGGAAGGTATCCCGCAGGAGGTCATCGCGCTGTTCTCCAAGCGCACGGACCAGATCGGCCGTGTCGCCCGGGAGAAGGGCATTACGGATGCTGCGGAACTGGGGGCGCTCGGGGCCAGGACACGGGCGAAGAAACAGTCGGGGCTGACCATGGCGGAGCTGAGGGCTGCCTGGAAGGAACAGATACGCGCACAGGAGGCGCTGTCGAAACCTGCCGGGGAGCACCCGCCGGTCCGTTTCGGGCCTGCGGAGCCTGCGCAGGAACGGAAGGTAACGGCGCCGGAGTGCCGGGAATATGCTTTGTCGCACTGTTTTGAGCGGGCTTCGGTGGTGCCTTTTTCCAGGCTGGCGGCCACGGCGCTGAAGTATGGCATCGGCGCGCCGGTACCGGCGGCACAGATACTGGAGGCGCTCGAAACCGCCCCGGAGCTCATCCGCATACAGGAGGGCGGCCGCACGATGTGCACGACCAGGGAGGTCTTGCAGGAAGAGCAGGAAATGGTGGCGCTCGCCCGGGCGGGGAAAAACAGCTTTGCGCCTTTATATGACGACCTGCCGGAAATCAGGGCGACGGGGCAGCAGGGCGAGGCCATCCGCCATATCCTGTCTACCCCGGATATGGTCTCCATCGTCCGTGGGGCGGCGGGTGCGGGAAAAACGACGCTGATGAAGGAGGCGGTATCGCTGATCGAACAGGCGGGCAAACGGGTAGTCGTCGTTGCCCCGACGGCCAGGGCGTCACGGGGGGTACTCCGGGACGAGGGGTTTACGGATGCGGGGACGGTAGCGGGATTTTTACACAGTGCTTCGCGGCAGCAGGATATCCGCGGGCAGGTCCTTTGGGTGGATGAGGCGGGGATGCTGGGCACCCGGGATATGGCGGGGTTACTGGAAATAGCTGGCCGGCAGAAGGCCAGGCTGATCTTAGGCGGCGATACCCGGCAGCATGCCAGCGTGGTGCGCGGGGATGCCCTGCGTATCCTGAATACGGTGGCGGGCATACGCAGCGCGGAGGTGGACCGGATTTACCGCCAGCAGGAGGTGGTATACCGCGCGGCGGTGGCCGACTTGTCCAGGGGGAATATCCCGGAGGGATTCCGGAAGCTGGACGGTATCGGGGCGATCCGGGAGATGGGGCCGGGTGACGGGTACCGGCAACTGGTGGCGGATTATATGTCTGCCCTGAAGGCGGGGAAAGCGGTGCTGGCGATCTCCCCTACCCATGAGCAGGGAGATATCGTTACGGCGGCGCTCCGGCAGGAACTGAAGGAGGCGGGCTATATCGGTAAAAGGGAGACGGTGGTGGAGCGGCTGAAGAACCTCAACCTGACGGCGGCACAGAAAACGGACAGGCGCAACCTGCAAAAGGGTTTTTGGGTGCAGTTCAACCAGAACAGGAAGGGCGTCAGGCGGGGCAGCCGCTGGGAGATAACGGATACCGGGGAAAAAGAAGTGTTGCTGCGGGATACGGCGGGCAAAACGGTGCGGCTGGATTTAAACAGGACGGAGCAGTTTGATGTATACCGCCGCTCGGAAATGACGGTGGCCAAAGGGGACAGCCTGCAGATCACGCGCAATGGTTTCGACAGGTCGGGGAAAAGGCTGGACAACGGACTGGTGTTAGAAGTAGTGGCTGCCACAAAGAAGCATGGGCTGGTGCTACAGCATGCACAGAGCAAGAGTGTGTACAGTATCGGTACGGAATTCGGGCATATCGCCCATGCCCATTGCATCACTTCCCATGCAGCACAGGGCAAAACGGTCGATGAGATTTTTATCGCACAGCCGGCCAGCACTTTTCCGGCAACGAACGCGAAACAGTTTTACGTGTCGGTGTCCCGTGCGCGGGAACGGGTGCATATTTATACGGATGATAAGGAGCTGTTACTTTCCAGTGCAGCAGCCGGCGGTGACCGGACGGCGGCGATGGAACTGCTGCGGGACAAAGACCGGATGCACCTGGAGCATGTCCTGATCCGGCAAAGGGAACAGGGCCTGGATATAGATAGCCTTCCTGCCGGCCCGGAGCGGCTGCCGGGAAATATCGAACCTTTCACACCAGATGAAGATTATGGACCAGGATTATAAACAGCGGTTTGACGAATATATGGAGAATGACCCCGCTTCCCCGCAGGGCAAGGCGGCGGATGCCCGTTACCATAGCTCGGGGGGCAATATCCGCAACCTGGCTTTTGTGTTGCAGGACGGCACCATGCAGTTCTTCAATTATGCCTACCTGGTCACCTGTACCTGGCAGCAGGAAAAAGGGGTTATCCTGCTGGAATATACCACGCACCAGGTCTCCATCTTTGGGCAGGGCCTGGAGCCTTTGTTCTTCGAGCTGATGGTGCAGGCCAATAAAATCATCCGATGCACGGAAAGCAGGTATGCGGCGCTGGAAGAAGACGGCGGACCTGTCATCCGGGAGATACAGGTCTCTTCAAAACAGGCATAAAAAAACTCCCGGCGGACCGGGAGTTTCCGAAGTTATTCAGGCTTAGGGCTGCCTTTTGCTTTTTTCGTGAAGCGCTGCAAAATCGCATCATCCCAGACGATGCGTCTTTCACTTCTTGCCGCATCAGCGTAAACGGACATCGGGTATTTGCCCTCGAACAGCGGGTTACAGTAGGCTCCCACACCGGGAAACACGGGATGGGTCACCGAGGTGATCTCGCTGATGCTGACGGAGCCGAGCTCCGGGAACCCGAAGCCCAGGTCGCAAAGCCCGAAAGCGATATCGGGCTCTTCGGGATCAAGTTCGGACAGCAGCCAGACACAGTCGGTGAAGGGCATGGTCACCTGCACGACGGGCGGGTGGTCTTTATCCCTGTTTTCCGGCTGCCCGTTTTCCAGCAACTGACGGTATTGGTGTTCGTTAAAAAGTTTCATAGTAGCTCCTTTCAGAGGTTGATGGTTAGAAGGGATGCCCGACAGGGGGTGTAGCGAATGAACAGGAAGAATTTTGGATGGGCGGGTGAATGCCGCAGGCAGAGCGAAAATTCTTCTTAGTGAAAAGAGTGCCCCCTGTTATCCCTTCGCTGTAACCATCAATTTCTTTCCTAAGGAGCCGCTATGCTTTTTGGCGGGCATATCCCTGCGAAAAAGATGGGCTACAGGAAGGGTAAAGAGCGCCTGCCTGCGGGCAGGCGCTCCCGGCTCAGGTCCCGGCAGACAGGGACAGCAGGTAATCGGATGCTTTGGATGCTTCGCTGGCGGCTGCGACCAGGAACTGTTTTTCACTTCTGAGGACTTTCAGCCAGCCGTCGATATAGGCTGCATGATCACCTTTATCCAATGTGGTGATATGGAATTTGGCACAAAGGAAGGCAGCACCCAGTTCGGCAACCAGTTCTTCGAAGGCGTAGGCATGATCACCGAAACGTTTGCCTTTGACACGGTCCATGCGCCGGGGGCTCCCGGACCAGTGGGTCAGCTCATGCAGCAGGGTGGAATAATACCCTTCTGTAGCGGTGCAGGTAGCCGTGGTGATAAACGCCTCAGCGGGTGGCATGAAGATCCGGTCGGTTAGCCGGCAATAGGCAGCTTTATGGCCTTCGTAGATACCGGCCCCGGTGCGCTGCACGAAGTCTTCGACCGGGTCTATTTTTTCCCAGAGCTGTCCTGTGTGCTCCGGTTCGGAGACTTCAGCTTCATAGCCCTGCAGCTGGCTGCGGTTGAACACGACAGAGGATTTGAGAAAGGGGATTTTTTTGATTTCACCGTCGGTTTCTTTTTCGAAGGTATCATAGTATACGACTAGGCTGCCTTTTTCTCCTTTGCGGATTTTTTCTCCTTTCCCCTGCCACTGTTTGAAGGTGGCCCATTCGTCGGAATGGTATTCCTGTTGCAGGGAGGTGCCCCAGAGCAATACGATGTTGATGCCGCGGTAGTGTTTACCGGAAACCGCGTTGCGGGGAATACCGGGCAACTGGCTGTCTCCATTTTTCCATGGGCGCTGCCAGGGAATAACGCCTGCTTCAAGCTGCTGAATGATGGTATCCGTTACCTTCTGGTAGAGATCGGTCTTTTGCGATGGTTCGCGGGTGGCTGGTTTTGTATCTGTTGCAGTCATCTGATAGTCCTTTCTGTGGTGGTTGATGCTGACAGGACATGGCGCAACTGAAGACTGAGCGACCAAACCGGCTGCAATTTTGGTTGGCAGGGAATGCCGCAGGCAGAGGAAAATTGTAGTTGGTGACGGGAGCAGCTTCAGTTAATGTCCTGTGTACCAGCATCAACGGCCATTACAGAAAGCTGATGAAAGCATATCGTAAACCGGCAGACGGGAAGCATATGCACAGGGCTGCATACGCTTCCTGCTGTATGCCATTTATTACGGCACAACGGGCTGTGCATGGAGATACCCAACTGCCTTCCATGCAGCAGTGGCCGCGGTGGTGATCAGGTATTTGTTGCGTTTCATGGCTTCCAGCCAGGCGGTGATATTGGCCGGCGTTTTATCCGGTACCACTGCAAGGTCCAGTTCCGTGCACAGGAAGAAAGCGCCGAATGCGGCGATGAGTTCTTCTGCTACCGCAGCATCCGTACCCAGCCGTTCAAAGGTGCGGTTCAGGCGCTGCGGGTGGCCGGTCCAGTGCACCAGTTCCCGGAACAGGGCGCCGTAATATTTTTCTGCCCCGGTACAGCCTGCACTGCTTTTAAAGCTGCCCTGACTGGGCAGGTGCACCTGGTCTGCAGTCGGGTCATAAAAGGCTTTTTTGCCTTTATGGACAATTTCTGCGCCCGTATGGGCGGCAATGGCCTGTGCGCCTGCCAGGCGGTCGGTCAGGGGCCGCAGCGGTGAAACAGGTGTTTCCTCCCGGTAACTGCTGAGCTGGCAGCGGTTGAATACTACATAGGATTTGAGGGTGGTTTTCCCGGCTTCACCGCTTTCCGCCCTGTCTCCTGTGTCATAGTAGACCAGCAGGGTGCCTTTCTCTCCTTTGCGGATACTTTCCTCCCGCTCTTTCCACTGGTTGAAGCCTGCCCATTCATGGCTGGTATACCGGTGTTGCAGGCCCGCGCAGCACAGCAGGAATGTGTTGATGCCGGTATATGCTTTTCCGGAAACGGCATGAACGGGTGCAGGAAGCCTTTCCTTTTCAGCGGGGCTTTTTTGCCAGGGGGTATGGCCGGCTTCGAGGTGGCCTGCAACGTTGTCGCTCAGTTTCCGGTAAAGGTCCGGCTGCGGTTTGTCTGTCTGCGGTGGCTGTTCGGTGGCTGTTTGCATGGTGATACCTTTCTGTTGGTGGGATAAAAGTTTGTGGAATAAAAAAGGTGCGCTCATCCGATGTCCGGACCGGGAGTGGTTTCCGGGGCGGCCCAGGGTGGCTGCAGGGCGAACCCGGCGATATCGGCTGCGTTGATGATGTATTCGGTGTCTTCACTGTGGAGTTCGTCTGGGGTGTATTCATCGACCAGGTCGGACAAAAACCCTTCCCTGCCGCTGTAGGGCAGGCTGTGGAACAGGTCCAGTTTTGTCTCGTGGAGCATGGCGACCTGGTAGTCTTCATTGACCAGGAACACGTACCCGCTGCCGGTGTTCATGGCGGGTTTAACACCCCGGTCTTCAAAGCCTTGGGGCAGGCCGGTGTCGAGCCAGGCATCCAGTGTATCCCGCAGGATTTTGATTTCCCGGTAGCCGAAGTCGGCGAGGTTTTCCGTGTAGTAGCTCATGAACTTGCTTCTATCAGTGTGGTTGTGGCAAGGGACATTATTGCCGGGAGGCAATCAGCCAGTCGTTCGGGGATTTATGTGGTGCATAGACGCTGTTCATGGATATATGCAGCAGGTGTTCTTCGGTGCTGAACTGCGCTGCGAGGCTGGCAGTAGCCAGCCTGCCGGCCTCATCATTGGGCAGCCAGGTCTGCACGGCGCTGTACCCGTAACCGCTGATATAGGGCATCACGTCATTGAGGCAGCTATAGCTGTTGAGGATGATGCTGTCTTCCCGTAGTTGTTTTCGTTGCAGCTGGACGAGTACGGATAAAAAGTCAAAGATGTCTTTGAATAGGTGGACGCGGCCGGAGCCGGGTACCCTTCCCCGGATAAAGCTGATGGTGGCGGGTGCGGTATGGGCTTTGTGAAAGCTGTTGCGGATGGCAAAGCCGCCCTCTTCGTTGCGCAGGCCGAGGGCGCGGAACAGTTGCTGTTCCCGGGTGTCGAAGACGCGGACTTCTTTCAGGTATAGAGAGGCCAGTTCGCGGCTGATCTGCCGGCTGCCGAGGTAGCGCAGCAGCAGGAAGTTGGAGAGCGGCAGGATACCGCGCAGCTGGTACCGCTTGTCTTCGGCGGTGTAGTCGGGAAAGGGTGACAGGTCAGCCTTTACGGGTTGGTGCAGCATGTTTTTGATCCAGCGCAGGCAGTCGGCGACGGTATGGTGTTCCCCGTTCAGCTCCAGGAAACACATCACAAAGTCAATGGTATCGCCGCCCTGCCCTGTCCCGGTGTCGGTCCAGGTATTGGCGGCAGTATCGACAACCAGGCGGACGGATTTTTTTTCGCTGAAGGGCGAGCGGAAGTGTTGCCCCGGGCCGTTGGGTTTCAGGGGGCGCAGCCCTGCTTTCAGCAGAATTTTGGCCAGGGGGATGCCTCGGGCATATTCAATTTTCATTGATGCTCCTGTCAGGTTCGGGTAATAGTCGTAGGTATTGCTTCTTTGAACGGGCTAGCTGCCGCCGCGCGTTGCCCCGAGGTGGTATTCGTTGAGGAAACGGTCCAGGTCGGATTTTTTATACCGCACAGCGCGGCCGATCTTGCGTGGCTTCAGGTCATAGCGCCGGGTGCAGTCCCATACGGCAAGGGTCCCGTATTTGAATTTGGTATAGGCTGCGGCCTGCCGCCGGGTCAGCCACGGATCATTTTCTGTTTTATTCATCGGTTATTCCTGGGTTGTCTGGGTCAGTTGCTGCACTCCCGGAACCCCCTCATTCCGGGAGAAGCACTGTTTGATAAGCGATGCGGAAGCCAGGTGTCAAATAAAATGCCGCCTGTAAAAACTGGTTAATAAGGGCGCCTATGATGGTATGCAGGGCCAATAATATTATTAGGGGCGAAGGGGTTACAGGGTTCGATAATTTCGGGAGGGTACGGGCAGAATCCGGGGGGTGATTCGCGGTGTTCCGGGGTATCGAATTCGCCGGCTATTTTAACGCGAACTTTTCCGGCTCATAGACGATGATTTCAGGCTTGCCTTTATAGTCCACTATTTTGCCGGTAACACAGACATTCCTGCCGTCCAGTTTCTTGAACGCTTTCCGCGCATCACCCTTTAAAACGACGGTGATTAAGCTGTTTGGGTAATCAGCGCCGAGGTTGACAAGTGTGAGTCCGTCCAGTGCTTTGTGACCGTATATCCTGTAACAAACGACTGCATATTCCCCGATATGCCTGCCCGCCTCTTCTGCTTTCACAGGCGTTGCTGTTACTGCGGGTGCGGCATCGCTTTTAGCAGGGAATGTATAGGTGTCATCAAAGATGCGGTTGAGTACTCCTGCCAGACGGACCCCGGCCATTTCAATGCGTTGGCGGACTATCGGAATGTGCGTTTTATAATAGTCACTTTTCAGGGAGTGGTTGTCCCCGTCTTCCACTTCTTTATAGAGCTTACTGCTTATCTGGTAGCTCTCCCAAAGCCAGTGCATCAGGTCCTCATTTTGCCATTGGCTGACCTGTTGCGCAGATACCTGGTCGTATTGTTCTGCCAGCTCTTTATAATCCTTATGTTCCTCTTCAATCAGTTTGCTGTCCCAGACTGCGTGAAGGTTGGTACCTTCCTGCTGATAACGCACCTGTATGGTGTTGCCGCCTTTGTCTGCCGCCCGGCTTACATGCATGGGTTGATGGAGGTCGCCGATAAAGTGCACCAGGAATTTCAATGCCTCTGTTTTCTCTTTGCGGGAGGTATACGGCGAGCGCAGGTCCTGTTCGTATTTGAGCACTGCCTTATAGACATTATCACCTGGAAGTGATTTGACGGTTTGCGCAAACGCAGCATAGTCCAATCCCAATGGCAGATTGATATAATGTCTGGGGGCGGTATAACGGTATTCCGGCTCTCCGCGCACGTCATCCGCCCAGGTGCTGATTTCTGCCAGGGACTCCGGGCCTAACAGGTCTTCGACGGCATTTTTTGCCTGCGGGGCCAGGTGTCGTCCGGCAATCAGCCCGACGGTGAAGTGCCCGGTGGTGCCCCAGGAGACCAGAAGTAAAGAAAGGACTACGGCGAGTAAAGGAGCAATGCGTGTTTTGATCATGAAAAGCGGATTTATTACCCGCCAAAACTATCGTCAATCTCCTGCCGCAGTCCGGCAATGCATATTATCAGTTTGTTGTTGTTTGTTCATGGTAATTTCACATCGGTAATCATGTTCTTTTTTATAAAGAAGGTCAGGGTATCGGTGGCATTGTTATAGAGCAACTGGTAACTGCCCTCGGGGATTTTTACCCGCTGGCCGGATTTGCCCGGGAAGCCGGGGATGGTTACTTTGCTGATGCCCCAGCCTTTCCCTAACCGGTACAGGCTGAGCGTAGACGGAAGGCTAGTGTACAGCAGGTTTATATACCCGTATTCAGGGGTGTCGGTGGTGATACGGGACTGCTCCTTTATCACAACCTCTTTTGCCGGAATATTCTTTGTGGGCACTGCTGCTACTTCCGGCTTTTTTTCCGGCGCTTCCTTTTTTGCAGTTTGCCAGTTATCTGTTGCCTGTTGCCTGCGGGGTGCCGCCGGTTGAAAGAATTCCGGCTTTTTACCTTTTGGAAAATCGCTGACGATTTCCCGGATGGCTTTTGCTGCCTGTTCACTATTGGCCACTGTATAGGCCCGGTCATAGCATGATGGTGTTCCCGTTACGGGTTGATTGGCGAGTAGGATAGCGTACAGCTTATAGGGGCGGTAAGTCTCGCGGAATTTATCGAGTGTGGCGCAGGGGTCTCCTTCGCAGCTTTTGGTTGTGTCTGTAACTACAAGCAGGCTGTAGCGGTACCGGGCGGTGTCTGTAAAATCCTGCTCGTAGCTTTTTTGCAGGGCGTATGCCAGTGACCCTTCCCCTTTCGGTGTGATGTCCTGTAACCGCAGGTAGAGCCTTGCCTGGTTGTCTTTACCGGGAGGTACTTCCATGCGGGTATCTGCACAAATGTGTTGGCCGGTGCTGTATTGGTGTCCGTACAGCCGCAACCCGGTGCTTACCTCCTGGTTGGCTTCATGCAGGGTGTTGGCCAGTCGCCAGATGATGTTTATAGCTGCCTGGTACCTGTCGGTATCCGTTATCCATGGTTGCTGCATGGATGCAGCGCCGTTGAGAATGATGAGTAACCGGTCTTCTTTTTCTTTAGTGGTTTGTGCGTGTATGGCTTGTCCCGTGCACAGCAGGAGTACCGTGGCTATGGTGGTCACGATGGCATGGGTGCTATGGATGGGAAACAGGCGCATATTGTTATTTCAGGTTGAGTGAAAAATACCAGACGGGCTTTTTACTGAAAGTGCCGGGCCAGGCCACGTCCAGCCGCAAGGGATAATTGGCCAGCGTGGTCCGCAGGCTGAGGCCGTAAGACCAGAGGATGCCTTGTTTTGCATAGGTTTTGTTCCAGGTTTCTTTAGCGGTGCCTGCATCGGTAAAGATACCGGGTTGCAGCAAGTTGATGAAGTTCAGGGGTGTTTCTATAGGTATGAGTGTCTGGAACAGGGGGAAGTATATATCTGCATTGGCTACGGCATAGGTGTTGCCGTAGAGCCTGTTTTGCAGGTATCCCCGGAAGGGGGTAACGAGGGTTTGAAAGGCATAGGGGGCGCTTTGCGGGAAGTGTACGGTCGTGTCTGTTTTAGGTACCAGGTTGTTGTCGGTGCCGCCGAGGTTATAGAGCAGGTAGTTGTCGCCTTTGCTATAGCCTGCCTGTGCTTTGGCTACGAGTGTGATGTATTTGTAAATGGGCAGGTCATATTCCCCTTTTAACTGTAGGCCCAGCAATGCGGGTTCCTCCTGGCTGAAGCCTTTGAAGATATCGGCCATCAGCTTTGCGCTGTAGCCTTTGTGCAGCAGGGGTATGGTGGGTTGCAGTTTGTGGTAGTCGAGGTCGAGGGTATTAATAGACCAGGTGCTTTTGATGTCTTCGAACTTCAGGCTGTAGTCTTCAGTGGCCAGGAAGATGGTGCGGTCCATCCTTACTGCTGTCTGTATACCTGCGGAGAGGTAGTAGGTAATGGGACAACGCAGGCTGATACTGTAGTAGTGGGTCTTTACTTTAGCAGTGCCCGGATAGGGTTGATAGGGCTTGTTGTCCTTATCCACCCATTCCCTTTTGGGGTCGGGTTGCAGGCTTTCTACTTTGCGGAAGTATTCAAGGCCCCAGTCCCATTTTTTGGCGGTATTGCGGTAGCGGAAGAAGAAGTCGCTGCCTTCGGAGCCTGCGGGCAGGCGGAAGGCAATGTTGATGTGGTGGTTTTCAAAGAGGTCGGTAAAGCCGCCTTGCACCATGCCGCCCACTTCGGGGAATTTGAACATTCCCTGGTAGTTCAGGTAGGGCTGGTAGCGGTTGATGAAGTAGTCGTTGTTGACCCGGGCGGTAAAGTAGGCGCTGTGCAGTTGCAGGATATAGGGTTTTACTTTTTTAGGATAATAGTCGAGTGAGCGGCTGATGCTGTCTTCCCGGGCTTTGGCTTGTTCTTTGGCGTTTTTAGGTACAAGCACGCCTTCCAGGAAGGTGGGGTTATCGTCTTTGGCTGCCCGCAGGATGGAGTCGGTGCGTGCCTGCTCTGCTGCGGTCTGCAGGTAGTCTGTGAGCCAGGGGGTTATGGGTGTTTCTTTGGCTGCCTGTTCCCTGTTCTGTTCTATCCAGTTTGCCACGGGTATGGAGGTGATGGTAATGCTGTCTGCTTGCAGGGTATACAGGGCGATTTCTTTTTTTCCTGACAGGTACTGATAGGGTTGGGATTGATTGGTGGATAGCGGGATGTAATCTTTGTTACTGTTAATGATTACGGGTGCTTCCGTCCCTGTAAGGGTGTTGGTGGCGAGTACCCGGTTGTCGTTTATGTTTTGGGGGTGGTCCCAGTGATTGTAGGCCGGGGTGTCTTTGAGGTAGGGCTGTATGCTTTTTCCTTTTAACTGGTACAGCCCGCTTTGCAGCCGGAGGGTGTCCCCTTTTTTAATTTCTTTTTCGGGCCGGTTGGATTGGAAGATGAGGGTGCCGTTGCCTGTGATGGTAAAGTTCCCGTCATCGTAAGGGTCGCTGGTATAGGGGGCATATCGTTCCCGGTTCATATCGTAGGCTACGATGTCGCTTTGTCCTTTACGGTAGGCGCTGAGGATAACGGTATTGTCTTTTATATCTGCCTGCAGTTGCCGGATGCCGTCTACGGCGGGCAGGTGGTTTTTCTGCAGGATGCTGCCAGCCGGGGTATAACGGTTGATGGTGAGCTTCCCTTTTTCTATGTCCGTAACGATGAGTTCCCTGTCCGTTTTCCATTCTATGAGCGGGTACGGGTCTTTGCTATAGTCGTTGATCCAGGGCGGCAGGTTATAGGTGGTGATCTTATGGGTGGTACGGGTGTTCAGGTCACAGGTATACAGGGTCCTTTTGTTGTTCCGGGAGGTGGTATAGGCTAAGTATGTCCCTCCGGGGCTGAGTTGCTGTGTTACCAGGATGCCTTTTTTCCGGGGGATGGTTCGGGTATTATAATGGGTCCCTGTTGTGCTGTCCATGATTATGGGTGTAGCGAACCTGTTGGCATAGAACTGCAGGCATTGGTGGAACAGGGTGTCCATAGGCTTTTTGGTGATAAGGCGCAGGGCGCGGTAGAGGTCTTTTTTTTTCATTTGCTGCCAGGCCTGGGTGGTGGCCTGCGGGTAGTACCATTGGTTCAGGAAGTAGCAGAAGGCTTGCCCGCTGAGCCGGGGCTGGTAGCTGATGGAGGCGTCCCAGCTTTGGAAGTGTTGTTGCCGGAAGCTTTTTTGGAGCTGGTCTTCTGCGTCTATGGGCCAGCCGTGGGCGAAGTAGCGGATAGCACCTTCTTTGAACCAGTAGGGTATTTTTTTATTGTTGGCTTCGGCGCCTTTGAGCTGGTCTTTGAGGTCTTCTTTGAGCTGGTTGTCCCAGATGGAGCGGGCGATGGTTTCGTAGAGTTGCTGCTTCAGGTCTTCGTAGCTGCCGGTATAGGCGATGACCATGCGGTTGCCGGTTTGCAGGAAGGTGGGGAACGGGTAGCGTTCGGGCTCATAGAGGCCGATATTGGATTCGTAGAGCTGGTCTTGCGAGGGGTAGATGATGACGTTGGGTTCTTTGAGTAAGGTGGTGGTCATGTTGTGCTTGACTTTTTTCATGGCGAAGGGCAGCTCGCGGACGATGTAGGCGCAGGCGCTGTCGTAGCCTGCGGGGAAGTATACGTGAAAGGCTTTGGTATGGAAGGTGCGCCATTTGTATTTGTGCCACTGGAAACGGTTATAAAGTTGTTCCGGCTGGGCAGTGATGGCGGTGGTATGCAACAAGCAGTAGCACAGGAGTATGAGGGTAATGTATATGTTCGGGGTGATGCGCATGTATGGATACAAAATAGGGTTCTTCTCTTAAAAACAGGGGCAAAAATCGCCTATTTTATTGGTTTTTTGGCTATCATTGTCTTTATTTTTCTGTTTTCATCGTATGTTATCCTATCGCATTTTTCCGGGTTGTTTTTTACTGGCTGTTTTTTTGTTTTTGGCGGGTGGCTTTGTGTGTCACGCGCAGGAGAAAGGGTTATGGGACCGTCCCGGTAAGGTGAAGGACAAGTATGCCGACAGGCTGGACCGTGGTAAGAAGGGTTTGAAGAAGTTTAAGGAACATGCGGAGCGTTGGGGCTATGCGGACAAGTATGAGCATGAGTTGTCTTTAGGCGGCAGGCTGAACAGCAATGGCTGGAGCGGTGCCGTGTATTACGCCAGGCGTTCGGGTAAGGCTTCTATGCATGTGTGGTCTTTGTCGTTTTCGGAAATCAAACACGAGAAGCAAATCAAACAGCAGCGGCAGGGGGATGCGTTCCCGCAGTTCGGGGAGGCGGCGCCTTTTGTGTTCGGCAAGATCAATAACCTGTATGCATTACAGTTGGGGTACAGCCGGGAGCTGTTGTTGCTGCCGGGTGTGGTGGAGGATAATTTGTCGGTGAGTTTTAGCTATGGGGGTGGCTTTAGTTTAGCGATGCTGAAACCCTATTACCTGAAGCTGATTTACCCGCGGCCGGAGGTGCATATGCTGGAGCAGCGCTACACGGACAGCACGGCGGATATGTTTTTGAAGAAGGGTAATATCTTGGGAGCCAGCAAATGGAGCAAAGGGTTGGATGAGGTGAAGCTGGTGCCGGGAGCTTTTGCGGAGGCTGCATTCGTTATTGTCCCTGCCAAAGGAAAGTATCTGGTACAGACGATTACACTGGGCGGCAATTTTGCTTATTATACGAAGAAGCTACCTATTATGGCGGAGGTGCCTGCTTTCCCCTGGCAGGCCAGTTTGTTTGTAGGATTAGCTTTGGGAAAGAGGTGGTGAGAAAAATAAATTTTACTATTAAATAATATAAACATGAAACTTCTGAATTTTACCCTTGCTGCCTGTATGATGTCTGCAAGTTCATTCGCACAACTAAATGATTCAACAGGCTATGTGCAATATAGCTCTCTTATTAACAAGACATTACATAAGCAGACAGCAAATAATGCATTAAAAACTACCGGAACTGCAGAGCGGTTAATCAGGTCGTACGATGTAATTACTAAAACTACTTTCACGAATAATGACGATTCATTTGAGTTCAGGTATTCCGGGAGCAAAGGTTCAAAATTTGATTTCAATGAAATGGTATACCACCCTCTCATTGATATACGGAGTGATTTTATGAACCAGGCCGATTATAGCCACCCTGATATCATGGCCGATAGTGTATATCAGCATCAACTGAATATCGGGCTTGGAACGCTTTTCTTAAAAGAGATACAGGAAAATAGCTACAATAATTTTGGATTTGTCGAAGATTGCAAACAATACGTTATCATTCAAGCTTCCAGTAATATCCGTACCCAAATTTTTTATAACGCACAGTTTCTAGCTGATAAAGTGAAAATGTATATATGGGATGTCAATAGCAATCAGTGGGTTGAGAACGGACTGAGAAAGATAAAATATGACGCCCTGGGAAAGGTACTCACCGATTCTGCCTTTATTCTAAATGGCAGCAATGGTTATGATGCCGTGAATGCTTATAGGTACGAATATGATAATAACGGCAACATGACGAAAGTGATGCAAAATGCCGTATTTAGTAATAACACCTGGCACGATGTAAAGGAATTCCTGTTTACTTACTACTCAGGCAATCAACTCAAAACGAGTTCGTATAGCTCAAATCCTACCCAGGCCGGGTGGTCACTTGTCGCACGGGATAGTTTCGGTTATCAAGCGGGAGTAGATTTCTACACCTCCAGGTTTCAGGGTGTCACCTTCTTCGACCACGGTGAATACAAACACCTGAACAGTCAGAATCTACCTGATAGTATCTCGTATGTGGGTATTCAGAATGGAGTTCCTACCGAAAAGAAAAAACGTATTGTTACATACAATGCTAATAATAACCCAATACTTTCTGTTTATTATGATTACACCGCACCTACTTTAATTGACAGAAAAACGCACTACGTATATGAAACGTATGACCCTTTAAAAATTAATGATGTTTCCAGCGAGGATATTTCAGTATACCCCAATCCAGCACATGATGTACTCCACATTACGCTCAAGCAGGAAATGTTACATGAGCAAATCCAGATAAAATTGGTAAACTCATTAGGAGCAGTTGTATTTACAAATTCTTTTATACCTCAAACGAGAATAGTGACTCTCAATATTAACCGATATACGCCAGGTATATATTTTCTAGCTCTTATATCAAGAACTGGTAATCACTGTTTCACAATAAATAAATTGTAAGGTTTACTATAACAAAAAATAAGAGGCCGTCTCAAAACCAATTGAGGCGGTTTTTTCATTTTGCCTAGTTAGGGCGGGCAGAAGTTATCTGGAGAAAGAAATTTTGGGAACAATTCCGTTGAGACAGGACCTTTAGCTGCCTTGTCTTCTTTTACAGGTTGATTTTGTGTCTTCGTCATATTCTGGAGGTTGTGGGCCATGGAGATGAGCCCTTTTTCTATGCTCACCTTATCATTACCGCGCAGCCGAAAACCTTTGTTTTGTTTCCAGTTGGCAAATATGAGTTCTACGTCCGCACATCGTTTCTTTCGTTTTCGGATGTCCTCCTCACTCCTTAGTCGTTGTGCCACCTGTGCTTTGAGTTTTCTGAGCTTATGATTGCATTCTAGGATGCGGTTGCCCTATTGATTATGGCATATTCCTCTTAGGGGGCAGCCATTGCAGTTGGGTGCCTGGTACCGGGTGACCGTTTGCTCATAGCCACTCCTGTTTTGTTCTTTGCAGGTGCCGGTGTTTTGCATGTGCTGGCCCATGGGCATACAACGTAATCTTCCGCTTCGTCGTAATGAAGCTGGTCTGCATTAAAGGTGCTGCGTGCGCCTTTTTGTTCTTTATCAAAATAGTTGTACTTCACATATGCTGCTATGTCTTTTTGCTCCATCACCTCATAATTCTGCTCACTGCCATAGCTGGCATCGGCAGTGAGCGTATCAGGTGTCGTATTTAAGTGCAGTTCAAAATTCTGAACTGTCCTTTGTTTACAACGGTTACACTGTTTCTGTGTCAACTTTCTTTAGGACGAGGCATCTTTTTAATTATTTGAGGCTGCCCTTTGAGACAGCCTCTTATTTTTTATGATTATTAGCCGAAATATTTAGTTCTTATGTTCATTACTTATCATAAACTATCCAAGCAAAGTATCAATCTCAAAAATGAAAACACACGGAAACTTATCAACTTAAACATTAAGACAAATTACTAATATTAGAAGGAATAAAATAAAACCAATTGAACCATCAATAAACGCAGAACCATTTTTCAATGTCTCTTTAAAGGAGTTCCGACATCCTGTAAAAATCCATCTAATAAATGCACCTGGATATAAAAAAATTATTTGCAATATAAGTCTCATTAATAAAAACACTGCTGCATTCATCATTTTTTAAATTTTTGAATTTTTTGAAAGCCATATTGTACAGGATATTGAACAACATTACCAATGATAAATTCACCAACTTTCGTGTTCAAAATGGGATATTTTGTCAGAATTTCTACAGGATAAAATGAAGATACTGAATTAACTGTTGCATTCATGACCTTTTTTCCATCATCCCAAGATAGGGTTTCTGACATCATTTGAGATTGACGACTAAAGTTCCAGTTCTCGTCCAACGTATATGGTACTACCCAATTTCTATTCTCTTCATAAAAAGGTGCACCATCATGAAATCCCTCATTTATAATTTGATGAGTTTGGTTAATTATTGGCGTGGTAATTGCAGTTGCAAAAAGAATTAAACTCCCTGCTGCTTCATTCAATAATTTCTCCCCTTGATCAATAACCTGACAACCTCCTCTGCACGAAACGTCATGTGGTCTATTTTGTGCGAACGTATTTTTGTCTTTAGCAATATTAAGAACCTCCTTTTGTGACGTGCTATAACTTCCTTTTGCGTGCACCCCATATGCGGCATATATATCATCCATGTTCATGCCAGCATCTAATCCTCTTTGTATATCGGCATCGCTTATTTTAGCTGTTGCTAACTCTTCAACAATATCCATTACATCATCTGTATTCCTATTTACTCTCCTCGCCAAATCCTGAATGGAAGCCTGAGGTATCTCCCCCTCTTTGGTATGTTCTTTAATATCGGCCAAGGCGCTATGTATTCGCATAGTTGTACTCCGCCTTTCAAATTCATCCATCATTCCTTTCCTTACATCAAGAGCTGCCTCATAATTAGGTACTTCTGTCGGGATACGCATGTCGGGTACTTGAGACGGAGGACCTGATGGTCCAATAATTTTTCTTTTTTCCTGCGGTTTTGCAGTTATCTCTGCTCCAATGGCCGCCATACCACTCGGGTCAATCATGTTAGCGGGGTCATTACCTAACCCCGTATATCCACTCGGGAACTGGTCCATAGGGTCAATTCCCCAAAAACGGCCGATTTGCGGATCATATTGACGGGCATGGAAATCATACAATTGTAGTCCTAGTTCATCCTGCAGCTTTTTGCCTTCATAAAGGTACTTATTTTTCAGCGGAGTATTTTGCTGTCCTCCAGCCTCAATTACCAGCCCATGCGGATAATAGTGCTGTTCCTCCAATAATCTCCCTTTGTAGTGAATCGCATAGATATTATCGATTGCCACCTGCATAGCTGACTGATTGCTAAAATAGCATAGTAAATAGCCATTATGCGGCATTGTCATTACGCCGGGTATTTCCATAAGTGTCCAACTGCCTGCTTGTCCCCTCAATTGTACTACCTGGCTACTGGCTTCATCCAGAACCATATCTTCGGTAAAGACAAGATAATTCAAATATGCCTGCGGATAATTAGGATCATTGGCGCTAGCACGCAGATTTTCATAGATATTATAATTATTTGTTGTCAGCAGATTATTTATTGTCTCTACCGGATCAGGAGAACCTTCAGCTCCACCTGCGGAAGCTCCGCCGGTAAGTACGCCTAGCAATGAGCTAAGCATATCCTCCGGCAATGCGTAGGTATTGAAATTAGCAGTACTCGTGTCTTCATAATAACCGTACCCCTTCAGGTTAAACTGGTCACCTGCCATAGCATGTACAAGTAACGCAGCTCCGACCTGCTTATCAGGGTCTGAACCATATAACCATCCGCTGTATAGGTTATCCGGTGCCGTAGTGACTGGCCCAAAATCACGAACGTTATTGATATTATGAAATATTGCCTCTTCTATAGTGGATGAAACAACCTCAAATCCTGCATGATATCCAATTGTATCAAATGTCACGTCAGATGTGACTACTGTTCGCACATTTCCAAGATGGTCTTTTACAAAAAAATCATATTTATACTTCGAGCTATCCGCTAACCATCTGGCACGCCCTTCTTCATTTAGTATATATTGAAGACTATCTTCTTTGTACACTAACCCTCCCCAGTACCTGTAGACGGTGGTTATATTATTTTCTGTAATGGTTTTTTGTAAAAGGGTACCCGCCGCATCGTATATATTTTGGATATTGCCGCTATTTGTGTTAACCGAAAGTGGTAGATCAAGGTAATTATATGCAATCTGATTTACACCTTTATTTGCATCTGCGGTTAGGTTACCATCTGCATCATAATCGTAATCTATTTTTCCTGCATTCTTGTTTTCGAAATCATGTATCGGACTATACAAGCTGGTATTGTCTTCGACACGCAATAATTTGTTACCACTATCATAGTAGTACTCTAATTGGTCAATATCGGCTGGGTTGTACCCTTTATCGTACCCTCTCTGGTTGAGCGTGAGGATATTGCCGTTCGCATCGTAGGTAATACCTGACACCGAAAAATCGCGGTTCGATTTGTTCCAGTTGTAGCTACCTGCGCTATAACTGGCATCTCTGTATTCTGCCCCGGTCATACGCCCGGCATTGTCATAGCTATACCCGTACGCCATAACGGGGCCTCCTGCAGAACGCCATCTGAAACCCGAAACAGCACCATCATACCGGGGACGGCTAAAGCCTGTTTCGCGTGACAGGTCCTCCCAGTAGGTCATGGAGTCATTTGTTATTAATGTATCCATCAACTGTGAGGCATTGATACCTATAAGTTGACCGTTTATATTGTACGTGTAGTTTTGAACCTCTGCCTTTCCGCCAAGCCATTTCGTTTTTACACGTCCCATCTCATCATACGCGTATGTAGATAAAGACTCCCAGGCACAGGTATCAATTTTTTGTTCTACCCCCCAAAGGCGTCCTGTTTTATCACCATAGATAAATTTTGTATAGATATCCGTCTGTGGCTTTTGCGATTGCTGCCAGCTATGATGATGCGCCATACTGAGTATGGGTTTGCCAGCAAAGTTATACTGCGTAGTATTTATGTCCCAATTATCAATATTCCATGGATTTAAAGTCTGAGTCTGAATAATCCTGCCTTTTTCATCATAGAAATTCACATTGGTTATCCATTCATTCACGAAATTATTGGATACGCCATTGTTGAGTATTCTGGTACGACTAGCCACTAGTTTTCCGTTGGCAAAATAATACGGCCTGGGATATACTGCACCGGTATTGTACATATACCATGCGGAATCATTACTATCAAATGTGACAAGGTTTGCCGGCCACTGATCATACGTGTCATAATAATTGAAGGTAAGTATCTGACAATTAAAAATGCTGTCGGGTTGACCATCTCCGGCAGAACCATTTATCAGCCAGTGCTCAAGGGTCAATTCTTCCGGAACGATATTACTGTTGGCATCGTAATAGACTTTCGGTTGAATATTCCCTTTTAAAACATCATTCCAGTATCCCAAGCTATCAGCTCCGGAATAAAGGCCGGAACATACCAGTCTTCCTAAAGGATCCAGGACTGAAAATGCCCATTTTAGCGAATCATGCAACTGAGGTGTCTGGGTGAGTACCGGGCGAAAATTCACATCGTAAACGATATAGTCTTTACCAGTCTTGCCGGGCGTTCCTTTGCTTTCAATCTTTCCAAATTCATTATAGGTATAGCTAAAACACAGGTCATCTATATTTGAGATACAATTGTTGTTATCCAGTTGGGCAAAAGCTTTAGGTGGCAGGACATAAATCAACTTATCAAAGTCGTCGTAAAGATAATAGGTAGTTAACCAACCGCCATTTCCGGTTGTTCCGCCTGCGAATGCTTTTTTGCATATAAGCTTGCCATTTTTGTCCGTATAGTTCACGGTTTTTTGGCCATGTTGTCCAATTGCTGTTTGGCGCAGCAACTGGTTAGCCCCCCAATATCCCGATTTACAGATAGTGCCATTCGAATAGGTGACAAAGTAAACTTCAGTGGCAACGTTGTGTTCTGTAAATGCCTTTGAACCTCGCTCTTCACCTACATAAGCCCTGCCCGCCTGATAGCTTTCCTCAATGAAGCGGTCATAGTCATTGTACATCTTTTGTTTGGCATAAGCTGTAAAGCCCTCAGCAGGATATTTATAACTGTAATAGTCCTTTTGCCTGCTGAAAACGAGCTTGTGAAAAGTCGAGTGAAATGAATCTGCATATGGTAAATAGTCAATCATTACTTTGGAATACCTATAGTCATAGGGGGTAACGATATCATTTCCGCTATTGTTGCGATTGATGGACATGAGCGTCCTGCCCCAACCATCGGTATAGTTGGTTGTTATTCCAATAGCCATTCCTCTTGTATTGTCGAAGGCGGGAATACTGGTCATAGGTACAATAGGATTGTACACTCTGGTATAATTATATAGTGAAATAGCGGGGTTAGTTCCCGTACCAAAATCTACCGGGTAATTATGATAACCAGGACCGCTGCCTGTCGGCAACGTTGATCCATCAGGTATGTTTTGGGCTGCAGTGATAACTGGCAGGGTAATTATAGATATGATAATACTTATTATATTTTTCATGTGTTTTGTTTAATGTAATGATAAATAATGGTGTAGCTCAGGTACGGATTAACTTCCGCCACCCGGAGCCGAACTTCCGCCGCCGGAGCTTTGCCCGGTAGAGGTTGCACTATTAATTACATGTTCAAATTGGGAAATGATATTTCCCCGTAAGTCCCTGCTGATCAAAAGATCTCCCCAGATATCGTACTCGTTGTACAAAATGTAGTTGCCCGGACCATCCACTGTGCCCACACCCATAAGCGGTTTATAGGTATACGTGGTCATCGAAGAGAGGACAGGGTACAGCCTGATTTCATCTATATAGCAAGTCTGGCCGGCTGTTTGCGGCCTGATTTGGAAATATTTGCCGCTATCGATATGTATAGTCGCAGAATACAGCTTCCAATCTCCAACTGTGTTTAGCAAGTCACAATAGTTAGTGAAAATGACTGAGGAATTATCCATCATATCTACAGCTGGTTCCACTGTGCTGTTCAGCCAAAAGCTGATTACATATTTCTTATCGTCCAGGGGATGAGTAGTAATGTAGCTTTGTGGTGAAGAAATGTCGTAAACATATTTTCCGGTCATTGCCTTTGACAGTCCGGCAGCGGAATAGGTCGTAATCGCATTTTTATCAAATTCCAGGTTTCCTTTATCATCGTCATCTATACCTAATGCTTCATAGTCCCCCTCAAAGCTGGTAAAGGCTATATCGCTATAACGTGCATTCTGAGCTTCTGCAATTTTTTGTCTTGTCCTGCTATCCCATATCTGGCTCATGTAAATCTCATGGTCATTCAGCCGGGTCTCTATAACATTACCTTGTGCATCATAATGTGTATTTTCTTTATCTTTTGAAAATTTGCTACCGTAGAATGTATGATTCTTATAATCCAGTGCATCACCGAAAATGATAGGAAGTGGTGATGAAAAGAAAACCTCAGAAGAAGTAAGTGGTTGTCTTGCTTTCATCGTAAAGGTTACAGGAAATTTCAGGTAACTGGTGCTATCTTCCAATAAGGGGGCAGACATTCCATAGCTGAGCAGCACACTGTCGGCACCAACTTTTTTCCACGTACAGCTTGCAACAGAATGCTGCATACCTCGTTGGCTCATTTCTGTAATAGTAGGGTTACTACCACCGGTAAAATTGTAGTTATAGTATTTGTATTTAACGTAAGTATCCCCTTTACTATCGGTCCAGGTGGTAGAAATATTATTATCATACAGGTCATAACCATATGAATAACTAATTACCATCGGATAGATCGTGGATGATGATGAATCCCTTACATATCTTGTAAATGTATTGCCAACTGGCCTCATTACCTCGTGACCAATAACAGGATAATCAAAATAGAGCCCAGCGAAATACCTTCGATTAGTAAGGCCAATGTCTGGTACACTATGGTACACGTAGGTATTTTCACTTAACTTGGTTTCAAAATCATATTCATCATAAGTTTCTGTTTTTTGCAAAAGTCCCATCCTGTACTGGCTCAAATACCCGGGCATCGTATGCCAATAGTATCCTGTAGGCTTAAGCATGCAGGACTTTTTTTCTCCGTTTTCGTAATAGATAAGATTTGAGAAAGTAAACTTGGTTTTATTTAGCTGCTGATTGTTATATCCTTTAGACATTATAACTGTATTAGTAAAACCATGGTTAGACCCGTTGAAATAATTCATCTGGCCAACGAAATAGTTCGTCCATATCTTGTACCCCTGCTGAGGAAACCAGCAATAACCACCTTGGTTAAAACGCTCTCCGCCCGAATAGTAATATTCTTTGGTGACCGTATTTTCAGTACTGTAACGATCACTGGTGATCAGTTTGTTTACGACTAAGCCATCGTTGACAGTACTTCCTTGGAGGTTCGGATCAATAGTGTAATTAATCGGGTTGTTATACTGATCGATATTATAATACGGGAAATATCCATACGCTGAGTCGGGATTCGTAAGTTGATAGTCCTGATAAATAATTTCTACTGTACCTCCTGATCCGTTGTTGACTTTTTTAAGCACACATGCCTGCATCGAATCGAAGTTGTGAGTTCGTTCAGTTCCCCAATAGGGCGAAGAAACCTGGGCATAGTCATAAAAGGATGTGTCTTCATGATATGGTATCGAAAGAAACAGTGTGTCGTTATAGGGATTTGAGGTTAACAATGATTGAAGATTTGTCCTTATATAAGGGTGCTGTGTAGCACCACCGTTGTAATAGCCGTAGTAATCTTTCTTAGACGAAAATCTGTAAGGTAATGCTGTACTGTTATATTCAAATGAATAATACTTTTCACTCGTTGTACCATCCATTGCAATCCGGTCTATGCTTTTGAGCTTTAAACGAATACCTCTTTGCAGGTGTTTTTCTTTCGCAGAATCAGCATCAAGATTGGAAGGGATATTCGTCAACGGAAACAGCAGAGTGTTACAGTTATTGATGGCGCTATATTCAGTACCGGTACTGCCATAATTTGGTGTGTTAAAATACGCATGATTGAGTCTATAGGTAATTGTGTTGTTCGTATTATTGTCAAAATAACTTATAACACTAATGTTGTTTAACCGGAAATCACCTTTACAATCGCATCTGCCGTACTCATTCATTCCGTTAGGTTCATCTACATCAAACAACAGCGTGGTGGCGTTCGGGTAGGTAATTTTAGAAATATGGGTTTTGTAGCCTTTCCAGACTTGTTCCTTAATTTCGAGCGGATCATAAGTTATTGCCGGAATATTAAAATCAACAGTTTCGGGTTTGGGGTATAATGTTTCTGTTACATTCTGTAATATTTCCATATACCTTCGGGTGTATTCATATGTGATTTCCACTCCGGCATATGTAACTATACGGGAAAGATTCCAGGACTCTGTAGGATAATAATATCCTGAGTCAGCACTATAACCCTGTCCCAGCTTAAATGGCTTTACTTCAACATCGCCTTGCTCAAAGTAGTATTTATTGCCGGCTTCATCCGTGACAACAAAGACCATCACATCAGTTCCCATCTCAATGCCGGTTTTAGCCTGAATACCGGAACGGTAGTTGGTGTAAGATCCACAGTTGCCATTTTGGTCAAGCAGCGAACAATCTTTAGTAACAATATCAATCTTTACTTCGCTTTCGGGGTATGTTTGATAAACCAAATTTCCATTTCCATCATATTTCATTCCAAAATCAAAGGTTCTTCCCGCAACATTAAAATGAAATACATCATATTCTTTGTCATCAATTGAATAAGTCGGTAAATACTGAGTAGCGCTAAAAGAACTGCTATATGCTGCTAAACAGCCTTCCACAGAATCCTGTTGCGAATAATTCGGGTTGCCTCCTGAACCAGGTGTATACCAACTCGGGAGTGTTATTTCGTCCTCGAGACCGTATGTTGTCCTCGTTATTGACCCACCCGCGTTTAACACCCATCCTAATCCCACGGATGAGGACATCTCATCTACTCTGATCCCTTTGGCGTTGTAAGACAGAGATACGCTTAAATTGAGTCCATTAATGCTGAAAGCGTGAATAGGTACATTGGCTCCCCCTGTACCGGTATAAGGGTCTACGGAAACAATTCCGGTACCTACATCTCCTTTAGAAGTATTCGGTTGCTGAGAATCTTCTACTCCGGCATTACCATGAATCGCCTGCCCATCGGAAACATTGAAGGCAAACAGGCAAAGCGTGAGTAGCAACAAAGGTTTTCTTATCATAGAGTATCAATTTTTCAGTGTGGCGAAACGTAGTATCAACGGGCTTCTCAAGCTTTTGTCTTTCCACCAGATATCGTAGAGCAGTTGTATGCTGCCGCTCCATTTTTCACTGATGTGATAACTTTTCGTCAGGCCGATGAGTACGGATTCGTTATATGTTTGTTGGTTATGTGGCTTTTCATGAAAGGTGACAGCTTCTTTGCTATCAAGAAAGGCTGCTTGCTTATACATCCTTTCATACCCTGCATAAGCACCTAAGCCGTACTGCCATTGCCAGGTAGCAAAAGTGCGCAGGCCAATGCCCTGGAAGCTGAAGTGTATGTCATTCCAGCCATTTCCAAGGCCGATGGCAGGCGCAATACCTATCCCGTAAGTGAGTTTTTCGGTATGCCTGAATCCTGCCATAGCAGACAGTTGGAATATCGCAGGCTGGCCGTTGAGCGTGGCACGGGTGGTTTGCCAGTTGAACTGCTTTTCCATTCTTTCACTAAAGGGTTTTCCCCGCATGGGGTTTACTTTGAAGCTGGGTTTATTGATGTTGGTGTACCGGAATTTCCTTGCATTCTGTGCAGTCTGTTTTACCTGCTTTGCTTTATGGGTTTTATTCTTTAGTTCATTCAGCTTTTTTGTCTGCTCGTTGAATTGCTGTACCTGCTGGCGCATATTGTGTTGTAGGCCGCTAAGGTTGCCGCCGAATTTCTGTTGCAGGTGCTGGCTCACCTGACGCTTGGTCTGGTAGCCCATCTTTTCCAGTGCGGACGCGCTCATACCGTTCAGCGCGGACATTCCGTCATCGCCCCGCAATGCCTGGTCAAAGCCTTCTTGTCCCTGCAGGAATTCGAGGGCTTTGTCCTCGGCTACAGAAGGTTCGTTCATAATGGCTTTGAAGGAACTGAGTTTGCTGTTGGAATAGAAGACGTTCTTATCGATGCTTTTGAAGCCTTTTACATTTCCTTTTACGGAGCCGTTTATTTGTTTGAGGACTTTGGTGCGGTGGTCTATCTGTTCGCTGATATATTTGCGGTAGTCCATTTTTGCCTTTTGCTCCTGGAGTTTACCGGCGTAGGATGGTGTATTGTTGCCTTTCCCTTCACCTACTACATGGGCTTTATCTTCAAGCGTTTTCTTTTTACCGTCGACGAACTTCTGAATGTTCTTCAGGGTGTCGATGGTACTGTTGTTCCTCCGGACTGTTTTGCTGTAAAGCGTGGCCGAATCCGGCCGGGACTGTTTTCGGATATCTTTAAAGTCCGGGTGTTGCTGGGTGTATTTTACGTACGCAGCGGAGTCTTTGTGCCGCAGGTTGCGGGCGAACTTCTTTTCTTTATGCTCGAGTTTTTTGAGGAGCTTGGTTTGTTGTCTTTCTGTCTGCTTATTGCATTTCTCAATGGCTTTCAGCCGCAGGTCTATATACTTCTTTCCCTGATACACGGTCGCTGCTTCCTCCTGGGCGAATGTCGTCACGGGGATAAGCAATAAAAGGATGATATAGAAGTGTTTAGACAAGGGGTTTACTGTGCGTGTAATGAGGCCGCAATAGTATTTATATTTTTTTTCACAAAAAAGGGTGTTTTAACGCTTGTTTTTATGTGTCAAAAAACATGTGAATGAAAATCAATTATTTGTGTCACTATTAAAGTTTTGTAACCTCTTTTGGGGAGTGGTTTTGTTTTACCTGTTCTTTTTGAGCCTCAACAAAATGACAATCTACAGGTCTTCATTTTAGGCTATAATTGTCATCCTCAATGTTTTCGGCGGGGCTTTATGTTTTGAATTGGAATTGCGTCTTCCGCACTTTCTTTTGCTTCTTTTCTTTGTTGCGTTGACAAAGAAAAGAAGCCCCGCTCATGCAGGGCTTACCATTCTATAATTGCTGTATTCCATCCTGTTACTAAATGCGGATGGGTTGTGCCCTGAACTCCCCGATGTTCAGGAAAAATCCCCGGTGTTGTACCATTCCTTCCCGAAACAAGTTCCAAAGCAGGGAGCAGCCCATATGCGCTAAGGCGGAGTTGATAAACAAATCCTGTTTGGTCAGGGCTTCTGCCAAAGAGCAACTGGGTGTGTTATCCTGCTTTGCTTCCTGCAATAATGACTGGTATTCGTCTGTTATCCACGGCAATTCTGCACAAGGTTGGTATTTTTTGGAGGCGGGTTGTTGAATTTTGTTCAGGGTAGATAAGACCGCCTGTCCTGTATACCTGCCATTGCCAAAATCCATCCAGTACAGCGGTTTGTCCCTGCCGTACCTGTTGGCTTTTGCCTGTTGTTTTAGTATAGCTGCAATCTCAAATCTTGCTTCTACGGTGTCTACGCAGGTCATGGTTATTTGCGCGGGGTGGATATGCTCTGCTTGTGCTGCACAAAACTTATAAGGTATGGCCTTCCACCCTGTGCCGAAAAAGCGGTTGATGCGGTTGATGAGGGCTTCTGCCTTTAAACAGCCCAATTCGGATGCTGCGAACAGTTGCCTGCCGAGGTTGGCAGCGGTTACTTTGTCGTCATCATAAACCCGCACCAGTAGCCCTGCATGATTCAGTGCCAGCAGTGACTGATGCATCCTTGCCAGCCCTGTTAATACCTGGCTGCCTGTACCGCCTGCGCCGATTAAATTTACGGTGACGGGGTTGGTGGGATTGATAAGATAGTTGTCGGCAAAATGTACCCGGATTTTGGTTGTCTTTATTTGTGTTGTTTTCACCTGATTAAATCTTTTATAGTTGTTGCTGTCTTTTTCAATACGTTTAACGGGAACTTTCTCCCCGTACCTACCTGTCCCTGCCATAGCTGTACTATATTGCCTTTCACGGGGCTTTGCGCACCGATAAAATGGCTGAAATAGCTGTTATAGAAGTACCGCTCCCATGCTGTCATAAAGTCTTCGAGGCAGGACGCTGCTGCCGCTTCCACGGTCACGGTTCCCATGCATACTTCTCCATCGTTATAGAGGTTGAAGAAGGGGGCAGTATATAAAGGCGTGTCCTCGTTGGGTTTGCTGGTTGTTTTCAGGGCGAAGACATAGAGGTGTTCTTTACCGGCTTTCCATACCAGCGGTGGCACATAGGCCTTCCCGCCCGGTATATGCAGGCTTTCGGAAAAACACATATCTGCTTCCTGCGCTTTGGTATGCCAAAGCACGGAACCTTCTGTGCCGGGGCTGATATGCAATACCTTATCAGGCAGCAATCCTTTAGGTTTCAGATAGCCCCTGTTGACTTCTGTTGCGACATTCAGGCAATCGGCAAGGGTTATGGTTTCCTGAACGGACAGCGGATGTGCATTGACGGGCTTACCCTGTTGGTTGATATCATACGCTTCCACATATACCTCTTCGCCGTTTTCAGGACGGTAGAACAGCAGGGCTTTTACCGGTTGGTATATGTCTTTAAAGACTTCGGTTATATTTTCCATGAATAGTTGTTTAATACAGCACATAATTGATGAATGGCTTCAAAAAATCCTTCTTCGAATCTCAGGTCATGGGTTTCGGTTTCCTGCGGGGTATCGAAATACTGGATGGATATGGGTTCGTCTACTATGGAGGCGGATTCAAAACTGGCATTGACGGCTTCTATCAGTTGTTCGTAAACCAATCCTTCGCCATCCCAGAAGAAGGAGATATAATAATCAGGATATATCCTCTCTTCTTCTTCGGGATAAAAGATACCTGTCGAGGTTGCAGCGAGTATATCCCTATCCCCGTACTGCTGCCAGAGGTTGTAAAGGGGCTGACAGGCTTTAAGTAATTCCTGCTGCTGTTCGTCTGCGGGCCGGAAAGCCTGTAGACGGGATGCCCATTGTTCCAGTTGATAGGGATGGCGGATGCTGTTCAGCAGTTTCTTTCCGGCATGGCGCATGTATCTGCATTCTTCCAGCAGGGCATGGCTTTCATCGGTCAGGTCTGTCCCCTCCCCTGCCTCTATGATTTCCTGATACCATGTTTCCAGCATATCGTAGGTACTTTCGAGATAGCTGCCGTCTGTGTAATAGGGTATGCCTGCGATACGGAACAGGTAAGAGCAGGTAGACAAAAGCAGCTCAAAGCACTGTTTCTTCCTGCGCCTGTTACGGTGCATTTCCCACAAGGGCTTTACGGGTATGTAGTAGAGCCATCCGCCTGTGTTGTATGTTTTGATGGTGACAAGGCGGATCTTTTTTTCTTTATCACGTAATACGGCGAGTTCGAGTTCTGGGCTTTTCTGTTGGAGTGATTGCTTTGCCTGTTCCAATACACGGGCGACATTTAAAGGATAGGGGCTGCCATCTAATGCAGGTACGGGGAGTTGATACAAGGCGGTAAGGTGGGAAAGGGAGTTAAATAGCTCCCTTTCCAGTGCTGCGGGTTTGCCAAGGGCTGCCAGTCTTTGCCCTGTTACGGGTGCAAAGGTTTTTTTCAGAAAACCATGTCCAGCAGGTTGAGGGGTGCGCTTCGGGGTTTGTCTTTCCTGATTTCGGAAAGGTTTGCCTGCCTGTCGAGGCCGAGGGCAAACTTTGCGATATGTTTGTGCAGGCTGCATATTGTCTCTTTGACTGGTTTGACTTTACGTATGGTTGTACCGGGTTTCATAATTATCCTTTTGTACCGATGGTGGTGACAAATTCATAGTGTACGGCATCGTCTATGATTTCCGGCCCCTTGATGGTGGCGGTGGTCAGGATGGGATAGGTCTGCGCATAAAAGTTCAGCACGGCCTCAGGCGTGAAATTTTGGGAGGGGTCGGCAAGGCTGACTTCCTGCCTGTTATCTTTAAAGGAAAATGTCCGTTCGAGTTGGTTGGTTAGGAGCATGGTTCTTTGTTTTTGAGTTTGATGTTGGGGATGATTAAAACATGGAAAGCTGGTTGTGTTGCTGCCACAGTTCATCAAGTTTCTTTTGGATGGCTTCTGCCTGTTCGGGGAAGTCTTCGGCTTTGGGCATTGCTCCTATGGCTTCTCCTATTTTCTTTTTTTCTTCGAGTTCTGCTACCCGTTTCATTTTTTCCTCGTATTGTTTTTTGCGGTTGTCCTTTTCTTTTTTCTCTTTGTCCTGCTGCCCTTGTTCCATTTTGGATTTGCTCCTGGCTGTTTCGATGCTTTGATTGTATTGCGCCATGTTGGCGAACAGTGCTGCGGCTTTCTGTACGGGTTCGGCAATGGCGGTGAAAAAGCCGCTATCAAGTTCGGCGGGCGTCCCTTTGAACAGCATGGGCGGGACGAGTTTGGCAGCTTCGTCCCCTGAATGGTGATTGAAGAACAGTACGGACACGATGAACAGGCCGTTGTTGTCTTTGCTGATGGTAAGTTTCCAGTCGCCTGTTACGTTCAGGTCTTGTATGGTTTGAAAGAAGTTGGTTTGCATTGTTGTTTGAATGATGCTTTTAGATAAATGATGGGTGGAGATTAGAATGGCAGGTCGTCTGCTGTTTCAGGTATAGGGATAGGATTCACATCCGATGCCGCATTGTGCTGTTCAGCGGTGTTATCTGTTACAGGCTTTCCGCCACCTATTCGTTTGAGGTTATTTACATGAAATGTGAGGTTTGCCCTCGGCTGTCCATCCATAGTGATATAGGCGTTGACACCGATACGCCCGAATACTTGTACGATGGTTCCTTTTGTGAGCTTGTCGGCAACTTTGGCATTTAGCCAATAAGAGCAGTCAACGTAGGTAGTAATGTTCTTGTATTCGCCGTCTTTGGTTTTGAAGTAGTCATTAATGGCGATGGTAAAGTTGACGACTTCTCTGTCGTTTTGGGTGGTTGTTACTTTTGCATCGTAGGTTAATCTTCCGGTCAGTTCCATAACTTTTGCTTTTTAGTTTTAAAAATTGTTGTCTGTCGGTAATGGCTTGGCTATACAGCCGCGCTTACATACCGGTAGCGACCAGCCATTAGGACTGTGGAGCAAAAGACAAGGCTTGCCGGAAAAATACGAGCGTAACAGATTGCCCGCTTTGCGGGGCCGCCTGACCGGCGTCTGGAGATTTTTCCGGGCAACCTGCGAACGGAATGAAATGCAGTGACGGCCTTTTCTTTTGTGGAACAGGCCAATACCTTTGCGAACAGGTAGCAAAGACGCATTCAGCTTTATCCTTATTAACGGCAGGAAGAAAAAACACTGCTATTGCCTGTTACTATTATCCTCCATGCAGGCGGGAATGTTATTTTTCAAGCATGAATGACTTAATAGCCATTTATCAGGATAGAAAGGTTTACATGAGTCAGTACTCGACACGTGAGCTGGAAGAAGCCTATAAAATTGCAGCTGTTATTGTGAAGAGATACGGTGAAAAGTATTTACCTGTATTCAAGAGGATGCATGATGAAATCGAACAAGCGAAGGCTGACAATAGCTTCAAACAAATTGCATTACAGGTGGCTGCGGAAGTAAACAAATAATCACTTAGAACTAATACACATGGAGGCATAGAAAATCATACACATGCAAAACTGTTGACTTTGGATAAGCCCTTGTGTAAGCTGGCTTTTGAGACAACAAAAAATGACAGTTAAGCTTCGACATCCGGCACCAGCCCTTCCCTTATTAACGGGTATTTATGTGCTTTTAAACATTCGCATTTTTACGATTGTTCAACACGCCGTTTGTCTCATACTTATTAACTGTCACACAAAATCATACACATTTTAGGTGACACATGACGCATCTGGTCCGTATCGGCAGCCGATATTACTATAACCGCAGGGTGCCTGAAATATACCAGCCTTATGATCCGCGCGCACTGGTCCGCATCGCATTACGAACGGACAGTAAACAGCAGGCATACCGCCGTGCTGTTATGCTAAATGACCAGGTAGAAGCGTACTGGCAGTCGCTGGTTGCAAACGGACTAAGCCATAATGAACAGAACTTCAAAAATGCCGTAACAACCGCCAGGCAAATGGGTTTTACTTATCAACCTATATCGGTAGTCGCATCCCTGCCCAGAGAGGAACTTATTGCGAGGTTACTAGCGCTCAAGGATGCATCGAAATCCCAGGTTGAAGCCGTACTGGGCACTAGACCGGATATGTCTATCACATTAAAGGAGGCCATTGAAAAATACTGGGCGCTGGCAAAGGATAAGCTCGTCAACAAATCGGAGTTTCAGATAAGAAAGTGGAAAAATCCCCGGAGAAAAGCGGTCGAGAATTTTATCTCTGTTGTCGGGAACAAACCGCTGACGGAGATAAGCAGAGATGACATTATCGCATTCAGGGACTGGTGGCTGGATAAAATTAAGGAGCAAAAAAAGAGTCCGGACACTGCAAATAAAAACCTGATTCAGTTGCGCACGATTATTGAAACGCTCACAACACACTACAAGCTGGAAATCGATGTAACGCATTTATTTAAACGGGTTTTGCTAAAAGCGCCGAGCAAACGAACGCGTAGGCCGTTCACATCGCAAGAGATTATCAACATCCTGGAGCACCCGGTTCTTGAGCGTACACATCCTGAGATACGGTATTTCCTGATGATTATGGCAGAAACGGGCGCAAGGCCCAATGAAATTGTAGCGCTGCGGTCCGAAGATATTAAACTCGAAGAAGCAATCCCGCATATATGCATTGTAGACCGGGGACAGGATGAGTCGTTAAAGACTGGTTATAGTGAAAGGATAATTCCTCTTGCAGGATATGCTTTACAAGCTTTGCAGCAGTTGCCGGGAGGTTTTTCACATTACCGGAACAAGTCGGATATTCTCACTACTGCGGCGAATAAATTTCTGCGGTCGAAGGGGTTGCTACCAACCCCAAAGCATACCGTGTACTCTTTACGGCATAGTTTCCAGGACCGGCTGCTTTTAGTGAATACGCCGGATAGGATTCAATGTGACTTAATGGGTCATAAATTTAATCGTCCGGTATATGGAAACGGGGCTACGGTTAAACAGAAAGCTGATTGGCTTGATCGGATTAGATTGATGGAGAATGAATTATAATCTATCCATCGAAAGTTCCGGTCTGGTATTTATCTTCTTAAAAAGAAACACATTTTGACGGTTTTACGGAGGTAAAACCGTCAGTTAATGCATTATCTGTGTACATTTTGTACTACAGAGTGATATGAGTTCAGTACGTGTTTCTCCAAAACCAATGCCATTATTTTGTCCGCCAGATTTCAAAGAACTTTGAGCATATAGATTTGTGCTAAATAGTGCGTAATACCCCATTATCACTAAAATCATTTTACATTTTTCAAAACTCTTTCTGTTTTCTATTATTACAAAAATTGTAGCACACATGAATCGAACATGCTTCATAGAGAGTATTTTTCAGCTTCTGATAGTCTATCACTATATTCGTTGAGAAAAAAGCGCTATGCCAATATTATCAAAATGGAAAAAATGATTTATAAACCCCTCTCTTTTAAACTTACTTGTAAGCCAATCTAAATTATAGGAAATCGAGTTCAACCCATCTTGCGATATAAATCTATTGCCGTAATCTTCCGCCACTAATGTAACTCCAGAACAACAGTTACTGTAATATATCTTCCTCCAATAAGTTGCGTGTTCATTTGTCATAAATGAACTTAATATTAAATCGTAGCCAAGGTTGTTCAGTGAAACTAAGAAAAGATCAATATTGAAAATATTTCCAATAATATTGAAGGGTAAAACAATAATTTTTCTACAGCTAGAATTATTCCTTATTAAGCGACTTTCACTTGCGATAGTGTGTATATCATGTGCATCTAATAACATTAGCTCATAAACATTGTCCTTTATTTGCCAAAATTCTGCCCTATGCTTTGCCTCTATAATATTGCGTTCACAAATATCTATTCCAAGATATCTCTTGTTCATTGATGCCACTAAAGGTAAATAGTATGCATCAAAGCAACCCACCTCAATAAGTAAGTCATAATTTGAAACCAAGGTTGATATTAGATTTTTCTCCATTTGGAGATATCTTATTACCTCATAAGGAAAGTAGTCGGGATTCAATAATTGATTCCCAACTTTTGTATTATAGACATTTAAATTATCAACAATCATTATGATAATGTTTAAAAGAGTTTACCTCCTATTTTTGAATCCGCTGCTGGCGTAATAAATGTAGCCTCTCCACTATCTGCCTTAGGATATTGCGTTCCTAGTATTAGCACCTCTGAATCTACATCCCCTATCGTTATTTTACCAAGATTTAATACACCTAATACTAATTTTCCTTTGATTTCTTCGATAGAATGCTGCGTAAATCTACCTACACTCTTTTTGACTCCAAACTTTCCAAAGTCTATCTTTAAACAATATGCTTTTTTGGGTGCCGATGGTTCAAGTTCGGCATCGATTACCCTGCCGACACGAATTTCTAATTGATCAAATGTTTCAGCTTTTAGCACATTTGGTTTCGATTCTGTAGTCATGATTTTTTGCTTTTAGTTGTTATTAAATATAATTATCAATACGGTTGATTCTTTACCCTGTCAACATAAATCGAGTATAGTAATTTGTGGAAGCCATGTTCGGAGTGTAAATCCACCCACTGCCATTTCTTTAAATGATCAGGAACTATACAATCATCTAGCCTTATAGGAATAATGAATATTTTATTTGTTGGCAAATACTCTATAATTTCAATTGCTTGTCTGATTTCTTTTTGGATATAACCTCTTTTTTGAACAGCTATTTTGGAAAGGCAAATAATCATAAAGTCACTATCAGATATAGCATTTTCAGTTTCGGTTTGCCATTGTTGTCCTGGAAGGAGATTAATTTCATCCAGCCAAGGTTTACACCCTATAGTTTTAAATGCCTCATATAAACTTACAGCTGATTTTGCATCTTCCTTTGCATAACTAATAAATACCTTTGCCCCTTTTAGTATGCGTGTATCAAAAGGCATTGTATCTGTATCCCAAACATCAACCATAGCCCTATCAAGCGTTAATTTATACAGGTAACCGTTGCCACATGCTATGAACATGATGTTATGCGATTTCGAATAATCAATATTCCATATTGCATTTCCAAAATCTTTAAAATAGATAGGGACGTTGGGTAAGGATATATTGCTTATATAGAGATTTCCTAAAAGATCTCCAACTATTAGCTCATTGTCACTTATTGCAATACCACAAGGTTGTTCTAAAAGTGTAGAAAAAGATTTCAATTGATATTGCCGTTCCTTATCGATCAAAAACAATTCATTTGCAGTAGAACCCGAGAAAACGATTGCTCCATTTTGGCATAAATTATAGCACACATCTTCAATACCGGTAATTTGTTGACATTCATATGTACCTTCGATACTTACGCTATATATTCCATATCCTGATGATGCTACAAAGGCTGAATTATTCATTATAGATATGCCAAACAAATTCCCCGGGATTGAAATTCTCACCCAGTCCTTACTTCGAAAATTGTAGACAATAAATCCCTCCCCCCATGTAGTAACCAAAACAATATCTTTGTGCTCAATTATCTTAACATCCCATACTGGACAATCGAAACAAACCTTGTCAAACAAAATTTCATCAACGATTATAATCAATTCACCTTTGAAAGGTTCTTTATTTGCTGTACCTATAGCAATAACATTGATTGCGCTAGCCGTATCAACTGCCCATACCGGCATGTTAGCTTGATATTCAAAAATCAATTCTCCATTATAGTTCATTTTTACAACCTTGCCATTAACATCTCCGGCAACTATTGTTTCCCCGATCTCATCAATTGCACAGTCTATAACACCATTCCCAATTTTACGTTCCCATACCATATCTAACTTCATAGGACTTATAATTTTCCATTTTTAATTAGATTCCAGAAATATTTTCCTTTAACTGTGAGTTTGCAAGATTTGCCATTCATTGCGGCCCAATACATATATTTCTCTCCAATTGGAACAACTAAGCCTAGACTATGCAATTGCTGTAATTCTTGAAATATGGTGACGTTCTCAAAGTTTGCCACTGGCTTTTTATATTGCATCTTGTAATCTTTAGAATTTGTATATTCGTAAGAAGAGTTAAGTAAATATTCGTCATTGCTCTCAATAAAATATTTGCACAGGTTTCTAATTGTAGTAATAGGTACTTCCACGTTTATTGTCCGTAAGCAAACAAATGACGTTACATTCGTTTTAAATACGGGTCGCTGTTCCCAAGCTCCTAAGGCTTTATCTACGTATGAATATATACTACTAAGCGTAATAACACCGGTTGTATCAGCCGCACCACCGCTTAATGCTTCAATTACTAGAGCAGTAAATACACCGTGTCCATCAATTTCAAAAGCGTTTTCAGTTTTTCGCGAGGATGTCATTATTGTAACCCCTTCACTAATCTGTACAAGATTACTACTTGGTATTGTTGGGATTCCCATCGCTCCAGAATGACAGCAATCAAGAATAACTATTCGGTTCTGAGCCTTTGACTGATTTGCGCACTGCAATATATAATCTAATGGAACACCCTCATCAAACTGTCTTGTATCTGGAGTTACTAAATAGCCATTGCCGAATGTATCCAAATAGCCGTGTCCCGAAAAATACATTAAACAAATTTCACAATCAGCATTGAAGAGTTGGAATATCACTTTCTTTAACTCCCTTTTAGTTGGAATATCTTTTTTAAGCTTAATTTCAAAGTTCTTTTCACAATTCTCATTTCTCTCAAGCAAGTTGGCAATTGCATTTGCGTCATTGATACAACCATACAATTTGTTGTATGGATAATTATCAATTCCAATTATCAAAGCCTTCTTCATGTTATGATTTTAGAATTCAAAATTCGAAAAACCATACATCATTTTAAATACCGAGGCTTCGGTATTTATGGTAGTGCACAGATCAAATACCGAAGCCTCGGTATTGCATCCAGGTTTTATCAAAAAGTAAATTTGTGTCCAAGTCAAAACAAACAATTATGAAAAGAAATGTAAAAAATATCAATGGTGCTGCATTCAGCTTTTTAAAAGGACTTTTTCCTCGTAAACATAAGGGGGAGCGGAGTGCAATTATTGATGAGATTACGGCTAACGTATTTACAAATGAATTCAGAAACAGTTCTAACCCTTTTACTATTCCTATTTCCTGGACTATGAGCAAAGAATCATTGGTCAACTTACTAGGAATAGTCGATTACTCTCACTACCCGGAGATAACAGGAGTTCGCCTATATGCAGGCATTAACAATGAAAACCAATTAACTTTAATAGCTGTATCTACTAAAGCAGGAAGTAATTGCGATGACGATCTAACAGAACAAGAGAACTATCCTTACTACGACTATGCCGATCCTTGTCCTGTAAACTGTAGTAGCTTAGGTAATTTAAAAGCAAATGCGATGGAGCAGGTAGCCGCATATTTCACCCGGTGTATTTAGTTATTATGTGTTTTAATACATTTAAAGTACAATAACTTAACTGTGAATTTAGATAGTAACATTATACAAGCTTTTATAAAGCTCTCTCAAGGAAGTATACTAATTCCTATATTAACAGGCATAGGCATCAGAAAGCTTATGCCTGTTTCGCTTAAAATCATACTGCGGTTCTTTATTTTGACAATATTTTTTGAAATTCAAGCGACTATTGTGAAAACCATTTTTCACAATAATATGCCAGGCCAACATCTTTATACAATTATCGAATTTTTAAGTTTTTCTTATTTCTTCTATAAAAACCTTAATGAAAAAAAAATTGAGACACTTTTGATTTTAAATTCAATTGCGTATTTGGTTGTAGCATTTTGCGATGCCTTTCTCATAAATGGTATATTTGAACCGAATAACATTAGCAGAACGTATTCGTCATTCTTTTTAACATTATATGCCCTGCATTTTTTTTATCGTACATTCACTGAAGAATACAGAATTTATATATGGCACTATCCAAGCTTCTGGATAGCGATTGGTGTATTAATATACTTTTCTTGGAATTTATTCTACGTTATGCTGTATAATAAACTAATTAGAATAGATATTAATTTAGCAAAATCAGCATTTCTTGTGCATGATTTGATAAATATCATAGCTAACGTTTTATATGCAAGCGCCTTTGTATGTTACAAAAAGAGAGTAGCGAAGTAATAGGGTATTACCTTGCCGGAAGTACATTTGTTTTTTTGCTTGTAGTCGCAATTATTATCTATATATTCCTACATCATAAGAAAGTTACCGAACTTCGAATGAAATTAATACTTGAAGAAATCAAGAAAAAGGAAGACGTATTAAACGCTATTAACGAAGGAGAAGAAAGAGAGCGTGTTCGAATTTCTGAGGAATTACATGATGGTGTAAATGCTAAGTTGTCTGGATTAAATATGACGCTTGAATATCTTCTACATTGCATTAACGGGATTGAGAATAAAGCTCTGGCTGAAAAAGTCATTATTGAAATTAATGATATAATTGATGAGTTAAGAGAAATATCGCAAAGTCTACAACCATCGTTTATTTCAAACACTCCCTTAAATTTACTATTATTCAACTATATAGATCATCTGAACGATCTCAAACGCTGTCGCTACAATGCATATATCGAAAATGAAATGGCTGATTTAGACTTAGTAATTAAATTAAATTGCTATCGCATCGCAACTGAATTATTATTAAATACTCATAAACATTCAAATGCCACAGTTGCCTCTCTTCAAATGTATTCAACGGATAACGGTGTTGAAATAATTGTAGAAGATAATGGTAAAGGAATGGATAAAAATATATCATGCAAGGGCATTGGGTTACTGAACATTAGAAATAGGGTAGACCTTTTGAATGGCCATATAAATTTAGATTCCTCAAAAAATGGAACAACTATAATCATAACATTGCCATCAACCATTCACTTATGAATAATCAAATAACTTTATATCTTGCAGATGATCATCAAATGGTTATTGACGGCCTAAAGTTATTAATCAATAATGAACTTAATGTTCGTATAGTAGGTACGTCAAATGATAGAGATATTGCGTATAATGAACTACAGTCCCAAAAACCGGATATAGCAATAATTGATCTTAAAATGCCCTTCGAACGGGATGGTTTAATCTTAATTTCAAGCTTACGAAAATTAATTAGCACAAAATTCATTGTATTGTCTATGTATAGTGACCGAAGATATATTGCGGACGCAATAAGCTATGGCGCATCTGCTTATCTATTAAAAAATGCAGGAAAAATGGAATTAATAACCTGCATTCATAAGGTGGCTGCAGGAGAGGTGTATTTCCCCGTGGACATAGATACTCACATACATAAACATAATATTTTTACTCCTCGTGAGATTGAGATTCTAAGGCTAATTATCGATGGGCACACTTCTCCTGAAATAGCCAATATTTTATCACTGAGTCAGTACACTGTTGATACTCATCGAAAGAACATTTGTCGAAAGGCAAATACTAAAACAGTTTTGGGGCTTTCAAAATTTATCTTAAATAATAAAATCGAATTATAGGCTAGTATATACATTGCAAACGTATTCTTTTTGATAATTATATTTTCAAAACACAACTGACAAGATTTTCAAATACTACAAGCGGTATAATCAGGTAGTGTTGAGATCTGTAAATTCCAACTCCAACGGAAACATTTATACACCATGCCATAAGGTGATGATATTAAAAGGCGATATTTGAATATCCAAAAGAAGATTTTATTCACAAAAAAGAAAACTCAATCTTTTAATAGCAATCACTATTAGAGAAATAATATTAGTTACGAGGGTTGAGATAGGCGTCGTTGTATTACTATTTAGAATGACTAATGCATTTGTTCGACCATTGTTCGACCAAAAGAAAAAGCGACTATAAGTTTCAACTTATAATCGCTTGATTTTCTGTGTGGTGTGGGCCGGGATCGAACCGGCGACACAAGGATTTTCAGTCCTTTGCTCTACCTACTGAGCTACCGCACCATTTCCCTGAAAGGGATTGCAAAAATAGAACTAATACTCAAATTTCCAAAAATGGTTTTTACACCGGCATACATTCATTTTTCATTCATTCATCATAACTGTAAAGCAACCGGGGCTGCCGCCTTATTATGTTATATAAAAGGCTTTAGTGGGTTCTGCTTATTACATTTGCAGCCATGCCTGTTTCCGCATTTTTCCAGGAGTTTGTAGCACAGTTGAAACTAACCGGCCCGCTGGAGGCTACCGCCGTCATCTTCGGTATGATAAGCGTGGTACTTGCCAATCGCAACCACGTGGGCCTGTACCCTACTGGTATTATCAGCACTGCCATATTCATTTACCTGATGGGAAAACCTTCAACCGGGTTATATGCAGAAGCCTTACTGAATGCCTACTATTTCATTATGAGCATATATGGCTGGATAAAGTGGTATAAAGGCCATGAAAATAAGAATGCCCGCGCTATTACCTCCAATACCCCGCGCGACTGGGGCATAACCCTTGCCATTGTTGCCACCGGCTGGTGTATACTATACTACCTGCTCAGCAGGTTCACCAATTCCGATGTGCCTGTATGGGATGCCATTGTATCCTCTACCGCCTGTGCAGGCATGTGGCTGCTGGCCCGTCATAAGCTCGAAAACTGGATACTCCTGAATATCAGCAATGCTATCGCTATTCCCCTATTGATACATAAGCATCTGCCACTAACCGCTGCCCTTACTTTATTCCTGTTTATCGTTGCTGTCTTCGGTTATATACGCTGGCGAAAACTGTATTTACAAACACACATAGCACATAAGGCATGACAGAGGCAGTAAAGAAAATAGTAGTTATTGGCCCGGAATCGACAGGTAAAAGTACACTGAGCTACGACCTTGCCAACGCCCTGCAAACGGTATGGGTACCGGAGTATGCACGTACATACCTTGAAAACATGAACCGTCCATATACTGAAAACGACCTGCTACAGATAGCAGAAGGACAGCTACAGGCTGAGGACCAGCTACTTGACAAAGCCGACAAATTTCTTGTGTGCGATACCGACCTGTATGTGCTGAAAGTATGGAGCGAAAACAGCTACGGCCGTTGCCATCCCTGGATACTGGAACAGATAGCAGCAAGACAATACGATATGTACCTGCTGACCGATATTGATATTGCATGGGAAGATGACCCTCTGCGCGAGCATCCCCAACCGGAAATGCGGGCCTATTTTTACAATATCTACAAAGAAATAGTGGTCAACTCCGGCCTGCCGTTTGCATTCATTAGCGGCACACCGCAGCAAAGGGTACAGCAGGCATTGAATGCTATAGCGGCACAGTTTTAGTGCCTGTATTAATATATATTTACCTTCGTAGAAACAGGCACCATGCTGATACACATCCACCCCGACAACCCGCAGCAGCGGAATATAGATACCGTGGTAGACACACTCCGCAACGGCGGGATTATCATTTACCCCACCGATACTATATATGGGTTGGGGTGTGATATTTACAACACATCAGCCATCGAGCGTATTTGCCGCATTAAAAACATAGACCCGCGCAAAGCCCAGTTCTCTTTCATCTGCAGCGACCTTAGTCATTTGAGCGATTATGCCAAAAGTGTCGACACCCCGGTATTCCGGTTACTTAAAGCAGCACTACCCGGCCCTTACACGTTCATCCTCGAAGCCAGCAAACAGGTGCCGAAATTATTGAAAACAAAAAAAGACACAGTAGGCATACGTGTGCCCAACCATAATATTTGTCGTGAAATAGTGCAGCAGTTAGGCCATCCTATTATGAGTGTATCGTTGCCGATGGATGATGAAGTAGAATATTACACAGACCCCGAGCTGATGCACGACAAGTTTGAAAAGCTGGTAGATATAGTAATTGATGGCGGCCACGGCGGTATCATCCCGTCTACAGTGATAGACTGCACACAGGGCGAGCCGGAAGTAATACGCGAAGGCGCGGGGGATTGGGAAAATTTATTTGGGTAAATAGCTTTGTACAAAGTTTCTTTGTACCATGTATACCAAAACGGACGAGCAGCACCTGTACAAGCAGGCAAAAAATTTACTGCAGCATACCTCAGATAACATCGAAGAAGAAATACAGCACCTGCGCGATGTAATCAACTATGCCGACTGGAAATATTATGTGCAAAGCGAACCCGTTTTGGCAGATGTGGAATACGATACGCTTTTCAAAAAGCTGAAAGCGCTGGAGGAAAAATACCCGGAGCATGTAACGGCCGACTCACCAACGCAACGGGTGGCCCTGGGGCTCAGCGAAAAATTCCCGGCTGTCAGCCACCTCGTACCCATGCTGAGCCTGGATAACACCTACAATGCAGAAGACCTGCGCGACTGGGACAGGCGATGCCGTGAGCTGGCAGCAACCGATAAAATAGAATACTGTGTAGAGCCAAAATATGATGGTGCCAGCATATCGCTGATATACGAAAACGGTATGCTGATACGCGGCGCTACCCGTGGTGATGGAGTGATGGGTGAAGAAATCACTGCCAATATCAGGCAGATACGCTCCATACCGCTGTCTGCAGCACTGCAAAAAGATGGTGTGACACAGATAGAAATACGCGGCGAGGTAGTGATACATAAAGATGTATTTGCTGAATACAACAGGCAACGGGCCGCAGACGGACTGCCGCCATTGGCCAACCCGCGCAATGCCGCATCAGGGACACTGCGCATATTAGACCCGCGCGAGGTAAGCAAGCGCAAACTGTCGGCCATACTATACCAGATAAGCGACTACACAATGGCGCAGCACAAAGCTGTACCTGAGCTCTTGTCAACCCATTACGGAGCACTGCAATGGCTATACAACCTGGGCTTCCCTACCCCGCATAAAGACATGAAGCTGTTTACGCATATTGACGATGTCATTAAATACTGCGAAGCTTTTGAAGCAAAACGCGACGACCTGCCTTTTGAAGTAGACGGGCTGGTAATTAAGGTAAACGACTTTGCCCTGCAGGACCGTATGGGTATGACTGCCCACCACCCCCGCTGGGCTGTGGCATTCAAGTTCAAGGCAAGGCAGGCTACCAGTAAGCTGCGCAAAGTAGAATTCCAGGTAGGGCGTACGGGCAGCATTACACCCGTTGCCAAAATAGACCCGGTGCCTATTGGCGGGGTTACCGTTACTTCCATTTCCCTGTTCAATGAAGATGTAGTTCGTGAAAAAAACCTGCATATAGGCGATACGGTGCTTGTAGAGCGCGCAGGCGACGTAATACCCTATATCGTGAAACCATTAAGCGAACTGCGCACAGGGCATGAGCATAAAATCATATTCCCCACACACTGCCCTGTGTGTAACGAACCGCTGGAAAAACCGGAAGAAGAAGCCGTATGGCGCTGCATCAATATCAGTTGCCCGGCTCAGGTGGTAGAGCGTATCATACACTTTGCCAGTAAAGACGCAATGGATATACGTAACCTCGGAGCTGCCAATGTGCTCAAATTTTATGAATTGGGGCTGCTGAAAGACATACCCGGCATCTATCATATCAACTGGGATGAAGTGCGTAAACTGGAAGGCTTTGGTGAAAAATCTATATCGAACCTGCAAACAGCCATTGAAAACTCCAAAAAGCAACCGCTTAACCGTGTAATATACGGGCTGGGTATACGCCACGTAGGCGAAACAATGGCCAAAACACTTGCCAATGCCATTCATCATATTAAAGACCTCTACGACTGGAACGAGGAAAAACTCGTTGCACTGGAAGACGTAGGGCCAAAGGTGGCCGCCTCGGTCATGCACTTTTTCCATGCACATGAAAACCGCCACATGCTCGACCAACTGGAGCAGGCGGGCGTGAACCTGGAGAACCATCATAAAGGCCATAAAGAAGCCACGGGTGAACTGGCAGGGAAAACCTTCCTGTTCACAGGCACCCTCAGTCAATTCAAACGCAGCGAAGCAGAAGCAATGGTAGAGGAACGGGGCGGCTCTATCCTTGGCGGCGTGAGCAGTAAGCTCAACTACCTGGTGGTAGGCGAAGATGCAGGCTCAAAACTGGAGAAAGCAAAGAAACTGGGCTCTGTTACGATACTTACAGAAGACGAATTCCTGCAGTTGATGAAATAGCAAGATATCATTTAGGCTATAGCTCTGGCTATAACATAGCCAGGAAAGCAATGGCAACCAGGGCAGCTATAATTGCGAAAATCAGCATTAAGCCAACGGTTACGATACCCAGTATCATACCCGCGCGGGCCATTCCTGCGTTCTCACCTTTCAGCCCTATAGCACCAAACACGATAGCCAGTACAGAAGATATAAATCCCAAACTGCCCAAAAAGGCAACTCCCGGCACCAGCAACGCAGCAGCTATAAAAAATAAACCTCCTACACCCAATATCAACGCCGCCATACCCATGCCAGCCTTACCCGAATGGCTCGTGGTTCCTTCTCCATAGTGCGTAAACTTCGCAATAGCCTCGTTTATTTTCTCATGGTACGCTGCATCGTTTTTCAACACAACTGTTCCATTATTATTTATCGGGAAAGCTGCTTTTGATGTAGCAGGCAGCAGGAACAAGATAAGTACGCTAATGACTAATAATGCACTGTAGGGTCTTGTCATAAATAAGGCTGTTGTAATATTAGCAATGATATTTATTTCTGCTGACAATAACTGTACCATTTTTAATTAAGGCTTTATACCTCATCCCGGCTACCTGTCTTAAATATAAAAACGAAATAAAGTCTTGCAGAGTTTCTAAATTTGCCTCGCTTAAGAGAATACCGAACTACAATGTCTGACATACACCCGTTTCTGCGCCTGAGCGGCCTCGAACCGCTGATAGTGCGCCCCGAAACAAACTTTATAAACGTTGGTGAGCGCACCAATGTAACCGGTTCTAAAAAATTTGCCCGCCTTATTAAAGAAAATAAGTACGATGAGGCATTGTCTGTAGCCCGCCAGCAGGTAGAAGGCGGCGCACAGGTATTGGATGTAAACATGGACGATGCCCTGCTGGATGGTGAAAAAGCCATGACCACCTTCCTGAACCTGCTGCAAAGCGAGCCGGATATAGCCAAAATCCCCATAATGATAGACTCTTCCAAGTTTTCTATCATAGAAGCGGGGTTGAAATGTGTACAGGGAAAGTGCATCGTTAACTCCATATCTATGAAGGAAGGTGAGGAGAAGTTCATTGAACAGGCCTTTACATGTAAAAGCTATGGTGCGGCTGTTATCGTAATGGCCTTTGATGAAAACGGCCAGGCCGATACCCTGCAACGCAGGGTGGATATATGTGAACGGGCTTATAATATATTGACACAACAGGTAGGTTATGCCCCTGAAGACATCATTTTCGACCCGAATATATTTGCTATAGCTACGGGTATAGAAGAGCACAACAACTACGCAGTTGATTTCATAGAAGCTACGCGCCTCATCAAACAAAAAATGCCGCTCACCAAAGTAAGCGGTGGCGTAAGTAATGTTTCCTTCTCCTTCCGAGGCAATGATACCGTACGTGAAGCGATACATAGCGTATTCCTCCTGCATGCCATCAACGCCGGTATGGACATGGGCATAGTGAATGCAGGTCAATTGCAGATATACGATGAGATTGAACCGCAACTGCGCGAGCTTTGCGAAGATGTGATACTGAACCGCAGGCCCGATGCAACCGAACGCCTCGTCACCTTTGCCGAGACCGTGAAGGCCAAGGGCAAAGAAGTAAAGAAAGACGATGCCTGGCGCAATACAACCGTGGAAGAACGGCTGAAACATGCACTGGTAAATGGCATTACCGACTATATAGATGCCGACACCGAAGAAGCCCGGCAGCAATACCCCAAACCGCTGGATGTTATTGAAGGGCCGCTGATGGATGGCATGAACGTGGTTGGCGACCTGTTTGGCAGCGGTAAAATGTTTTTGCCGCAGGTAGTAAAAAGTGCGCGGGTAATGAAGAAGTCAGTTGCTATTCTTACCCCCTATATAGAAGCGGAAAAGGAAGAGCGCAGGCAGGCGCACCTGGCCGCAGGCACTATCAACAGTGAGCAGGCGGGGGCTGCCAAAATATTACTGGCCACGGTAAAAGGCGATGTACACGACATTGGCAAAAATATAGTAGGTGTGGTACTGGGCTGCAACGGTTACGATGTAATAGACCTGGGTGTAATGGTACCGGCCGATAAAATACTGGATACAGCAGAGAAGGAGCAGGCTGACATCATAGGCCTGAGCGGGCTCATTACCCCGTCGCTGGATGAAATGGTGCATGTGGCCAAAGAAATGAAGCGCCGCAATATGAAGCAGCCATTGCTGATAGGGGGTGCTACAACCTCGCGTACACATACGGCAGTTAAGATTGCGCCCGAATACGAAGAGGGCGTAGTGCATGTGCTGGATGCCAGCCGTAGTGTAACTGTAGCAGGCAGCCTGCTCAATAAAGAGCAGAAGGGGGATTTTATATCAGGCATCAATAATGAATATGGCAAACTGCGTGAAGACTTCGCAGGCAAGCGCGCGGTAAAGCAGTATATACCGTTTGCAGAAGCTCAGCAAAACCCTGTGAAGATAGACTGGGAAGGCTACAACCCACCCAAACCCGGCTTTACGGGTACACAGGTATTCGACAATTACGACCTGAACGAAATACGCCAGTATATAGACTGGGGACCGTTCTTTATTACATGGGAAATGCGCGGCAAATATCCTGCTATCCTTACCGATGAACATGCAGGCGCTGAAGCAACCCGCCTGTTTAATGATGCCAATGCCCTGCTGGATAAACTGATAGCAGAAAAATGGCTGACGGCACGTGGCGTGCTCGGCTTCTGGAAAGCTGCGAAAACAGCACCTGATACTATTGTATTGAAAGATGGGGACGACAAAGAACTCTGCAGCCTCGAAATGCTGCGCCAGCAACAAAAGAAAGCTGCAGGACAACCCAATTTTTCTCTTGCCGATTTTATCAGCCCTGTGGCCGATGATTATATGGGCGCTTTTGCTGTGAGCATACATGGCATTGAGCCACACCTGAAACACTTTGCCGACAATCACGACGACTATAACAAAATTATGCTGCAGGCACTGGCCGACAGGCTGGCTGAGGCTTTTGCAGAACTGCTGCATGCCCGCACCCGCCGCGAGTTTTGGGGATATGTGCCCGGTGAGCAACTGAGCTATGACGATATGGTAAAGGAACAATACCAGGGCATACGCCCGGCACCCGGCTACCCTGCCTGTCCCGACCATACGGAAAAATATAAGTTATTCTCCCTGCTGAATGCTACAGATGCTGCGGGTATACAGCTTACGGAATCGCTGGCTATGTACCCGGGCGCATCCGTTTGCGGCTGGTATTTCAGCCACCCGCAAAGCACCTATTTCGGTGTAGGTAAAATATCGCAGGACCAGCTTGAAGATTATACCCGCCGCAAGGGCCTGACCCATGAAGAAATGACAAAGTGGCTTTCACCCATACTTGACGCATAATGACACAAGAGCAGATACACACACAACAGCGTACCGGTACACAGTCACCGGTGCTCCGGCTTTTAGCCAACCTGGTTTCCTATATATTCCACCCGGTATTTATGCCGGTAATTATGAGCATTTTGCTGTACCGCCTTGCTGCTACCAGCTTCGCAGGCATTACGGTAAAGGAATATGGCTTTAAGGTAATCAGCATATTCGTCAGCACATTGCTGATACCTGTTATGGTAGTATTGCTGCTGAAGCCCCTGGGCTTTCTGAAGAGCATAAAAATGGAAGACCCCAAAGAGCGTATCATACCGCTCATCGTTACTATGACATTTACCTTTTGGGTGTACCTCGTATTCAAAAACACCAAAGAACCGCTGATACTCCGTTCTTTCATGCTGGGTAATTTCTGGGGCGTTACCGGTCTTTTTTTCGCTACTATATTTTACAAGGTAAGTATGCATACGGCAGCCGCAGGGGCGGTACTGGGCCTTATTATCGTATTGATGATTATGAGCCCGGTAAGCATGTTCATACCGCTTCTTATTGCCATTATTATTGCCGGCGTTATTGGTACGGCACGTCTGCTGCTGGGATCGCATACTCCTTTCGAGATATGGGCAGGCTACTTATTAGGCGTTGCTGTACAGGTAGGTGCGTATTTTTACCTTGCCTGATTTAATGTAAAAGGCAAAATGTAAAATGTAAAAATTGTTACAGTTGGTTGTGATTGTCTTATTTCCCCTTTTGAAAGGGGCGTGTGGCGGCTTTGTGTGTGAGCGGGGTATGTCTGTACCGCGGGAGTGAACACCCCTAACTCCTCCCGGAGAGCGTAATTTGTTTTTATTGTCGTTTTCGCATCAGCATTTTCCCCTTTTGAAAGGGGCGTGCGGTGGCTTTGTGCGGGAGCGGGTATGTCTGTACTGCGGGAGTGAACACCCCTAACTCCTCCCTGAGAGCGTAAGTGTTGTTGTAGTTTCCCGCAAGTATGCGGGACAGGTGTTGTTTTAAATTTCTTTTCGTCGTTGCGAGGAGTCCCGAAAACATTCGGGAGACGAAGCAATCCCGAGACGATGCAGGCAGGTACTTAATTTCGCGAGATTGCTTCGTGCCTCGCAATGACGGATACGGTTGTTGTGGTTTGCTGTGGTTTGTTGTCGTTTTCAAGGTTGCCTGTTTCCCTTTTGAAAGGGGCGTGTGGTGGCTTTGTGCGTGAGCGGGGTTATGTCTGCACTATGCGGGTGGACATCCCCTAAGCCCCTTCCGAAGGGGGAAGTGTTGTTGTGGTTTCCCGCAAGTATGCGGGACAGGTGTTGTTTTAAATTTCTTTTCGTCGTTGCGAGGAGTCCCGAAAACATTCGGGAGACGAAGCAATCTCGCGAACATGAGCGATTACTTATTACGCGAGATTGCTTCGTGCCTCACAATGACGGATACGGTTGTTGTGGTTTGTTGTCGTTTTCATGGCTGCCTGTTTCCCCTTTTGAAAGGGGCGTGTGGTGGCTTTGTGCGTGAGCGGGGTATGTCTGCACTACGCGGGTGGACATCTCCCTAAGCCCCCTTCCGAAGGGGGAAGTGTTGTTGTGGTTTCCCACAAGTATGCGGGACAGGTGTTGTTTTAAATTTCTTTTCGTCGTTGCGCAGGAGTCCCGAAAACATTCGGGAGACGAAGCAATCCCAAGACGATGCAGGCAGGTACTTAATTTCGCGAGATTGCTTCGTGCCTCGCAATGATGTTACGTAATTAATTCAATTATACAACAATTCAACAATTAACATTTTTTAAAAACCCCGCCTTATAAGCGGGATTTCTGTAAATTTCTTTTCCTGTTTAGTATTCATCCTCGTTAAAGAAGAAATCTTCCTGTGTAGGATAATCGGGCCAGATGTCTTCGATGCCTTCATAAATCTCTCCTTCATCATCCAGTTCCTGCAGGTTCTCTACAACCTCCAGCGGCGCACCCGAGCGGATCGCATAATCTATCAGCTCATCTTTTGTTGCAGGCCATGGAGCATCTTCGAGATGTGATGCCAGTTCTAGTGTCCAAAACATATTAATAATTGTTTTATTGTATTACTAATTTTCGCAAATGTAAGTGTTACAATAAGAAATACAAATTTTATTCAATGCCTGCAATCTTAATTTTCTTTAACAATAATTAAAATGACAGTAAACTTGCTATTCCTGACATTTTAGGACATTTTTACATTATGCTTGTCGCTGTTAACCTGTTCAAAAAGTATTCCAGTCTTGAAGTCGTCAAGGGAGTGTCACTTGAGGTAAGCAAGGGCGAAATTGTGTCAGTTACCGGCCCTTCGGGAGCAGGTAAAAGCACGCTGCTGCACCTGCTGGGCGCATTGGACAAGCCCGATGGCGGCAAAGTAATGATAGACGGTACCGACCTGTTTGGGTTAAACGGTAAAAAACAGGCAAAATTCCGAAACAAGCACCTTGGTTTTGTATTCCAGTTTCACCACCTGCTGCCCGAGTTTACGGCCATAGAGAATGTAGCAGTACCTTTATGGATTGGCGGGGCAGGGCGTAAGGAAGCAATGACAAGGGCAGCAAATATGCTGCAACGCGTAGGACTGGCCAGCCGGCTGGAGAATAAACCTTCCGAACTTTCGGGCGGAGAACAACAAAGGGTAGCCATAGCCAGGGCCCTCATCAATCAGCCATCGATTATAATGGCCGACGAGCCTACGGGCAACCTGGATAGTGCCAATGCATTGGCAATACATGAGCTCTTCCTGCAATTGCGGGACGAACTAGGCCAGACTTTTATTATGATAACCCATAATGAAGAGCTGGCAGCCATGACCGATCGCACCCTTGTAATGAAGGACGGGCGCATAGTGGAGGAACATGCCAACAAAGGCTGACATATTCAAAAAAACAGTGTTGTCTAAACTTTCTTGCCAATCTCTTCGCGTTTTTGGTAAAAAGTATATTTTTGCAGCATAAAATAAAATGCATAGCCATGTCTGAAATTGCAAATCGCGTTAAAAAGATTATCGTGGACAAGTTAGGTGTTGACGAATCAGAAGTTACTACAGATGCAAGCTTTACCAATGATCTGGGTGCAGATTCACTGGACACTGTGGAACTGATCATGGAATTCGAAAAAGAATTCAACATCTCCATCCCCGATGAGCAAGCTGAAACCATCACTACTGTTGGCCAGGCTGTGTCTTACCTGGAACAACACGTAAAGTAATTTTTTCAACTACACTGTAACTGAAATTGTTCTGAATGAATTTACCGTTAAAACGAGTTGTCGTTACCGGTATCGGTGCCCTTACCCCATTGGGCAATACCGTGCCTGAATATTGGGAAGGTTTGATTAATGGAGTTTCGGGCGCCGATTTCATTAAACAATTTGACGTCAGCAAGTTTAAAACCAAGTTTGCGTGCGAGCTGAAGAATTTTCAGCCGGAAAACTTCCTGGACAGGAAAGAAATGCGCAAGCTCGACAGGTTTTCGCAAATCGCTGTAATTGCTGCCGACCAGGCTGTGCAACAGGCCAATCTTAACTATGAAGGGGTCAATAAAGACCGTGTCGGTGTCATCTGGGCATCGGGCATCGGTGGTATGATTACCTTTATCGAGGAGATGCGCCAGTTTTTTGCAGGCGACGGTACCCCCAGGTTCAATCCTTTCTTCATACCCAAAATGATATTGGATATAGCCTCCGGCCATATTTCTATGAAATACGGGTTCCGCGGGCCGAACTTTGCTACTGTAAGCGCATGCGCATCTTCTACCAATGCCCTTATTGATGCTTTCAACTATATACGCCTGGGTAAGGCCGACGCCATTATTACAGGTGGTTCGGAAGCTGTAATCACAGAAGCCGGTATAGGCGGGTTTAACGCAATGAAAGCTCTTTCGGAAAGAAACGAATCTCCTGCTACCGCAAGCCGCCCGTTCGATAAAGACCGTGATGGCTTTGTATTGGGCGAGGGCGCCGGAGCTATCATACTGGAAGAATACGAATACGCCAAACAGCGCGGCGCTACTATACTGGCAGAAATGATGGGCGGCGGCATGAGTGCCGATGCTTACCACCTGACAGCCCCGCACCCCGAAGGACTTGGTGTTATCAATGTAATGCGCAATGCGCTTGATGATGCCAATATGCAACCGGGAGACATTGACTATATCAATGTACACGGAACCTCTACCCCGCTGGGCGATGTGGCTGAACTGATAGCTATCCAGAAGGTATTTGGCGAACACGCATATAACCTGAACATCAGCGCTACAAAATCTATGACCGGCCACCTGCTGGGTGGTGCAGGCGCTATAGAAGCAGTAGCCAGTATTATGGCGGTAAGGAATGATTTGGTGCCTCCTACCATTAACCACTTTACAGACGACCCTGAAATTGACCCGAAACTGAACCTGACCTTTAACAAAGCACAAAAGCGCACGGTACGGGCCGCGTTGAGCAATACCTTTGGATTTGGCGGGCATAACGCTTCGGTGATCTTTAAAAAATACGAGGAATAACCCGTGCGGCGGTTTACCTCCAGGATAGTCCATTTTTTTTCGCCCGGCAGCAAACAACTGCTGTCACAACTGGAACACCTGCTGGGATATACGCCTAAGCACCTTCCATATTACCAGCTGGCATTGATGCACCGTTCCAAAATTGAAGAGCTGTCGCATAATAATGAACGGCTGGAATTTTTAGGCGATGCCATATTAGGCTCTATTGTAGCCGAATATCTTTTTAAAAAATATCCTTACCAGTCGGAAGGTTACCTGACGGAAATGCGCTCGCGCATAGTGCGGCGCGAAACGCTGAACAATGTAGCGTTGCGCATGGGCCTCCACAAACTGGTACAATACAACCAGAATGACCGGGGCCTTACCCGCAGCCATATATTCGGCAATGCACTGGAAGCATTAATCGGCGCTGTGTACCTCGACCAGGGGTTCAGCCGCACCCGCAGCTTTATATTACGCCAGGTCATCCGCCCGTATATAGATATTGAGACGCTGGAAAGCACCGATACCAACTTTAAGAACAAACTGCTGAGCTGGGCCCAGAAAAATAATTTCACCCTGACCTTTGAAACACTGGAAGAAAAAGTAGAAGGCTCTCGCAAGGTATTCACTATAGGCATTATGCTGGATGGAAAGCTGATAGCCACCGGTGCGGGTTACAATAAAAAAGAAGCAGGCCAGGTGGCTGCACAAAAGGCCATAGAGGAGAAACATATATCCTGATACTACCTACCCTGTGGCTACCCTCCGTTTTAGTTTTCGTAACTTGCAATGATTATCCGGATCCAGGCCAAAATTGCTTTTCATGACTTTATTGCATGCTCTTTTACACCTCAGGATAACAGCAAAACAACCGTTGTCAGAAACATCTGTTATCATATTAATAATCGGTAGTATTGTCGGGTTCCTTTCCGGTTTACTCGGCAAAGGGGGCAGTGCTATTACCACCCCTTCTTTACAAATATTTGCAGGCGTATTACCGTTTGCCGCCCTTGCATCGCCATTACCGGCTACTTTACCCACTACTATATCAGCATCCTTTGCCTACCGCAAAGAACGGCTGATAAATAAACGTGTTGCATGGCTTTCCATACTTTTGGGCATACCTGCTACTTTTGCAGGCTCTTACTGCAGCAATTGGTTTGGGGGGCCGGCACTAATGGTTTTGACGGCCTTGTTTGTGCTGGCATTAGGTTTGTCTTTTTTCGTTGTGCGCACAACAACCGCCACAGAGACCATTCATAAGGCAATACCTGTGACTAAGATCCTTTCCGTGGCTGTATTCGTAGGTTTTTTGTCAGGCTTGCTGGCCAACAGCGGGGGAGTATTATTCGGCCCTTTATTTATCCGGTTCCTGAAAATGCCCACTAAAGAAGCCCTTGCTACCAGCCTGGTTGTGGCTGCTGGGCTTGCTATTCCCGGCACATTGGCGCATTGGTACCTCGGGCATATCGACTGGTCAATCGTGTTACTGTTATCTGTAAGTTCTATCCCCTGCTCTTATTTAGGTGCGCGCCTCGCTATTAAACTGCATAATACCCTGCTGGAAAAAGTTTTTGGCGTGATGCTGGTTGTTTTCGGGCTATTCGACCTCCTGTACACATTACTTTAGATACATAAAGCCGCTCCGGCCTATATATTAATTACTGATGGCATCGCCCTGCACAGGAGAATAATCGTTTTTTATGAATGTGCCACCGTCATTTTTCACATTAATCTTTTCAAAGTAGGTCTTCGCACCGGTTGCATTACCTATGTCATAAGTATTCTGGATGTGAAAGTGCAGGTGCGGCTCGGATGTATTACCGGAATTGCCACAATAACCCAGCATTTGTCCTTTTTTCACTTTATCTCCTGGTTTTACTTGTATGCTGTATTGCTTGAAATGGGCAAAGAACAGGTATTCGTCGTTAGATGTTTTCAGTATAACCATATTTCCGGGCACAAACATCGTATTCATTTCGCCGGGTACATTATCACGCACACCGTCTACCACATCGGTCACAACGGCATCGCAGGGGGCTATGATTTCTTTGCCAAAAGCGTAATAATCTGCGTTTTGTTTACCGTCACCTTTATAGGTATTGCCTTTGTCATCTATAACCACAAAGTCGAAAGCTCCTTTCTGCGCCCTTGAGTCTACATGATAATTCTGTTCGGGCGTATCCCCTCCCCATACGGTATACCATTGGCCTTTGAAGGGTAGCGATAAAGGTGTTTTATTACGTGTAATTATGGGATAATCCTTGTAAGGGGCATGTGGTTCCAGCCTGAAGCCTGCTACATGGCCGCTGTCGTCTACCGTAAGTTGCAGTTGCAGCCTGCCATTGATAAGCAGCATATCGTACAGGGCATGTTTACCATGCGTTTCCTCGTACTTCATCTCCCGCAGCGTACCAAACTGTTCCCGTACTTCTGTAAAAAACTCCCCTACCTTGTCGGCAGGCATAGCATTGGCCATGTCTTTGCTGAAAGCAAGATACAGAGGTTGATATTCTTCATTATTAAGTGCATTGTAAACCAACGCAGCGGCCGGTTTGAATCTTTCCGGCTCCTGCTGCGCCCTGGCATATACAGTACACAACAGCATAATGAAAACGAACAGGTATTTCATAGCTAATGACATTTAAAGTGTTCAAAAGGTTCCTTGCAATCGAGGCACCTGTACAGCGCCTTGCAGGAGGTAGGGCCAAACCTGCTGACAAGCTCTGTATGTTCAGAACCGCAACGCGGGCAGGGTACCACATCATCTTCAAACAATCCCAGTCCCTGTGCAGCTTTTCGCAGGGGTGGCGCTATACCGTATTCTTTCAGTTTACGCTTGCCTTCTTCGCTCATCCAGTCGGTAGTCCATGCCGGACTGAGGCGGTGTTCAATATCTATATGCCTGATGCCCCTGCTGATAAGTGCCATGCGTATGTTCATAGCTATCATATCCATAGCAGGGCAACCGCTGTAGGTAGGGGTTATCCATATCTTCACAGCCGTTTCTCCCTGTGCTGTTTGCAATACTTCCACATCGCGTACAATGCCGAGATCTAGGATGGTCAGTACAGGTACTTCCGGGTCGGTTACCGAACCTAGCCACTCATATACCTGTTCTTTTGTTAACGTGTGTGAAGACATATTACAAAGTTAAGGCTTTGGCGATTGCAGATTTACTAAGTGATTGTTGACGAGCACTTTCCCATCTGCCGATTTGGATATCACGGTGGCATTGGCAGGCCGTATCATCAACTCGTCAAGGGCTATATAGGACGGCAGGGGTACATTGCAAATCCTGCATTGTATATGGCGTGTATTTTTTCCCAATATGAGGCCGGCTGAAACCCTGAACCACATACCGTTAAAATCGGTAGCTTCTTTCGAGCGGGCATACACTTCCTGCAACTGGTTACGGGCACTGTCATACACCTTCAACGAAAACTCTACACTACGATACGAATCAGAAGGCAGTAATGCCCATGCAGAAAATTCATAGTGTTGCGTTTCACTGTCAGGTGCTATGGTTATATCTATATCCGGAAGGTTTGCATAATCTTGCTTAACAGGGGTAGCTGCGCCATTGAATAATGTTTGTTTTGATGTACCGGTATCAAAATGTTCAATATAATATTTGCCGCCTGTACCAACAACCGTATCGCCTGTATGCATAGCCAATATAATGGGCTGTAAGCTGGCAAGCAACGCTTGTCTTTGTGCTTTTATCCGCGAAGGGTAACAGGCATATATTCCGGCGCCGTAGAAATCGCCGATATAATCGGAAGCATCAAAAAGATATTGTGCCCCCGGCTTTATTTCTTTAGCCGGTATCCGTACCAGCAGAAAGGGTTTATCGCTTACCTTATTGAGATATGATTTGCCTGCCAGTAACCCGCCTGCCATTTTTACGTTTTCGAATGCCTGCGACCATGATGAGCGGGACATGATTACATTTACGATTGGCAGGTGTAGTTGCGATGCGGCGCTGGCACCTACAGTAAACACCCACAGGTTATCCCCTTCCAGCCATAGTTTTTCTGTGCCAATGTGCATATAAGGGTACAGCATTATGGCCTGGAAATCCTGCTTTTCATATTGATTCGCTGCCAGGAACTGCTGCCAGTTTTTTTCTTTTTTCGAAAAGAACCATTCATACTGGAAGGCAGCCGTATGCCCCTGCATTTTTGAAGCATATAGTACGTACCCGCTGATTTCGAATACCCATAAGCCTACACACAATACCAGGACGGCCCATGCCATACCTTTTCTGCCTGCAAGCGTTTTAGCCCTGAACCAATGGTATAAAACAACAGATGCATAAATAGTGACGACATAATAAAATATCCATGAAAAACGCCCCAGGGAGCGGAACTGGCGAAATACAGAAAGATAATCGAGCAGCCACTCCATATGCCACACAAATGGTATGCCCATTGCCAACAATAAAGCACCAAATGCGATGATGAGCCATACAGGTGAGAATACTGATTCGCACACTATTACCAGTTGCTCTTTTCTACGCTTTAGTAACCGGGAAAGCACATATATCGCTGAACAGGTAACAATGGTAAAGGAAGGAATGCCTATATAGGTGAGGCCTTCTTCTATACCGCTGATGCTTTTTATCTTAAACACCTCGTCAAGCACCCGCCACAGGGCTGAATATCTGCACGTAAGTACATTCATGACCCTTGTACAGGCCGACAAAGTACCGAAGGGCTCGGCAGGGCGGTCGGTCACATGGTCGGTAAAAGCCATTACCAGTTTTAATAAGGCAGGTATGCTTATAATGGCAACAGTATACGGCAGTATATGTATAACCGTATTGCGGAATGCCTGCCGCCGGGTAATGATATAAGCCAGCATATACAATACCCCCCATATAAAGAATACTGCCGCAAAGTACGGGTGCGCAAATGCCATAATTGCGCCCAGCAGGAAGATGTATAATGCGTATCTTTTAAACCCGGTATAATGATATTTTACCGTCCAGTAAAACAACATGGGTATAACGCAAAAATAGCTGAGCCCATAATGCCCGAATATGCGAAACACCTGGGGTGAAAGCAGTACAATCAACACCGCAAACACTATAGAGAACCAACCGCTTGTTTTAAAAAACCTCAGCAGCAAACCAATGTACACTATAGCCAGCATATAACCTGCAACAATGACAAGGTGCATGATGGTTATCACCTGCACTGGTGTAAATGGAATATACTGACGTAACCAACTAAGCGGAACTGAAAGAAATGCCTGGCCGTCTGCATATACGATATGCTCCCCTGTAGGATAGTTCATGCCGGTAAAGTGGAAACCTTTATCGTACATGACATGATAGTAATAGGAATAGAAGTTTTTAATACCATCGCCACCCAATTGCAGCAATATGTTACCCGGGTGCAGCAACAGGTCGGGAATAACAATAAGAGTAGTACCGAATGCGGCAAGCCAAAGGCATATATACCACACCATATTTTGCCTCGCGGTATTCTTCATTTATTTAAACATCAGCCTGATAAAGTTAACCAGTTCAGGGATAAGTATTTTATAGTTTACATTGGTAAACTGCACCCCTCCTTTCAACGTTACAGGTATAGCCTGTATGCTATACCCTTTGCGACGACTTTCCCGGATAAACTCAATATCGAAAAGATAACGGTTAATTGTGGTGCCTAAAAAAACAGGAGCCACTTTTTTTTGAAAAGCTTTCAGGCCGCATTGCGTATCGGTAACGGGGACAGAAAAGAACCCGCGTATCATCAGGCGCAGTATTTTAGAAATGAACCGCCTGGAAAAAGAAACATTCGAATAGTACGTTTCATCCTTTACGCCAATAGCTACATCAATATTTTGCCGGCTACATGCATTATATACGGCAAGAATACTTTCGTTAGTGTACGGGAAATCGATATCGGTATATATAATATATTCACCCGATGCCTGCGCTACACCCGCACGTATGGCATGGCCTTTACCTTTATTCTGCGGGTAGCTTATGTATTTAAAGAGCGGGATATTTGCCTGCAGTGCCCGGATGTCTGCAGGTGTTACTTTTTGCTGGTCACCGTCCTGCACCAGTATTACTTCCACATCGCCGGCTATATACTGCACCAGCTCATGGTACCGCTGTACAACATTGGCAGCCCACCCGGCAGGGGGCCGGTAACAAGGTAGTACAAACGATATCAACATAGGCATCAGGCGCGGGTACAGGTTTGTAAATTCTTACCACTCCATATCGGGGTAAGCTCTTTGCATAAATTGGAGTTCAGCCAGTATAAATCCGAGGTGTTCACTATGCCTGCCTTCCTTGCCACCTTCCTGCATCCAAGTACCTGCGGGTATAGTAAGTGTTGCCTCCTGCAATATTTCCTCCACACGCTTCTGCCAGCTATCGTGTATGCCTGTTACATCAACACCGATGCCCTGAGCCAGCATTTCCCGGTCAGTTTCATTCATTTTTGTCAGCTCCCCGGCATAAGCCCAACGGTCGTTAATAGCCTGCTGCATACGTTCATGGCTTTCATCAGTACCATCGCCTAGGCGTATGACCCATTCGCTGCTCCAGCGGATATGGTATGTTACTTCCTTCAGCGATTTCTCAGCTATGGCTGCAAGCTTTTCATCTTTACTGTGTTGCAGCGCCGTATAAAAATAAAAGTTAAAACAGTCGTAGAAGAATGAACGTGCTACAGTATATGCCCAGTCTTTATTCGGTTGCTCTACCAGCAGTACATTGTGAAAATCCCATGCATCGCGCAAATAGGCGAGGTCATCTTCATCAATATTTTCTCCTTTGGCAACTTTTGCCTGCAACTGGGCAGATATAAATATTTTTTCTTTGTCTGCCTGTGGCAAAGCATTGAACTGCTCTGCAGCATACTGGTACAGGCTACGTGCCTGGCCCAGGTGGTCGAGCGCCGTATTGGTAATAGCGATATCCTGTTCTAAAACAGGCCCATGCCCGCACCACTCGCTTATACGATGCCCCAGTATCAATGCGTTATCGGCGATTTGTAATGTATAAAGTAGTTGACTGGTTGCTTTGTTGATTGGTTGATTAGCCATTTATATAGTGATTATCCGACATTTATTTTTTAATACTGTTTCTTAAAAATGTGATATAGCCATTTAATATTTTTGCGACATTTTCAATCTTGCTCTCAATTTCTTTCAGTGTATCTACATTGATGTAATTGCAGTCAAAAGCGTCAATAAAATGGTTTCTTGTTTCACTTAATGATCCTCTTGCCTGAATGCAAAAATGTAATTGTTCTTTGTAGCTAAAACGCCCGTGCCCTTCGGCAATGTTACTCCCTATTGACCTGGATGACCTGATTAATTGATCTGTTAACCTGTACTTTTCCTCAGACGGAAAGCATTTAACAAGTTCGGCTATGTCATTCTTTAACTTGCGTGCTTCCTGCCATACTGTTAGCTCGGTAAAACTCTGATATGCATTATTCGTTTCCACTTAACTAATCAACTAATCAACAATTCAACTAATCCCCGGCTACATATGCTTCAGTTCGTCAGGGAGGTTGTAAAACGTAGGGTGGCGATAAATTTTATCGTTTGCCGGTTCGTACATCGAATCTGCTTCGCCGGGGTCTGATGCATGAATGTATTGGCTTTCCACTACCCATATACTTACGCCTTCCATGCGGCGGGTATATACATCACGGGCATTTTCAATCGCCATTTGCGCATCGGCAGCGTGCAGGCTACCCGCATGTTTATGGTCGAGGCCGGCCTTGCTGCGTATAAATACTTCCCATAAAGGCCATTCTGCTTTATTTCCGGTTGCTTGTGACATAGTTATTGTCTTGTGAATAATTGTAAAAAACATTGGCTACAATGCTGTAGCCAATGGTGAGTTATTTATGCAGCTTTCGCTTTGTTCCTTTGTTTGCGTTTTTCGGCGTAGGCCAGGGCAGCATCACGTACCCATGCGCCGTCTTCCCAGGCTTTCCTGCGGGTTTCAAGCCTTTCTTTATTGCAGGGGCCGTTGCCTTTCACCACATTCCAAAACTCTTCCCAGTTGATAACACCATAGTCGTAATGGCCACGCTCTTCATTCCATTTCAGGTCTTTATCCGGCACTTCCAGTCCCAGTATTTTAGTCTGCTCTACAGTCACATCAATAAACTTCTGGCGAAGCTCATCGTTGGTAAAACGTTTGATACGCCACCTCATGCTTTGCTCTGTGTGCGGGCTGTCGGCATCGGGCGGGCCAAACATCATGATGGACGGCCACCACCAGCGGTTGAGGGCATCCTGCGCCATTTTGCGCTGCACCTCCGTACCCTTTGCGAGTGTAAGCATAATCTCATATCCCTGGCGCTGATGAAAGCTCTCCTCTTTACACACACGCACCATAGCACGCGCATAAGGGCCATAAGAAGTACGGCAAAGCGGCACCTGGTTCATAATGGCAGCACCGTCAACCAGCCAGCCTATAGCGCCGATATCGGCCCATGTAAGCGTGGGGTAATTGAATATGGAAGAATATTTTGCTTTACCTGTGTGAAGCTGGTCCAGCATTTCATCGCGGCTGATGCCCAGTGTTTCTGCAGCGCTGTACAGGTACAGGCCATGACCGCCTTCATCCTGTACTTTTGCCAGCAGTACCGCTTTGCGGCGCAGGCTTGGGGCACGGGTTATCCAGTTGCCCTCCGGCAGCATACCTACTATTTCGCTGTGGGCATGCTGCGATATCTGGCGGATAAGCGTTTTGCGATAATCATCCGGCATCCAGTCGCGAGGCTCAATAGTCAGTTCCTTGTCGAGCTGATCTTCAAAATGCTGTTCGAAAGACTGTACCGTCATTATAATATACGTTTTAATAGACCTACAAAGATAACATTCTTAGGGCAAAGAAGTTTATGATATATGTCAGGTTCGTTATATGTTTGCGCTTATTTTAACACGGTTTTCTACTGTGCGAATATGAAGCGGAGCGTCACACCTGCACGTGTTGTGGTAATGGGGTACGAATTGGTAGTATACGGTATGCTCTGCCGCCTGTCGTAGAAGAACCGGAGCGTGAGCCTGTCGCTTACTATATAGTCGATAGACGGTGAAATGGTAATTACCTTCTGCCCCCGGGTTGTCACAGCAATATTCTGCGCCAGGTAATTGTTGCTGGTACGGTCTTCACGCAAACCGATGTCCAGCTTCATGTTCAGGTTATTATCCAGTTTTTTCACCCCGAATATTTCGAAAGGCAGTTCCAGCCCACGTACACGATAGCCTAAACCGATAACATATTCCGTGCTCCTGGTTTCGCTCACCTGGTAGTCAATCATACTGAGGCTCACCGTGCGCGACTTACGGAAATCGAAGCGCGCGGTCAGGTTGTTGCGGAAAGATGCATCTACACCAAACATCGGGTTCAGTTGTTCCGTTATGGTTACGTTCGGCACCTGGTAGAACGGTATAAAGTTGCCCGAATTAGAATCAATAAACGACGGGAAACCGATGCTGTAAATATCCTGGTAGAACAGGGCCGATACAAAACTGTTCATGGCCAGTGTACCGCTGTACCCGTGATTGATAACCAGGTTGGTTACGATATTTTTTATTCCCGGCAGTTTCGATAAGCCGTTGTAGGTTACCTTCCAGTTGGGCATAGGTGTATAGTACCTGAACGGGTTGCTGCGGATACTGTTACCGTTGCTATAATCTACAAGGGCTACTTCGCTGGCGCTTTTACCGCTATAGGCGGCTATGAATGCAGGCACCAGCACATCCTGCGAGTAACGGGTATACCCTTTCTTAAATTCGGGGTCGTTAGGGTCGGGAACCCCGCCTGAATACGGGTTAATAGCGCTCAGGCGGTTGGCAATCACCTGGCGGTTGTCTACAAATTGCTTGTATGTGCCCGAGTTAACGTCTGAATTTTTAAACAAGGTTTTCAATCCTATATAGGAGGCAGTAAACGAACCTGTGGTATAAGGATTGTTATGTGTAAACTCCCCGTGCCCGGTCAGGGTCGTATCCTTAAACAATTCACTATATGTTTTGCTGAAGGATTGTGTCAGTGTCAAATCGATACGGAAATCCTGGAAAGGCTCCAATGTAGTCAGCACATTGATATTCCTTTGATAGCTCTGCTGGAACTGGCTGTTGAAAAGGCTATCGCGGCTCAGCCTGTTTTCTGCCGCCTGTGCTTCCAGCCACGAACGGTCGGGCTGATAGCCATACACAAAATCAAGCCCCGGCGCCCCGGAAATATCATTGATACCCATATAGCGGGTACTATCCATAAAGCCCGGCAATACCGTACCTGAGTTTTCAGTGTAGTTCAGCGTACTGCGGCGCAGCATGGTAATGAACTTACCGCCGATACGCGCGGGGTCAGATACAGTCGGGGTAGTATTGCGGCGTTTTTTGCGCTCTTCTCGGCGGGCTTTTCTTTTGGCTTTCCTCTCCGCTTTTTTCTTCGCCTTCGCCGCTTCCTTCTGCACCTTGTGCAACGAATCGAGCTGTTTATCCGTCATCTTCGCAGCCAGTGCCGCTATATCGTCAGCTTCCTTCTTCGCTGTAGAGTCATCCTGCTTACCGGCGGTATTCTTTCCGTCAGCAGCCCGCTGGGGAGACTGTTGTGTTGTATTTTTCTTCGACCTCAGGTCTTTAACCTTTCTGTCGGGCCGGGTACCACCCGGGGGCACACCTCCCGGCCTTGCTGCATTCGAAGGGCGGGTAGGCTTAGGCTGGTTAACCGCCCTCAGCCAGCGGTTTTTATTATAAAGCTGTGCAAAGTTCAGTTCGGCATTTATCTGCTTTGTCTGTGTGTTGCCAATAGTATTTCCCAGCCCGCGTGCCAGTTGCGAAGCAGCCGTCCAGCTATAATTGGCACCATAGGTAAGGCGCAGGCTGGTCCAGTCTGTTATAGGCAGCTTTTGCAAAGGAATGTTGTACGATGCATTAAATGCCTGTGTATAGTAAGTGTTGCGGCCGAAAGTTTTGATTTTATTCCAAAGCGAATCCCTCTTTTCCGGTGTATTTATCCGGCCGTAGGGTTCATCTATCCTCGAATTGTTGGTTGCGTTATAATCAAACGAAAAAGACTTGGTCAGTTCCCAGCGCAAAGAATAATTGCGTACCCACAGGAAATTCTTGTAATAGGTAGGCGCTATTTTTATAGGGCCTGCATCTATATTACGCACCTGTGTTTCATCAACGGTACGGTTCAGGTCTGTACGGAAAGACAGGTTGGCGGGAAGAAGGTTAAGATTAAAATCTTTGACCAGCGACAACCAACGGGAACGGGAATGGATCACATTTTTAAACGGCTCTATCGATTTGGCTTTAATGCTGTAGTTATACCCCAATCCTGCTTTCTGGTTGACCAGTTCATCCGATTCAACCGTCGGGTTGCGTTTAAATTGTTTGTTATAGGCATAGCTTACGTCAAAGTTTTTCACGCTCCACGGCATCGTTTTTACCGCCTGTTTATCAGGGTTACCCAATATTCTTACGTTAGCAAGGTTAAAGCCGGCAATAGAGGTATAATCCTGCGCCACTTTCCGCAGCGAGTCGCGCTGGGCAGCATCGCGGGCAGCATTGAGCTTGTCCTTATATTTTACATCCAGGTCGTACGGGTCGTACTGGGGGTTGCTCACACTTTCAGAATATCCCATGAACAACGGCAACTGTACGCCCCACTTGCGCGGCAGCAATTTACCTACGTTGATGGTAGTAGACGCATTGTATTGATAAAAATTATCGCGGAAGCGCTGATTTAGTTTCTGGTCTATGTTACCGTATCCTTCTGTATGCATACTACCGCTCAGGTTCACAGTAGCGAGGTCAGCCATCTGCATCGATATTTTACCGGCCGCGGCATAGCCCGGCTTCTCATTCAGGCCTATCATGCGCAGTTCATTGAACCATACTTCGGCACATTTCGGCAAACCGTCATCATCAGGCGTGGCATTTGTCTTTTTCGGGTTGGATATACCCAGCAATATGGTTTTGGCATCCCCTATATTAGGGTTACCTACTACTACGATAGTATTGCCTTTACTGTCTTTGGCCTCATAAGGTATAAAAGTAGGCAGGCCGGCTACATTACGTGCTGTTTTTACTTTTACAAGCTCATCCAGCACCAGGTCCAGGCGGTTATCTTCCGGCCAGATAGCTTCTGCGGAAGTTGTACCCGGAGCGGTAATACTAAGCGGTACCTGGTATTCATAATAGTTGTTGGTAAAGTCACTACCAATACGGATGATGGCATTGATATCGCCTCTTTTCAGCGGGGCCTGGCCAGTTTGCGATTCGGCGTGTATGAACATACGCAACCCGCTGAACTGGCGCATGTCCACACTTACCTCTTTAAATACAGCCCTTGAGTCGCCATCCCTGAGGCCGCACACCTGTACCGCCAGTGCCTGCTCATTCAGCTGTATGCTTTGTGCATTAGACACCTGCGCCAGCTGCCGGTTTACACCAGGCGGAATAACATAAGGTATGGGGGAACGGTTGCTGTTCTCTTCAAGACTTACCGAATTAACTGCGAAATCAACATTTCTAAGGTCGTCTTCCGGTATATTTTCGCCAGGGTTTTGCAGGGAATACAGGTAACGGCGCCAATTGTTGCGTCCCAGCTCCAGGCGCGCAAAGCGCAGTACAAGGCTATCTTCGAAACCATTAAGGTACATACGTATAAACCTTATGGAGCGAAAATCTGCGATGTTTCCTACTCTGCTTGAATATTCGCGGATAGGGATTTTAAACTGGTACCATGTTTCATCTTCGCGCTGGCCGTTAGGCAGCTTTACATTGGCTACTTCTTTATTGATAATGTAGTTGGTACCTACATCCATGTTCGGTTTGAATTCGATGCGGTACTGGTAGTAATCTTCCGATTCGTTCAGTGTATTGTCTTTGTTGATATCTTCCGCTTCAGGTATGGTGGTGCCCGCCGAAGTAGTGGAAGCATTGGCATCCGCTACCGGCGAATTGCCCTGCGGGTTATTATATGTCTTGTAACGTTCCAGTATAGGTGTGTTGTTCTGTACATACTCGCTGTTGAAGTAGTGCTTATAGTCATCAGAAGAGGGGTCGTTTTGAAGGCTTTGCAGTGTAGTAGGGTCAACAACAGTCGATGCTACACTTGCCAGGTACTGTGCAAATTTTGCTTTTTCATCTTCATCATCCAGGCCATCATAGCCAACATCCTGCACAGCACGCGAGGCAGGGTCGCTATCGAAAGAGCGGGTTATCTGCTGCTGAAACTTAGGGATTTTGCCCCATACACTGGTTTCTACGCTGGATTCATTTTTCGGGTAAGGCAACCCGTTTTCAAAAAATTTACGCCCATCTTTCAATACATCTTCCGAAACGTTTCCGAGGTTGATGTATAAAGCACCGCCATTGGCACCGGGGTTGTTAATGAACGGGTCCATTACCCAAAATTCGATATATTCAACGTTTGCCTGTTCAAAATCGCTGTTTTCTACCGGCCGCATAATACCACCCCAACGCGATTCCGGGTTTTTCAACTTGCCGTCAGGGGTTACGTTCACCGCATCAAAATTGTATGGACCGCGGTCTTTAGGGTAGTATGCAAGGTCGAGGGTAGATAATGCATTCTGAAGAGTGTTCGTATTCTTCTCCGGAAACACCTCCTGCTGCTGCACCAGCCTGATATAGTGCTGGTTCGGGTCTTTCTTTACATAATCGGGCACCCCGTTGGCCGGGTCCACCAACTGCGGCTCAAGGAAATACCAGGCCAGTTTTGCCCTGTTCTTTCCATAATCGAGGTCGTTAGATTTACTTGCTTCGGGAAACAGTTCTTTACCGTTGTTATCTGTTGCACCTACGGGTGTAGATGCCAGCGTCCACGCATTGGCCGGAAATTTCAGGTCGTAAGCACCGCGTGTACCTTCAAAATCATCAACATAAACCGAGCCTTCGGGGTCGAGGGCATCAATTTGTTTGGGGTGGTCGGGGAATAAACCGGCCACCTCGCCTGTTACATTGATAAACGATGGTGCTGTAGTAGAGTAAACAGGAAGTTTATCGAGTATACGGGTAAGGCCGGGTGCTTCTGCCTGGTAATTCGCATCGAAACCTAATACTGTATTTTTAATCGGGTCTTCTCCAAAGGTAGTTTTTTGCGTAAACGGGCGTTCAGAGAGGCGCATAAAAGTACCTCCCAGTGTAAGGTTCTGGTTCAGGTAATAATCGAACCTTGTACCGAGAAAGTTTTGCTGCTGAAAGCCAAAAGTAGCATTGTCTTCATACTGCACATTGATAGGGATACCCGAATTCAGTATACCCGAATTCAAAATTTTCAGCCTGCCCAGGCCATAGTCTATCTGGTAATCTACATTCTCTACCAGCTTTTGCCCGCCTGCTGTTACAGATACGGAGCCCTGCGGAATATTGAAGCCGCCGAGAAATATTTCCGATGAGGATGCCGATTTGTAAGAACCCTTAATTACATAACGATTGTTTTGCTGAAACTGGCGTGCCACTGTTTTGGTAGAATCGTACAAGATAGTGTACAAATATTTTCTTTCGTATGCCTGGTTGCCGCCGAGTGCCGGACGAAGGTTCTCACCAAATGGTTCCAGTACCGGGAAAATAATCTTTCCCTGCTGGGTATTAATGGTAATACCCTCTACAAAGTCGAAGATACCATCGGGGGCAGGGTCATTCTGATAGTTCAGGCGGTCAAGGTTTAGCAGGGTCAGGAGTTGCTCACCTGCATGGGGCCCTTCCGGCAAGTATCTTTTTTCGCCACCGCCCGGGTCCTGGTACAATATATTGAGCCTGAAATCTTCCTTAGACACTCCGAGGCCGCCTAATGCATACACGTTTTTCATCATCAGGTGCCAGACAGGTAAAGCCGGGCGGGCAGATGTACCCTTCAACAGTTTCAGGAACAGTACCCGTTGGTCGTTATTGTTACCCTGGTTGGATGTAGGCGGCAGGTCTTCCGCAAACTCACCCACCTGGTACACACGGCCGTTATAGGTATAACGGTAAGCCACAGCCAGCACATCGCTGGGATTAAGTTGTGTATTTAACGATATATAGCCCAGCTGCGGGTTGAACGAAAATTCGGAAGTATTCAGCCTACGGGCCGTTGTAGGTTCAAAATCCTGTCCCAGCGAATCGCCCAGCGACTGCACTACCGTAGTGGCCGTACCCTGTATGCGTGCGGCGGGATTTTGGTTGAGCAGCGCGTACAACTGGTTGGCACGATTATCCGGGAGTCCGTTAGGTATGGGCGCGGTAGCACCGGCCTGCGACTTTTTGTAGGGGTTGGCCTCGCCGAGGTCCATAAAGGCAAGAATATTACGTACCCCTTCAGTAGCACCGCTTACATTGGTCACCCATACCTCTATTTTATTAATCGTTACCTGCGAGTTGATGATGGGGTAATTTTCCAGGGCACGGTTATAACTTTTGTAGAAGTACTGACCTAACAGGAAGTGCCTGTTCTCTTCATAATCGTCCGCTTTTATAGCAAACTGCTGTGTTTGCGAACCGCCCTGTATGGTCAGGCTCTGCCTTTTGGAGCGCTGCTGCGATACAACGCCTGTTACCCACAGCTTACCAAACTGCAGCTGTGTTTTTACCCCGAACAGCGATTGCACCCCGTTTATCAGACTGCTGTTGAGCGGGAAACTAACGCTGCCCGCTTCAATTTTTTTAATGATTTCATCTTCTTTACCGGTGTATTCCAGTTTCTGAATGTTCTGGTAGTCGAATGTAGCCTTGGTATTGTTGCTGATGTTCAGTTTAAGTTTATCGCCCACGGTGGCCACAAGGTTCACGTTCATCTGCATGTCAAAATCGAAGATGCCGTATTTCTGGGCATTTACCGGCAGGGTAGGATTTTGAATGTTCTGCCAGTTGCCGCCGAAAGTTACGTCCACGTTACCCTGGGGTTTTACAGATATAGTGCTGCCGCCGAAAATCCGGTCAAACAGACCTTCTTTATACATCTGCGGCAGTTTCGGTTTTTTGCTGAACAGGGTCAGTGCGTCGAGTCTCCTTTTCCAGTAAGTCTGCTCATCCTGTTTTGCCTGGTATTTCAGGTACTCGTCCATGGTGAGATATGTGGGGTTGCGGACGAATTCATCCCCCATCTTCTCACTGAAATAGTATTTCTGCTCTTCAGGGTCGTACTCTACTGTCTTTTTCGCATTTGCAGGACGGTTGAGGTCTATACTCGGCGGGGTTTCCTCAAATGGCGACAGTTTATCATAAATCGGGAATTTGAGCTTGATTGTATCGTTGTTTTTTGCAGTAGCAGTCGAGTCAGGTTCAGGGTCGGGGTCATAAAACGGGTCGTCATGGCCGCGCGCAACAACGCTGGCCAATGTTACCACCAGTGCGATAAAGAATAAAAACTTATATCCAAAATTACTATTACCCTTCAATTGTCTTTTCTTTAGGTTTATAACACACGCAGCGCCTGTTTAATCAATTCTTCTACCGTCAAAGAGGATGTATCTTTTATTTTCTTAATCGCACTCTCTGCCATAGCCCGGTTGATACCCAGGTTTACTAAAGCAAATAACGCGTCATCCTCGGTAGTATTGTGTACCGCATCGGGCTGCCCGGAGGTATTTTTGTCAAGTAGCAGCTTGCCTTTCAGCTCCAAAATAATGCGCTGTGCAGTTTTTGCGCCTATTCCTTTTACTTTTTCCAGCGTCTTTGTATCGCCGGTAGCCACTGTGCGCTGCAGCTCGGCAGGTGTCAGCGATGAGAGTATGATGCGTGCGGTAGCAGCGCCCACGCCGTTAATGCCCAATAACTGGCGAAATGTGTCCCGTTCTGTTTCTTCGGCAAATCCATATAGTACCCACGCGTCTTCCCGCACCTGCAAATGAGTATACAAACGGCATTTTTCAAGCTGTTGTATTTTATCATACGTTTGCAGGGTTATGTTTATTTCATAACCTGTGCCATGTACTGATAAGTATAGAAGAGACGGGGATTTATAGGTCAAATCCCCTTCTAAATAAGCAAACATATAAATACCTTCCGTTCCAAAAATGCGAAAAATAGCTTACTTAGCCTATACCCCGAAACCGGGATAAGGAAAATGGCTAAATATTAATATAATAGTTGCACAAAATCCAACTAATCTTCTTAATTACAAAAAAAGAGTGGTGACAATTGCCACCACTCTGTAAAATAACAAATAATGATGACTTTAATGCCACCAGGGAATTTTGTTGTCTTTCAGCTTATAAATGAAGGAGAATGATATGGTAGAATAACCATCCAGTACGTTTTTGTTGCCCCTTACACTCCATGGCTTATGCGTTACACTCGGCTCAATTACGTATGATTTATCATATAATTTTTTTGCAAGCTCGGCCTTTTCGGGAGAAAGGTGTGAGTCAAAATAATCCGGGGTAGCATATTCATCGCTCACATTGTCCAGCCTGTCGGTAGTAGTCATGCGGTAAACATATTCAAACCCGATGGTCATATCTTCATTCACATCCCACCTGAGGCCTGCGCCCATTGGCACGCACATTTGCCATAAGCTGGTCTTCATTGCAAAGCCTGCTTTGGGTTTGTCATAAGTCACGCCGTCGCCTTCCAGGTGCAGGTCGTGCACATTTACCCATTTGGTATGTCCGTATACCAGGTCAGGCACGGTAGTTTGCGGCTGGAAGTGGAAAGCACCGATACCGGCGGTAATAAAAGGCTGTAGCCTTTTGTTTGCCGCCCTGCTTTCAGAGTTGAAGCGAAGGGGCACCAATTCAAACATTAATGTACCTTCCCATGTATTGGCGCGTACATCCTGGTTGCGCAGGTAACGCTGGAAGGCATCTTCATCTATGTTTTTGGCTTTTTTCGCTTTATCAATGTTCCATTGGTCTGTAGCATACAGGGTACCGTAGTTCAGGGCCAGCTTAACCGCCCAGACAGGGTGACTGGTATAACGGATGAACACACCGCCCATAAAGCAGGGTTTATCCCAATACTTGGAATTGGCATAATGATCTATCGGGCTCTGTGTACCTACATCGCCCCAAAGGTCTGCCAGGCCAAAGTTCATACCCAATGAAAAGCCGGGTGTTTCTACATATTCCCGTGGTATAGCCGGTTGGGCAGTTGCAGTAAATGCTGCAGCGCTAACGCTCAGGACCAAAAGGCTACGGACCAGTTTCTTCCGCATGTACTTTAATTTAGCGTTGAAGATAAAAAAATTATTTTCCTTTAAAAATAGCTTTTCTTTTTTCCAGGAATGCCGCGGTACCCTCGCGCATGTCTTCCGTGGAGAAACATTCGCCGAAACGGTTGATTTCATTGGCAAAACCGTTAGGGTCAGCCTTGGCCGCTTCATTCACACAATATATAACTTTTGTTATTGCCAAGGGAGCTTTTGACTGTATTTTTTGCAAAATTTCCTTCGTTTTGCCCAAAAGCTCGGCCTGTGGCACTACATGGTTTACTAATCCGAGTGTTTTGGCTTCATCTGCGCCTATCATATCCCCCGTCATCACCAGCTCCATAGCTTTGCCCTTGCCTACCAACTGTGTCAGGCGCTGCGTACCACCGTAACCCGGTATGAGGCCGAGGTTTACTTCCGGCTGGCCAAACTTTGCATTTTCACTTGCCAGGCGGAAATGACAGGACATTGCCAGCTCGCAACCACCGCCGAGGGCAAAACCGTTTATGGCTGCCACCACAGGCTTGGGGCTGTTTTCTATCTTATCAAATACATTTTTTTGTCCCTTTAGCGCCAGTGAAGCACCACCATGGTTATCCAACGAGGTAAACTCGGAAATATCTGCCCCGGCAACAAAGGACTTCTCACCCGCACCGGTTATTATTGCCGATTTGATTTCGGCGTTATCATAAACTTCATCCATTACCTTGCCCAATTCCTCTATCACATCTTTATTCAATGCGTTCAGCTTATCAGGACGGTTAATGGTTATTACCAATGTTCCGTTAACCAGTTCAGTCAATAATGTTTGGTACATAAAATGTGTTCGTGTTGAAATTTAATATTTAAAATAGTTCTTTTCGATGTTCCAATACCCAACGGGTAATATAACCGGAGATTTCATGAGTGGGGGCGCCTGGGGCAAATAACTGCCCTACACCCATCTGCACCAGTTGCTGCATATCTTCTTCGGGTATAATGCCGCCACCTGTAAGCAACACGTTATTCAGGCCCTTTTCCTTCATCAGCTGAAGCACTTTGGGGAATACGGTCATGTGGGCGCCACTGAGTATACTGATACCTATTGCGTCTACATCTTCCTGCAATGCTGTATTCACTACCATTTCGGCAGTTTGCCTGAGGCCGGTGTATATTACTTCCATACCTGCATCGCGCAGGGCAGTAGCTATCACTTTTGCCCCGCGGTCGTGGCCGTCCAGCCCTACTTTTGCTACCAATACCCTAATGGGCCTGCTCAATTTTTCTGTCATACTATAATTAAAAGGCGGGTAAAAGTAATAATTTATGCGGGTGATAGTATAAGGTTATATTTGAATAATACATTTACAGCATAATTGTAGCAAACTGCAAATTATCCGTTTATTGTAAATTCGCCCCTTTAAAAACCTGTAGTAGTAAATGAAAGTATTGAAAAACCTGCTGAGCATAGTTCCCTATCCACTGTTTCCCACTACCAGCGCCGGGCGTAAAACTATTTTACACTTCAATAACTACTTGTCCAAAAAGATAAATGCCCATGCTGTTAATGTAACCTATAGCGAAATACCTGATGTAAAATTTGACCTTATACCTGTCTTCTCCAACTCAAAGCTGCGGTACATTAATTTATTGCAAATTTTTAAAATCAGGAAGCTCCTCAAACAGACACATGCAGACTTTTTACTTATAGAACATCCTTATATGGCATGGATGGGACTTGCCTTGCAAATGTTCACCTCCGTTAAATGGGGCATACGCTCGCACAATATAGAATATGAGCGTTTCCGCGATTTTAACAAATGGTGGTGGCCGCTGCTGAGGCAGTATGAACTGTTTGTATATAAAAAAGCCGATGCCGTATTTTTCATTACGGAAAGCGATAAAAAAACAGCCAAAGCAAATACCCGGTTGAAACAAGGGTTTGTAATGCCTACAGGCATGCTGGTAAACCGGCTGCCAACAGATGCCGCCGACTGCAAAGCCTACCTGCAGCAACAGCACGGCATTGCCCCCGGTGAAAAAATACTGTTGTACAATGGTGCGCTTGGCTATGGCCCGAACCGCAATGCCCTGGATGTGCTGCTGCAAACTATAAACCCGGCACTGGAACAAACGCCTGGCTTTAAATATAAACTGGTAGTATGCGGTGGCGGGCTGGATGACAGCTATAACAACCTGCAGGGTTATGCAAAGCACAATGTTATTTACTGCGGATTTGTAGATGATATATCCGTTTACTTCAAGGGCGCCGATCTTTATCTGAACCCTGTAATTGGCGGGGGTGGTATAAAAACACGGCTGGTAGAGTCCATATCGTACAACACAAATGTTGTATCTACTGAAAACGGCAGTATAGGGTTTAATACAGATACGGCAGCCGGGAAGCTGGTAATTATAAAAGACCATGACTGGAAGGCTTTTACGGCAGCTATCCTGTCTATGTGCCAAATAGAAAAAACGGATACAACAGATGCTTTTTATGAATATTATTACTGGGATAACATAATCGAACGGTTCATCCGGGATGTCAATTCGGTTTTAGCCTGAGACGTTATAGATACTCACCTGTTAACGGGCAAGCCCCGCCTGCACATCTTTCATATCAAAATGTAAAGCTACATACTGAAACGCCGCATATACCGTTGTTTATTAAACATCGATGCGCATAATGAAAAAAGTACTATCAGCCCTGTTCCTGCTCACCGGATTCAACGCATTTTCCCAAACAGGTTTTTTTATCAAACCAACCATTGGCTTAGGAACCGGGAATGCACATGGTTTATATAACGGTGATACTAAATATTCGGCTGCCTATAAAGCTGAAGTAGCGGTTGAGTACAATTCAGGCCATATACGTTGGGAAACCGGTATCACTTACCTGCATACCGGGTGCACGGCAAGCAGGCTTACTTTGCCGGACCAGGACAAAACGGTACAGGGCAATGTACGCACCAGTGTAAAAAAACTATTGGTTCCTTTAAAAGCCGGGTATGTATGGGAAGCCGGTGAAAAGCTGAGCATAGTACCCTCAGCAGGGCTTTACCTGTCTTACTTCCTTAATTCGCGCACTACATTCTACCCGCTAAACGGCGAATCAGTTGTAAGTACTGTCAACAACGCTTCCAGTAAAGCAGGCATATCTGCCACGGCATCATTGCTTGCAGAGCTGAAGTTAACGTCCCGGCTTGCCCTGTCAGCCGGCCCTGTGTTTATACACGAATTGACGCCTTTTTTCAAGGGTACGGACATCAGGTTTTACAGTTTTATCGCAGATGCCGGATTGGCGTATCGCTTCTAAAGCGGTATCATTACTAATGCCCGACAAAAGCTTACCTTTGCTCTCCTGCAAATAATTGCAAAACATGAGCGAAGAAAAATCCCTTAATTTCCTGGAAGAAATTATAGAACAGAACATTGCCGAAGGCAAAAACGACGGGCGTATACATACCCGTTTCCCGCCTGAACCCAATGGGTTTCTCCATATAGGCCATGCTACTTCCATCTGCCTGAATTTTGGGCTGGCAAAAAAATATAATGGCAAATGCAACCTGCGTTTTGATGATACCAATCCGGTGACGGAAGAGACACAGTATGTAGAAAGCATTAAAAAAGACATACAGTGGCTTGGCTTCCAGTGGGACAATGAATTTTTTGCATCCGACTATTTTGATACGCTGTATGAATTTGCCGTTCAGCTCATCAAAAAAGGATTGGCTTATGTAGACGACAGCACATCGGAAGAAATTGCAGCAATGAAGGGATCACTTACCGAACCGGGACAGGACAGCCCTTTCCGCAACAGGAGCGTGGAAGAAAACCTGCAGTTATTTGAAGATATGCGGGCGGGCGGGTATAAAGACGGGGAAAAGGTACTGCGTGCCAAAATAGACATGGCCCACCCTAACCTGCTGATGCGCGACCCTATTATGTACCGCATCAAACATGCGCACCACCACCGTACTGGCGATAAATGGTGCATCTACCCTATGTACGATTTTGCACACGGGCAAAGCGATAGTATAGAGCACATCACCCATTCGATTTGTACGCTGGAATTTATACCCCACCGTGCTTTGTACGACTGGTTTATAGAAAAACTGGAAATATTCCCTTCGAAACAATACGAGTTTGCCCGCCGCAATCTCTCCTATACCGTAATGAGCAAACGCAAACTGCTGCAACTGGTAAATGAAAAACATGTGGCAGGCTGGGACGACCCCCGTATGCCAACCGTTAGCGGTATGCGCCGCCGCGGCTACCCCGCTGCAGCCATTCGCCAGTTTTGCGACACGGTTGGCATTACCAAGCGTGACAACGTAACGGACGTGGGCCTGCTGGAGTTTTGCGTGCGTGAGCACCTGAACAAAACGTCAAACCGCGTAATGGCAGTGCTTGACCCTATAAAACTGGTCATCACCAATTACCCGGAGGGACAAACAGAAGAGTTGAAAGCAGAGAATAACCCCGAAGACCCTAACAGCGGCCACCGTATCATGCCATTCAGCCGCGAGCTGTGGATAGAGCGTGAAGACTTTATGGAAAACCCGCCTAAAAAATTTTTCCGCCTGGGTGTGGGGCTGATGGTGCGCCTGAAAAATGCATACATCGTAAAATGCGAAGATTTTAAAAAGGATGCAGACGGGAATATAACCGAAGTACACTGTACCTATATACCCGAAAGTAAAAGCGGGCAGGATACCAGCGGCATTAATGTAAAAGGCACCATACACTGGATAAGTGTGCCCCATGCCAAAACTGCTGAAGTGCGCCTGTACGACCGCCTGTTCCGCGTTGAAGACCCATCGGGTGAAGAAGGGGATTTTAAAGATTACATCAACCCCGACTCCATGCAGATATTGCCATCGGTATATATAGAGCCTGCACTTGCTGACGCAAAGCAAGGTGAGCATTTCCAGTTCCTTCGTAAGGGCTATTTTTCAGTAGATGAAGACAGCAGGGACGGACAACTGGTATTCAACAAAACCGTTGGCCTGAAAGATACCTGGGCAAAGGAAGCAAAAAAGAATTAGCCAATTCGGCAATTAGACAATTTGCCAATTAACGTATACAATACAAAGAGGGTTGCCCGCAGGCAGCCCTCTTTGTATAAGATTATTTTGCTGCCACTACCGATATTTCAACGTTCACCCCTTTTGGCAGGCCGGCTACCTGTACTGTTTCACGTGCAGGAGCATTTTCTGTAAAGTAGCTGCCGTATACTTCATTCACTTGTGCAAACTGTCCCATATCCATCAGGAAAATGGTTGACTTCAGCACATCGGAGAAATCCATACCCGCTGCTGCGAGTACAGCCTGCAGGTTTTCCATTACTTTTTTAGTTTCTGCCTGTATATCGCCTTGCACCAGTTCCCCGGTTGCTGCGTCCAGTGCAATTTGCCCGGACACAAATAACATATTGCCAAACTGGACAGCCTGGTTATAAGGCCCTATAGGTGCGGGTGCACTTTCAGTACGTATGATTTTCTTTTCCATAGCTGCAAAAGTAATACGCTCCTTACATTTGCACACTATTGTTACAATAAGATGGTATATATATTACATATAGACACCTCGGGCGATACGGGAACGGTTGCCCTGGCTGCAGACGGGAAAACAGTATCGGTACGTATCAACACAGATACAAGAAACCATGCAGCAACCATCAATATACATATTGATGAAGTGATAAAAGAAGCAGGCATTACACTGGACGATGTTTCTGCAATAGCCGTATGCGGCGGCCCCGGGTCTTATACAGGATTACGCATAGGTTTGGCTACCGCGAAAGGGTTGTGCTATACGCTTGATAAACCGTTGTTGCTACATAACAAGTTGGTACTATTAACTGTAAATCAGTATTATAAGTTTTTGAATGAATACGAATATTATATTTCTATTTTACCTGCGCGAGAGAAAGAATACTTCATTTCAAAACATGATAATAAATTTCAATGCATAATAGAGCCGAGGCATATTTTTGAAGATGAACTGGGAAAATTATTGACTGAAACAGATAAAAAAACAATGGTGGTGGGGGTGCCCTTCCATCAAATTGAATTAAATAGTAATTTATATTACATTAATAATCAATCAATAGTTATAGATAGTTGGTCTGCTTATTCCTTTGAAGAATATAATTGTAATAGAATTGTCAATTTATCTAATGCAGAACCTTTTTACTTGAAAGATGTTTATACTCATAAAAAACAGTAAATCAATTACTTATAAAATATGCCGTTAACAATCTATGCGCATTTTAACGGTGGTTTAACAGAATTTATGAATATGTCTTTGGTTCATATTTCATATTGGCGTATGTTTGCAGCCTGTAAGGGTAGTATCCACTCAAGCTTACTTTAATTATAATTATTATTCATTAACCTCTGTAAAATTTAAATTGTAAATGGAAACGACTATGTCAGCTAATACGCTGGTTATTCGCAAAGATGAAGGTTCGAACGAACAGATCAAATTGGATTACATGGCAGTGAAGAGTGCAGCAATGACTTTGAGGGCTATCAACCACAAACTCCGCCAGCAAATCATTAAACTGCTGGAAGAAAACAAACGTATGAATGTTACAGATATCTATGTAAAATTACGCCTGGAGCAATCTGTAGCATCTCAACACCTCGCTATTTTGCGCCGTGCTAACATCGTTATCACAGAGCGCGATGGTAAATTCATCCACTATGCACTGAATCATTCACGCATTGCAGCTGTTGCTAAGTTCGTGAATGAGTTGGTAAACTCAGACGAAGCTTAATAAGCCCGTCTTATAAAGATTACCCCAAAAGTTTAAAGCCCTGCAAATTGCAGGGCTTTAAACTTTTGCCATTTATCTTATCAGCTATTCTTTATCTTATTCCATGTATCGTATAAGGTTTCCTGGGAAGGGCGTTCAGGTGGCATTTCGCGCAGGGGCTCGCAGGCTACAAGCGTATCGTAACAGTCCTTAGGCAGTGTTTGGTATAGTTGCGTCCCTTTTGTTTTCCAGGCTATCATTTCATCACTTACCTCTTTTATTACCTTTCCGGGATTGCCTACTACCAGCGAACGGCGGGGTATTTTCATATTGGCATTAATAAAAGAAAGGGCGCCGATAATGCACTCATCGCCAATCTCTACTTCGTCCATTATTACCGAGTTCATACCTACCAGCACATTACGGCCTATGGTAGCCCCATGTATAATAGCGCCATGACCTATATGTGCATTCTCCATCAGCCTGACGGTGACGCCGGGAAACATGTGAATCGTACAGCTCTCCTGTACATTGCAGCCATCCTCTATCACAATACCCCCCCAGTCGCCACGCAGGGCGGCCCCAGGCCCTATATATACATCTTTACCTATCACAACATTGCCCGTTACGGCTGCCTGCGGGTGTATAAACGCGGTAGGATGCACTACAGGCACAAAACCTTTGAATGAATAAACCATATTGTAAAGTAAGTGCTAAAAATGAAAAGGCAAAAAAATAAGGGTAGCTAAAGCCACCCTTAATCCTATAACTTTAAGTTAATAATTATACAAGGTTAATATCAAAGTTTACCAGTTCTACAAACTCGTCAATACGCTCATCAATCTCGTCTTTGGTAAGCTCCTGCAAACGCGTAGGGCCAAATTTCTCAACACAGAAAGAAGCCATCGCAGAACCTATGATAATAGCTGTTTTCATATTCTCGAAAGAGATATCCTTGGTGCGTGCTATATGGCCGATAAAGCCCCCGGCAAATGTATCGCCGGCACCAGTCGGGTCAAAAACTTCTTCAAGCGGTAGCGCGGGTGCAAAGAAAACATTCTTGTTATGAAACAGCAGGGCACCATGCTCCCCTTTTTTAATGATAAGGTATTTAGGGCCCATTTCCTGTATTTTAATCGCAGCTTTCACCAGCGAATATTCGCCACTCAACTGGCGCGCTTCACTATCGTTCACCATCAGCACATCTACCATTTTCAATACCTGCGTCAACTCATCAAGCGCTACCTCCATCCAGAAGTTCATGGTATCCATCACTATCAGCTTGGGGCGCTGTTTCAACTGTTGAATAACGCTTATCTGTACCGCCGGGGCAAGGTTTCCCAGCATCAGGAATTCACAATCCTGGTAGCCGGCAGGTAGCTGCGGGTTGAATTGTGCCAGCACGTTCAGTTCTGTTACCAACGTATCGCGGGTATTCATATCCATATGGTAGCGGCCGCTCCAGAAAAAGCTTTTGCCGTCTTTTACAATTTCAACACCCTCCATATCTACACCGCGCATTACCAACGCATCCAGTTCTTCCTGAGGGAAATCGCCGCCTATGATAGATACCTGCCTGATAGGCTTTGTAAAGTTCGATGCTGCCCACGACACATATGTGCCTGAGCCGCCTATAATACGGTCAACTTTTCCAAATGGGGTTTCCAGTGCATCGAAGGCCATAGAGCCTACTACCATTAATGACATATTGCAGATTTTTTGCGGCAAAGGTACTTTGCAATTTGACAATTAGCTAATTTGACAATTAGCAAATGAGATATTACAAATACCCCGTTTACTTATAAAATCATAATATTTGCAAATTGGCTAATTGTCGAATTGACAAATTGCCTAATTTCAATAGTCTATGAAAGCAATGATATTTGCTGCTGGTCTGGGCACAAGGCTGAAACCTTTTACAGATACACACCCCAAAGCCCTGGCCGAGGTAAACGGCAAGCCTCTGCTGGAACATGCTATAAAATACCTGCAAAAATTCAGGATAGAAGACGTAGTAGTTAATGTACACCATTTTGCCGGCCAAATAGAAGAGGCCATACACGATAACAGCGGATACGGTAGCTGGGTAACCATATCGGACGAGCGCGATGTAGTACTGGAAACAGGAGGCGGGCTGGCGAAAGCGGCTGAATATTTTACAGGCGATGAACCGTTTGTAGTAATGAATGTAGACGTACTGACCAATCTTGACCTCGGCAAGATGATAGCTGCACATAAAGCGAATGATGCTATTGCCACACTGGCAGTTATGAAACGGGAATCGTCGCGGCAGTTGTTGTTTGACGAGTATATGCTGCTGTGCGGCTGGGCCAATATCAATACCGGGCAGCAACGTATTTCGCGCGAGGTGGTTTGGATGCAGCCCTTTGCCTTTAGCGGAATACAGGTATTATCCCCGGCCATATTCAAACACATGCCTTTCAAAGGTAAATTCTCGATTATAGATGTGTACCTGCATGCTGCCAAAACACAAATCATAAAAGGCTACGACCATACCGGCAATATTTTTATAGACGTGGGCAAACCTGAAAGCCTGGAACAGGCAGGATACCTTTTTGGATAAAGGCGTGGGGGAACCTTAATCCGGATTACTTATATGCTGAGAAAAAATTTAGCCACTATCCATTTCGTTTTATTAGCTATTGCTATCGTTAATTTCTTTTCCAGGCTGCTAATTGGTATCGGCCTGCATGTCCTGGTAGCCTTGTATGTAAAGATTGGCTTTTGTGTGGCAGGTGCCTTCCTGTTTTGGATGTATGTGAAGCCGTTTAAAGCTGTAGCTATTTATTACGGGGTGTATTTTTTTGCACCAATACTCATGGCCGTTGCCTTCCAGGTGGGTGGCATACTCAGTGCAGTATTACTATCCATAGCAGTATTTATTATCAGCGAACCCACGAAGCCGCTCGTTAAAAGTGGCAATTATGTCGTTTATACAAAGTTCGGCGGTTTCTTTTCTTCCTGTTGCTCGTATGATATATATGAAAACAAATGGAGCATCTTTCAAAAACACAGGGCTACCTTCCGTGGAGATTACCCTGCAATAAAAGAACAGGGGTTTACCGTCCGTAATGACACTGCCTACCTGCGGGTGACGATGCCCCGGTATAATGTGGCACTGAAACGTACTGTATACGTTGACAGTACTATAGCCATACAACTGAAATAGATGCGGGCTCTCTTGGAATTTATTACTCTCCGTTCATCATCACAAAGCCCTTATAAAGAGCATTATGCAGGATGGTAAGGTGCGTCTCTTTATCCATATAGGTATGAAACAACCGAAAGTTTTCTCTTCCTGTATTATTCAGTATGCCGATAAACTTTTTCACGTCCCCTTCCATCTGTTCCCCCTCTTTTCCTACCGATACATATACTTTCATATCATTCTCAGGCAGGTTCTTTACCAGGTCAGGGGCAGCATTCAGCAGCGACTCCCTGTCCCACCAAAGGCTGGGGCTTACTATCATATAATCTGTAAACAGGGCTGGTTTTTTCAGTAATATTTCGCTCGCAACCAGCCCACCCAGCGACTGGCCAATAATGGTTTTTCTTTCACTGGTACGATAGTAGCGTTCAATGAAGGGCTGCAGCTCTTTTTCTATAAAGGTGATGAATTTTGCGGAGCCACCAGATACAGGTACGAGCTTTGCATCGTCGGGATTGTGAGAAGGGAACGTATAGTCGCGCCTGCGGTCCACATTGGCTATACCTACTACAATACTTTTAGGCATCATTTCATACATGCTGAGGTATTGTACCAGGCCTGCCGTATGTATAAAATCTTCGTTGGCCGAACCATCGAGCACGTAGATGACAGGATAATGGGTATGCACTGCCGTATCATATCCTTCGGGTAGGTATATATTCAGTATGCGTTTCTCAGAAAGTGTATTGGAATAGAGTATTTCGGTTTTGCCCAGTATAAAAGGCTTTGCATCGTTTGACTGGGCGGTAAGTGTGTTTGCCGTAAAAACAAACAGCAAGAGGAAGGTGATGTATTTCATGTCATAAAACTACGCTTATTTCCATCTAAGGCCATCCCGTTAAACGGGTTAGATTTTTCGCAAGCAAATGCTTGCTGATAATAGGTCTAAGTTAAAACTTAGACCAGGTTTTTATTAAGAAAGGGGGTTGCAATGCAACCCTCTTTACTGGTCGAAGTATTTACTTCGACTAAACAACAGCAAGCATTTGCTTGCGAAAAATTAATCAATAAAAATCACCTCAATTATGCCTTTGCATCCGCTATAATCGTAAGCACTACTCCACCGCCAATGAGTTGCTTCTGTTACAAAACCTGCTTCGACGGGGTTTTCATGCAGGTAATCCAAACGTTGTTTCGTCATTGCCGGAGTTGACAGATCTATAGGGTGGTTATGCTGCTGCCATAGCTGCCAATCATGATTATTACTATTATGCGTTCCCATACTTTCGAAAAAATGTTGCATCCATGCTTTCCTGCTTTCAGATGGATTGTTAACTATCGCTTCTTTTAGTTTGGTTGAAGTATGCCGCTTCATATCTCGAATTATATCTTCCAGCTTCTTTTCTCCCGATGTGCCGATGATAAGGTGTACATGACTTGTCATGATACACCATGCATATACTTCCAACCCTTTATGTTGCTGACAGTATTGCATACTATTAGTTACTATCTCTTTATATTCATCTCTTATAAACAGGTCTGTCCACCCTACTACTGTGAATGTAACAAAGTATACCTGCTGCTGGTCATGTATTTTATATTTCCTGCCTATGCTTTTCTTTTTCGCAAGCATTTGCTTGCCGTTGGTGTATCTAAGTTAAAACTTAGACCAGTTTTTTATAAGAAAGAGGGTTGCAATGCAACCCTCTTTCTTATTTATTTCATTTATCGTCGTTAATACCTACATGAGTTAATCTCAGCCAGTTTTATAAATTTTATTGGCGGCTGAGCATTTATTCACTCACTCCCTTCTCCTGCAATTGCCCTTTTACAAACTGACCCAATTCCGCTACATAAGCAGGTGAGAAATCGAATTTGATACCTGCGGCTTCGTACAGTTCTTTCAGCGTTTTGGTATAGCCGAGGCTGAGGGCTTTCGTATAGTTGTCCATAGCCTGCTCTTTGTTTTGCAGGTATTGGCGCCACATGGCTATGGCACCCAGTTGGGCTATACCATATTCTATATAGTAGAAGGGTACTTCAAACAGGTGCAGTTGTTTTTGCCAGAAGTTAGCGCGGTATTCTTCAAAACCCGTCCAGTCGGTAATGCCTGTAGAAAACTCATTGAGTATATTCATCCATTCCGTTTCGCGCGCTTCATTGGTATGGCCGGGGTGTGTATACAGCCAGTGCTGGTATTTATCAATCGTTGCTATCCACGGCAGTACACTGATAACACGTTCCAGCTCTTCAAGCTGTGCCCGGTGCAGTTCTTTTTCGTCTTTAAAGAACACATCCCAATGCTCCATGCTGAACAGTTCCATACTCATGCTCGCCAGCTCTGCAATTTCCATCGGGTATTCTTTCAGCCCTGATAATGGTAATGGATGAGAAAGGAAAGAATGTACGGCATGGCCACCTTCGTGCATCATTGTGATGAGGTCGCCGATGGTGCCGGCAGCATTCATAAATATGAAGGGCACACCTGTTTCTGCAAGCGGTGCATTGTAGCCACCGGGGGCTTTACCTTTACGGCTTTCCAAATCAAGGCGTTTCATATCTACCATCGTGTCGAGGCAGCCTTTGAAGAACGGGCGCAGCCTGCCAAAGGCTTCCCTTGCTTTATCGGCCAGCTCGGCGCCTGTTTCAAACGGGTGCAGCGGGTCGGTACCTACAGGCTCCGCATCACCATCCCACGGGCGCATCACATCCAGGCCCAGGCGTTTGCGGCGGTGTTCCACCAGCATTTTTTGCAACGGCAATATATGCTCGCGCACGGCATCGTGAAAAGCATAACAATCGGCAGGCGTATAATCGAACCTGCCCAGCTCACGGAATTTATAATCGCGGTAATTTTCAAAACCCGCATTCTCCGCTACCTTTTGGCGCAGTGCCAGCAGTTTATTAAATAAGGTATTCAGTTCCTCTTTGTCCTGCAGGCGGCGGGCGGCTACTTTGCGGAAAACTTTTTCACGCAGTTCACGGTCCGGACTTTGCAAAAAGCGTGCAGCCTGTTGCAGGGTATATTCTTTACCGTCCAGTTCTATCGACATTTTGCCGGATATAACCCCGTATTGCTGCGCCAGTACATTTATTTCGGCCTGTATCGGCACGTTCTCTTCCCGGTACAAGTCTATAGCGTTTCGTACACTACGCAGGTAAGGATAATATATTGCCTCATCCAGGTCTTTGGTATACGGGCAGGCTACCAGTTTTTTATTCAGCTCGAAAAAATAAGGTTTCATCTTCGGCTCTATTTCCAAACAGAAGTAGGTAAAGGCCTCTTCCAGCCTGGGGTCGGTCGTATCACAGGTCATTTTTATTTGTCGCCAGCTTGCGTCTTCACTAATCACTGCTTCCAGTTCACTTACATCCTTCAGCCATTGCTGTAGTGCTTCGGGCGAATTGAGTTCCCTGTTTTTCAGGTCCTCAAAATAGGGTTGCAATGTTTCCCACGTCGTTACCGTAAAATCTTCAGGTAAAAAATTCCTTTTTATTTTTTCAATCATTGTACTCATGTGCTATAATTTATTGCCGGTGCAAAATAAGACTTTGTAACAGACTCTGTAAAACGATGCCATGTATTATAACAATATATTTGAATCTTCACCCAAACAAATTATAATATATTTTATGCTTAAATTTCACGCCATATAGAATTAACATTTATAACATATTAATACAAAACATTGACATAAAATGATGATTTACAATGTCATTTAAAAAATAATAGTTTGATGAAATTTTAATATATAAAATACAAATACCACCCTCCCGAATTACATTTTTTTCCTTTCAGAGGTATTATTACATTTGTATCAAGTTGTGAATTTAATGGGTTAGTAAGTGAGAGCCGCCGGATTCTTCCAGTGGCTCTTTTTCTTTTCTCCTATCTTTAGAAGAATTATGGCCAAGACAAAAACAGCTTTTTTCTGCCAGCAATGTGGATATGAAACACCGAAATGGACAGGCAAATGCCCCAGTTGTGGTACGTGGAATTCGCTGGTGGAAGAAGTAGTGCACCGTGAAGACAAAACAAAAACAGATGCAATATGGGAGGACGATGGTAAAAAACCTGCCAAAGCGCATAAGCTTTCGGAGCTGGCCCCACAGGCAGAGGTGCGTATGCAAACACCCGATGCCGAATTAAATCGTGTACTGGGCGGTGGTATGGTTCCGGGTTCAGTGATACTGGTGGCCGGTGAGCCGGGCATTGGTAAGTCTACCCTGTTTTTGCAATGCGCCCTGCTATGGAAAAATATTTCTATATTATATGTATCGGGTGAGGAAAGTGCACAACAAATAAAGCTGCGTGCCGACAGGATAGGCATTGCCAACTCCAACTTGTACCTGCTGACAGCTACAGGTACCAACACTATATTCCAGGAAATTAAAAATATACGTCCGCAACTGGTGATTGTTGATTCGATACAAACGCTGGAGTCTCCCTATGTCGATTCTCCGGCAGGCAGTGTATCGCAGGTGCGGGAGTGTGCTGCCGAATTGCAGCGTTTTGCCAAGGCATCGAATATACCTGTCTGTATCATCGGCCATATTACAAAAGAGGGCTCGATAGCCGGGCCTAAAATACTGGAGCACATGGTAGATACGGTATTGCAGTTTGAAGGTGACCGGCATTACGCCTACCGTATACTCCGTACTATCAAAAACCGGTTCGGCTCCACATCAGAGCTGGGCATATATGAGATGGTAACAAAAGGTATGCGCCCTGTAAGCAATCCCTCTGAAATACTCTTATCGCAGCATGATGAACCATTGAGCGGTATTGCTATTGCATCTACAATGGAGGGACTGAGGCCGCTGATGGTAGAAGTGCAGGCATTGGTAACACAGGCGGTATACGGCAATCCGCAACGAACGGTAAGCGGCATGGACCTGCGCCGGTTGCAATTATTGCTCGCAGTACTGGAAAAACGCGGAGGCTTTCACTTCGGTGCCAAAGATGTATTTGTAAATATTGCCGGTGGTTTAAAAATAGAAGACCCATCTATAGAACTGGCGGTAGCCTGTGCTTTGCTTTCTTCTTATGAAGACAAGGCGTTGCCATCTAATGTATGCCTGGTAGGTGAAATAGGCCTTTCGGGTGAAATACGGGCAGTAAACCGTATAGACCAGCGCATAGCGGAAGCCGATAAGCTGGGCATGGATGTAATATTCATACCCAAAGCCAATGCGAAAGGGCTGAATAAAGGCAACCACAATATAGAGGTACGCACCGCCAATAAGGTAGAAGATATATATAAACTGTTTTTCTAAATGCTGAAAGAAATGACAGAGGGCCTGTTACACCTGTTGTACCCCCGCCTGTGCGAGGGTTGTGGCAAGCCCCTGCTGGCAGAGGAAGAAGTGCTGTGCCTGAACTGTAACGTGTACCACCTGCCACGAACAGCTTACCACCATATAGCTGATAATGAAACCGCTATGCGCTTTACAGGCCGTGTACCTGTGGAAAGGGCTACTTCTTTTGCCTACTTCACCCCCGATGGTTTGTTACAACACCTGCTGCACAAACTGAAGTACGACGGTAAACAGTATATCGGCACCTACCTGGGAAAACAACTGGCCTATGACCTGATCCAGGTTAATTGGCAACAAGGAATTGATGCTATTATACCTGTACCGCTGCACCCGGACAAAGAACGTGCAAGGGGTTACAATCAATCGGAACTTATAGCCGGGGGCATGGCGGAAGTATGGCAGATACCGGTTATTACAACTGCCCTCAAACGCATAAAAAATACGGAAAGCCAGACCCAAAAGACGCGTGAACAACGCATGGAAAACATGCAGGATGCTTTTGCACTCACCGATGCGGGGCAAATTGCCGGCAAACACCTGCTACTGACAGATGATGTACTGACCACAGGCGCTACGCTGGAAGCTTGTGCGCTGGCATTAAAAACCGCTCACAACGTAAAGATTAGCATTGCCACAATTGGGATTGCCAGCTAAAATCTTATATTTTTACCCCTTTCTTAATGTCCTTATTGCTTTTTAGGGTTATTCGAGGTAATTTGAAGCTGTTTTTTAAGAACAATGGACATCAATATTCCAAAACAAACAATTTTATGAAGAAACAGTTATTGATCACTACTTCATTATTGCTTTCATCTGCGTTGTCTTTCGGTGCCGGTTACCAGCTAAACCTGCAGGGTTTAAGGCAGCTTGCTATGGGTGGTAGTGGAACAGCATTGGCCTGGGATGCAGCTACGATTTTTTACAATCCTGCAGGCCTTTCTGAGTTTGATCATATCCAGGCTTATGCAGGTATCAACGCGCTAATGCCCAGTACAAAATACGTACAGTCACCCGGAACCTACACAGCAGAAACACAATCGCAAACATTTTTACCATTCAATATTTATGCAGGCGGCCCTACTTCTTACCTTAGCCCGGTAAGCGTAGGCGTAGGTATTTATACGCCCTTTGGCAGTGGTACGCAGTGGGATGAAACATGGGAAGGCCGCTATGTAATACAAAAGATTTACCTCCAAAGCATTTTCATTCAGCCAACGGTGAGTTATCGTATCAACGATGAATTCTCAGTAGGCGCAGGGCTGATATATGCATTGGGACACATGAACCTGGAAAAAGCCTTGCCGATACAGGATGTAAACGGGTTGGACAGCAAAGCCTCACTGGAAGGCGACGGCCACGGATGGGGATTCAACATAGGCTTACACTACAATGTATCTGAAAAAGTACAACTTGGGTTCAACTACCGCTCTCAGGTAAACATGAAAGTAAACAGGGGCTATGCCAGCTTCACTGTGCCTTCATCGGTAGCTTCCTCGTTCCCGTATACACCATTTTCTACCCAACTGCCGCTGCCACAGGTGGCCAGCTTTGGAATAGGATGGCATGCCGGCGAATATCTTACACTACAAGCTGACATTAACTATGTTGGCTGGAGCGCTTACGACAGCCTGATATTCGATTATGAACAAAACACTACTTCGCTGACAGATACACGTGCACCACGCAATTACAAAAATACCATTGCATTTCGCGTAGGTGCCCACTATGTAGCCAGCGATAAAGTTGCTTTAATGCTGGGTGCCGCATGGGACCCGTCACCTGTGCAGGATGGCTATGTTTCCCCCGACCTTCCGGATGCAAACCGCGTAGTAGGAACAGGCGGTCTTACTTACAAGCCGGTTGAACGGTTGACCATTATGGCAGCACTGGAATATGTTATGTCTGTGCAACGTACTGCAAGCTATGACGCTGAAGGATTTAAGGGCAAATACCAAACAACAGCCATCACACCGGGTATAGGTGTTTCATTTGACTTCTAATTCTATAAAAAAAGAACCAATCCATAAAATGAAGAAGCTATATATACTTGGTTTAGCAGTTTGCGGCTTAGCGGCATGCAAACCCAATCTTGACCCGGACGCCCCGGAAAAAGGTAATGCTGATTTTACCCGTTACCTGGCTGTGGGCAATTCCCTTACCGCAGGCTATGCTGACGGAAGTTTGTACCGTAGCGGTCAGATTAATTCATATCCTGCAATGCTGGCCGACCAGTTCAGCCTTGTTGGCGGGGGTGAATTCCGGCAACCATTGCTGCCCGGCAACGACGGTTATCCAAATGCAAAGTATGTACTGGCCTACCGCAGGGGGATGTGTGACACTTCCCAATCCGTAATGCCTATATTATATCCCGGGGCAGTAGATTCTGCCGGCAGTGGCAAAAATATATCTAACGAAGGGCCTTTTAACAATACGGGTATTCCGGGCATCCGTTGTATAGACTATCTTTTCCCCGGCTACGGTGCTTTCAACCCTTACTCAAGAAGGTTTTTCGTATCACCCACCACTGCAAGGCCTATCGATGAGGTTATCAGGGTAAATCCGACCTTCTTTACCGTATGGGTAGGAGCTAATGATGTGTTGAATTATGCTTCGAACGGCGGTACGGAATCACACGCGCAAATCTCCGACGACTATAAATTTTACAGCGCTTATGACACTATCCTTACCAAGTTGACACACACAGGTGCCAAAGGCGTGGTACTGAACCTGCCGGACATTACATCTATCCCCTATTTTACAACCGTTTCTCCCAATGCTTTGAGGCTGACTTTCCGCCAGGCAAACGACCTGAATGATGTTTACAACGGCAGCGGCATCCGCTTTACAGAAGGCAATAACTATTTTGTAATACAAACACCCCAGGGCGTACGGCAGGTAAAACCAACGGAATATATACTGCTGTCGGTGCCGCAGGATTCTATCAAATGTGCAGGATGGGGCAGCCTGAAACCAATTCCGGGTGAGTATGTTCTTACAATGAACGAAATCGATTCTGTAAAAACAGCAATACAAAACTTCAACAAAGCCATTACCATTATTGCTAATGAACACGATATTCCTATTGTAGATATGTATAGCTATATGCAAACACTGCAGGGAGGTATTATGTACGACGGCGTGAATTATAACCCCACATTTGTAACAGGGAGTGCCTTTTCGCTCGATGGTGTTCACCTGACCCCAAGAGGTTATGCTTTGGTAGCCAACCGCATCATTGATGTCATCAACAATAAGTATGAATCGACCATACCGCATGTAAACATTAATAAATACCCCGGAATAAAATTCCCCAATAAATAAGAGAACTAAAGAAGGAGCCCGGGCAGTTTTGCCCGGGCTCCTTCTTTATTGGGAAAACCTGTAAAGGTTTTCACTGGCATCCACTATATGTATATGTTGCCGGAAACGGTTTCTCGGGTTTTGATAAAACAGCCGTGTACGATTGTCTATGTATACTTCCTCCAATACCCTTATATCGCTAAGGGTATTGGGCAAATACATAGCCCCGCAAAATACCACATCAAGCTCCTGCAGCTTTTTACAATTTCCCAGAGAAGGGGGAATATCCTTTATCCTGTTCCAGGGTATGTATAAAAACCTCAGGTTTACCAGGTTGCCTATGTCTTCCGGCAGTTCTTCCAGCTTATTGGAGCCAAGTTCTATCAGTTCCAGCTTTGTCATGCCTGCAAAGCCTTTAGGCAAACGCGTCAGTTCATTATTTTTTGCCCGGAATGTTTTCAGGCTTTTGAGATTTACAAATTCTGCAGGCAGTTCTTCAATCTCGTTGCCTGAAATATTCAGCTCTTCCAGGTTTTTCAGTTCGCCTATCGTATGCGGCAGGGCAACCAGGTCGTTATAGCTTAGCGATAGTTCAGCTAGTTTATCAAGCTGGCCTATTTCATCGGATATAGTCACCAGCTTATTTCTGAAAAGGCTGAGCTTTTTTAATTTTTTGCAACGGAATAATGAAGGGGGGAGCGCCCGTATCTGGTTATGGGAAAGGTTTAGTTCTACCAGGTTGGGAAACTTATCAAGTATATCAGGAATCTCTTTCAGCCCTTTACCTGATACCTTTAAAACCGACACTTCATATTTATTTTCCAGCGCCTGGTCAAAATTGGTATAAACACCGCTTCCTGCATATACTACCGGCGAAAGCAGCAGCAGTAGTACCATCAATAATTTAGTTTTCATAACCAGCGTTTTATTTGTTCAACTCTTCATACTCTGCATGTGATATTATTTTATATTCTTCCGGTATTTTGAAATTACTATTTTCTACAAGTGTTGATTCTATCTTTTTGACACGAAAGTGTAATATTATCCCCTTGCCAGTTTCAACCGTAAATGCCAGGGGTAATACTTTAATACCCGGGAAACGCTCATAGACAAAAACATCAGGTCTCCACTTTTCCGAATATATAATATCGATACTTGTTTTATCCGGGTAAACTATTACACCTTTTATACCTTCATTGCCTGCTATTTTCTCTTTTTGCCCTGTTGGTGTCAGGGTAAAATTCTCAAACCTCCCGTATTCCTTTTTCAGTTGCTCATTATCCAACTGCACTGCATATTTCTTATCCCCGGTATTCCGCATGGTATAGGTGATATGCTTATCCCCGTCATAAAGTATAGTTATGTTAAACCCGTTGTCCAGCTTAAGGTCTTTTCTTACCTGTTTGCCTTTTATGGTCAAAGTATAGGTGCCTGAATACTCTTTCCCGTCATTATCGCTGTTTGCCGGCTTTTCGAGCGTAACCTTGTACACGATCAGCCCCTCTGCAAAAAGCTGCTGGGCAAATACACACGCCGGCAACACCAGAAGGTACAAAACTGCAAACAGGCGTTTCAATATTTTTGTTTTATTCATACAAATACCGTTACTATAAATTTACGCATTTTCTGTACCATATAGTTTTAACGGGAACAACAAAAAAGCCCGCAGATTGCTCTGCGGGCCCTGTATAAAAAGGTGTACTGATTTTATTGGTGCGTGAACTTGCGTGTAGCAACTACGCGCCCTTGCGCATCTACCAGCCTTACAAAATAAATACCAGATGGAATAGATGAAATGTCAAGGTTAGCATTATTGTTACTTGTCACTTTATATACATTAACTACTTTACCTATCAGGTTATAAACAGCGATGTTTTTAATACTTGCATTGCCGTTGTAGATAATATTAAGCTCTCCGTGTGCAGGGTTAGGATACATGATTACATCCTCCTTTACCATGTTGAGCGTAGAGACTCCGGTCGGGAACCTGTTCGTTAGCTCAAATACCGGGTTCTTTGTAGTGGTACCATCAGTTACGGTTGTCATAATATAATATGGCCCCCCTGTTGGTAACGCGGATACATCTATCTGTAACTTGTAATCGAAATTAGCATTTGAAGCAAGGGGATCTGACGTTCTTTGCGTATTTATAGTCTGATTGCTATTGTAATTGTAACAATTGGCATTGTCGCAAATACCGAACCCATTCACTGTCCATGACGCAGGTAAAGTATGACCGGTAACATGCCAATCGAGCGTAATGGAAGTAGGTGCAGTATTGGTTACTTTATTCTTTATTTCAAGGAAACCATTATTGTATATAGTACCCCTGGCGGTATCTTTGTCAACGGAATAATTCTGCGCTTTCATCATGTTCGGGCACATCATTGCCGCAGCACCGAAAATTATAAGTAATGTTTTCTTCATCTTTTACACTATTTGCACCTGCAAAGTAATAATATTTAATTTTTTATCCAAATGGGAATTCGTTAAAACCTGTTAATATTTACTGCCGGGCTCATTTCTGTTCAATTTTCAAGCAGATTAATTTCGTACATTGCTTACATATCGTAGTTATATTATGAATATTAATAAAATTAAAAAATATCGTGGTTTTATAGCGGGAATAATGACCGCATCCGTCCTGTTTTTGTTTGTACGTGCCAAATCGGTAGATTCTTACTTCGAAATATCTAAAAACCTTGACATATTTACGAATATTTTTAAGGAACTGAATACTTACTATGTAGACCCTATTGAGCCGGGAAAACTTGTAAAAACTGGTGTGGACGCCATGCTGGAGAACCTTGACCCATATACCAACTACTATACCGAATCTGATATTGAAGAATACGAATTCCAGACAACAGGCAAATACGGGGGCATCGGGGCCAACATGCGTAAGAAAGACGATGTAATACAGGTAGGGGAAGTGCATGAAAACGGCCCGGCGCAAAAGGCAGGCCTTCACCCCGGCGACCAGGTTATTTCAATTGACAACCAACCTGTTAAAGGAAAAAGCCTTGATGATATAAGCCTCCTGTTAAAAGGTGCGCCCGGTACGCAGGTCACTATAAAGGTTAAAGATTACAATTCGGGTGCAGAATCAAATAAAATAATTACCCGGGGCGAAATAGAAGTGTCGAGTGTGCCATTTTACAGTTTAATGGGCAGCAATAAAGATGTTGCTTATGTACGGCTCACACAATTTACCCCCGGCTGCAGCAGGCTGGTAAAAAATGCACTGGACAGTATGAAATCTGCCCAGCCAAATTTAGCAGGTGTAATACTTGATTTACGCAATAACCCCGGCGGCCTGCTGGATGAAGCGGTTAACATCTGCAACCTTTTTGTAGACCAGGGCCAACTCATAGTAAGCACGAAAGGAAAAGTAAAGGAGTGGGATAAAGACTTTGCCACACAGGGAAAAGTATGGGATGCAAAAGTGCCTTTGTTCATTTTGATTAACCGTTCTTCCGCATCTGCTTCCGAAATTGTTTCCGGTACTATGCAGGACCTCGACAGGGGTGTCATCATAGGTGAACGTTCTTATGGTAAAGGCCTGGTACAGGTAACAAAAAGCCTGGGCTACAATGCAAGGCTGAAAATTACAACCGCCAAGTACTACACCCCCAGCGGGCGCTGTATACAGGCGCTGGACTATACCAACCGCAACCTGGACGGCAGCGTAGGCGCCATACCCGACTCATTAAAAAAAGAATATAAAACCAAACGCGGACGTAAAGTACTGAGCGGGGGCGGGGTAGAACCGGACATATATGTGCAGGATGAAGACATTAGCAAACTGGCCATTACACTGTACATAAAGAACTATTTCTTTGATTATGCCAATCACTACGCCAAACAACACCCTGCTATTGCACCCGCTTCGGGCTTTGCATTGAGCAAACAGGATTTCAGTGATTTTGCGAAATGGCTTTCGAACAAAGATTATTCCTATAAAACGGAAACGGAAATAGTGCTGGACAGCCTGAAGTCGATAGCCACGCGCGAAAAATATTATGATGCCATTGAGGCCGATTTTAAATCGCTGCGGGCAAAAGTATCGCACGATAAAGGACAAGACCTGTTAAAACATGAAGAAGAGATAACACGGTTGCTGGAAAACGAAATCGTATCACGCTATTACTACCTGCATGGCCGTATCGAAAATGGCCTGAAGCATGATGTTGATTTTGATAAAGCGATGGAACTGGTATATAAACCTGAAAAGTACCATGCACTGCTGCAGCCGGGGAAATAAACATAAGCGCAATAAAAAAAACGGGTTCTAACCCGTTTTTTTATTGTATCATTTTTGCTTTCAGTGCATCGGCAATCTTCCGGTCGTTGCTCAGTCTCGGTACTTTGTTTTGCCCCCCCAGTTTACCTATGGATTTCATATAGCCAATGAAAGCATTCCGTTCAAGCGCCCTTAACTTAAGCGGCTGCAAAATGCCGCCTGTTATCAGGTCATTATAATAAATATTCTTATCGCGCAAATAGTTATCGAGGGCTGTTGCAAAACCCTGCATATCGGCTGGCGGGGTTTCAAATTCAACAAACCATTCATGATAGGGCAGCCCGGTACCGGGTTGAATCATCGGCGCCACAGTGAATTCTATTATATGTGCCTGGTATTGTTTGGCAGCCAGCATCATGGCATGTTCCACTTCTTCTCCTATCACATGCTCTCCAAATGCAGATATATAATGTTTGATGCGCCCCGTAACAACCAGCCGGTAGGGCTCCGTACTTACGAAACGTACCGTATCGCCAATATTGTACCCCCAAAGGCCTGCATTGCTGTTTACCACCAAAGCATAATTTTCTCCAACCTTTACATCGGCCAGCGAAAGCCTTGCGGGATTATCGTTAAAGATTTCTGCTGCCGGAATAAATTCGAAGAAAATACCTGAATCGGTGTTCAGCAAAAGGCCTTCTTCATCTAAAGTATCCTGAAAGGCGAAGAAGCCCTCAGAGGCGGGAAATGTTTCTATAGCATCTACATGGTCGCCAATACTGTCGAACAATTTTGATTTGTATGGTTCGAAATTGACCCCTCCATGCACTATTACCTGCAGGTTCGGAAAAAGCTCTTTTACTTTTTTACCGCCGCTTTTCTCTGTCAGCCAGTCAAAATACATCTGCATCCACGGGGGAATACCGCTTATCAGCGTCATATTTTTACCCATGGTCTCATTCACAATCTTCCCCAGCTTTTCTTCCCAGTCTTCTATGCAATTAGTTTCATACGATGGCAGTTGGTTGCCGCGCAGGTAGCCCGGTACAAAATGATTGACAATGCCGCTCAGGCGGCCGGTAGGTATCCCCCCTACCCGTTCCAGTTCGGGGGAGCCTGAAAGGAAAATCATACGCCCATCGGCAAAAGATGTATTTCCGCTCTCTACCATATAGCACAGCAGTGCGTTGCGCGCTGTATTTATATGATTGGAAATTGAGTCTTTGGTTATAGGTATATATTTTACCCCGCTGGTAGTACCAGATGTTTTAGCAAAGTACATGGGCTTACCTTTCCATAGCACATTTTGCTGGCCGGCTTTTATTTGCTCTATATACGGTTTAAATGCCTCGTAGTCGCGCAGCGGAACAGCCTGCTGGTAATCGCTGTGGTTCTTTACATCCTGCAGGTGGTGCTCTTTGCCGAAAAAAGTACGGCTGCCAGTTTTCATCAACTGCTGGAATATGGCTTGTTGGTCGGCCACTGCGGTGGTCATGCCTTTTCTTATACGGCTATGGATTATAGCAGCGTAAGGTTTGGCCAGGAATGATTTTAGCTTCATTTCCATTAAAAAAAATCCGGGCGTTAAAGTTAGAATTAATTGTACGCTATACCTATTATTATTTGCGCCGTTACACAGGCATTCTATAATAAAACGCCACATGTTAATGAATATTTCCCTGCTACAGGCCTACTGCTGTTTTCCTGTGAAAATGCAAAAGATTAAAAAATATAAATTTTATTTGCTTAAAATCAAAAAACTACATTAACTTTGCGCAAAATATTTTAGGAGCGTCATGTTTGCGATAGTAAGTATAGCAGGTCAACAATTCAAAGTAAGAAAAGATGATGAATTGTTTGTTCATCGCCTCGAAGGTAATGTAGGCGATAAAGTTGAGTTTTCGGATGTACTGATGACCGGTAACGAAGGTAACATCACATTTGCAGGTTCTGCAAAAGTACAGGCTGAAATTATGGATCACCTGAAAGGTGATAAAGTGATTGTGTTCAAAAAGAAACGCCGTAAGGGTTATCAGAAAATGAACGGTCACCGCCAATACCTGACCAGGATCAAAATCAATGGTATTGCTTAATTAATTTTTGTATATTCGTAAAACAGTATAAAAGAAAATGGCACATAAAAAAGGTGAAGGTAGTGTAAAGAACGGCCGTGATTCACGAAGCAAACGTTTAGGAGTAAAAATCTATGGTGGCCAGCCTGCTATTTCGGGCAACATCATAGTGCGTCAGCGCGGTACGGTTTATCACCCCGGTGAGAATGTGGGTTTGGGTAAAGATTTTACCATCTTTGCTACAACTGATGGTATCGTTGAATTCCGTAAAACACGTACTAAGACATTAGTATCAGTAAAAGAAGTATCAGCAATCGCCGAAGCCTAACCCGCTCGGCGATTTTGCCATAAAGGTTTTTTTTAACCCTTAAATTCACAAGGTTATGGCAACAGCAAAAAAAGCAGCTCCTAAAAAAGCTGCAGCCAAAAAAGCGGCTCCTAAAAAGGCAGCAGCAAAAAAAGCAGCTCCTAAAAAGGCAGCGGCTCCTAAAAAAGCAGCCCCTAAAAAGGCAGCAGCAAAAAAAGCAGCCCCTAAAAAGGCAGCAGCTCCTAAAAAAGCAGCCCCTAAAAAGGCAGCAGCTCCTAAAAAAGCAGCAGCAAAAAAAGCAGCCCCTAAAAAGGCAGCAGCTCCTAAGAAAGCAGCAGCCCCCAAAAAAGCTGCAGCTCCTAAAAAGAATGCTGCTCCAAGAAAATCGGCTGCTAAAAAGTAAGATCGATTTTAAGAAAAAGAAGAGAGACTGTATAACCCACAGTCTCTTTTTGCATTTATAATACTCTTAAACAAATCTTAAAACACTATCGCCCAACCGTTAACCAATGTGGAATTTGCCATGTTTTGCATCTGTATGTAAACCACCAGCGGTTTTTCATATTTGGTGGTTAAAGAATTAAGTTTGCAGCAATTTTAAAAATGAAGATTATGGATATTGATGAGCGCACAGGCAGTAACAGTAAATTCAGGAACTTCAGGGCTGTTATGCATATCGTTGTCGGGTTCCTGTACATTGCTTTGGGCAGCTATGTAATGTATATAAAAGCGTTCGGCACTTTTGACCTCTCCCCTGCAACGGCTTATGCCTTAGGAGGGCTAGTCATCTTGTACGGTATTTTTCGTGTATGGCGTGGAAGAGCCGATATGAAGGCTAAAACACATGATATGCGCCGTGAGTTTCCCGGCCTGCATGGCATGGATGATAAAGAATGACGAATAATTGACGCGCTGTTAAATTAATGTTACAACATTATAATATATCATACGTTTTATAAAATATTGACTAAACTTGCAACCCCGTGAAATGGTCTAAAAGCATATTACCCATCGTTACATCTGCATGTATTTTTTCAGCTTGCGGCAGCAACAATGCCAGTAACCCGACGGATACCCTGGCTTCGGGTAAACTAACAATTTCTGTAGATGAAACATACAGGCCGATAGTCGAAGAACAAATTAAAGTCTTTGACAGCAGCTATCCCGATGCACAGGTTACCGTAAACTACAAACCGGAATCTGAATGCCTCAAAGATTTTATGGATGGCCGGACAAAACTGATAATGGTAACGCGGGAGTTGACAACAAATGAAAAGCAGGTGTTGGAACAGAAAAAAATAGTTCCTACATCTATTGAGATAGCCAAAGATGCCATTGCAGTGGTTTTAAATAAGGAGTCTGCCGATACGGTGCTCAGTGTCAGTGCATTAAAAGGTATTTTAACCGGCTCTTACAAAACAAAATACACCGTAGTATTTGATAACCAGGGTTCTAGTACGGTGCGCTATATGCTGGACTCACTCATACCCGGGGAGCAATTGGGGGCTAATGTTTTTGCAGCCAAAGGCAACAAAGAGGTTATCGATTATGTGGCTAAAAATCCCGATGCCATTGGCTTTACAGGCGTAAGCTACGTTAGCGATTTTTCAGACCCTGAAGGACTGGCTTTTATTAACGATGTCAAAGTGGCTGCATTTATTAATGAAAAAACAGGGGAAAGCTATAAACCCTACCAGGCTTATATAGCCCAGAAACTGTACCCGCTCACGCGCAACCTGTATTATATAAAAAGTGAAAATTACCCCGGGCTGGCTACCGGTTTTGGCAACTTCCTCGCCAACGAACGTGGACAGCTCATTTTTAAACAGGCAAGATTATTCCCGTTGAGGAGCAATATTGTTATCCGGGAAGCGAGTGCAAACACTGAATAGAATATTCATTAACCATACAAAATAAAAAACGGCAAAAAACTGCTACCTAAAGTAAATTTTGGAAAAAATGAAAATGAAACAAACAGTTGTAATGATGGCTGCACTTGCATTTACATACAATGTGCAGGCCCAGTCACTGGATGAAGGCATTAAGATGTATAAGTATGAGCGGTACGAAAGCGCAAATAAGATATTAACCCCTTTAGCTGCGGGCAACCCTGAGGCAAATTATTATCTTGGCCTGACGCAGCTTGCCCTCGACAAACCTGATGCTGCCAAAGCTACATTCTCAAAACAAGCTGATAATGATGCCAACACCTCTGGCCTGGCACGTGTGGCCTTTGCACAAGGCAAGCCTGCAGAAGGCATGCAAATAGCTAAAGACCTTGCCTCAAAAGCCAAAAGAAAAGACTGGGAGCAACTGAAATATGCTGCTGACGCCCTTACCTACTCAGAAGGTGCGGATAAACAACAGGCTATTGACTGGTATAAAGAAGCTGAGGAGCGCAAAGCTGATATAAATGCCGATTTCCTGATTGCAATGGGTGATGCATACCAGAATTTGAGCGGCGGCGGCGGCCCTGCTATGACCAGCTATGAAAAAGCTGCTGAAATGGACAGCAAAAATTCCCTTGCTTATTCACGTATAGGCAAGCTGTGGTACGATGCAAAAAATTATGACCTGGCACTGGAAAACTGGAAAAAAGCTAGCGCGGCAGACCCTGAAAACCCGCTGCCTTACCGCGACCTGGCCAATGCTTACTTTTATTCCGGCAAATATGACCTGGCTTTACAAAATATTGAAAAGTACTATAACCTGTCTGACAAGACAACTGAGGATAAGCTCAACTACATGGATATTCTCTACCTGTCTAAAAAGTATGACCGCGCTATAGACATGGCAAAACAACTGCTGAATGCAGGTGTGAACAATCCGCGTATTTACGGCTTGCTGGCCTTTAGTCAGTATGAAACAGGCGATAGCACTGCTGCATTGGAAAATGCACACATCTACTTCGCAAACCGTGACCCTAAAAAAATTCAGCCGAATGATTATATCGCTTATGGAAATATCTGGCGTTTAAATTCCAGGAACGATTCAGCCACCTTCTATTATAACAAGGCTATGGCGATGGATACTTCAGCGGATAAAACCGGTACTGCACGTACCATAGCCGAAGGCTTTAAGGAAATAAAAGACTGGAAACAGTCGGCTATATGGTATAGTAAAGTGGCAGCAATGCCCGGCGCACAACCGCTGGATTATTTTTGGTGGGGCGTGATGTACTACTATGCAAACGATTACGAGCAGGCAGCCAAAGCATTTGAAACAATGGAAACAAAGTACCCTGACCAACCTTCTGCAACTTACTGGCGCGGACGTACTGCAGCAGCGGTAGATAACGAAGGTAAAACAGGCGCAGCAGCACCTTACTACCTCAAATGGCTGGAAACAACTTACGAGAAAAAGAATGGTGACCTGATGCAGGCTTACCAGTACCTGGCGCTGTATTATTACAATAGCAACGATAAAGAAAACGCCAGGAAATACCTTGACCTGATTGAGCAAATAGAGCCGCAAAACGATTTTGCAAAACAATTGAGAGAGGCCCTGGCACCGAAGAAGGGTTAGTTGTTACAGAGCAATAAAATTGCTCTGTAACATGCAGATATTTTAAAAAAAACATAAAATTCCCCGGTTCAGATGAACCGGGGAATTTTATATATACGCCGGTTCGGAATTTTCATATTTAAAGAAAAATGAGCCTGGGCCAGGCCTAATAATTTGTTCTACAATATATTATAACTGCCTCTTATAACGGTTGTATATATCGGTCATTAATCCCTGATTTGGTGGTTTTTAATCTTATTTTGGGAGTATGTAAAAATTGCTTTAAATGCATATAAATTTTTGATTAAAATGAATAGGTTCAATAACTTTGAGACAATAACAGAACCTATAATATATCTCCTCTCTTCATGAAATCTGAAAACGCCAGGGGTTTATGTGGGTTCCATTTTTTAACTAAACCTCATATATGCGAAGACTTTACAATGCCGTGTGGAGCTTATTAGCTCTTGGCACTTTATCCATCACTGCAGCCACTGCGCAAACAAGCGTACTAACGGAAGGCTTTGAGAGTACTACTTTTGTTCCTACCGGCTGGACCAGCAATATTATTAACTATGCGGGCGGTTCCGGTACCCAAACATGGTATCGTGTAACCTCCGGCTCTAGCCCCTCTGTTTCACCACATAGCGGTTCGGCTATGGCCTCATACAATATATATAGCCTGTACAGTGGCAGCAGGGCAGAAATGGCTACACCACCGCTCACATTTCCTACAGGCACAGAAATTTCAGTATGGATGTACCGTGATGGCGGCTACTTAGGTTCTAATGAAGGCCTGAAAGTTTATTATAATACTACTGCCCCGACCTACTCCGGGGGTGTATTGCTGGCTACCATTAACCGTCCTACCGACATGCCTCCCGTAGAATCGTCAAACGGATGGTATAAATACACCATTCCCATTCCTGTTTCAGGCAGCAATATCTATATCATTTTCGAAGGCTTTTCTGATTACGGAAACAATATGTTTATCGACGATGTTGATATTTATTATTTCTGCGGCCAACCTGCCTCGGTTACAGCCAGCAATGTGCAGCAAAACGCTGCAACACTGAGCTGGGCTTCGGTTTCAGGCTCTGTGTATTATGAATATGTGCTCGACCAGACACCGGGCACCCCTGCTTACAAAGGAACAACAACGACCAACACGTCTGTAAATTTCAGCGGCCTTAGCTCAGGCACTACCTACTATATGCATGTTCGCAATAAATGTGTGAGCGGTGCATTCTCTGCATGGACAACTACATCGTTCTCTACACCTGCCGGCCCTTCCTGCCAGGGAATATACAACCTGCAGGGAGTACCCGTTACATCTACATCGGCCACAATCAGCTGGTCTGGATTTTCTACAGGTTACCAATATGTAGTAGATGAAAAAAATGTTGACCCGGTAAGTGGTTATATAGCCACAGCTCAAACCACTGCAAATGTGTATGGCCTTTCCCCACTCACTACTTACTACGCACACGTAAGAGGTGTATGCGCTAATAACTATTCCCCCTGGACTACTACACCTTTCACAACACCTGAATGCTCAAAACCTACCAATATATTGTTCTCAGGTATTACCTCGAATTCTGTTGATTTGCTCTGGAGCCTGATGCCTAACGTGCAGCAGTATGAATATATAGTAGACCAGTCACCCCCCGGCTATACCAATCTTTCTAAAGCAGTAGTTACATCTACTATTACGGCACACGTTTCATCGCTGCAACCCGACACTAAATATTATGCCTTTGTACGTTCGCGTTGCTTCTCAGGCCTCGATAGTTCAGAATGGAAAGTAGATTCATTTGTTACCAGCATAGAGTGCGGTGTACCTAACTTAACCATCTCAGGTCTTGGTACAAATTCGCCTACTGCAACCTGGGATGCTGTGCCTAAAGCCATTGCTTATGAGTATGCGCTGACCAATACTGCAACAGATCCTGCCTTTGGTACCGAAATACCTACCAATTCGGTAACTGTAAACCTGCCAACAGATGGCAAAGCACAATATTTACATGTGCGTACCAAGTGCAACAGTCAGTTTACTTATTCCGGATGGGCGATGGCACAGTTACGTGCTACAGAAATTAGCAGTGTAAATGCCGGGGCAGGTACAATACATGTATACCCCAACCCTGTTAAGAATACAATGAATATCTCTATAGGTACGGCTGATGCCGAATATAGCCTATCTGATATTACAGGAAGAATAGTGATGAAAGGTGAGCTGCACGGTGATGCAATCATTAATATGACAGGCATTGCAAATGGCACCTACGTGCTGAAATGCACTGTGAACTCAGAAACTGCTATTATTAAAGTAGTTAAAGAATAATAGAATTATTTTGCAGTCATCTTGTATAGAATGGCGGCTTAAACAACACAATCCCCGGTTCTATTGAGCCGGGGATTGTGTTTTGCAAGGTACTGTTTCAAGACTTCCGGCTGTTATAAATTCTTATCAATCATTGTCCTATTCAATGCAGGTAAGTAATTATTACATAACCGTACCATGTTAACGAGGCCTTTATTTCTACATATATTATTGTGCGGGAAAGGTTAAATATTTTATAAAGTTAACCCTTTCCTGTGCAGTCATAGGCCCGGGGTACCTTAATTTTGTTCTCAAATTTTTATAACCAAAACACACAAAATCGTTATGAAAAAAATCACACTTTTATTTGCTGCAATACTGGGTGCTTACGGCGTATCAAATGCGCAGATACGTATTGCTCCGGAGGTAGGGGTATCTTTCAACAAGATAACTTACGATCCTGAAATAGGCAGCAATTCATTTAAGATTGGCCCCAGGGTTGGCGGAATGGTAGACATCGGCCTTACCGATAACTTATACCTGCAGCCGGGCATTACTTACGTAATGAAAGGCAACAAAAACGAGTTTGCAGGTGCGAAAACCGACATTACCATGCATTACCTGGATGTTCCTATTAACCTGATGTACAAACTGGGAAAACCGGGTGGTAACCGCTTCTTTTTCGGCATAGGCCCTAATATTTCTTATGCCCTTAGCGGTAAAATAAAATATGATGACGCTACAGGGTTCCCTGATGAAGATATAAAGTTTGGCTCTGACTCTACAGAAACAAAAGCCCTGGATTTTGGTGGAAACGTCAATGTAGGATATGAATTATCAAATGGCCTGTATGCCCGTGCATACTTTAATATGGGCTTTGCCAATTTATCCAATTTTGATGCTATTAAGGAGAGAAACATGGGTTTTGGCCTGAGTATCGGTTATTTCTTTGGCCTTTAGTCAGCAATGCTGTAAACAAAAAAGTTACCGATAATAAGATAGAAAAAGACCTGCTGCAGCAGGTCTTTTTCCATTACGGTTAACCCGTTACAGCACCATTCGTTTGCCCGTCCATTTCCGCGTGTGCCATCTTCTTCAGTTTCTTTTTACTCTTATCTGCCATTTTACTTAACTGGTCTTTCCAGTCTTCCAGGTTATCGGCAATATCGTTACGCATTTTCTTTCCCCTGTCTGTAGTAGTGAGCAATAATGCTGCTGCACCTACAGCCGCTGCCAGCAATAGCCATCTTGAAGTACGCATAATATTAGTTATTTAAAAGAGATTTCGGGAATATCCCCGGCACTGTACTTCAATTAAAACCATGCCAGCACCAGCTATTTTTGATTAACGTTTTTCTAAAAAGTTACAAATATTTTTTTAACGAACTTTGTATCCTATGTTCCAGATAGAACGCCCGTACCCGCCCGCCGGCGACCAGCCTACTGCTATTGCAGAATTAGCAAAAGGCATTAAAGAGGGAGAACAGTTTCAGACCCTGTTGGGTGTAACAGGTTCGGGAAAGACTTTTACGATGGCAAATGTGATACAGGAGGTGCAGAAACCCACGCTTGTACTCACGCACAATAAAACCCTGGTAGCCCAGCTATACGGGGAGTTCCGCCAGTTTTTTCCAAACAATGCGGTTGAATACTTTGTATCGTATTACGATTATTATCAGCCCGAAGCGTATATACCTACATCAGATACTTATATTGAAAAAGACCTTTCTATAAATGAAGAGCTGGAGAAATTGCGCCTGCGTGCTACAAGCAGTTTGCTGAGCGGGCGCAGGGATATTATCGTGGTAGCGTCAGTATCCTGTATCTATGGTATGGGCAACCCTACCGAGTATGCGAACAGTATCATCCGTTTCAACCGTGGAGATAATATAGGTCGCAACCAGTTTTTGCACAGCCTTGTAAGCGCTTTGTATTCGCGCAGCCAGGGAGATTTTACACGCGGTACATTCCGGGTGAAAGGCGATACGGTAGACGTCAATCTGCCTTATGTGGATTATGGCTACCGCATCACCTTCTTTGGCGATGAAGTGGAAGAGATAGAAAGCTTTGAAACAGATACCGGTAAGCGTATTGGTACCATGCAAAACGCAGCTATCTTTCCTGCCAACCTGTACCTTGCCCCGCGTAACCTGATGGCGCAAATCATACATGAAATACAGGACGAGCTTCATGCACAGATAGAATATTTCAAAAGCATAGGCAAACCCCTTGAGGCGCAACGAATCAAAGAGCGTGTAAACTACGACCTGGAAATGATACAGGAACTGGGCTTTTGCCCCGGCATTGAAAACTATTCCCGCTTCCTCGACAGGCGGAGGCCCGGCACAAGGCCGTTCTGCCTGCTCGATTATTTTCCCGATGATTTCCTGATGGTAATAGACGAGAGCCACGTAACCATTCCGCAAATAAGCGGCATGTATGGCGGTGACCGCAGCCGTAAGCTAAACCTGGTAGATTTCGGTTTCCGCCTGCCATCAGCACTCGATAACCGGCCATTGAACTTTCATGAGTTTGAAGGATTGCTGAACCAGGTAGTTTTTGTAAGCGCCACACCGGGGGGATACGAGTTGAATCATACAGGAGGTGTGGTAGTAGAACAGGTAGTAAGACCAACCGGCCTGCTGGACCCGCCTATAGAGGTACGCCCCAGCATTAACCAGATAGACGACCTGCTGGACGAAGTAGATAAACGTATTCAGAAAGGCGACCGGGTACTGGTAACCACCCTCACCAAGCGTATGGCTGAAGAGCTGGATAAATACCTGAAGCGTATCAATATACGTTCCAAGTACATACACAGCGAGGTAGATACGCTGGAACGTGTTGAAATACTCCGTGACCTGCGCCTGGGCAATATAGATGTACTGGTAGGCGTGAACCTGCTGCGCGAAGGGCTTGACCTGCCCGAAGTTTCTTTAATGGCAATATTAGACGCTGATAAAGAAGGTTTCCTGCGCGATGAGCGCTCGCTGACACAGATGGCAGGGCGTGCTGCGCGAAATGTGGACGGACTCGTTATCTTCTATGGCGACAAGATTACCGAAAGCATGCAGCGCACTATAGACGAAACCAACCGCCGCCGCGAAAAGCAGATTACCTATAACATAGCTAACAATATAGTACCTAAAACGGTACTCAAATCGAAAGAGCAGATATTCAAACAAACGTCGGTACTGGATATTAAAGGCTATGATGAAAACAGCAAATATGCCGTGACAGAAACCGTTACGCTTGCAGCAGACGATGGCGTGGAATACAAAAACATAGCGCAACTGGATAAGTTGATAGCCCAGACCAAAAAGAGCATGGAAAAGGCAGCCAAAGACCTCGACTTTATGGAGGCCGCGCGCCTGCGTGATAAAATGCTGCAGCTACAAAAAGAAAAAGAAGCTATGAAGTAAGGGTATCAGGTAATACTCCTGAACGCTGTATAACGCAGCAGCATCTCCAGCATTAAGGAAACGATAGCCAGCAAGGCAAACGGGAAAAACAGTTCCGCATAGTGTTTATAGCTGCTTACCTCGATTTTTGTTTTTTCCAGTTGGTCTATTTCCCGGTACACTGCCGAAAGCGATTTGTTGCTCGTAGCCCTGTAATATCTGCCGCCTGTTTCTGTTGCAATCTTTTTCAGCAACTGTTCGTCAATCTGTACAGGCATCATTTGCTTTTGTGTACCGAAAGGTGTCTGAACCGGGTACATTGCCTGCCCTTCGGTACCAACACCAATAGTGTATACACGCACTTTATAGGCTTTGGCAATTTCCAGCGCGGTACTGGGGTCTATCAACCCGGTATTGTTCACTCCGTCCGTAAGCAGTATCAACACCTTACTTTTGCCTGTGGCATTGCGCAGGCGGTCAACACCCGTGGCAAGGCCCATACCTATGGCAGTACCATCTACCAGCATACCACTTTTTATCTGACTCAGTTGCTCTTTCAGTACATTATGGTCTATGGTTATCGGGCACTGGGAAAAACTTTCCCCCGAGAAAATAACCAGCCCTATGCGGTCGGTAGGCCGCTGGTTGATAAAGTTCATCGCTACTTTTTTAGCAGCCTCTATACGGTTGGGTTTCAAATCTTCTGCCAGCATACTGCCCGATACGTCTATCGACATCACTATGTCTATACCCTCACTGTCAACCGATTCTGTTACGTTGCTCGATTGCGGGCGGGCCAGGGCTACCGTTAAGGCGACCAGTGTAAGTATGCGTAAGGCAAACAACAAGGGGCGGAAACGTACTTTCCATGAAGGGTTCACTTTTGCCAGCCCCGAAACCGTAGTGAGGCGCATGGCCGGGTTATCTTTTCTTTTTTGGCGTACCTGCCACCATATCATTACAGGTATCAGTAACAATAACGCGAAATAATACGGGTACGCAAAGCTGATATGTTTCCAGTCCATTAAAGCATTCATGATTCCTCCGGCGTTTCTGTTATTACAGGTTTGGTGACGTTGATGAATTGTATAGCATGCTCCATAGCTGCGGCATGTTCATGCGGCAAAGGCTCTGCTTTGGCGAATTTTGCAAGGTCCGCAGGATATAATATAGACGCCAACAGCTCTTTATGGCGGCTTAGCTCCCCGTGCCTTTGCACATTGTCCAATATTTCATCTGTAGTAAGTTCCAGCGTAGGCACATCATACCTTGCCTCTATATAGCTGCGTACAATATCCGTAAGCTCGGAATAATATTCCTTGACCTGCCCGTTTTGCCACAATTGTTTCTGCTCCAGCTTTGCCAGCATTTCCAATGCCTGTTCCTGCAGTGTCTTTACCGGTACAGCAGGAGGTGGCGGTGGCGCAGCCGTTTTCTTATTGCGGATGAAATAGAAGAATACAAACAAGGCAAGGCCTATAAATAGTAGTCCGCCTATTATGTACCATATATAATCAAGCCAGGTACTTTTTACCTGCATGATTTCCTTTATGCCCCTGAACGGCTTGGTAGTATCTACCGCTACCGTTTGTACCAGTACAGGAAATGAATCTGTCTGTATGGTATATGGAGTACCATTATCCGGTATCACCGGGAATGTGAACTGTGGTATAACGAACACGCCCGAATCGAAACCCGTAACCAGCAGGCGCTGCTTATAGGTGACCAGGTTACCGTTCTGCACCGTATCTATTTTCCCTTTTTCTACTATCTCCAGCTTATTGAAGGTATCGGGCAGTACCGCCCATTGCAACCTTCCTTCTTTAGGGTTGTGCTGCGCTTCAATGAACATCCTTATCTGGTCGCCCACCATTATATGGTTGGCATCCAGCTTTGCATTTACAGTGGTTTGTGCCTGCACCGTACATACGGCCATAAAAAGCAACAGCAATAAACCGAAATTTTTCAATGCCTGTTTTTTCATTCCGTATTACCTGCCTTTAAAAAAGGTTTGTAATTGTTTTACATAATCATCATCTGTACGTACATCCAGCAGGGTGGCCCCGCTTTTCCGGAACGATTGGATACAGTATTTCCGGTGTTCATCAAAAGCCTTAGCGTACTGGTTGCGTACATTCTTATCGTCTGTATCTATCCACACCTGTTTTTTTGTTTCCGCGTCTATTACCTGTACCAATCCGGCGGCAGGCAGTTCGCGGTCGTGCTGGTCATATACCTGTATGCCTACCAGGTCGTGCTTGCGTGCGGCCAATTGCAGGGCATTTTCATAAGGGCTGCTGATAAAATCACTCAGCAGGAACGCAATGGTCCTTTTCTTCAGTATATGGTTAAAACGTTCCAGCGCAGCCTGTATATCGGTGCCTCCCTCCTGCCTGGGCTCCAGCGCTATCAGCTCGCGTATGATGCGCAGTATATGGCTCCGGCCTTTCTTGGGTGGTATATACTTCTCTACCTTATCGCTGAAAAAAATAACCCCTACCTTATCGTTGTTGGTAGCCGCCGAGAAAGCGAGCACCGCACTTATTTCCGTTATCAGTTCCCGTTTGGTACGCACCTTGGTACCGAAAAGCGAACTGCTGCTGACATCTACCAACAGCATCACCGTAAGTTCGCGCTCTTCTTCAAAAACTTTTACGAACGGGTGCGAAAAGCGTGCGGTCACGTTCCAGTCAATCGACTTTACATCATCGCCCGGCTGGTATTCCCGCACCTCGCTGAATGACATACCGCGGCCTTTAAAAGCAGAATGATACTCTCCCGCGAAGATGTGATTGCTCAGCCCCTTCGTTTTTATTTCTATCCTTCTTACTTTCTTTAGTATCTCAGCGGTTGTCAACATATTTACGTTATCCGAAAGTTTGGTAATTAAATATTGGCAGTACTGCCTGCTATCACTTTATTCAGCACAGCAGCAATTTTTTCCCCTCTTTCCTTTGCCTGCTCTTCTGTCCACAACAAGCTGATAGATGAAGAGATGCACCGGCTCATAATGGCATCACTTACAGGATAAGCCATATTGCTGTAGTGCATTACCTGCATCTTCTGCTCATCGCTCAGGCGTGACATAAAGCTGCCGTTTTGCAAATGCTGCCATTTGCGTATATAGTGCCAGTTATTATCGTACCAGTAAAAGTTGCCGGCTATGCCTGCGGCCTGCAGTTCATCTACCGCCCTGCGGGTCATTTCTTCCGTAGGCATGAAGAACGACAGGAAGGAGCCTGTATCGCCTGCGGGGTCGGGTATCACGCGGAAGGTAACACCCGGCACACCTTTCAGTGCATTGTATATAATGCTGTGGTTGCGCAGTTGCACTTCAAGGAATGTATCGAGCTTACGCACCTGTGCCAGCCCTACAGCCGCATGCAGTTCCGATATCCTGAAGTTGTAGCCGAGGTATGGGTGCAGGTCGGCACCACGGTCTTTGCCTGCATGGTCGTGTCCGTGGTCGCTGAACTGGTCTGCCTTTTCATATACCTCTGCATCATTGGTCAGTACAGCGCCACCTTCGCCGCAGGTAATGATTTTTACAAAATCGAACGAGAATGTACCTGCATGGCCTATAGTGCCCAGGCTTTTGCCTTTATACTTTCCGCCAATAGCCTGGCAGGCATCTTCCAGCAACACGAGGTTATGTTTTTCACAAATAGCCTTCAGTTCATCGAGCTGGGCCATGCTGCCGCACATGTGTACCGGCATAATAGCACGTGTACGTGGCGTAATAGCGGCCTCTACAGCTTTAGGACTCAAGGTCAGCGTTTCATCTATATCTGTCAGCACCGGGATAGCGCCTACGGAAATAACGGCCTCGAAGCTGGCAACAAATGTAAATGTGGGCATAATGACCTCATCGCCCGCACCAATGCCCAATGCAGAGAGGGCTATAGTAAGCGCAGCCGTACCGCTGCTTACTACCTGCGCATGTTTACTGCCAAAGGTTTTGCATATTTCCGCTTCCAGCTCTTTCGCTTTCCAGATGCCTTTTCGCGGGCCGTCGAAGCCATAGCGCATCAGTATACCTGTTTCCAGCACATCGTTTACTTCCCTGCGCTCTTCCGCGCCAAATAGTTCAAATCCGGGCATGTGTTAAATTTAGATAACAAAAGTAGCAGTTCCGCGTTTTACTTGTCAGTATCAATTACTTAAAATTTTCTGAAAATCTGTACTCGTTTTTCTATGCTTAAAGGCTTAGCTTTGATTAAAAATCAACTATATGGTTACTGTAAAAAACTTGCTGCCGCTGGCTGCAGGCATTTGTTTGTTACACACCTCCTGCCAAAACAGCGGAAATAAAGGGGATAATGCAGCCGACAGCGTTGCACAACGTGCACCTATTGAACTGGCCGATGTACCTTCATCGCCCGAATATCCTGATGCACAACTGACTATAGATAACGTAAAAGCTGAAAAGCAGGGCAATGATTCTGCTAAAGTCAGCTTTGTGTTCAACGTAAAAAATTATGAGCTGCAAAGCCAGACGGCGGATGCAGGCAGTAAAAACTGTAATAACTCCGGGAAGGGGCAACATATCCACTTTATACTGGACAATAAACCTTATGTGGCGCTTTATGAACCAAAGCATGATATAGTGCTGGCCAATAACACCGAGCATTACCTGCTTTGCTTCCTTTCGCGTTCTTACCACGAGTCGGTAAAAAGCCCGGGCGCTGCCGTTATCTATCATTTCAGGGTAGATGAAAATGGCAAACTGCAAAAACTGGACGACCCGACTGCACCAATGGTATTTTACAGCCGCCCCAAAGGCGATTATATAGGGGCCGATACTAAAAACCTGCTGTTTGACTTTTATGTATGGAACGCCACACTGGGCAACGACAGCTATAAAATAAAGGCACATGTTGCCGGCGATGGTGTAGATACTACGCTGACCATTACGGACTGGAAGACGTATTTCCTGAAAAATATGCCTATGGGCAAGCCGAACATCACCCTGACACTGGTGGATAAAGACGGCAACAAGGTAGACGGCCCCGGCTCAGAAGTGACCCGTGAATTCAGCCTCTCGAAAGATGAGCCAATGGCTCCATAATTAAATAGTTTTAGACTAAAAAAAATGGCCTGCAGTTGCAGGCCATTTTTTCGTTGTATACAAGTGCTATTGCTGTACCGACAAACGTACAGTTTCCACAGTTTTACCCGTTTGTATTTTTAACAGGTATATCCCGGCAGGTACATCTTGGAGATGAACAACATACCTGCCAGATGCATTTGCCGGTTGTTGCCGATAAAATACCACTTGTCCCATTGCATTGTACAGGTTCAATTCCATAGCTTCATTCGTACCGGTTATATACAGTAAACCATCTGAAGGATTAGGGTATATTCTTAACACCCCGGCTTCTACATCTGTTACAGACAGATTTACATTGATAGTAAAAGCTTGGCTAATGGCAGTATCCGGTGAAGCACAAGTTTCATTACTAGTCAATTTTACCGTAATAACATCCCCAGTTGTAAAATCGACATTTGTTACGCCGGTATATGTACCGGAGGTTGCACCACTTATATCTACCCCATTTTTACGCCATTGGTAAGCAGGTGTAGTTCCACCTGCTGTTGGAGTAGCTGTGAATGTAACGCTTACCCATGGGCCTGCATTCACACCGGGAACTGCTATAGCTGATACTGCAGGAACTACAGAGCCCTGGATATGTATATCTGCCCCTTCATCCATTGATGTAAAGGATGGATTGCTGGCTACTATACGTATGCGGTAACCATTACCTACAGGTGTAGCAGCCGGTATGGTACAGGCAATAGTACCTGATGTAATACCGGAAACTGTGCCTATAACAACAGGATTGCTGAAACTACCGGTTGCATCTGATAACTCGGCGGTAAAGATATTGCCTGTATTAAAACCTCCGGTAACAGTATAATTAAGATTGAAAGCAGATCCCGGGCAAAATAAAGTATCGGTATATGGCTGGTTAATTGCTACAGCTGTATCCGGGCCAAGTTTAACCAGGAATGCATCTTGTCCGCCTGCAAGATTAGGTTGGTATGAGCCGGGAGTACTTATCCCCGTTACTGCAGTAGTCGTTCCATAAAAATAGGTATTCTTATTTTCATCCAAATATACAGAACCACCAAGCGGAAAATAACTTGCATAATCACGCTGACCTGTAGAATTGAAAATGGCATAAAATGATTTATTGGTACCGAGTACAGGGTACTGGCTACCGGGAGTAGCAATATTAGCAGAGGAGCCTGTAAGGCCCCATGCTATTACTTTATTTGCTATATAGGATATATATAGCGAAACTTCGCCCGCATTACCACCATAATAGGTGCCCCACAGACGTTGACCACTGTTATTAAATTTAGCAATGAAGACATCATAAGAATTCCCACCACCGAAAGTAGGCTGGAAACAACCTGAAGATGCGGCAAAGCCATCATTACTAAGGGTATGCCCTATAAGGTAGGTATTGCCGTTATCATCGGCGTACGCCCCGGAGACTACGTCTTCGTCATTACCGCCATAGTAACTGGCCCAGATAAATAGACCATTCGTTTTATTGTACTTAGCAATAAACCCGTCGCGTGTACCACCTCCGTAAGAAGTTTGGAAGCATGAGTTAGTTGTCAGCTCATTTGCACTCAGGCTTGTTGTATAGCCGGTAATTATCGGGTTTCCGGTTTTATCGATACTTAAGCTACTACCTTCCCCTACATAAGTTTGCATACCATCTGAACCTCCATAATAAGTTCCCCACTGGCGCTGTCCTGTACCATTAAATTTTACAAGATAAAGTTCGGGGGCTCCCATAGTGGTCTTTTGAGTACCCGGTGTTACAATGTTATTGTTACTATATGTAGAACCGTAAAAATACACGTTATCGGATGTATCGCAGGCAATTTTATGTATCTGGTCGTTTAATGCACCTCCATAATATGTAGCCCATAGCCTTTGACCATTCCCATCAAACTTAACAAATATTACATCCCCGTCAGGAAAGGTGCCAGAAAATGTTGTCTGGTGTGCACCGGGTGTAATCAGGGCAGGCATATCCATATCTGCCCTTGTTCCTGCATATATATTTCCATACTTATCAACGTCACAATCAGCAAATACCTCATACCCTGCCCCACCATAATATGTAGCCCATAGCCTTTGGCCATTCCCATCAAATTTTGTCAGGTATGCATCCATACTGGCTGAAATCGTTGTTTGATATGTTCCTGTTGTCGCAATATTGGCAGTGCTATATGTACCTCCGCACATATATATATTGCCGTTTTTGTCTGCTTTTACCGAAGTATAGTATTCATCCAATGTGCCTCCAAAATAAGTACCCCAGGCAATAACAGGGTCTATTACCAGGATACCATTTGTGTTATTTACATTAAAGCTTAATGTATTGTCATGCAAATTGAATGAAGATGGTACTGTTTCTTTTGTCTCCGCATTATAACTATAGGGTTTGTGTTCAGTAATAGTGCCGAATGGAGTCGTAGCAAAAAGGTTGCCGTTTTGCATATTTAATGAAGTAGCGCCCTCAAACCGGAGTTTAATATTTTTAGGATCAGCCCCCGGATGTACAACAAAATCATACTTTAAATCTGCACCATTACTGTACAGAACCCAATCTATACCGGGATAGATATTCCTGTAAGTTATTTTCCGGTACATCAATGCAGTAACCCCAACTTTGCCAGCACTGGTAAGGTAGAATGTTTCTTTATCTTTTTGTATTTGTTCCGGTATAGCCATAACATCCGGATCAGCACCAACAAGTATCACATCCATACGGTATGTGGTTATGTTCACAGGTTGGAAAGAATTATCCTGTTTATGTAATTGCTGTTTACCCGCTTTCTCCCATTGATAGTGTATTTGCCCGTTGCCAATAAAAATATTAATACCTGACGCCGACAACTTGTAGTCAATATCAGGCCGGGGATTAAAATGCTGGTCAGTTACCTGCCCCTTGTTCTCAATAAATGATAAATTTTGTATAGGTATAAAACCATGATAATCAAAAGAACCAGCCATCATTATATACGATAAAAAAGATAATAGGGTGGTTAATAAAACTTTTTTACTTGTGTGCATAACAAAAGGATTTAGGATTATAAATTAAACATAGCCAAATATAGTCAAATAAATCCTAATGCAATCTATATATAACCTACTGCAGCATTAAATTATACGTGTAACAACAGGCTTCACATCCGTATCTAAGCCGGATATATGTACCACGCCTGGCTGCATACCCGGTTTTAGCGCACCTACGGTATCCTGCATTTGCAATGCACAAGCTCCGTTATCCGTACCCCAGCCCAGCAGGGTTTCCCAGCTTATATGCTGGTAATGTTCTTTGATTGTATACAGTTCTGATAAGATACAGAGCTGGTGATTGGAAGAAAGGCTATCTGTACCGATACACAGGTGAGCATGCTCTGAAAGGAAGAGGTCAATATCGGGCAGGGTGTTTTCTATGTACAGGTTCGCATTGGGGCACAGGCACCAGTATACATCCCGCAGCAATGTTTTTGCTATCTCTATATCGTTGCGCCCGGTATAAGTATTATGCACAAATATGAAGGGGTGCTTTGGTGATAGCCATTGCAAGTAAGTTTGCAGGGAAGATTTGCCGGAAGGGACAAAAAAAGTATCGTCTATACCTAAACTATGCAGTAATGTTTGCACCCCACCTTCTTTCAGCAGGTAATATTCATCTTCCGCCTTGCTTTCCTGGTTGTGTATAGAGAGAATAGATTGCTCATGATGCCGGTCAATCATACCAAACAAGGTATTCGATACGGAGTACGGCGCATGCGGCACTATCGACTGGCGCAGGTATTTACTATCCTGCTTTTGTGCTGCAAAGGCATCATACACCTGCTCTGCCCACCCAAATTGCTTTTGCGGCGTTTCTGAAAAACCGATACTCTCTACAAACGTATGGAAATGCATTTTACCGCTATTCCTCAAGTCGGCGGTATCGTTGGTATTGGCAATATCGCCTACCGCTACTATCCCGTTTGCCTGCATATCGGCAAACGCTTGTTGTCTTGCCTGCGTTTTTTGTTCATCGGTGAAGCCGTTACGCAAACCCATTACCTGCTGCAAAAACGGGATAAGCCCGGTATGTTCCGGTATAGCCCCCTTCATGTGCGAAAGCTCCAGGTGACAATGCACATTGACAAAACCCGGAGCCAGCACACCTTCGTAGTGTTCTGTTCCGGGTAGTTCATTATCATGGATGGCGGTTATAACGCCTGTTTCGTTTACTTCAATTACGCTTCCGGCGGGCAGCCAGGTACGGCCATTGTGTATCCTGTCGGCAGTGAGTAACATTTAGCTCTTGAAATGCTTTAACATGATTACTTCCTTCTCTTCCAACTGGCGCCAGTGGCCACGGGGGAGGTTTTTCTTGGTAAGCCCGGCATACATCACACGGTCTAGTTTCTCAACCTCGTATCCTAACGATTCAAAAATGCGCCTTACAATACGGTTGCGCCCGTTGTGTATCTCCAGTCCCAGTTCATTCTTTTCATCGAGGTAGGCCAGTGCATCTACGTGCACTTCCCCGTCTTCCAGCGTAAGGCCGTCTACTATCTGGTCAAAATGTGCCTTGGTAAGCGGCTTATTCAGCGTTACCTGGTACACTTTCTTTATTTCGTAGCTGGGGTGCGATAGTTTTTGTGCCAGGTCGCCATCGTTGGTCAGCAGTATCAGCCCGGTTGTATTCCTGTCGAGCCTGCCCACAGGGAACAGCCGGGAACCCGTATCATCTACCAGGTCCATTATCGTACGGCGGCCTTCGGGGTCTTCCGTAGTAGTAATGTACCCTTTGGGCTTATTTAATAATATATATATCCTGCCTTTCTGTGGGGTCAGTTTTTTACCGGCTATGGTCACAATATCGAATGGCTGCACACGGTAGCCGGGGTCAAGCGCCAGTTCTCCGTTCACTTTCACCTTACCTTGTTTTACCATCTCTGCAGCATCGCGGCGGCTACATTGCCCGCTATGGGCTATGTACTTGTTCAGCGTCATTTCCTTCGCTTCCTGCGGTGCTTCTTCTTTTGGCTTGCGGCCTTTGTACGGCTTTTCAGCACGTTCCTGCTGCTCTTTTTCAAACTGCTTGCGGAAAGGGCCGCTTACTTTGCGTGTACCCAAAGGGAATGGCCTATCGAAAGGATTTTCTTCCAGTTTGGTAAAACGGGGCTTGCCTTTATCGCCCAAAGAGCGCTTGGGCTTGTCATTAAATGAACGTTTGGGCCGGTCGTCTTTGTTAAAGTCGCGGCGGGGTTTATCGGCATTATCCTCATTGTACGGGCGCTGCGGCCTGTCTTTGCTGCCAAAATCCTTACGGGGCCTATCCTCATTATCACCAAATGAACGTTTCGCATCGCTATTTCCAAATCGTTTCGGCTCACCGTTATCCCTTGTACCATACGGGCGTTTAGTCTTGTCGCCGCCTTTATATCCGCTATCATCGCGGGTTCCGTACGGACGTTTAGGCCTGTCTTCTTCTTTATTGTCAAATGAACGTTTCGGCTTATCATACGGCTTCCCGTTGCTTTCCCCACGCTGGTATGGCTTTTTGTCGCCACCACGTGAGCCGCTCCCGGTGTCTTTTTTATAGGGCCTGTTGCCCCCGGGCCTATTATCGCGGGAAGATGGATTCTTTCTCATTCTTATGATTTACACAATGTCAGTCGGCAAAGGTACAATGTTTCGGCGGCCTTTAGCGCTTATATCAGGCTTGCAGAAAAAAGTTTGGAAAATCCTGTAACTTTTTCCCTGCTACCCCGATATACTACTGAATGGAGCCAAACGACTACAACGCATGTGTACAACAATGGGCCGACGCCCTGTTCCGCTTTGCCTGCAAATGCACCGGCAACGGGGAAGATGCCCGCGATGTAGTACAGAACAGCTTCGAAGTGCTTTGGAAAAAAAGGAGAGATGTTACAATGGAAAAGGCTAAGGCCTTCCTTTTCCAGGTGGCATACAACCAGTCGGTAGATAGCTACCGCAGGCAAAGCAAAGTAGTATATAAAAGTGAAGCAATACATGACAGCGGCTATACCCCCGCACAAGCCGACCTGAAAAAAGTGCTGGACAGGGCCCTGGACAGGCTGGATGAACAGGCAAGGGCTTTGGTATTGCTGAAAGATTATGAAGGATACCGCTATGAAGAAATAGCACAAATCACCGGCCTGACGGAAACACAGGTGAAGGTGTACCTGCACCGCGCGCGTAAAACACTGAAAGAATACCTGGTAAGGGTAGAAAACATAATATAAAAAGAGTAGCTATGGTGACAATGGAAAATTATGAGGAGTACCTGCTGCTGTATGCAGACGGGGAACTGGGCAAAGCTGAGGAGAAAGAACTGCTCACTTTTATAGACCAGCATCCTGAATTGAAAGCGGAAATGGATATGTATGCGGCTACCAAACTGGTACCCGATGAAGCGGTAGTATATACCGGCAAGGAGCAGTTGATGAAAAGCGGGGGTGCTGCACGCGCTGTAGTATTCCGTAGCTGGTGGATATATGGTGCGGCGGCGGCGTGCATAGCTATACTTTTCACACTGGGCATCGGCAACCGCAGCAAACAGGGGGCACCTGTGCCCATAGCACAAAACAACCCTGCAAAAAAGAAAATAGATACCGCGGTATATGAAGAGCTCCATTCAAAACCTGTCAGCCCTGTTGCTGTGAAAACAAAAAAAGAAGAAACACCGCCTGTATATGCCGTTAATAAAAAAGCCAAACCGCTAACCCGTAAGACTCCCCTCCCGAAAGTTAAAGTGCCAGAAAACAAGGAAGAAACAGTAGCTGTAAAACAATCTAAGGCAGAACAACCAAAACCCAAAGCATCACAGGCACCTGATAAAACTACACCTTTCATATCCCCACCCCGGCACATCGCCAATGAAACCGCCTCGGCACCTGTTAACGAGTTGCCGGAGCCAGAAGCCACCTATAAAAAACCGGAAAACAGGAAAGGCATACTGGCCTCATTAACTACCAATGAAAACATAGAAGGCCTTACCGACTTTTCAAAATCGGTAGGCCGGCGACTGGAAAAAATAAAAGATATACCAGCCAAAATAAAAGACACAGACGTGCATTTTAAAATTGGCAAAAAAGACCTCTTTGTTGTAAGACTTTAAAAATTCAATCAATCAGTATGAAATACATCATCACTGCGGCTGCACTTATCGTATGCATGGCCGCCAACGCACAGGAAAAAGATAAAAACAGCAAATCTGTCTCATTAAACGTCGGTTCCGGCTCCCTGATACAGATAGACAAAGACAAGGACAAAGGCGAAACTAAAGAGGAACCTGCCGTGAAAGTAGGCTGGGGCATGCTTGACCTCGCCATCAATTCACTCATCGACAATACAGATTATAGCGCAGCAGGCACAAAAGCGTTTTTACAGGTACCATCCGAATTAAAGAATGATAACCTGTTCAGCCTGAGGCAGGGGAAGTCGATTAATGTGAATGTATGGCCTGTGACGGTTAAGTACCGGATACAGAAATCTGCAGGACAAAAAATATACATAGGTAGTGCCGTAGGGTTGCAGATGTATAACTTTCGTTTCAGCAAAGATATCAGCTACCTGAATGAAACCACCCCGACTGTAATTATGGATTCGGTACACTTCAGCAAAAACAAACTGGCCTTTTCATACCTCAGTGTTCCGCTGAATATAGTATTCAAAACACGCCTGGCTGAAAAAACATGGCTGGTGTACGGGGCAGGTGTTACAGGCGGTTACCGCATCAGCTCATGGACCAAACAAAAGTCTGAGGCAAGGGGCAAGCAAAAGAACCACGACGATTTCAACATGAACGATTTCAACGTATGCCTTACAGGAGAAATAGGCTTGGATTCCTACTTCAGGTTATTTGTCTCTTACCAGGTCACCCCTCTTCACGAAACTTATCTTGACCAACACCCATTATGTATCGGGTTTAGGTTTGGGGGTATATAACTCCTCCCCAACCGGGAAAACCCTGGGCGGTAACCGCCCAGGGTTTTTTATGCGCTGTGTTTCCCCTTTTCTGCAACTAATACAGGTATTGCTTTTTCAAACATTTCAGATATTTTACCCATTAAGTCCTTTACCGCATCTATATTTTTTTCGCTAAAGGCATTACGCTCAATCTCAGCCAGCCAGTCATACACATGATTTATCTTAATCACACTGACACTTGATTTAAGAAAATGCGCCTGTTTCCCTATTGCCTCCCAATCTTCTCCCTGCTGTATTAATTCTTTCAATGTTTCAACGCCTTGTGGTGTAGAACTGAGAAAGATTTCAATTACATCATTTATATAGCCCGGGTCGTTGCCGGATATATCGTGCAAAAAACTGAAATCTATTAATGGTTCCTGTTCGTTCATCTGATTTTTATGTTTGTGCTGAATATAATTATTATTGATTGTATTGCCCGTACTTTTCAGTATTTGCATATACAGGTCGAGGGGGTCAAATGGTTTTGAAATAAAGCCCGTCATACCTGCTTCGTAGCATTTTTCTGCCTCTCCTTTTATCGCATCTGCTGTCATGGCCAGTATAGGCACATCGTTTTTCAATACCTCCCTTATGTATTTCGTAGCCCTGTAGCCGTCTACTTCCGGCATCTGCAAATCCATCAATACCACATCAAAAGAGCCGCTTTCAACACCTGCTATAGCTTCCTGCCCGTTGGAAACAATAGTGACGGAAGCACCTTTTCGCTTCAATGTATTCAATACCACTTTTTGGTTGATAATGTTATCTTCGGCCACCAGGACATTGATGCCGGCCAATAAATCATCAGCCTCATTACCAGCATACTGGTTGTCGGAAACCGTCGCATTCCTGTCAAGGGAGAAAGGCATCTGGACGGTAAACGTAGAGCCTGCTCCTTGCGTGCTTTCTACAAAAACATCCCCATCCTGCAATTCTATCAGCTGTTTTACAATGGCAAGGCCCAGCCCGGTACCGCCATATTTCCGGGAAGTCTCCACATTATCCTGTGTAAAGCTTTCAAAAATATAATCCAGCTTGTTATTCGGTATGCCGATGCCCGTGTCTGTAACGTCTATACGCACAACAGCCTTATTTTCTGTCCTTTGCATACACGATACATTTACTTTTACCAACCCTTTCGAGGTAAACTTCACAGCATTACCTGCCAGGTTGATGATTACCTGCTGCAGCCTTACAGGGTCACCGATTACAATATCCGGCACATTATCATCAAAATGCATTTCCAGTTTCAGCAGCTTTTCTTCAGCCCTTATTTGCAGCGGGTACAATGCCTTTTTTATAGCATGCTTCAACTTGAAAGGGCTGCGGTCGAACTGGAATTTACCGGAACGTATTTTCGAGAAGTCGAGCAAGTCATTAATTATAGACAACAGGTTTCTTCCTGAATCCTGGATGCTTTCCACATATTCCTTTTGCTCCTCCGGCAATGGTGAGCCGAGCAACAGGTTGGCCATACCCATTATACCATTCATTGGTGTCCGTATCTCGTGGCTTATATTAGCGAGAAATGCCTCCTGCGCGGCTTTGGCGGTTTCGGCTTCTTTTTTCGCCCTTATCAGGTGCATTTCCGACTCTTTCTGCTCTGTAATATCCATACCCAGCCCGCATATGTTCTTCACCTTTCCCTGTTCATCGAAAAGCGGGAATTTGGTAATGAGCACGTAATGTTTTTTCCCCTTGTACTCTACAACATCCTCCATTGTCGCCACCTGCCCGCTATTCAGTACTTTTTCATCTGTATACCTGTAGGCATTATACCGCATTTCATCCGTTATCAAATCTTTATCGGTCAGGCCCACCATACGGGTATCTATATCCGCCGGCAGCAGGTCGTACATCCGTTTGTTGACCAGTATGTATTTTCCCGAAAGATCTTTTATGAATATGGCCGAAGGTATATTATCAATTATATCCTGTATCAGCTTTTGCTGCTGCATGCGCTGGTTTTCCAACAGTTCCAGTTCCAGTTGTATCTTTTTCTCCTCGTCTATATCCCATATCATCACCTGCCACTCAAGCGATTCAGTGGCACTGTCTGCATTAACTGGAAATATTTTGCATAGTACCCATTTCCGCTGCCCCTGTTTTGTAACAATCTGCAGTTCTATGGTATTCTCATATCTCCCGGTATTATTCAGCAGCTTTATAACCTGTTTTACGTTTTTGCGGAAGCGGGGGAGTATGCTCTTTTGCGCCGGCATACCTATTATATCGTCTGCCTTATAACCCGATAGTTCTTCAATATTTTTATTGGCAAACTTTATATACCCTTTATTATCAATCACGAGTATTTTCATACCCGAATCTTCTACCAGTGTTTTATATTTCTTTTCATTTATGCGGGCTTTTTCTTCAGCCAGTATACGCCGCCTGATGTTTTGGTTTATCTTATAGAGGGAATACACTAACAATATGCTGATGATGATATAGCTAATGACAGAAGCTATTATCCTGTAGTAATTGTATTGCCCGGTGATATTGTTTCCTTCTTCTATTTCCCTGTCTTTAATCTGCTCCAGTTTCTGCAGGTTTATTTTTATGCTATCGCTAATACCCGAAAGCTGTGCTACTTCATAGTTTATCGTTGTATATTCATCTTCGGTACCGGCAGATTCGAATAAATATTGTATGTGGTTTTTCCTTTCTTCCACAAGCCGCTCAATACTGTTAGCGTATAAAAAGGAAACATCGTTTTTATCAATACCGGCCTTCAGCCTGTCCAGGTTTTCATCTATGGTTTCCAGGCTGCTTGTCACATTTTGCAGGTAAATACCGTCGTTTGTGTACTGGTAATCTTTCAGGTAAATATCCTGGATGAACAATTGTAACTGTAAAAGACGGGTGTACTTCAGCTCATTATGGTCTTTCTGTACCTGGTTGGTAATAGAAAGCGACCTGTCATTAAAGAAAACAGCCTGTATAGTATATACAAGAAAAAAGATGACGATGACCGTACAAAGTATGATATATGATTTCCGTAGCTGTGCGGATAATATGTGTGATGTACTGTTATTATGTTTTGTACCAGGTATTGCCATCTTTTCTCACCGCTTCATCATTGCGATATAGAGTGGAAACTTATGTTTAAAAAACACGTCCCACCGTTAACAACATAAAATTAAAATACTTGTTTGATTATTTGCAATTTATGAATGCTACTAATTATAAATATATATGTATTCACAACATAATATTACAATATTTTAATAATTTCATTTTGTATTTATTACTTTTGTACAGATTTTAGTGATGGACGGGTACGTGTTTTATAGGAAGGGATATCAGCGAGCATAAATGTTTAGAAAGTATGCACTACAAAATACGTATTCTGCCGAGATGGCTAATTTTCCTGCTTGACCTGGTATGTGTCCAACTATCAATTTTTTTCTCATTTGTTTTAAGGTTCAATTTCAATTTACAGGATCTTGCCTCTTATGACCTGTCTATAATACTGGGCACTACGCTGGCAATCAACGCTTTTCTCTTCTACCTGCTGAAAAGTTATGCCGGTATAATCAGGTATACTAATATTGAAGATACTTTCCGGCTGCTGATTGTAAACTCCATTGCCGCGATATTTTATTTCGCCATCAATTTTATTGTCAACTATTCATCCAATACGGTTTTACTGTTTCCTATTTCTGTAGTAGTCATCAACTTCTTCATTACCAATTTCATTCTTATCACCTATCGCCTGCTGGTACGGTACTGCTTCAAGTATTACCAGTCTCACCAGGCCGAAAAGAACAATGTTAATACGACTACTATTAAAGCTGCGGTATATGACACAGGGGAATATGGCCTGCAAACGAAAAAAGTAATTAATGACTTTCCGGGCAGCGGCATGCAGGTAGTAGCTTTTCTTGACGAAGCACTGAGCAGGGGCGGCAAACTGGTGGAAGGTATACCTATCTACAATACAGATGATGCCGGTTTCAACAAGCTGAAACAAGACGGGGTAGAACTGTTGATTATCGCGACCTCGAACCTCGGGAAGGAAAAACTCAATTACCTGGTTGATATAGCATTAACATACAATATCAAGGTACAACAGGTGCCGCCGGTACAGCAGTGGCTGAATGGCAAGCTTAAAGCCGACCAGCTTAAAAACATTAACATTGAAGACTTGCTGGAGCGCGAGGTGATTAAAATACATAATGAAAGTATTTACCACCAGCTCAAGGGTAAAAAAATACTGGTAACAGGTGCTGCAGGGTCTATTGGCAGTGAACTGGTACGGCAGCTTTGCAGTTACAAACCCTCTATTATCATCCTTTGCGATAAAGCGGAAACACCGATGCATGATTTATGCATCGAAATAAAGGAAAACTATAAAAAGGCTAATATAAAAGCATACATCGGGGATATATGCGACCGTGTAAGAATGGAGCACCTTTTCGAAATATACAACCCGGATGTTGTTTTCCATGCTGCGGCGTACAAGCATGTGCCTTTGATGGAAGATAACCCCTCGGTAGCTGTGCTCAATAATGTATTGGGGACTAAAATATTGGCTGAACTGGCGGTAACAAACGGGGTTGAGAAGTTTGTAATGGTATCTACAGACAAGGCGGTGAACCCTACCAATATTATGGGCGCTACCAAACGTATTGCAGAGATATTTACCCAAAGCTACTATACCCATCTTGCCAAAAATGCTGAAAACCTGATGATGAACGGGGACACGCACCATACCCGCTTCGTAACTACCCGTTTCGGCAATGTACTTGGCTCTAACGGCTCTGTTATACCACGCTTTAAACAACAATTGAATAACGGGGGGCCTATTACTGTTACACACCCGGAAATAACCCGCTATTTCATGACCATCCCTGAGGCCTGCCAGCTGGTAATTGAAGCCGGCGTAATGGGCAAAGGAAATGAAATATTTGTATTTGATATGGGGCAGCCTGTAAAGATTGTTGACCTGGCAAGGAAAATAATCAAACTGGCAGGCAAGGAGCCCGATGTAGATATTAAAATCGTGTACAGCGGACTCAGGCCGGGGGAAAAACTTTACGAGGAGCTATTGAATAATACGGAAAACGTAATGCCTACCTATCACGATAAAATTATGATAGCCAAAGTGCGGGAATATGACTTTACCTATGTGAGCGAAAAGGTGGAAAACCTTATATCCAGCGCAAAGCAACACTATACGCTGGAAACAGTGGCACTGATGAAGGACCTTGTACCTGAGTTTGTAAGCAACAACTCCATTTACAATTCCATTAAACTGGATAACCTGACCGATATTTAAGGCTATTTACCTGTCGGGTGAAAGTATCTTTCCTATAGTCAGGAATATTACCCTGAAATAATTAGCCAGCGTGGGATGTGAAAGATATCGCTGGTTCAGCCTTATCTTTTCAGGCATGATGTATTGTATATAATACGTTTCGGGGTCCTCCTGCTTTTCCAGTACTTCCGCTTCGTTATTGTACCTGATAGATGCAAAATCTGTAATGCCGGGTAAAACAGAAAGGACTTTCAATTGCTCAGGAGAATAGAGTGCTACGTACTTTTTCACTTCAGGCCGCGGCCCCACTATGCTCATTGTCCCTTCCAGCACGTTAAAAAACTGGGGCAATTCATCCAGCTTATACTTTCGCAGAAAACGGCCGGTTGCCGTGATGCGCTGGTCAGTATTGCTCAACGTTAACGGCCCCCCGCTTTTATCAGCATTGTTGTACATAGTGCGGAATTTCAACATCAGAAATTCCCGGCCATTCAGGCCTACCCGGCTCTGGCGGTAGAATACCGGCCCGGGAGAGGTTAGCTTAATAAGTGCTGCTATAACAAGGAATAAAGGGGAAAATATTATTATGACGATGCATGACAATATCACATCAACAATACGCTTCATCCCGTAACATCATTATATGCGCTGTCAATTTTTTCTACAATATACTTCACCTGGTCAGGCGTAAGCTGGGGGTAAATGGGTAATGATATTTCGTGTACGTAGTTGGAAAATGCAACCGGGTAATCTTCTATCTTATACCCCATGTCTTTAAACAGGCTAAGCATGGGTAAGGGTATAAAGTGGACATTGGTAGCGACGCCGGCCTCAAACAGGGCATATATTATTTTATCACGTTGCTCTTCGGTAATGTCTTTTATCCGCAGGGGGAATAAATGGAAAGAAGTTGTTTTAACGCCCGAACCGGCAAAAGGTATGATTGCCCAAGGTTTATCCTGCAAATGATAACAATAGGTATCGTACACCTTCCTGCGCTCAGGCAGCAGCATTCCGGGATATTTTCTTAACTGCGCCAGCCCTATGGCCGCACATATATCCGGCATATTTATTTTCATGCCCTGCGATACTATATCATACCGCCATGAGCCGTTATTCTTTTTGGTAAATGCATCTTTTGTCTGCCCGTTCAGTGAATTGAGTTTCATCCACTGGTACACCTCATCATTATTGAATGGCAAGGGCAAATGCAGACAAATGACGCCTCCCTCTGCAGTAGTTACGTTTTTCACGGCATGCAGCGATATGATGGCTATGTCGGCTGCAAGCGTAGCAGATACCCCGTTATATACCGCACCCAAAGAATGAGCGGCATCAGCTATGACCACGGGGCGGCCAAAGCTTTCCTGTACCGTATTCGACGGTACAAAAGCCTGTTTTGCCTCCTCTGAGGCAACAATCGATTTTATTTCTGTATAGTTGCAAGGTAGCCCGCCGAAATCAACCGCTATTACTGCCTTTGTAGCAGGGGTCATAGCCTCTTTTATCGCCTGGGGGTCAATAGTAAAATCTTCCAGTACATCGACCATAACCGGTTTTGCCCCGGCATTCAGTACGCACAGTGCCGTTGCCGCATAAGTATATGCAGGAATGATCACTTCATCGCCCGGGCCTATTCCCAGCCACCGCAGCACAAGCGCGGCACCAGATGTCCATGAATTAACGCAGACAGCTTTGTGAGCGCCTGTAAATGTAGCACAAAGGGTTTCCAGCTCTTTCACTTTCGGACCAGTAGTTATCCACCCCGAGCTCAGAACTTCGGTCACTTCTGCAATCACATCTTCGTCTATAAAAGGCGGCGAAAATGAAATCTGCATCTGTCCAATTTTATCAATCATCAAACTCATTCATCAGGTTATATGTGGGCAATCAATACTGGCAGATTTATACTGTTATAAGTTTAAAACTTAACCGAAACGTAATTTTACTGAATAAAAACCTATCTGTAAAGTTTGAGGATACAATTTTTTGAGATTTAAGCCTTTTGGGCAGTAACAAAGCCGATGCATTTATACGGCGGTGGTAAAAACCGTAATACATAATTATTTATCAAATAAATAAGCCTTCCGGCAGAACGGTTGTGAGCTATACCGGGTACAACCCCGAATGCAGTAGCGCTGGTGATACGAAAATCGCCAAAAAGGAGCGGTAATTCTTTCCATTTAAGGTATCGCCACCCTTTGTCCTTACCCTTTATTTTCCTTATCCATCGTACTGCCAGGCTGCCTTCCATGTTTTCTGCCGATAAAAAATAGCCGCCGGGTTTAAGGGTCTTGTATATGTTGCCAACAGCTTTTTGCTGAACGGCAAAATTCCGGGTGCTGCGGTCGGAATACACCTGCTTCAGTCCGCCTATTACAGACTTGGCAATAACGAGGTCGAACTTCCCAGCGAAATTTTCATCGCCCGCCACTACATCATACCCTGCATACACTATGTGCCCGGAAACTCCATATTCCTGGTGGATATTTTTAGCTTTATCTGTTGGAAAAATCCTGTCTGTGCACCACACCTTATGCCCTTTTGACGCCAACCATGCCGATAATCCGCCATTGCGCTCCCCTACCGCCAGTATATTGCTGCCGGGGGCCAGGCTGTCTATTAAAGGTGTCCACAATTTTACCAGTACGCCCCAGTTATCTACATCCCATTCAATAATATCTTTCAGCGGAATCTTAACCATGTTTTGCATGTATTCCTTTTAGAAGAAACCGATGTAGCTGTTCTACCTGCGCTTCCCTGCTAAACACATTATTCGCCGCCTGTATGCAATTCGCCCTTTTTCCTTCAAGCACATTGCTGCCTTCCTGTACGATACGGGCAATGCAACCGGCTATTTCCGTATAATTCCTGGGGGTGCAAACCCACCCGGTATTATAAGTGTTAATGATTTGCTCACCTTCGCCCCCGCCTGAAAAAATAACTGGTAAGCCTGCAGCCATAGCTTCATATAATTTGGAGGGTACAGCCCCTTCTATAGCTTTAATCAGGGGGATCAGCGCAACATCGGCTTGCGCAAGAATACCGGGTATATCATTCCTGCCTGCTACGCCATGGTATATTATGCCCGTGTCATTATGCGCTTTTATATATACTTCAATCTCTTTCCGTTCAGAGCCTTCGCCGTAAATATGAAATTCAGCCCCGAGTTGTTTAAAATTTATATGCCTGCAAATGCCTGCAATCCCCTGTGCCATTCCAAGCAGCCCGGCATATACAATTTTCAGTCTTCCACCTGGGGTATTCTCCCGCCTCTGTGTACCTGCGAACCTTTGCAGTGTAACCCCATTCCTGAAAAGATGTACATTTTTCCCACCCTCTTTCTTTATATGGTCTACTATCTCCTGCGATTGCCCTGTGCATGCATAAGATTTCCGGTAAATCAGCTTTTCCATCTTTACAATGGAACGGTAAAACCTGCCATCCGAAATAGCGCCAAGCTTGTAGGCAGATAACGGCCATAGGTCGGAAACGTTAAAGATGTGCCGGGCGCGTGTCAGCCTGGCCAGCAACAGCCCGGTCATGCCTAATACAAGCGGCGGCGATTCTGTAAAAATGTAATCGGGTTTGAACCGTTTTAGTTTTCTTACGGAAAAAAGCGCTGTAGCTGCAAAAGACAGCATACTGAATATGCGCGGTATTCTTTTGGGGGAATTGGACGGGTACAATGCATACCTGTATATGTCTATTCCGTCCAGCTCTTCTTTTTTATAAAACTTGCCCCTGTAATCTTTAAATACAATACCGGCAGGGTAATTAGGCATTGCCGTGACTACTGCCACTGCCCAACCCTTTTCCTTAAGACTGATGACCGTTTCATATAAACGGGACTGTGGTGCGCCTGTTTCCGGCAAAAAATATTGTGTGAGTATAACTATTCGCGGCACTCTATAATTCTGAATAAAAAAAACGTTGTTTGCCTGATGCAGGTCTTTGAATCCCGTCTGTATATATTACTTCAACACGAATGCCTTTGGCAAGGTACGATTCAGCCTGCTCTGTTAATAACTGTAATTCTTTGTCATTCAACGGCCGCTTCACAACCATTTCAAAAACAAATGTATCTATTGCGGTTTGCCTTACCACATACTCTTTCAGCACATCTGTTTTAGTCACGAGGCCGCCTATAATATAATCTATCGCCATAGGGCTGGTAATTCTACCTCCCGGTAAATGAATCATATCGTTTGAACGGCCATTCATCCGGCTGATGGTATGATAGATGCCCTTTTTGTTTTCGTTAAGCGTAATATCATCTCCCAGGCGGTACTTTACCATAGGAAATGCTTTGTTATATAAAGACGTGGTGAGTATAGTCCCACTATTCCCTCCTTCTTCTATTTCGTTGTACAGGGTTTCTGCAGTTAGTATGAAATTGCCCTCTTTATCATCAAACCCGGTGATACAGGTTTCCGATGCACCGTACTCCCGTATGTGGTTTACACCTATCCATTTTTCCAATAACAGCGCCTGCCTCGGTGTCACCAGTTCCGATGTGCTGATGCATAATGATAACGTAGGGCATATTTCTTTCAGAACAATTTTTTTAGATTCCAGGAATTGTGCAAATGAAACAAGGGCGCTGGTATAGCCATACACATACCTGAACTTATTTATCTCAAACAGGCGCAGGTATCTTTCCAAATCTGCTTCGGAAAGGTCGAACACATTGCACCTGACCCTGTTCATTAATTTATCTTTCATCACCTCCTTTCTTCTTCGTTTATCATTGTTGGGCATTACTGTAAAACGTGCCTGTTTATCGCCAAGGTTCAAACCATGCCAGCTATACCTGTTTGCGATAAGCGCCCATGTCATAGCATGTGCAAAAGGATCTTTTACAAAGTACATAGGCTCCCCGGACGAGCCGGAAGTAAAAGCCTTGTAACATTTATCAGGATTAAATCCGCTTGTCAGTAATTGATGAACCGGCTGCTGCAAATCCTGTTTGGTAATGACAGGAAGGTCTTGCCAGCGCGAAGGGAAGTATTTCCCTACTTTAGACCTGTAGTATTCATTATTATCGAAGTGGAAACGTGCTATTTCCCATCTTTTACGCTCCTGCCATTCTGCAAAGGCTTCAACAGGCAGCAACTGAACCGTCTTTAACTCCCTTTCAGCTTTTACTATGGGGAATCCGCTTGCAGTCAATATGAACTTACTAAAATTCAAGTATCCTCAGTTTGAATAAACCTGTTGAACATGGTGACCGGTTCCATATATTTTTGGTAGTACGCATAATTATGCTCCTGCATTTGCAGGTACTTCCTGTTATACAATAGCGCGTCTACCTTATCAATAATATCTGTTGTAAACGGGCTATAATGTTCTCCTTCATAAAATTCCGGTACTGCAACATTAAACGGCTCACTGACAATTGCCTTTGAGAACGCAACATACTCAGCAATACGCCAGCCAATAGTATTTTCAAGCCCGCTGGTAGCAATGCATATATCTGCTTTGCTGAGTTGGTGCAGGTAGTTTTTCTTGCCTGTAGTACTACGGGGGACTATGAGTTCGGGGCATATCTCCCTCGCGAGTGGGGTATCTTCCATACCGGCCAGCAACCTGCCGCTAAACTGCTTTTTTCGCAAGAGCTTAACGGTATCTATACGTGTATTATTAAGCTGCTGCCTGAATGCCTTTTTTTCTTCGCTGCGCACATTAGCCGGGTCCCAGAGGCGGGTAAGAAACAGTATGTTACCCCCATTATCGCGCGGGGTGGCATGCAGCCTTCTGTAGTCTATATACCTGTAGCTGAGATTTGTAAAACGGTTTACAACAGGTAATGTACGTGCAGCGTACACTTTATCGAAACCAAATGAAAACATGCGTTTCCAGTTAAATGCCCGGTATGCCATTCCATAATTAAACCCATAAGGGCGCACCCGATACGAATGCCCGTGGTAAGCCGCCGTTTCTACATAACTCCTTTTAAAATAAACATGAATAACAGTTTCCACCCTTACCAGGTGCGGGCTGTCACTCATGTCGAATAACATACTTAAACCGTTATACGCAATACAGACTACTGTAACATAGTATGGGTCAGGGTGTTTTTCGCACCTGAGTACAAATTTGTAACCGTTCTTTTCAGCCCACAGTTTTGCTGCACTCAACACCTGCTCATTATGAATGGCATTGGAAAATATGGTGGCTATAACTGTTTTGCTCATTCCTACTTTATAGCCCGTCAAATAATGCTATCCATTTATTTTTTATGATATTCCAGTCGTATTGCTCCGCAGTAGCCCGTGCATTTCTGCTGAGCAGGGGTGCCTGTATGGCTCCCGATAGTATAGCTTCGATATTGGCTATCATCTTTTCTTTATCATTCACGGGAGAGAGTACTGCATTCTCCTTATGCTGTAAAAAAAAAGGTAACCCTCCTGCATCCGTACTTACTATAACTAATCCAAGGGCCATGGCTTCTATAACAGATAACGGCAGGTTATCAAAAGAAGAGGTATTGATAAATATATCCTGCCTGCCCGCTATGCTACGCCACTCTTCTTTACCCAGCTTTCCTGTAAAAGTAACATACGCCTGAAGGCCCATATCGTTTACCATCGCTTTGCATTTTTCCATGCTGCCATCTTTATCGGGGCCTACCATCACCAGCGTTGCACGGCTGTCATGCTGGTGAATATGGTTAAATACCTGTATCGCCATTCCGGGATTGTAGATGCTGTCGAATGCACGTACCCAAATAAATGCAGGCGCTGCCTGTACCCTTTGCGTGAAAGTATAATTGGCTATCCGTATGCTGTTTTCAATCAACCGGTGCCTGTAACCGTATTTTATGAGCACTTCTTCCAGGTAGAGAGACACGGCTATATTGGTAAAACTGTAGCCAAATAAAAGCCGTGTAAGCACAGGCGACTTTATAAACCGCTGCGGCAGGTTACCGCCATGCAGAACGGGGATATATTTTAAGTGTAAGAGCCTGCAAAGCTGTGCGCAAGCCAGTGCAAAGTAAAAAGCACTTGTGCTGTATGTATCTATAATGACAGCATCTGCTTTCCTGTGCTTTACAATTGTAGTCAGCATATCGGCCAGTCGTAAAATCTTATTGAGCTTTTTACTGGCTGTTACAACACGAATGCCCAGTGATTCGATTTCAGGTACCAGCACATCAATAGTAGTAGGTGTATTTCCGCTACCCGATAATTGATTACCTATGTAAACTATTGTCTTCAACGGGCAGTTTCTTTTTTCTTATTTCATAAAACACAGGTATAGCGGCCAATGTATAAAACACTGTTGTTACATTGGTACGTGTAGCTGCATGGAAAGCGGTAAGAATAGCCAGTGTAAACAGCGCAGATATGACACCTTTCCAGGCAGGTATTTTTTGCCTGTGCACCCAAAATAGCGGGAAAAGAAATATAATAACCACAGCAAATAAACCACCCAGCCCCTGCTCGCCCATTAACCTCGTATATTCAGTATGCGCAGCTACATCCATATCGTACCCGTAACTGCGCCTCAGCAACTTTGCCTGCCCCGGTGCCACTCCAAACAGCCAGTTATCCCCAAACATTTCTATGTCAGACATCATGACATCTCCTCTTCCGGACATCATCGTATTTAACGTCTTTGTTTTACTGCCGTAGTAGGTACCCGCCGTTTCGCCTTCATAGCGCAACACCAGCATGTTGCCGGTCATATCATTGATTTTATAGAAAACAGCAAAACCTATCAGGAAAACCAGCAGGGAAATAAAGGAGTACTTAATAAAGGAGTGGACACTGGCAAGTATTTTAGGCCCTGCGGCTATTATGATTGCAATTACGGCCACTATCATACCGCCTCTTGAAAAAGTGAGCAGCCCCCTGAACAACAGGTATGCAAGCAGTACATAGTTGAGCCACCATATTGCAAACAACGGCCTCTTCAGTATCAATAATATGATTGTAAGCACTATACCTGCACCCAAAACAGTAGACACCTGGTTGCTGCCGAAGCCACCTGAAGCGCTGGCATTGGCCTTTAAAGAAAACTGTAAATCAGATAAAAGCGGCGACTTAAAGGATATATATACAGACAAGGCAATAATGGCTATCAGCCCAAATTGCAGCGTACGGCAAAAACGTTCTATATGCCACCTTTCACGTGCGGCAATCATGAGCAGGAAGCTTAATTCAATTATCGACAAGACATTAAAAACCCATTGCTCAAAATCGAAATGCGCCAGCCCTACCAGCAAACCGGGCAGCATGACCCACCATAAAAAACCGCCTGTGCGGTATAGCGGCTTTGCTGATTTATCGCGAATGATGCGGATGGCAAACAATCCTATACACAACAGCAAAAAGTATTTACCCGATTCATAAGGCATACCCGGCGCACCTGCCATCCGCGACCATACCTCCAGTGCCGGGGAGGCAGCAACTGCATACCATACGTATTCCATCCTGTTCCAAAAGAAACCGTACAGCACTGCCAGGCACACACCAATCCACACACCCGAAGCCACTACGGGTGCAAGTACAGCCAAAGCGGCTGTAACAACCAGCAGCAGCAACTGCCATATAGTTATGCCACCGGTATTATACCTGGATTGTTCTGCTACGGGCATTAATTACTAAGTTGATAAATTTCTGACCTCACCCGTTCTGTATAATATTCATAGGTAAATGTGGAACACATCTTCCCCACATTCCGGCTTAATTCTTTCAAATTGTACTGCGTTATTAAATCAAGCACGGCAGCTTTTATTGTTTCAGGAGTATTATCTGACAGCAAATAGCCATTAATACCCGTTTGAATATATTGCGGTATTGCGGATATATCCGGGACTATAGGGATACAACCATACGATGCTGCCTCTGCAATTACTTTCGGGAAACCTTCCGATTGACTGGGCAGTATGAGAAAATGAGCCTTCTTATAATATTCGTTCAAGCTCTCCCTGTTTAGTTTACCTGTTACCGTTACCTTAATGCCATTTATATTTTGCGTATGCGCCAGTACTTCGCTATAGAGGGGGCCATCCCCAATTATATAGCATTCACTGATTTTCGCCCTCCATTCGTTCCCCTTCAATGCTTCCGTCAGGTTCAGCACGCCTTTGTCTGTGTACAGGTTCCCAACAAAGAGCATTACCAGGTTGCTATCAAAGTCCTTATCCTTTGTTTCAGTCAATGCCTGCCGCAATTCTTCTTCAGTAAAGCAGGGGTTCTCGAAACTTAATACGTTCCGGCCCATATTCTCCCATTTGCCGTTTACCGTAATCCTGCAATTATCTTTCGTTTTAGCCAGCAGCATTTTCTGCAACTTATAGGTAAATGGTCTCCGCTTCCCCGACCAGTTGCCTGCATATTTATACCAGTATTTTCTTTTCACATCGAACAGTGACAGCATTATAGTAATTAATGCGGGGTGGGACGGCCCGCGCGCATGTACGTATCCGGCCCTTTTAATAAAGGTCAGTATGTACGCAATAAAAGCAGGATAATTGATAATACCATATAACCAGTTACGCTTTTTATGATAGACGGAGGGCATTACGATTACTCTAATATTCCTGGAGGTGTTCTTTACCAAGGCATACCTCCTGTCCCCTGCATCCGAGGCAAGCCATATTATATTATCGAACCGTACGGACAATGCTATCATTTCCCGGTAAACAGGTTCGTAAACGTGTACACCTTCAGCAGTACTTACCGCAGGTGTATCCGAAACAACTAAAAGTGTACGGTTTTGTATATCTCCAGGCAATCTGAAATATATTTTTCTGTGCTGAACTGTTCCTCAAAAATATGCTTCAATGTATCTGCCCGGTCTTCACCTGCGGCAATTTTCCTTATTCTGTCCAGCCAGTGCTTTTCATCAAAATTGTCCATAAACATGTCCGGCAAACCTGCCTGTACTGTTTTGGCTATTTCCCCGGTGTTATAAGCAAGGAAAGGAATACCTGCCGACATATATTCCAACAGCACCAACGGGCCGCTCTCTGAAACTGCCGTATGTATCGCCAGGTTGTGGCCGGGCAATATTTCATTGAAACTGTTTTTGCCCGTTATAATGTTGATATTATCCGCACCTGCTGCCATTTCAGATATATATTCATAATACCGGGGGTCATTTTTCTGACCATATATAGTTAGCGGCCATCGCAATTGCTTAAAAAGTGAAACGGCAAATTCAATATTTTTTGTTTTACGGAAATTGGCTACCAGGCATACATCGGGAGAAGACCCCGGAGCAGCCATGTAAGACACAGGGCGAACGGTATTCCTTAATACAAAAGCAGTATTCCCATCCAACCCCCATTTTTCAACAGCCCACTCCCGTAACGAAGTGCTTACTCCTATATAAGCATCGGGCTTATACATCCGCAGTTTAATAGGAACGTTATCATTAATATCTACGTCTCCGAAATGGTCGTGCAGAATAATTTTATAACTGCCCCTGCACAACATTTTTGCCATTGCCGTATACACAAAACAATGCCGCATATGCACGTGCACGATATCAAATTCATTGCATATTGTATTCAGTTTCCGTAAAGTGGCCAATGAGAATTTGTTTTCTCTTTGAAGATGATAAACAGGCAACCGCTCATCCAGCTCATGCATCATTTTACCATTGCTGTTAAACAACAGTGCCGATGTATCTACACCTTTTTTTATCAGCAGGGAGGTGATAGTAGTAAACATCTTTTCAGCCCCGCCAACATCCAGCTTATCTATTATATGCAGCACCTTCATCGATAGCGGCGTTTGCCAGGGCAAGATTTTTTTTATACCCTTTCATTATGGCAGGGCTCTTATAAATGAACAGGAGCGCTTTCCATACTTTTCTCATAGCTCCCCCATCTATAAAAAGCTGGTTCAGGAACTTTATTCTTATATACGATTTGAATTGAGCGGGGGAATAAAACTTTTTAACAAGATAGATTTCGGAGGATGTAGGAATGGAAAAACGGTATGAATGTTTTACCATATAGTTGGTCACAGCACGGGCTTTGTGTGTGCGCAGGCCGCCTACAGGTGCGCGGTGGTGAAAAATAGTTGCCGAGGGGTTAAATATCATGAGCGCCCCCTGCAAGTGACAGCGCATGGCAAGGTCATGGTCGGCACGTATGTTCCTGTTGTAAAACATATCCATAAATCCTGTTTGCAAAAGCAATGACCTTTTTATCAGCGTAATGGGGAAAGTATCTGATAAATAATAGTACGGCTGTTTTTTCTTATTCGCTATACCTGCTTCATATACATTGGAAGCAACCATATCGGCATTAAACCGCTGCATAGCGCCCAACAGCCTTTCAATAAATTCAGGCTGTATCTCATCTGCATCATCTCCCAGGAACAGCACATATTCACCCCTCGCCTCTTCAAGTAATTTATTCCATGCCGTGCACTGACCTGTCTCTTGCTGCTCAAATACTTTAATGTCTATAGGATATGCAGCCGTATCAATTCGCTGTCTTCTTTCAGGAGGTGTCTGGTCGGTTATCAATACCTCTAAAGGCAAAACCGTTTGACGGGACAACTGCTCCAGTTCCGCCTTTAAATACTCGTACCGGTCAAGGGTAGGAGCCAGTACAGAAACTGTTTTGCAAACAGCTTTATCTATCTTTTCAGAGCGGTGCAGGCAAGGTGTAATGTTTACAGGCCTTACACCTGCAGTCCTGGTATTGTAAAGAATATTTTTGGCGAATCCCGGGAAAGTCATTTGCAGCCATCCATGCCATTTGCGGCTATAAAATTTCTTTGCAAATACCCATTCATCATAGGTAGATATCTGAATAGCTTCTGCTCCTGTTTGCATGAATGCAGGAGTATATCTTATGACGGCGCCTGACTTCAGCAGGGCATACCCTGCAGCAATACCTGCCATTTCCGGGGTAGCAAAGGCTGTTACAGCTTCCTTTATAATGTGTAGCGTTTTACGCCGGGTAAGCAGGCAGTGAAAGCTTAGCCTGAAACTGGTATGCTCCACATCTGCCGGTGCATTCTTATTGTACATCCACGCAGGGTCTACATAATCCATCACCCGGGGGAGTGCAGCTACACCCATTTTCAAACCGGAGTGCCATACATCTGCCGGTTGCGCTGTCAATCTTTCAAGTACACCTATTTCCGGCAAGGCAAACCGTTCATCCCAGAACAGTATCCATTCATGCCCTGCCTTGTCGTTGTAATGATGAACAGCCTCCTCTATGCCGGCAACCGAAGCACTAACAGGCAGCACATCTCCACATATCCACTCTACAGGCTTTGTATTTCTTCCCAACAGAACTAAATCAATCTTCATGCACTCTTTTATAGAACTGAACGAATGCTTTTATCTGCTCTTTTATATTGAATCGCTCCTGTGCCCTTTTCACACCCTGTATGCCTGCTTCTTTTAACTTGTCCTTGTTTTCAATACACCATTCTATTTTATCTGCAATTGCACCGGGGTTCCATTTGGGTACTACAAAACCTGTAATACCATCGGCAACATTTTCAGGCAGCCCGTCGGCATCTGTACATACTACCGGCAGGCCACAGGCCTGCGCTTCTATCACTGCATTGCTAAACCCTTCTGAAACCGAAGGATGTAAAAAAATATCTGCGCTGCGAAGCATGTTCCGTATTTCTTCGCGGCTTTTGTTTTCATGTACCTGTACATAATCCTGCAACCCGTTTTCATGTATTATGTATTCTATCGCCTGCCTGTGCGGGCCGGCCCCTGCAATGTGATATGTAAACGGCATGTTTTTATCGCGCAGGTATGCCATAGCAAGTATGGCAAATTCATAGCCTTTCTTCCATGTCAGCCTGCCAACGCTTAGTATTTGTGTTACTGTATTCTCTGTTTTTCCCGGTATGGGCGAAAAGAAACCGATATCAACTGCCGGGGGAATAATGGCCTCTGCTTTATCTCCCTTGTATCCTCTTTTAAGCGCACGTTTATGCAAATCATTTCCCAAAAAATGCAGTGCATCTGCATGCTCCCATACGTTGTTATAATACCCGGGATTATCAAGGCCAACAAAATTGAGGTCATAGCCTCTAAAGCTTACAATAGCTTTAGCACCTGTAAGTTCTTTAAGCTCTTTGATGTGCGTGGCTAATGTTCCAAATTCAAAATGAATAATATCCGGCTTTACCCGGAATACCGGCAGATATTTAATTATTGTTTTCAGGTTTTTATTACCGAAGACTGCCTTTCTCAATTTCCTGTTTTCAACAACAGAACGCAGGAGCCTGAACCCATGCCCGATAACCTGCCAGCGCCCTGACAGGCCAATGTGTACCTTGTCTTTCCATGCGTACAGGTTATTCGTCCTTATAAATGCATCAACGTTTCCCTGGCTATCCCAAACTAATAAATGAACATCTGTTTCTCCCAGCAAGCGCACAAACTTGGCGGTAAGGAATACGGCTTCTGCGGGCAGATTATGCATTACCAGTAAAACCCTTGGCTTGCTATTCACTATCATTAAGAACTTTAAAAAATCGTGCAAGCGTATGCAGCATAGATACAGCATACCCGTTGCCTGCGGCAGGTTTTTGATAAAAATCGTTCAGCAGCGCATCTATATCGCCGGGCAGGATGATGCCTGTTAGTGCAGGCGTTTTTAAATCTGCCAGCAACTTTTCCCGTCCACTGTCGTTCAGGTAAAATATTTCCCTGTTCCTTAAAACAGGTTCGCCTTTTACCATCCTGTTCAACTTGTGTACTGCACGATATATATAATTCCTGTTGTTTACATACTGATAGCGATAGAGATTGGCATCGTATTCCTGCCATGTTATAGACGCAAGCCGGGGAAAGAACTTCCTGATAAACTGTACCTGGTACCGCCTGTTCTTAAGTTGCTCCTGCGGCAGCGATAGCAACAGGTTGGCAACACGTCTATCATAAAACGGCAATACAGGTAAAACGGCATCCTGGTACATCCGCACGCTGGCCATTGTCCACCGGAACGACCATTGGTCGGTTTTATATGCCTTTAGCATATCCCCTGTGCTATTTAAATGGCTATACCGTTTTATATACCGGTGAAAGTAGTCTTCCAGGTAATCTCCCGGCTTTGAAATATGCTGCGCTGCTATTTTATCTAAAAGGAAAGAACTACCTTTTTTAATGATTTTTTTCTCAAAGAAACCTGTTAGTGCCGCTTCACCTGTTTCCTGCCCAATATCAGTACTGTCCATCCATACATCTCCCCAATGCCCGCCAATCACCACATCGGCGTCATGCCTCAATTCATCCGTCATGCATGCCTGCCGTGTGCCGTCCATGTATTGAAAAAGCTCCACACTGTGGGTTATTGCCGTCTTTTTATCAAAAAGATAATTCGGCACAACCTTACCCTGGAAAGGAATACCTAAAGCGGTACTTATCTTTCTGCCAATTCTTATCTCCTGTGATTTTGAACTGTACCCGTAAGCGTACGCCCATGCCGATTGATATCCTGCTTCCGGAACCTGGTGGAATACACCTGCCAGCATTCTTGAATCAAGGCCGCCGGATAGCGGTATGGCAACATTAGCATTATTAATGGCGTAGCTTATGCTGCTTTGCAAGGCTTGCAGCAGTGCATCATCAACAGCAGGACCACCTGTAGTATCCAATGTCCAGTTCCAGTATTTCTTTACCGCCTTCAATTGACACTCATTATCAAAAATGTAGCAGGATGCCGGATTAAAAATTTTGATAGTCTTGAGATATGTTTTGTCTTCGGGGAAAAAACCCATTGCCAGAAATCCGGTAATTCCTTCCCAATCGGGACTTATATCAGTCACCTGTTGCGCCAGGCCGATATAGTACGTACTGATGCCTTTTACGTTTTTATCTGATGACCAATAGGCATGGTAGGTACCAAAACGATTGGTAAAAACGAATTTGCTTCCCGATACTTTATCAATAATGAAAATGATATAGTGTCCTGCCGGGTCTTCATACTCATTCGATATGCCCGTGGCATACCGGGTACAATTTTTCAGCAGGCTTATTAAATTTACTTTTTCATAAAATTGCCCAACTACTGTTAAGCTATATGCATCTGTCTCCAGCTCCTGTTTCCACTGTTTACCCGGAGGAGCGCTAAACCAATAAGAATCTTTACAGGCCCATTCCTCGTTACCCGGCCTTCTTCTCAATGGTTTGCTGTCACTTATCCATATATCATAGAAAGCACTCACTTGGCTGCCAGTTTAGTATACAGGTCTTCAAATCTTTCAGACTCCCGGTCAAGCCGGTGTTCTTCGCTCACTTTTTTCAATGCATTTGCTGCCATTGCCTTTGCAAAAGTCTTATCGGATACATACCGGTTAATGCATTGTACCAGTTCATTAACGCTGCCGGGAGTAAACAGTAAACCTGTTTTTTCGTGCTGAACGAGGTCATTGCTTCCTGCTACATTACTGGCTATACATGGCACGGACGCAGCCATAGCTTCCAGCAAAGCAACAGGACAGCCCTCTTCGTGCCCGCCTTTTTTTGATGTGGGTAAAACAAAAATATCCGACGCATGCAACAGGTCGTTTACTGCTGCAACACTCCCCGGCATGATAACACGGCCTTGCACCTGTAACGACATTACCAGGCTTTTCAGTTCCTGTGTATATGCTTCGTCAACAAAACGGCCTGCCAGTATAAGGCATGTATTTTCCAGCGCTGCGACTGCACGTATCAGTGTAGCCTGGTCTTTTACGCGTACTACCTGTGCCACACAACAAATTAGTGTAACTTGTTTCGGTATATTTAATGTGTTTCTATAATCCGCCCTGGCTTTAGAAAATTTCTGTACATCTACGGCTCCGGGTATAAAATGCACTTTCTTCCGGTACAGGAAATGGCTGAACATTTTGTTCACCATAGTAGTATTCCTTGCAACAATGGCATCTGCCAATATGCCTTTCACCTTCCACGCTTTCCTGTTCCAGTTCATATTCTTTTTCACAAAAACATAACGGGCCCCTGAAAACTTTGCCACTAATGCTTCGGTATAGTCTGACGACCAGCTAAAAGATTGCCATATATGAAACCCAAACGATTTAAAATAGCCGGATAACTGTTTTGCCTTTCTTATTTTATTGAATATGCCTTTTTCGCTTTCTAAAGAATGCTTATGCACTAAAATGTTATACCCCTTTCCTGTAATCTCATCAAACAGTGCCCCTCCTGCCGTGTTAACTGCTATGTACGGCTCAAACGTATTTTTATCGAGCCCCTCAATGATATTGAACATCTCCCTGCCACTGCCGGCAGTTGAAAAATTGGGAATTGTAAACAGCACTTTTACTTTGCTCAAGCTGTGCCTTTTCTTTTTTGCTCAATGATATTTTGCAGGCGTGCCAGTGGGGAATTAACAGCATTTTGCATGGTCCAGTTATATGCTTCCAATCCCATTATTTTCAAGGCTTCTTTGTTATTGGCAGCCCATGCCAATGCTTCTGTTATCTCTTGGGGTTCTTTTGCATGTAACATAGGGTACAAAGCTGTGTGGTAGCTATAAAGGGTATCTTCACGGTAATGAATGATGGGTTTCTTCATCAGCATAGCCTCTATAATGGTTCCAAATGTCAGGTAGCTCCTGCCAAATTCACCGGTGCATACGTCTGTTGCACTTATCAGGTACATCAGGTCTTTCCGGTACATTTTAGGAAACCATTTTACATACCCGGTAATGCCAAGTTCTTCAATCAATTGTTTGGAATATGCAGTGTCACTTCCATATTCCAGCATGATAAGTATTGATTTTGCAGCGGGATTGGCCTTAACGTATGCTGCAAAACCCAGGATAAGGTGGTGCGTGTTCTTTCCAGTAAACTCATTATGCACTGTTTTCCACTCCTGCCGGCCATGGTATAATACTATGAAATCATTTTGCTCCCGCAGCTTTCGCACCACTGAAGCCCAGTGCACATCAGGAACCTGTTCATTTATATGCTCGTATTCTTTATGATAGAACATAGGAATGGTTGCATACTGGTAATTGCCCCGGGGATTCAAGCCTATCAGCTTTTGTTCAAAGTCTTCATTGGTATATTCTGTAAGCAGGTTTTTGGCATGCACAATAGCTGCGCGCATATATTTTGCAGCAGTACCCTTTTTCATTTGTGCATAAGAAACCCTGTTCAAACCTAAAAGGCTCTTCAGTTTTTGCAACCAGGTAAATTCGGCAGGTAAATACGCATATTTGTACACATCAGAACCATACGGGTAATATACGTCCATTGTAAAGCCTGCAAAATATGCGGCTGCAGCTTCATCGCCCTGCCCGATGTAAAAATCGAACCCGTCCAGGTCTTTACGTACCTTATCTGTGTCAATATTGTAAAAGCCGTTATTCAGCCAGTCTACTTCAAAGCAATAACCTAAATAGTCCAGGCTAAATGTATCTGCCTTGGCTTGAAAATGCTCCATACCTGCACGATAGAATAAACGGGCATCATACCCCATATCGCGCAAATAACGGGTAATAGCAAACAAGTTATTATTCATATTACCTACCAATGCTATACGGTACTTCATATAGCATGCAGATAGTTAAATATCATCCTGTAAGTTTCCGGATTTTTAAAATTAGGTTTCAATATGCCTGCCTATGCCACGGATAGCATGTTCAGGATAATTTTCGCACCACACCTTCTTCAAGTCTGTAGCGCTCATTACTTTCGGGGCAAACAGCATTGCCCGCTGCATCAAAAGACAAACGCTGCCCGTATTCGCTCATCCAGCCAATGTGTTTTGCCGGATTGCCGACAAATAAAGCGTAGGCCGGTACATTTTTCGTTATTACCGCCCCTGCGCCAATAAAAGCATATGGCCCTATATCGTGCCCGCATACGATAGTTGCATTAGCACCTATGGTTGCGCCCTTGCCCACGTGGGTGCGTGCATATTGCCCCCTGCGGTTTACAGCACTCCTGGGGTTGGTAACATTGGTAAACACGCAGGAGGGCCCAAGAAATACATCATCATCGCAGGTGACGCCTGTGTATACCGATACGTTGTTTTGTATCTTGACGTTGTTCCCCAAAACAACTTCGGGAGAGATTACCACATTCTGGCCGATATTGCATTTACTGCCGATTTTACAACCGGGCATAATATGTGAAAAGTGCCAGATTTTACTATCGTCGCCTATTTCACAACCTTCATCTACTATAGCGGAGGGGTGTACGTAATATGACATGCCTAAAAAGATTATAATCTTGAGTGAATAGCATTTTTATCGAGACAGCCTTTTACATCATAAAGTACGCCTTCAGGCTTCAGCATATCGTTCCAGTTATTGTCAATAAACTCATTATGCGCAACAGCCAGAACTATTGCATCAAACTGTCCGCCGGGCAATTCATTTACGGTTTCAATACCATACTCATGCATTACTTCTGCGGGGTTTGCCCACGGGTCGTATACCGTTACGTCCATTTCATACGAATCGAATTCACGGATTATATCGACTACTCTCGTATTACGCACATCAGGGCAGTTTTCCTTGAAAGTAACACCCAACAGTAAAACATTGCTGTTTTTCACGGGCGCATTCTTTTTTATCATGAGCTTCACCACTTCATTGGCTATGTATCCGCCCATTCCGTCATTTAGCCTTCTTCCCGCTAAAATAATTTCAGGATGATAGCCTACTTCCTGCGCCTTTTGTGCAAGGTAGTAGGGGTCAACACCAATACAGTGTCCGCCCACCAGCCCCGGTTTGAACGGCAGGAAATTCCATTTGGTAGATGCCGCCGCCAGCACGTCGTGGGTATCTATGCCCATACGGTTAAATATTTTGGCCAGTTCGTTTACAAAAGCAATATTTATATCCCGCTGCGCATTCTCAATTACTTTTGCCGCCTCTGCCACTCTTATACCTGAGGCTTTATAGGTACCTGCTGTAATAATAGAAGAATACAGGCCATCTACGATATCTGCCACCTCCGGCGTAGAACCAGAAGTTACTTTTCTAATAGTCGTAACTGTATGTTTCTTATCACCCGGGTTGATACGTTCCGGTGAATACCCGCAGTAAAAATCTACATTATATTTCAGCCCCGATACTTTTTCAAGTACAGGGACACACTCATCTTCGGTAACACCGGGATATACGGTAGATTCGTATATCACTATATCCCCTTTCTTTAAAACCTTACCTACCGTCTCGCTCGCTTTATATAGTGGAGTAAGGTCAGGCCTGTTGTATTTATCTACCGGCGTAGGTACGGTTATTATATAAATATTGCAGGCAGCTATATCTGCCAATACATTAGTGCAAAATAAGCCCTTATCCGCAGGAGGCGCACTGCAGGTAACACTTTTCAGGGCTTCGCCCTCCACTTCAAGGGTGTTATCTACCCCCGACTGCAATTGTTTGATACGTTCTGCATTTATATCGAACCCTAGTACAGGGTACTGCTTCGAAAATTCGACTGCAAGGGGCAGCCCGACATATCCGAGACCGATAACAGCAATGCGATGCTGAGACTTTTGCATAAGATGTATTCTATCTTTTAAATAATGATGTTTTTTTACTATTGAATAAGCTCTTTATCCCTCTCTTATCATCATCGTCGAAATAGCCATTGCCGTATTCACCATATCCTCCAAACTTGCTGTCCGTATCATTCAGTATAATGTTCATCCTGGGCAGCTTGCTGGTTGTATATAGCTGGTCAGCTTTTTCAAGCTGTTGCTTATACGTATACTTCTGCCTTACGATGTACAGGGTAGCGTCTGCATATTGGGATAATATCTGGGCATCGGTAACCAGGCCTACGGGCGCCGTATCTATAATAATAATATCGAACTGCTCTTTTAATATGCCGAACAATTTCGAAACAGCGGGCATCATTAACAATTCCGAAGGATTGGGGGGAATGGTTCCTGCTGAAAGGATATATAAATTGTCAAATTGCCCGGAAGGTTTTATTACCTCGTCCAGCCCCGATTTACCTATAGCATATCCCGAAAAGCCATTATTGGAATCAATTCCAAGCGCTTCCGATATCTGGGGCTTACGTAAATCCAGTTCAAGCAGTATTACCCGTTTGCCTGACAAGGCCAGTGTAGCTGCAAGATTCAGGGATATAAAAGATTTACCCTCACCACTCATACTCGATGTCACCAATATGGTTCGCTCATCATCGCTGGTCAGCAAAAACTGCAGGTTGGTCCTCAATGCCCTGAATTGTTCCGCCACCCGGCTGCGGCTATTCTTTTTAACTACTACGGTTTCACTGCTCTTTGTACTGTGACTTATCTCCGCTATCACGGGTATCGAGGTGTAATCGGCTATCGTTTCACGGTCATTCACTTTAATATTCAACACTTCTTTTGCCAATACGCGTACAGAAGGTATCAGTAAGGCCAACACTATTGCCGAAAGATATACTTTTAACGGTTTAGGCGCTACCGGCTCATTATTACTTTCTGCCACATCTACAATTCTCGCATTGGGGGTGGTTGAAGATTTAGAGATAGCTGTTTCTTCTCTCTTTTTTAATAAGAACAGGTAGAGCTCTTGTTTAATATTTTGCTGGCGGGAATATTCAAGGAATGTTTGTTCTTTTGCAGGCACTTCTTTAATTTCTGAATTAAGTATCCCCATCCTGCTTTTCATCTCACTGATGCTTAGCTCCAGCCCATGCCTTAAAGAGGATAGGTTGTTCTTCATATCTTCACGCGCCAGTTTTAGCTGTGCATCTATATTCTTTATGTAAGGACTGAAGGGCGTATTACTCATCAATAATCTTTCTTTCTGGGCAAGCAGATTATTGTAGTTGTTTACCATAGCCGTCAGGCTAAGGTCCTGCACAAACGAGGTAGACGGGATTGCCCGGGTATTACCTGCGTTTTTCGTGAGAAACGATTCAAGCGACCTGACAATACTCAATTGAATTTCCTGTTGTGTTAATTGCTTGGTATTATCGCTTGAATAATCGAGTAAAGCTTTAGACTGCTCTTCAACATTAGTCAGGTTATTTTGCTGCTTAAAAGACTTTATTTCATTTTCTATACCTGAGAGTTCTTCAATTACAATTGCCAGGCGGTCGTCTATAAACTCGATTGTACTTTCCGCTACCCGGTTCCTGTCATCCACATTAGCCTGCATGTATACATCCATCAGTTTATTCACCACATCTTCTCCTCTCGATGGTATAATATCATACAGCTGTATTTTAACAATGCTGACCTGCTTATTGATTGCTGTAATATCCAGGGCATTAATATAATCGTCGGCAACTTGTGGAACAGGGCTGATGAGACAATCTGCCTCAAAATTACCTGCAGATACAGGAATGTTGGTCGGACTTATATAAAAACGGCCCGCATCCAGTGCAACCGTATCGCCGATTTTCCCTTTCCAGTTACCATTGCTTTTGCGAAAACTAACTTCATTACCTGCAATAGCAAGATGATAAAGATTATCTGCTGCCAATAAACTGTCATTAAATAAAGGCACAAGTTTAAAGGGAAGCGCATTATATATTTCCCTGTCTTTAAACCTTCCGGGGATATAGTACCTGATGTTAAGATGCAGGTCAGAAACGACCTCCCGCATCAGCATCTTGCTTTTAAATATCTCTATTTCATTGTCAACAGTGCTGGTGGCCGATTTTACACCCATATCTTCAAAAATCCGGCCTTCGGCCAATCCACCCTTACGGTCATCTTTTACCAGTAGCTTTGCTGTAGTAATGTATACCGGTGTAGCATACTGCATATAGAAGTAAGCTGCAATGATGCCTATTACAATGCTCACAACAAAACCCGGCCAATAGCGTGACGCTTTAAGCAACAGCTTCTCGACAGAAAAGTGTTTTTGCTTTCCGTCTGCCGGACCGTCATCAAATATTGGCTGTACCTGTGTATGCATTAATTATTTTACCAGCCTGATAAAGTTCACTACCGATATTAATAATGTTATGCTCGATAATATATACCCGATGTATTTATCGCGCGTAGGATCAACTGAAGCTATTTTCGCTTTTGCTTTGTTGGGCTCCACATAAATCACATCTCCGGATTTTAAATAAAAATAAGGAGAGCTCACCAGGTCGGAATTATTGATGTCAAGACGGATAAAAATTTTTTCGCCCTTTTCTTCCCTTACCAACATCACATTATCACGTTTTGCCGTTATAGCAAGATCTCCGGCCATACCCAACGCATCGAGTATACTTACTCTTTCCGACTGTATATTGTATGTACCGGGAGATGAGACATCGCCCAGCAAGGTTACATTAAAATTTAAAAAGCGGACGTTTACTGCAGGGTCTACATAAAAGCGTTTAGCAGCTTCCCGGATAGCAGTTCTTGCTTCGATGGTCGTCATACCTGCTACTTTCATCCTTCCTACCAACGGCAGTTCAATCTCGCCGTTATTATCCACCAGGTAGCCACCCCCGGCCTGGGAATTACCAGCACTTCCTGTACTAGCTGTACCGCCGTTGTTGAACACTTCTGAAGCCTGCGGGTCAATTGTCTGTATTGTAATACCTAATATATCATTCGGTCTTATTCTTGGTTCTGAGTAATTGAGTGGTTTTTTTGTAAGCGGGTAGCCCGTACTATCAGGCACATCTATAAAGTAAGGCACTTTTTTCCCTATGTTACATGAACTAAATAAAACAATAGCAGCTAATAATATATTAATTACAATGTAGCTTCCTGAAAGCCCTTTGCTTTTTTGCATGAATTTTTTTTTTCAAAAATAGTTTAAAAAATGAGGTTCTAAAATAAATAGCCATGCAGTAGCCATTTAGGCTATAATTTCGGAAAGCTCCCGTTTGTCGGGAAAGTTGACTAATACCCCCATGCCTTTTTTCTGGTAAACCACCATACTGCCCAATGCAACTGCCGAGGCATGGCCGTTTTTCACAGCATCCTTTATATGCTCTACGGAACCTGCCCCCCCATTTGCAATAACAGGCACATTTACTGCACTTGTAATCTTTTTAATAAGATTTACATCATACCCTTCCCAGGTACCATCCCGGTCAATAGAAGTTATCAGAAGCTCACCGATACCTTTTGAAACCATCTCCTGGGCCCATTCCACTACATCTACAGCAATTTTTTTCGTACCATTATTTATATATACGTGATATTTTCCCCATATATTCTTCCTAACATCAATTGAGCCTATAACTGCCTGGGAACCAAAATGATCAGAAAGTTTCGGGATAAGTTCTTTATCTGTATAAGCATGGGTATTAACTACAATTTTCTCGAACCCGATAGAAAGAATGGCCCGACAGGTATCAAAAGATTTAAGCCCGCCGCCGTATGCCAAGGGCATAAAACACTCATCAGCAATAGATTTAAGCAAGGGAATGTTCGGTTCCCTGTTCTGACTGGTAGCCCTGATATCGAGAAAACACAGTTCATCTACTTCCAGTTCATTAAATATTCTTACAGTATTTATAGGGTCGCCTATATAATTATACTTATCAAATTTTACGGTTTTGACAAGGCTGTCGTCAACTAACTGCAGGCATGGTATAACTCTGACTGTTACCATTTATTAAGTGTTTTTCTTTAAGGATTGTGCAGGAATTCTGGCTATCATATTCAGCCCTATACTTTTCAACTGCAAATAAACTACATTTCCCTGCGTATGCAGCACCACGCCATTTTTATCTGCCAAAATCCCTTCGGTAATGATAACACTTTCTCCCGGGCTCAGGGCTGTATCAATTTTTGCATGTTTATATGATGTCAGGAAATGCCTTATACTTTCTATTTCATGCTCCCTGACTATTCCGGGCTGCTTGTTCCACCACAGGAAATGCAAGGCGCCCGGTATTTGTAATATTTTCGGGCTTTCAGCTTTATAATCGTTCAAAAACACAAACACGTACGATTTAAATACCGGCTCTGTTACTTTTTTCTTCCTGTCGCTCCACTGCCGTATTTCCTCCTTTACCGGACAATAAACAAAGAAATCCTGCTCTGAAAGCAGAGCAGCAATTTTCTTTTCATTGCGCGGTTTGGTATATAGTACATACCAGGGCATCCTATTTATTTTCCCAAATTAGAAGATGGTTCATTCCGTGTTCCGGCAAACCTGAGATGGTTTCCCATTCTCCCGTTTCGTAGGTTAGGAACCTTAGTTTCCTTTCTACAAGTTTTTCCGCCTTGCTTACCAGGTTGATAAGATATTCCTTATCTATATCGCCTACAAAAACAAGGTCTATAATACCTGTATCTTTCCCAATGGCATAATCACCCGTCAGGTACATCCTGTCCAGCCTGCCCATACGTGTAATAACTGTTTCCACTACCCTGTCAATGCCAATATATTTAAGCAAAATATTATGCAAATCGCTTATGAGGGGATATTTATCATTTGCACGGTAAATTTTTTTATTGCCTTTGTTTTCAGAAAGGATCATACCTGCCTCCTCAAAACGGTTGAGTTCTACCCTGATAGCATTGGTACTTTCATTGAATTCTTCCGCCAGCCCTCTCAGGTAAGCGGTGGTACCCGGGTTTAAGAAAAACCTTAGTAGCAGCTTAATTCTTGTACGGGAAGATATGAGTGTTTCCAGCATTACAGCCTGTAAATTGTCGTATTCCGGACATGGCTTCGCCATTGTCAGTCACATACTGACCAAAAAACGAGTAAAAATATTACTCGTTTTTTACTAAACTAATAAATTTAGCTGAAGAAATATGTCTAAGAGGGATGTTGTGGGTTATATATCCTTATTTAGGAAGTGATGCCCTTTTAGTTTGTGAAGTATGCCGGAGTTGTAAACCCTATCCATAGCATCTGCATGTTTCAGGTGGTGCATGTCTGTACCACAGTAGTCATACAAATGGTCTGAAAGCAGTTTTTCGGCTACGTGCTTTACCTGCTTGCCATAATACCCGGAAAGAGAAATCGTATTAAGTTGTAGCAGGCATCCTTTATTTTTTAAATCGCGGTAAGCATCATAGTTATTATGGTAAAACCCATATCTTTCAGGATGGGCAAGTATGGGCCTGTAGCCTGCCGATTGTATTTCGAATAATATTGTATGCAGGTTTATCGGTTCGAACATAAATGATAGCTCTACCAATACCTCATTGTTCCGTATCGTGAGCAGTTCCTTTTTTTCAAGCAACTCCATAAAATGCTCATCTATATAGTATTCTGCAGCCGCTTTTACGGGTATATCGATACCTGCTTCTTTTAAAGCTATATGCAATTGTTTCAACCCTTCGGTGATGGTGGTAATATTATTGGGATAGTGGTCGGATTTTATATGAGGGGTAGTGACAATATTTGTAAAACCCATTCCCCTGAGCCTTTGTATCAAAGCTATACTGTCTTCCACAGTTTGTGCCCCATCGTCTATGCCCGGTACCAGGTGAGAGTGAATATCCGTACCCAGGAAACTCCAGTCGGGAAAATTATTGGTCCCGGATGTGCCTGCAGACTCTTCTTTGTTCTTTTTTCCTATTCCAAACAGCTTTCCAAACATACTCTTTTTCTTTGGCTGTAAAGATAACGGCTATTTATTATTCCGCTTCTGTAGCGGGCTTAATACTAAACGGAATGGTTTAATAAAAACATATATAAAACTCCATTTCGCCGGTATTGGCCAAGCTTCAACATCGCGAATATTGGGCAATAACGCAGTACTGATGTATGCGACCAACAATTTAAATTTGTTACTAACAGAGTCTCTTAACCTAAACTGCTGTAAAATATTTTCTGCAGATAACTTTTTCCGTTTAATGGGTGGGAAACGCAACATATTATGCCCTATATTGTTAAGCAGTTTATTACGTATCCCGAATTGCGCCGGTATAGAAATGCCATAAAGTTCCCTACACAACGATAAACCTAACCGGGTAGTATTATAAATCTTATACTTTTTTACCTGCCGTTCTGTTTCATCCCAATCAATTTCGGAAGCGTACTTCTGAATAAAAGTTGCTATATCAACAGAGTGCCTGAAGGTTCGCCAGATATCATTTACCCCATGATGTATTAATAATACTATCAACCTGTTTTGAGGACTTAATATTTCAATCTCGTTATCCAATATGTTTTCTACAGCTGTGTCCTGAAATATTTCCCTGTCAGGAAAGGGGATATCCATCATTTTATGCGTTACAGCCCAATGTATTTCTACCTTATAATTCTTATCTGATTTTTTCTTGGCAAAAAGCAACTCGTTGTCCGATTTTAAAAATAGTTCCCGGTATTCAGGGTTATAGTAGTAAGTACTGCCATACCCGTCATTCAATAATACATCCCTCGTTTTTGAGAAGTCTTCAGGGTGAATAATAAAATCAATATCAGATGTTTCCCTGCTTATAAAGTCACCGTACAATATTTTACTCAGTATAACACCTTTATAGGGGATAGACCTGATGTTATTATGTTTTAGCAGGGCGTGTACACGAATAAGTTCTTTAAGCTTCAGCAGATTTCCCGCTGCAATACGCGTAGTTGTCAGTTGCAGGTTTCTATAAAAATCAGTGTCGGTTTCGATAGAATAGACCGACAACATGTTATAGACCATAGGCCTTACCTGGTGCACCTTTATTATCTTATCAAACCGGCTCCAGTTTATAGTTTGTGTATTAATGAAATGTTGTACTTCCGCCGACGTTACGGTTTTATATTGAAGTCTGCCCAACAGGATAAGCAATGCTGTCTCCGCGCCATACTTCTCAGCAATGTCTTTAGCATCCATCATAAAGCCTGCTTTTTAAACATTTCTGAAAATATGCCATCGGTTGCTATAAGCTGGTCAAAAGACCCTTCTTCTGCAATATGACCATCTTTCATGCAATAAATATTGTCTGCAATTTTCAGGTTATACAACCTGTGTGTTACAACTATTACTATTTTTCCATCTATATCCGATTTCAGGTTTTCAAAAACGGTATATTCTGCATTGGGGTCCATGGCACTGGTAGGCTCATCAAGAATCAATATTTTAGCTGGCTTATATATTCCCCTTGCCAGGGCTACCTTTTGCCATTGGCCACCACTTAACTGCTCACCATTTTTATAAGTCCTTCCTAATATAGTTTTATATCCTTTGGAAAGTTTTTCTATTTTCTCATATAAACCTGATTTATGGCTTGCATCATTCAATCTATTTTTGTCAGCCTCCTCCTCATTTAATGCAATATTATCTTCAAGACTCATGTAATATCTACCGTAATCCTGGAATACGGCAGATATATTTTGCCTGAGTGCTGTTGTCTTTATATCAGCAATATTTACATTCTCTATCAATACCGTTCCGCCTGTGGCATTATACAGCCTGCATATCAGTTTAAGCAGAGTAGATTTTCCCGAGCCATTTTCTCCCACTATGGCAGTTATTTTGCCAGGACGCAGTTGTATATTGACATTTTCCAGCACAGGCGCGTTTGTTCCGGGATAGGTAAATTGCAGGTTCTCCACTTTAATACCCTCTGTTAGTGATGGGAAAGGTTGTGGGCTGTCTGCCTCACTGACAATAGGAGGTGCCGACAAATAGCTCATGATTTGTTGCAGGTACAACTGGTTTTGGAAAAGGCTTACAGCAGATTGAAAAAAAGAGGTAATAGCTGTTTGTAGCCTTTGGAATACCTGGAAGTAGATAACCAGCCCTCCTATTGTAATAAGCCCTGCCACAGCACTCAAAATAATAACCGCGTATATGACAGTAGTAATAATTATTTCAAAGGCCTGAATAAATAAACTCTGTTTCAGAAATTTTTTCTGTAACTCAATTTTGCCCTTATAAATAGTATTGCGGATATCTAAAAACTTGCCGATAAACCGTTTACCAAAATCAAATATCCGTACTTCTTTAGCATAAGCATCAGTTGTAAGATAATGGAAGTAATCAAACGATTGTCTTTGAAGCGGGGCATATTGCCTATCCTGCAGGTATTGCCTGTAGCTATTTATGAGTTTGCTAACTGCCATTGGAATACCCAATATGATAACCAGGATTATTACAGACCAGTGTACAAGCATGAGGAATCCTGATAACATTACTATGCTGATGATGCCCTGTATAATGCCCTGCAATGAACTGACGAGTTGGGACGGTTTGTATAGCGATTGTTGCTGTGCCATGTGCAGATCGTCATAAAAACCCGGGTTTTCATAGTATTCCAAATCCAGCTCTATTGCTTTATGTAGTACCTGGCCGGCAATTTTATCTGTAACTAACTGCTGCTGCATAAGCTGATAGTACGCAGCAATCTGTATTATTATTGCCGATGCTATCTGTAAAACAGCAAACATAATAAGATAGCCCCCGCACAACTGCCATGTAATGGTACCTGTAGCAACAATAGTGTCAATAAGCTTTTTTAAAACAAATAATGACAATAACGGGAAAACGGATTGGAGGATAAAAAGGCACAGGTTTATGATCGTAACACGCCTGGTTATACGCCATATCATCGTAAAGCCTTTTTTACTATCAGCAAGAAAGCCTTTAATACGGTGTTTTTTATCGTTAATGGCTTGCATCATAAACCGGTTGTAAGATATAGCTTACCGGGGATTATTGGTAAAATGGGCCACTTTATTGTATTGAAGGCTCCGTTGGCCACCTATTAGTATTCTGCCCCCGCATTCTATCCATGCATGGGCATCCAGCTTTTTTTCCGCTTCATTACGTTTTACCCCCAGGCACAAGTTAGAAGGTATCCGGAACCGTCTGAGCAGGAGCATACCTGCCATTGCCTGGTCGAGACACACGCTCCGGAACGGCACATTGCCTGCAGCCATGTTAATGAATAGTTTTATACGGTCGGCTTTTTGAAGTTGAATACTATCCAGTTCATAGTTAACCTCGCCATTGACTTTGCCAAGATGTGGGGCCACTTTTTTGAATGGAACAGTCAGCACCACTAACTTTGAAATACTAAGCAGCAAAACAGCATCTAGAAAAAAAAATTTATCCCGGAAAGGCAGGTCCCAAAAAGTTTGCAGCTTACTAATCCTCATCCTGTATGGTATTATTTTACCTGTCAATGGTAGAAACAAGTAAAATAACAAAGATATTCCGTAGCTTCCTTACTTCTGTTATTTCCAGGACAAATTTCTATTACCACAGATATATGGATTTATATTACATGCATAGTAACTGCTCATTAAGTAACCAATAAATACCGGTTACGCTTACATGTACATACGTGGCTTCTTGTCTTAAATAAGATGGGGAGGTAATAAATAACTATTTTGCACAGTTATTGTATCACAATAATCCCTTCATTTTGCATCTGTTGAAGAAATACGCTTACTTCTTCTATACATTTTTCTTCAGTAATATTGAAATCAGCAGCTAGTCTGCTGCATAACGAAGCAAACGTCATAGGCGTTTCTAATATCTGCCAAATGTAAGATCCTGTTCTGTTTGTTCCGAAATATTTACCTTTTTCCATATCCATCATCACAATCTCATTGCCTACCTGGTTAGCCAAAATGCCGGTGTTCCGGGAAATCAAACTTTCGTTTTTTAATTCCATTCAATACAAATATAATAACTACTAATAAACTTTTGCAAAACCCTTAATTCATATTTTATTTTACTATTTACTAATGTGGTATCTACACAGCAAACAACAGGCATCTACTACAAAATACTTATAAATATGTAATATTTTTATAAAAACTCACATCTCTTCCTTTCCTTCTCCTTATCAAAAAACATAATTAACATCACTAATCTTTTCATCATCGCATATGCTACCATAGCAGTTTTTTCATCGTAGGTTAGTTTTGTCAGCTTATCACGGTTTATATAATTATATATCGGATTTTGTCCACCTGACGATAACAGGTACTCCTTTACAGTGCCAAAAAATTTTTCAGTTTCAATTTTTATCACAGGTATAACAGCCGTATTCGTTGGCTTTTTGCTTTCAACAATTTCTGCCGGTAGTATATCTTTTATCGCTTTACGAAATAATGCCCTGCCATTTTTATGATCCAGCTTCCACTGGTCAGGTAAATGGTAAAAATATTCCAACGTATCCACATCCAGCAGCGGGTACCGGTACTTTAATCCATATGCACCTGATACATGATACCCGGTTTCCAGCCTTTCAGCAGTACCAGGGAAATTCAATTTATACGCATGCCATTCCTTTATATAATTATCCTTGGAAAAAACAGGTGACTCATACGAAAGGCTTTTATATGTATTCTGCAGTACACTATTTGTTATTTTCTGTTTTGCGCTACCCATCCGGCGGTCAATATGTCCCTTCCGCATATAACTATATAGCACGTACCTGAGTGATTTTATATAAGAATACCCTTTTTGCTGAATTACATTTACGGCTTTTTGGAACTGTGCGTTTGCGATTAAATTTTTTACATGAATATTATACAAATTTGCCGATAATACTTCATCGCCACCAAACCCGGACAATAGTACAGATACATGATTTTTCTGCGCCTGTGCATATATACTTTGTTGATAAATATTTATATTCATATACGTGGGATACCCAATAGCATCTAGTGCTTTTTCAGTATACCCGAATGGGTCGTCTGCTACAGTTTCCAGGTAGGTATGATTCAATATTCCCAGGTAATTCCTCGTACATTCAATATTCTTATATTCGTCATCAAATCCCTCAAAGTGGCCCCGGTATATTTCAGGTAACTTGTTAGAATACGTAGAAATATGTGCCTTTAATCTTTTTGCAGCGATGGCCGCAATGGCGGAAGAATCAAGGCCACCACTCAGTTCTATACCGTTATTTCCATTTAATCCGTTTAGCCTTACCCGTACTGCGTCATCCATATAAACGCGTAACCTTTCAATGGCTTCACCAGGATTCGTTATGTTTTGTTGTGTTTTGTTGCCAATATTCCAGTACTTATCTAACGAGGCTGATGTTTTAGTAACGGTTAATGTATGCGCAGGAGGTAATTTTTTAATATATGTATACGGTGTATGAATATTATCAGACGATGATTGGGTTACAAAAACTTCAATCCAATTTTCGTTTATTTCCGCAGCCTTGTCGTAGGAAGCTATAAACTGTATCTTATTTGAAAATATAAATATATCGTCGTCCAGGTAATAATAAAATGGCACCTGACCTAAGTGGTCTCTAAAGCAAAATAATTCTTCTTTGCTGTTGTCCCGGATAACACCTATAAAATCGCCTTTTATATAATGGATGCAATCTTTTCCCCATTTTTGATATGCCTGTAGGATTAAAGATTCTTTAGTAGTGCGGGAGGTGGACAATAACTGCTCCAGTTCCTGCTGATTATACAGGGTCAGGTCAGTTAGCAAGAATAAGTCCAAACTTTTTTGAGTAGCTGACTCTTGTTCGTATAAGAAAATGGTATCCTGGCCCGCTAAAGTTTTATTTAGCTGTTCTTGCCAGGGCGGCATGTGCATAACACGCTCATTATTGCTTCCATTTCTATAGTATACACCTGCAACAAAATTCATGAATATATCTGTCTGGTATTGAAACCATGCAAGTTAACCATTAAACAGTAGCAATACATTATCATTCCTTATTGGCTAATCCAATAAGGAATGATAATTAAGATATGTTAGTTAAAACCTTAGGTATGGTAGAGACCATTCTCAATGATATCGGTTACACCACCACCTAATGTTTGCAGCCATTGTTCCGTATAAAGTACGGGAGCTTCCCACTGTAAAGCCGGTTGCTGTAAATTTTCGTTTGTTAGATTCCCTTCCATATGTGTATTGTTATCCATAGTTAGTTAATAATTAGTTAATAGGTGGCAAATATAAAGCAATATTTTGTTTATTCTATACTATTTGATGTTAAACATATAGTTTGTTCTATTTTCTTCTACGTATAACATCAGAAAAATCTATTTAAAATACAGGCTTACCTGTATCATCTATATACCCTAACTCTTCCATTACAGCCCGATGGTCGTTTATGATAATTTGAGCCTCTGCTTCAGATATGCTTTCGCGCCACGAACCTATTTTACCTTTGCGGAAGAAAGATTTGGCATCTCTTTTCCTCTCTCCAAAGCCATGCTTTTGTTCCTGTGCTTTCAGTTTATCGAACGAAGCATGCTCAATAGCAGCTTGTATATCACTATCTGTAGCTTCAAGACCCGAAAATCTGACCATTTTCTTAAAGGTGTTGAAGGTATCCAGCACCATATCTTCATAGCGGATAAAAAGTGTTGGAATTTCCTGCTGCTTTTTCCAGCTCAGGTAATGGCCACCCCAGCTAAGAAGTTTTTGGCGGGTCTGTGATTTAATATCATTTGAACGCGCGAGGAATGCAAAATCTTCCTGCTTGACAATTTGTATCATATCCTTGACCGTACTATTGTTATGATGTGCAAAAGATACGATTACGTCAAGAACATTGCGAACGATATATATGGCCCCTATGCTTACATCTGCAGGATACAGGGGCTCGCCTCTTTCGGTAAGGGTATAAGCATCATGTGCCTTCATAAAAAAAGGGATAATGTCTATATCTTTCGCTAATTCCCTTAAAGAGAGGGGAATATAAGCTTCCAGTTCATTATGGGTAAGTTCCGATGCTTCCAGCAACAGGTACTCCTCAATTCTGCTACGTGAAGAAAGAATAGGAGCTACCAGTTCGTTAATAGTATTATCATCATTATCGTTTATATCTTTTCTCAGCAGATATGTAAGAAAAGAGCGCGTCCAGGTATTGCCTGATTTCGGATAAGATGCCAGCCAGATTATCTTCTTCATTATTTATCGAATTGCCCTTGCATATATTCAGAAAAATCAGCAGGTGAAACATCGGCAGGACGGCAGATTTTAATGACAGGTACTTCATTTGCCAGTTGGCTGGCAAGAGTAAAATGGTTCTGTGTTTTTTGCAGATGCTGAACCAGTTTATACCTGTAGGTATTCGCCTTAATTTTTTGGAATTTTTCCAGGCCCGACAATGATTTGCTGTCTAGTCCGTCCTCGTTCCATTCTTTCAGTATATATATAGCTTTTACGGGCACCGGGGCAATAGTAGTTCTGTTGATAGGGAAACTATACTTTTCAAGCTCTGTTTTGAGCCGTTCAAATTCAATAGTATCATAACCGTACTTTTCCAGGCTCCTGCCCCAAAGTTTCAGGTGTTGAACGCCGGTATATACATAAGGCTTACCCGTTGAATCGAAAAATACGGATGTAATATCATCATTGATTACCTCATAACCTTTTCGGTAAAGACCTAATGCAAGTGTAGATTTGCCAACCCCTGACTGACCGGCAATGAGGACCGCCTCATTACCTATTTTAATAGAAGAGGCATGTAAAGCAAGAATATTATTTTTATGTAAGAGCACCCCCAAAACGATAGACAGTATATACAACCTGACATCAGCGATTGTAGCACCTTCGCATGGCTCTATAACCACTTCGCTATTACCACGTATATAATACCTGGCTACGCCTTCAATATAAATCAGGACTTCATTTTCCGAAATGGATATGACGGAATTGCTAAAATAGGACTGTTCAAGGGAATGAGGCACATTACCGTACCTGATTGTCACCGGGTTTCCTGAAAGGTCTGAACCACTATACTCCTGTACTTCGGAAATCGGTATTTCGGACTTTACATACAGCCCGTTGAAACAATAGAAACGAGCCTTAGTTTCATTATACATTAATGCTGAATTCGCTACGAATGTAGTGAATAAATTTTAGCCTAAACAATAGACATTATTTTTAAGTATGAAACGCAGTATCTTCCGTAGTAAATAGGTCACCACCAGCTAATGTTTTCAGCCAGTCTTCCGTATATAATACCGGAACTTCCCACTGGAAAGGCGGCTGTTGTGATTTGTTCTCATCTTGATTTTCCTGCAGAGGTGTATTGTTGTTATTCATAATCAATGTTGCAACTGTTTATGTTTATTGTTTCAATAATACTTTATATACTCCCCGAAAAGAGCTCTCTCTGCCTTTTATAATCCTCAGAAATACTGAAGCTAATTATGCCTTGCAAATCTAATAACAATAAATCTTAATAATGTTATCTATGTGTTAATGGTGTGTACGAGTCCTGCTGCTATAGTGTTGTTGGTGGCTTCATCCACAAGAATGAATGAACCTGTAGCACGGTTCAATTTATAGAGGTCAAAAAGCATTTCCTTGCTGAGTTTTAATCGCACTCGTGCTATATCATTTATCATCAAATTATTAGGCACGCGTTGCTCTTTTGAAAACGTATTTACATCAATACGATAGATGATTTGCTCCACGCTTATCCTGCATTCTGAAGTGTTTGACCTCAGTAGTAACTTGCTATCATTTTGAATGGCTTTTTTTTCGTCGAGACAGCAAATAATGGCATCTATATCGGTAGTAATATTTGGCCTGTTATTCTTTTTCACAATCATGTTACCCCGGCTTACATCTATTTCTTTATCCAGTATAATGGAAACTGATACAGGTGGCGCTGCTTCCTGCACTGCTCTCCCAGCCAATTCTATAGCAGCTATACTGCATCCCATACCTGATGGCAATACTACCACTTCATCTCCCGGGCGGAATATACCACTGGCTACCTGCCCCGCACACGCACGGTAATCACGCACATCTTCATTGTTGACACGGATAACCGTTTGCACAGGGAACCTGCCATCGATTAAATTCCTATCACTGGATACATGAATATTCTCCAAAGTTTCCAGTAACCCCCAACCTGTGTACCAGGACATTTTTTCAGAATGGCTTACAATATTATCTCCATATAATGCTGAAACTGGTATGTAACGGATATCATGTACCTCCAGCTTAGTAGAAAGTTCTTCAATATCGGCCTTTATTGCTTCAAAAACTTCTTGTTCGTATTGCACCAGGTCCATTTTATTGATGCAAAAGACCAGGTGTTTTATCCCCATCAGGGAGGCGATAAGCGAGTGCCTGCGTGTTTGTTCTACCACACCTTTGCGGGCATCTATCAGTATTACAGCGAGGTTGGCTGTAGAAGCAGCAGTAACAAAGTTGCGTGTGTATTGTACATGACCGGGGGTATCTGCCAGTATATATTTCCGGTTACCTGTTGTAAAGTAGCGATGCGCAATATCTATAGTGATGCCTTGCTCCAGTTCATCTTTCAGGCCATCGGTCACCAAAGAAAAATCAAGATAAGCAAACCCTTTTTTACGGCTCGACTTTTCCAATGTTTTGAGCTGGTCTTGCAGCAGTGCTTTAGCATCAAAAAGCAGGCGGCCGATAAGGGTACTTTTGCCATCGTCAACGCTTCCTGCGGTAATCAATCGTAATAGTTCCATTAGAAATATCCCTCCTTTTTACGGTCTTCCATACTGGTTTCCGACCTTTTATCGTCCATGCGGTTGCCCCTCTCGGTTTCGCTGAATGCCATCAGCTCTGCAATTACTTCTTCCGCATTTGAAGCGGCAGAGCGAATAGCACCTGTAATGGTAGCATCGCCCATGGTGCGAAAACGCACCTGCAACTGCTGTACCTGCTCTCCGGGCCGTATGGTAATGTATTCGGTAACTCCATAAATCACACCGTTGCGCACGATACAATCGCGGGTATGGGCATAATACAAATGTGGCAGGGGGATTTGCTCACGGTGAATGTACATCCATACATCCAGTTCCGTCCAATTACTAAGGGGGAACACCCGGAAGTGCTCACCATAGTGCTTACGCCCGTTATAGATATTCCAAAGTTCAGGGCGTTGATTTTTAGGCTGCCACTGGCCAAATTCATCGCGGTGAGAAAATATACGTTCCTTCGCACGGGCTTTTTCTTCATCGCGCCGGGCACCGCCCATACAGGCATCAAAACCATGCTCTGCAATAGCTTCGAGCAGTGTAACAGATTGCAAGCGGTTGCGACTGACGGCAGGGCCTTTTTCTTCCACCACGGTGCCGCGGTCTATGCTATCCTGCACATAAGCTACTGCAAGCGATATATTGTTCTGCTTAACAAATGCATCTCTGAATTCAAGTGTTTCCTTATAGTTATGACCGGTATCCACATGCAACAATATAAACGGCAATGGTGCGGGTAAAAATGCTTTACGGGCAAGGTGCGTAAGCACAATGGAATCTTTACCTCCTGAATACAGGATACATGGGTTTTCAAACTGTGCATACACTTCCCTGATGATGTATATGGCTTCAGCTTCCAGTTCGTCGAGGTGTGCTATCATGGTAAAAAACAATTTTCTTTAAGCCAGGAAACCAAAATATCAAAAGATGTGTCTATCGGTTCATTGCCCGTATTTATCGTAAGTGATGGTCGCACCGGCACTTCATATACATCACTTACGCCTGTAAACTCTTTAATATGCCCGGTCCTTGCTTTTGCATACAGCCCTTTTACATCTCTTTCTTCACACACTCTAATATCAGCGTCGAGGAATACTTCCACGAAATTCTCTTCCCCTATTATTTGTTTCGCCATTTCCCTGTCTGAAATATAAGGAGAAATAAAGGCAGTGATTATAATCATTCCCGCATCACAAAAGAGACGTGCTATTTCTGCCACACGACGGATATTTTCCTTGCGGTCTTCTTTTGAGAAGCCCAGGCCTTTATTAATACCATTACGGACATTATCGCCATCCAGCACGAATACCTGTTTCCCTTCTTCAAACAGGTATTGCTCCAATCTGTCGGCCAGTGTCGACTTACCAGCTCCGGATAAGCCTGTTAGCCATATTACAAAAGTTTTGTGGCCGTTCCTGTCCTTTCTATGTTCAGGAGTAATTGTATACTGCTGCACCTTCACCATTGCACCAAAAATATCTATTTAAAGCGTAAAAACTATTTCCTTTGGAAGGAATGGGTATGATCGGGCACTATTTCTTTTGCATTACTATTGTCTGAGAAACGGGGGTCTTTAACAAAAGTGCTGTCGTTAAGGGTATTCAAAAAAGCGAGCAAATCTGTTTTTTGCTGCGGAGTAAGATAGATGCCCTGTACTGCCGGATCCAATGTTGGCGAATTGAATTTGCTGCCTGTATAATGGTCTATCACCTGCGAAAGCTCATAGAAACGTCCATCATGCATATAAGGCCATGTATATTTCAGGTTCCTCAGTGAGGGGACTTTGAATTTATACATATCCTCCTGCTTCCGGGTTATCGTAGCACGTCCGCTATCCAGGCCATTATATTTAGGCATAAGGCCATTGTTCCGGAAACTGTAGTCGGTAAAGAGCGGCTCTTTATGGCAGGTAGCACATTTATCCCTGAACACCTGCAGCCCGTCAAGCTCGCTTGCTGTAAATTCACCTCCCGGTTCTTTCCTGATATACTTATCGTATTTTGAATTGCTGGACACCATCATACCCATAAACTGGGCCAATGCTTTCAGCGTGCGTTGAGAGTTTACCGCAGTATCGCCAAATGCTGCTTTATACATGCGCCGATACATAGTATCAGTACTCAATTTAGAAATGACGTTGGCAAGCGATTCGTCCATTTCAACCGGGTTTTGCATGGGCGAAACAGGTTGCACTTCTATATGGTTGACGCTACCGTCCCAAAAAAAGCTTGTCTGCCATACCAGGTTAAAAAGCGGGGGTGTATTACGTTTACCCATTTTATTATCAATGCCATGGCTGACAGGGTGGTCTAAGTGGCAAAAAGCGGCAAACTGCTGGTGACAACTACCGCAAGATATTGTACCATTCCGTGAAAGCCGCCTGTCATAGAACAATGTCCTGCCCAATTCAAACCCTGCTTGTGTAAGAGGATTATCTTTATCGAATTTATAATGTGGCCCGGGCCAGCCCGGTGGCATTTCAGGCGTAATGGTTTTTTTAGCTTTTGACTTACCTGCGCCGCGCGGCGGACAAGCATTGACAAAAAACAACAATGCCGCTATACTAAGCGTAACTAATGTAATCTTTCTCCTCATTTAGCTGTCTCGTCAATACTCTTTATCGTGAACATGTCTGCATAATTATCTGCTATCATAGCGGCCTCCTTACCCTCAAGCGTTACAACAGAAAGCTTAGAAAAATCTACTGTTGCCGGGGTCCTGAACCATTCAGCAATATCGGCCTGCAGGTTAATAACCGGTGTTTTACCGGATGTTACTTTTACAGCATGGGGAAATTTTAAGGTTATCCATCGCAATGCAGATGTTTCTCCCGAAAAGCCGCCAATATGAAATGCTATCTCTCCGTCTTGTGCGGCCGGGGAACGACCTTCAATTTTAGCCATGATATAGCCTGTGTGCCAATCCCAAAACATGGCATTGATGGGGTCCAGTTCACCGCCTTGTGCACCACTTACATTATGCAAGCTATCTACGCCTATCATGAATTTCATTTCAACATACCCGCCTTCGGGAAGCGCATCCATGACATAATCAAACGATGATGGCTTCTGCTCGCTTACGAGATGGTAACTGTTTTCAATATTTACAGCTGTACCATCTGTTTTAATAAACGTCACATTACTGATGTAGTATTTGCACATACTTAGCGTAAACTCATCGCCATGTGCATTTTTATAGGTTTCATTATCCAGTACCAGTTCTTTCCCGTTCACTACATTATTAAAATGCAGTTTTATGCCTGCTTTTGAAATAGCCACGAATGACAGGCATACCAATACTAACGGGAGTAGCTTTTTAAACATCGTATCGGGAAAATAACCGTGCAAAAATACTGAAACCATAAATAAAGATTTATTAAAATAAAGCGGGCAACTACCGTTTGATAGTTGCCCGCTTAAGTGTTTATCGCGATTACTTAATTGTAATCCTTGACTGGTACCTGTCATTACCTGCTACTACTTGTATCAGGTAGATACCTTGTGCTGTATTGCTCAGGTCAAACTTCAGGATGTTTCCTTCGGTCGCCGCTTTGCGCATGATTACTTTACCGCTCAGGTCCGTAACCAGTACGTTCGCATTCTCTGTACCTGCAGGCAGTTCCAGTGTGAAGATACCGTTGTTCGGGTTCGGATAAACCTTGATATCCTGTTTCACGTTAAGTGCTGTGATATCATTGTTGCTTTTTTCTTCCGGTTCAGCACTTTCACCTTTAGCACCATTAGTACATGGGCCTACATAGCAACCGTGGTTCAGGTGGGTTTGCACTGCGTTTTCAGACACACAGATTTCGTGGCCATTATGACAAACAATCACTTTAGGATTGAAGTAAGTGCCACAGGTTGCATCTACAACGTTTATAGTCTTGCTCACGGTTTTTGTACAACCTGTATTGCTGGTAATAGTCACTGTATATGTGGTAGCCGAGTTAGGACTAACAGCAGTACTGGCCGAGTTAGAGTTGGAGCACCATGTAGATGGAGACCAATGGAAAGAATAACCATTGTTGCCACCGCTTACATTCGCAGTCAAAGTAACCGATTGCGGACCGTAGCCATTGTAGATAGTATATGGCTGGCCATTTGTTACAGTTACCATAGGGCTCACGCTGATGCTTGCACTGATGTTGCTCACCGGTTGACCTACGCTAAATGTTTGTGTCTCATTACAACCATTATCGTCTGTCACTTTTACGGTATAATTGCCGCTTGACAAACCTGTACGGTTTTGTGTAGTCACATTGTTATAACCGTTATTCCAGTTCGAACCGTTACTCCAGCTATAGCTATATGGTGAAGTTCCGCCATTTGCAGCTATTGTGATTGTACCACTATTAGGACTTGTACATGTAGGCGCTGTAGTAGAGCCAGTCACGCTGAGAGCTGTAGCAGGTTCCGTTACAGTATAGCTACCGGTTACAGAGCAACCATTTGCATCTGTTACAGTAACACTATATGTACCCGCATCCAGTCCATTCACATCTTGTGAGTTGGAGGTGTTGTTATTATTATTGTTGTTGCAATTGTTATTGTTGTTGTTATTGCACCACCAGTTCCACCAGTTGTTCCAGCAGTTATTGTTATTGTTGTTATTATTACTGCTGTTGCTGTTTGAGCCCAGGTTCCAGTTGTAGGTATATGGAGTTGAACCGCCATTCACACTCAGGTCGATTGCGCCATTGCTACCACCTTTACAGCTCACGTTGCTTACTGCTGCGCTTATGCTCAATGCCGTAGCGGGTTCGGTGATGGTGTATGTTTTATTAACAGTACATCCGTTCTGGTCTGTAACAGCCACGGAGTAGGTACCTGCAGGCCTGTTGCTTATGTCCTGGCTTGTAGCGCCACCTGTCCAGCTATATGTATAAGGCCAGTTACCACCGTTCACACTCAGGTTCACAGCGCCTGTACTGCTGCCTTTACAGCTTACATTGGTAACATTGGCATTTACATTAACGCCGTTTGAAGGCTCTGTAATGTGTACAGTCTCGCTTTTAGTACAACCATGAGCATCAGTTATTGTTACGGCATAGTAGCCGGCAGCAAGATTGCTCAGGTTCTGTGTAGTAACATTATTACCCCAGTTGTAGCTATAAGGTGCTGTACCACCACTCACATTCAGCGTAATTGTACCATTGCTGGCACCTTTACAGGTAACGTTTGTTTTGCTGGCGCTAATGCTGATAGCTGCGGGTTCAGTGATAGTATAAGAACCAGTTACGGTACAGCCGTTTGCATCGGTAACAGTCACATTGTACGTACCTGCATCCAGACCGTTAACATCCTGGGTTGATGCACTGTTGTTATTGTTGTTGCAGTTATTGTTGCACCACCACCACCACCAGTTCCAGCAGTTATTATTATTGTTATTGTTGTTATTTCCCAGGTTCCAGTTGTAGCTGTAAGGACCTGTGCCTCCACTTACGTTTAAATCAACAGCACCATTGCCGGCACCGTTACAGCTAACATTTGTCAGGGCAGCACTCAAAGCCAGGGGTGCCGAAGGTTGAGTAACGGTATATGTTTTTGTAGTAGTACAGCCTTTATAATCTGTAATAATTACAGAGTAGGTACCGGCTGCCAGGTTTTGCCTGTCCTGTGAAGTTGCATTATCATTCCATGCATAGGTATATGGCGAAACCCCACCACATACTGACATGTTGATGCTTCCGTTATTAGAATTATAACAAGCATTGGAAACAGTACCATTCACATTCAACGGTGAAGGCTGTGCCACATTGAATGATTTAGTGATAATACGACCGTCAGCACTTGTTACAGTAACAGAGTAATTACCTGTTGCCAGGCCGGATATATCTTCCGTTGTTGCATTATTGCTCCAGCTATAAGTATAAGGTTGTGCACCACCGCTAACAGACAGGTTAATAGCACCGGTACTGCTACCATTGCAGGAAACATTAGTTACGCTGCCATCCACATCAAAACACTCACCGATATAATCGCCATGTGCCAGGTGTGTTGCAACAGCATTTACGCTGATACAGATATTATGATAACCATAGCAGTTCCAATTGTGGTTGTGGTTGGAGTTGCATGATAATGTACGGTGACAAACCAGTACTTTATTATTGTTACCGTTACCACAAGTTGCATCAATCACATAAACAGTTTGTGTAGCTGTGGTTGTAGTGTTGTTTGCATCAGTTACAGTAAGTGTATATGTTGTAGTTGACTGGGGTGATGCAGTAGTAACAGCAGTATTTGCAGATGACAAACCCGCAGAAGGCGACCAGCTATAAGTATAGCCCGGTGTTCCACCCATAGCTGATGCTGAAAGGGTTACCGATTGCTGGCCATAACCTTTGTAGATAGTATATGGTGCATGACCGGATATAGTGTAAACCGGGCTTACAGCTATCGTGGCTACCAGTGGCTGCGCTACGCTGTATGCTGCACTTGCCGTTGCGCCGTTGGCATCTGTCACGGTTACTGTGTATGTACCGGCTGTAAGATTAGACAGGTCTTCTGTTGCAGCGCTGTTACTCCATAAATATGTGTAAGGGCCTACACCACCCGCAGGCGTTATGTCTATGGCTCCATTATTACCACCTATTGTAGTCACGTTTGTTACTATACCGGATACAGTCAGTTGTGCCGGCTGTGTAATAGTAAAGGTTTGCGTATAAGTGGCACCGTTCGCATCTGTTATAGTGACGCTATAAGTACCTGCACCTACATTAGACAGGTCTTCTGTTGTAGCGTTGTTGCTCCATGAATATGTATATGGACCAACACTACCAGCAGGCGTTATGTCTATTGAACCGTTGCTGTTGCCATAAATGGTTGCATTGTTCACCGTACCAGTTGCAGTCAGCTGTGCTGGCTGATTAACTGTATAAGTACCTGTAGCAGTAGCGCCATTGGCATCTGTTACGGTTACCATATAAGTACCTGCAGCAACACCGCTCAAGTCTTCAGATGTGGCATTGTTATTCCATGAATAAGTATAAGGGCCTACACCACCCGCAGGCGTTATATCTACCGAACCATTGCTGCTACCATATATAGTCGCATTACTTACCGTGCCGCTTACCGTCAGTTGTGCCGGTTGTGTAACAGTAAAGGTTTGTGTATACGTTGCACCGTTCGCATCTGTTATAGTAATTGTATAAGTACCCGCACCAATGTTAGACAGGTCTTCTGTTGTAGCGTTGTTGCTCCATGAATATGTATATGGGCCAACACCACCCGCAGGCGTTATGTCTATTGAACCGTTGCTGTTGCCATAAATGGTTGCATTGTTTACCGTACTAGTTGCAGTCAGCTGTGCTGGCTGATTAACTGTATAAGTACCTGTAGCAGTAGCGCCATTGGCATCTGTTACTGTTACCATATAAGTACCTGCAGCAACACCGCTCAGGTCTTCAGATGTGGCATTGTTATTCCATGAATAAGTATAAGGGCCAACACCACCAGCAGGCGTTATATCTACCGAACCATTGCTGTTACCGTATATAGTTGCGTCACTTACTGTACCGCTTACCGTTAATTGGGCAGGCTCAGTTACCGTGAAGGTATCTGTATAAGTGCTGTTAGCAGCATCTGTAATAGTCACAATGTATGTACCCGCAGGGATTGAACCCAGGTCTTCCGTTGCAGCACTATTGCTCCAGCTGTATGTATACGGGCCAACACCGCCTGTAGTAGTAAGATTGATAGCACCGGTACTTGTACCGAAGATAGTCGCATTTGTAACTACAGCAGCAGCACCAAGTGGCGCAGTTGTAACATGTAAAGGGATATATTGGAAATCGTTACCGTCGTGAGTACCAAACTGGTGATTCATTGAATCTGCCAATTCGATAGTGATGTTATGCAGGCCAATATCTCCGGCAGCAGGAGTACCGGAAATAGTCCATGTATTGTTATTGTTGTTTACAATAGACAGGAACGACGGCAATGTAATATTCTCAACTTTTAGTTTATCTCCTAAAGGTATATCCAGGTCTGTAGCTGATAATACATAAGTATATGTCTGGCCTACACCTACAGTAGTATCGGGTGTGGATGTAATTACAGGAGGGTTGTCTATTACATAGTGTAATGTATCAAAAGCAGTTTTATGATTAAAAGTATCTTCTGCTTTATAAACAACCTGCTTTACACCCCAATCAGAATTTTGTGGTATCCATTTGAAGTTAGTAGTGGCAGGATTAGCTATAGCCAGGGGAAATGCAGGAGTAAAGGCCATGCCCGATGTAATACCTGTTGCAGCAGTTAGAATCACTCTGTTGCCTGTATCGGGAATAGATGCACTAATAATATGCGTAACTGTATCGCCGGGTTTGAAAGAGAAAATACTATTGTTACCGGGGGTAGTAGGCACATCAAATACTGGATCATACGCTATATGGAAATTCACCGTAGTAGTATTTTGAACACCCGCTCCATCTTCAGACACGAAAACCACCACATAAGTACCTTGCTGGTCAGGTGAAGGTGACCATCCAAATGTACCGTCAACTGGATTCGTACCACTTGTGGTGAATGTGGCACCGGGTGGAAGGCCAATCGCCCTTAGAGTAACTGTATCGCCCGTATTAGGGTCAGCCACTTTAATATGGAAAACTATAGGCTGGCCAGGCTGCATGTTAAAAGTACTGCCATCCTGCGGTGAAGCCACATAGTCAAACGATGGAGTAGATGATGTATCTGTGATTTTTATCAGAAAATCAATAGTAGTATACGCGCCTTTAGAATCTGTTACCGTCACGCTGGTGTTATAGAAAGAACCAACTGTTTTACCAATAGTATTCCACGTCAGCCAACCATCAGTAGTAATTGACATGCCTGCCGGCTGAACAGAAGGGCTACCAAATTGCCCGTTAGGGGTCAAAGAAAAAGTTACTGAATCCCCGTTAGGATCTATTGCAGGGATTTTCAGGCTTACTAATGATTTATCACGCGGAAAATTTACAATTGGAGAAGCAATGACTACAGGGGCATCATTATTATTATTATAACCAGTGCCTACCTGTACATTTGTCGGTACATTTACCAGCGCATTAGAGTTATTTTGCAATGGAATAATCCGGCAACAGTTGTTGTAGTATGCAGTATAAACTCCGGGGGCTGTATATGTTTTTACTACACTATATTCACCAAACCACCAATCGTCTTTTACATTCACCGCAGTAACTTTATATGGTATAGGAATATTCGCTCCTTGTCCCGGTTTAAAGTTTCCACTTTGGATGGTACTCCCAACAGTAACAGGAATATTTTGGCTGGTCCACACAGAAAGCCTAAAAGCATTCCTAATTGTGAATTTAACAGCAAGTGGATTGCCAGGCACCCGCTCCCAGGTCAGGTTTCCGTACCTGAAGTGGTCGGCGAACCCACTCAAGGCACTCATCATAAAAATGCAGACGAACAGCAGGTACTTCCACCTACCGGACATCTTTTGAGTAATTGATTGTTTCATAACAGATGATTGTATTGTTTGACAGATTGATTGTTTATTGTTTGCTTATCCGGCTATGCAGATAATAGCTTATTACTCCAAAATCGTTAACGCTGAAAATGCTGAACCAGTACTGTGGAAACTGATCATACGATGGCAGGTTATTAATACCTGTCCGGATAATGAGAACTTCTCTGAATAAATACGGTTTGACATGTTTGCGGTTCTTCTGATTTAATAAACTGGTTGCCTCTCTCTCATCCAGTATTATTATGCGAAGCGCATGGTTCTCTCTTATCCGGGCGCTAAAGTATAGACGATTATATTAGCAAAAAAGATGTTTTTTGTTAACCGTTTACTAATGTGGTGCGGTTTTGGAAGGAATAACAAAAAAAAATGAAATCGGATAACAAACGGTTAACGTTTTCTTTGAAAGAATCGTTTTATATCAGGTCACGTACATTCAATAAAATATTAAATAGTAGTTTTTTTGGTATCATTTTTTTGAAGAAAAACTTCTGTAAGAAGATGACCAGGGAAAACGGAATAGGACTAAAAGGGTAGGAATAATGTCAAATAAAAAAGCCGAACGTAAAAACGTCCAGCCCCTATAAACCCTATCACCATGAAAACAGTACAAAAGTACGATGCATGATTAAATGATATTGTTAACTGTTTGCAAAATTGGAAAAATAATTTATAGCACTGGGCTACTTTCCGATACAGAAAGTACCTAATCAGCTACAACCCTTTACAATAAGGCTTTTGAGAAAATAACACTTCGCCGAGGTACAAATAGGGTACAAAAACACCAATAAACCTAAATAATATTATATTAGCATGTATACTATCTCGTATGTTCATTTTTCATGTTAATATAAATGCCAGCCTTATTTTATCAGGTTTAGCAATAGTTATTTCAATAATCTCTCTTGCATGGAATATTGTATCGTATTTTGATAAAAAAGGGACTATAAAAATTGATATAACCTTTTTTATTGACAACTTAACAGTGTCTATTATTAATACTACTGAAAAAGTAAAAACAATTCAATGCCTTTGTTTTAAAATGAAAGGCAATGTTCATTCGTTTGACTTTACTGAGCACTTGGCTATTCCTTTTGTATTACATCCAGAAGAAAATCTGTCACGTAGAATGCATGAAAGTATCATAACGAACGCAAAAGACAGGCCGTACCCACAATTGACAATTAAGACATTTTGGAAAATAATCCCACGGATTCTGAGAGGGTGTAAACTACAAGCTATAATACAAGATACGACTGGAAAAATCTACAAATCCAAATGGATACGAGTAAAAATGTTAGAATTTAAAACCAGTACTAACAATAACTTTTTAGATGGGTTAAACGGTAAATAGCACTACTCCCTCATTACATCAATATTCTCATTTTTCAATAGTTCCACTATTTCCGGCTCAGGGGTGTACCCTAATAGCGTTTGTTCGCTTTCTTCATGTAGCCAATCCCTGAACTTTGGGGAGTAAATCCATTCTTCAAATTCAGTAGTTACTCTGGAGCGTGTTTTTTCTTTTGTTTGTTTTGGCAGGTTGAAGCCAAACCGCTCAAATATCCTCAACCCTTTCATGGCATCAAATATATTGTACAAACCCCGTGCATATATCTTTACTTCACTTTCCGCCCCGGTTGCCTGTTTTTGCTTTTTTGCTTTTTTATTTACATCCGGCTCAGTAAATATCTTACTGCCGTATTTTATTACTTCTATCAGTGATTTGTTTAGATTGGTAATGGGGTAATTCTTTTGGCAATAATGCTCTGCATATCTCCATGTCCATTTTTTCAGCCATTCCCTTATCAGTATATCGCCTGTTTCCCTGTCGGGTACTATTATATGAAAGTGCGGGTTATAAGTTTTCTCATCGGGGTTGAAGTTGCACTCCAGAGAGCGTATGCCTATTAGTGGCCTGCCCTTGCCCCGTTGGTGTTGTTTGCGGTATTTTTCTATAATCTGGGTTATAGCCCTCATACATCCCTTAACCCTTGTTTTCAGGTTTCTGAGGGTTGGGGCTTTTATGGTAAGGGTTACAAAATGGGGGTCTTTCCATTGCTGCAATACGGGCAGGTAGTTATTTATCTTTTCGGCTTTGCGTATGGCCATGCAAACTGTACAAAACCTGTTTTTGCAATAGTCGCCATAAATGCGCCCTTCGCTGGTAAATACCTTGTTCAGGCAATAGTATGTATTCCTGAATGATTGCTCCAATGGCTTGTTTCCCTTCTGCCTTGCTATGGCTACCATGTGTAATGCCATGCGCTGGGAAATCATTTTCTTTTTTCCTTTGCGTTGGCTGTAGTCTTTCCCGGTTGGCTCTGAGCCTTTACCTGTAAGTATTACGGCTGGTTTTACTGCATTGGCTGTCCCCTTTTGTGCTAACGTATCAAGTACCCCTTTCCCAAAGCGGGGCTTATTGCTTTTCCCGCTCATGTTATTTCCTTTTACCGTTTGTGTAATTGGTAGCTTCTGCCTGTATTTCGGCATTGGTTTTTTTGCGGCCTGATTGTACCCATGCCAGCAGTTCTTTTTTGGAGAAATAAAGCCGTTTACCCGGTTTGCTATAGGGTATCTCACTACGGCTTACCAGCCCGTATATGGTGGGTACTCTAAGGTTTATAAGCTCACCCGCCTGCTGAATGGTTAGCAGTTCGTCTTGCTCTGCCGGGTTAGTAACTGCGGTCTGTTTGTCAATAAAGTAATTTTCTAATTCCTGCCTGAAAATCTGCCTTATTTCGGGAATTGATAATTGAGTAAATACTACATTTTCCATTGTCAGAATATTATCTGACACAAAGGTTCGATGTAAAAAGGGGGGTGGGTGGGGGCGGTGGGTCACCCGAAATATTATTCCGACTTACTTATTTCGTTTGTTATCATCTTTGAAATTTCTGTTAACCCTAAATCTTCAAAGTATTTCCTGATATATTGTAAGTCTGAATTTAGGGTTTTATTATCTGTACTAAAGGGATTAAGTACACGCTTGTAAATACTGGTATTCTTTATGCTTTTAGCATCTGTTTGTTTACCTGTCAGGAACTGAATAAACCTTGCTTTAGCTGTATTATCTACGTTCTTTACTTGGCATATTTCAAATAGGTAATGAATGGCTAAAACCTGCCTTGCTGTAGTAAACTCACCTTTATCTGTAGGCTCTACAATTTCTGTTTCTAAATTCTCAGGGCTATTTTCTTGGGGTATTTTGCCTGTTTCTTTCAATATGGTGCTATGAACATGCTCTGCAATAGAAATACGCCTTTCCCAGCTTTCGTTATATTGACATTGAGCTTTGTTTGAACATTCATTTTCCAAATGCACAGCGTAGCACTTTTTACCATACTCAATACCTTTAGCAATCGTTTTAAGAATGTATTCCTGTGGTATGGTCTTAAAGAAGGTTAACCAATTATACTTCCACTGATTATAGTCATCATCACTT
>CAZUMM010000004.1:0-215400 GCA_964621795.1 uncultured Flavipsychrobacter sp.
TATTGGTAACACCTTTTTTTTTATAGGGTATAAATTATTTGAGAAACTTAAGTTGCCATCAATTTCAATAATAATAAATGATAAAAAAAGAATAAAAATAATCTATCGGGTAATGCTAATTTTATCAGTTAGTTTTTTATATGTTTTTCTGCTTCCGCTAGGGTCAATTAGCACAATAATTTCTGCTTTTTCAATTTTAGGTATTGTTTTTTTTGCACGTTTATGGGGAATGACAGGAAGCCGAGTATACAAAAGATATGCAATTACATTATTTCTTTTGCAAACCGTTGTTTCATTTTTATTTTCATTTTTAAGGTTTGAAATGTTAATGCCGAGTATATGTTTACTGGTAGGCTATTTTATAGGTGCAAATAGTATAAGCAAGATTTTAAGTAGTGGTATACTAGCTCCTGTAATATTGATAATGCTGGTACTGAGTATGTATTTTAATTCTTTTGGAAATCATAGAGCGGAGATAGGATCTGGAATTGATAGATTCACAAGACTAGAGGAAATAAATTCAAGAGAAGAGAGCGACATTTATGAAAACAGAGAGGAACAGAATATAGTTTATAGATCATCTATTTTACCCCAACTCACAAGTGTAGTGGAACTTGTAGATACCAAAGGTGCTTACGGTTGGACGATGTTTACCCCTCTTGTAACTGCTTTAATACCCCGGTTTTTATGGCCTGAAAAACCATTAATAGCTATGGGGGGATGGTTTGCTTATGAAATTGGGCTAAGCCGTCAAATTGATGGGAGATATACCAATTCTGTAAATATGACAATTGTTGGCCACCTGTTTCTAGCCTATGGCTGGATAAGTGTGATAATAGGATGTATATTATTTGGTGGCTTATTAGTGCTTATTTGGAACGGTTGCGCATTTTATGAATCTCCGTATAATATTACAGGTATTATTCTAGGTGGTTATATACTGCTGATTTCATTTTCAGGAATGGGTGCAGATTTACAGATTGCGATTACATTTATTTCTTATTACCTTCTTTTTCTTGTGCTAAAAAGACTTATATGAAAATACTCTGTGTTGGGCCGCAATGGCGGGGAAGTAACGCGGGAGGGCTTTTCAGAGCATTGTCACGTAAAGGTGAGTATATAGATGTTGTTGATGAGTATTATTATCTGAGTTTTCATGCATCTGATATTAAAATAAAAGTTTTACAGAAATTGATACGTCCGTTGCAAGTAAAAGAATTCAATAAAGCAATTACGGATGCTATTAACTTATTTAAACCGGATGTACTTTTTATATATAAAGGTGCATTTGTGGTTCCGCAAACACTGCACTATGCTAAAAAAAAGAACTGCAGGCTTGTACTCTTTTACCCGGATGTAAGTATGACAGCACATGGTGGTTACTTACCGCAGGATATTCCTTTGTACGAACTCGTATTTACAACAAAAACATTCGGTATACGGGACCTGAAAGATACATTTGGTGTGAGTAATACAATATTTATCCCGCATGGTTTTGATCCTGATATACACCGTATGTTAAATATATCGGAAAAAGATAAACAGACATTTGGATGCGATGTTTCATTTATCGGTACCTACTCCCCTAAAAAGGAGCAATTGTTGGCGGTTGTAAGGAAAGCTATACCTGACATTAACCTGAAAATATGGGGAAATCAATGGTCCCGGTCCTCTGAACCAGTGTTGAAAGATTGTATACAACATACAGCAGTGTCTGGCGACATGTATGCAATAGCCATACAATGCTCAAAAATAAACCTCGGCATCCTTTCCGAAAAAGTAAGCGGCGCCTCTTCCGGCGATCTTATTACCTCGCGTACCTTTCATATACCCGGCAGTGCAGGTTTTTTGTTGCACGAGAAAAATGAAGAATCAGTAGACTATTTTATGCAAGATGCAGAAGCCGGATTTTTCGATGGGGAAGAAGACCTGGTAGCACAGGTAAAAAAATACCTGGCTGACGATGCCCTGCGCGAAAGAGTACGCATGGCAGGCTACCAAAGGGCATTGAAAGACCATTCGCTCGATGCACGGGCAGCCGTAGTTATTGACCATCTAAAACAGATGCGGTAAATGATGAAAGTCAGGTACTATTTTCGTGAATACCGTAAAGGAGGCTTGTCAATAGAAGGCATCTTTCACCTGATGAAGAAATGCCTTGCCGGTAAAGTAGAAATTGACGAATACCACCTCGACCCCAAACTGTCGAAACTGAAAAATATCAGGGTGGCAGCACAGGGTTCAGAGGGTATTAACCATATAACAGGTGATGTATATTACCTCGCAATAGGCTTCAAAGGCAGCAGGAACATTCTCACCATACACGATTTAGGCCATTACGAAAACCTCAAACCCAATTGGCTGAAACATAAAGTATATCATTATTTCTGGTTTCGTTTCCCGTTTAGGAAAGCAGCCATAGTAACTGTAGTATCAGAGTTTACAAAACAAAAAGTGCTGCAATACTTTCCCTATATGGAAAAAAAACTACGGGTAGTGCCCAATCCTATAAAACCGCTGTTTCTGTATGCACATAAAGAGGTCGTAGCTGCAAAGCCGGTCATTTTGCAAATAGGCACAGGTCCGCATAAAAACCTCGATAACCTTGCAGAGGCTGTGAAGGGTATGAATGTACACCTGGATATAGTAGCAGATATAAACGACTTTACAATGGCCAAACTGAAAGCTAACGGCACATCATATACACAATATGGCCGTCTTAGTGATGAAGAGATTTATGAACGCTACAAAGCCTGCGACATATTGTTTTTTGCATCCTTTCACGAAGGGTTTGGTATGCCCATAATAGAAGCGCAGGCCATAGGCCGCCCCGTTATCACCAGCAACATAGGGGCCATGAAAGAAGTGGCTAAAGAAAGCGCCGTGTTGGTAGACCCGAACAGCCCGCAGCAAATAAAAGAAGCCATTGATAAACTTATTACAGATAACGGTTATTACAGGCAGGTAGTTGGCTCAGGTATTAAAAACTCGGCACCGTACGAGGCAAATAACATAGCCGCACAATATCTTAGCATATATAAAGAACTTGCAGGAGTAAATTGATGAACGTTGCACAAAGAAATATCGTATACCTCTATTCCGAAGTAATGCCCTACGTCATTACTGTGATGAAGGCTGTGAGAGACAATTTTAATGCAAATATTCATTGTGTCAACTGGGATAAAAATAAGAAAACCCCTTTCATACCATCCGACCTTGACCGGATTCATTTTTATAAACGTTCTGCATTTAACCGTGAAACCTTATTCGAGTTCATAGAAACCCGTAAGCCTGATATGATATTCGTTTCCGGTCGTATGGATAAGCTATATCTTGAAGCTGCTACACATTACAAGGCCAAAGGGGTTCCCATTATTTCGGCATGTGATAACCAATGGATCGGAACGTATAAAAATAGAATTGCCTCCCTGCTCGGCAAACAGTTGTACCGGAAGTATTTTGATTATTTATGGGTACCCGGCAAACGGCAATTTGAATTTGGGAAACGTATCGGCTACGAAAATAGTGCCCTGATTGAAGGGCTGTATTGCGCTGATGTTGACGTTTATAAAAATATATACCTGCAAAAAAGAGAAATGGCTAAAGCATATCCGCGTACTATTGCGTTTGTAGGCCGTTTTACAGCTGTCAAAGGGATAGACTTGTTGATTAAAGCATTTCTTGAGGCTAAAAAAGAAGTGGAGTTACCATGGAAATTGGTATTGGTTGGAGCAGGTGATAAACAATACGATTTCAACGGTAAAAATGATATTGTTGTAAAAGGATTCATGTCGACGGATGAACTTGCTGAAAATAGTAAAGAATGGGGTGTATTTTGCCTGCCCAGTTTTCAAGAACCATGGGGTGTCGTCGTACACGAATTTGCGGCAGCAGGGCTACCGCTTATATGTTCCGATAGTGTGGGGGCGGCAGATGCTTTTGTGATAGAGAATTATAACGGTTATATATTTAAAAATGGTAGCGTGGCATCATTAAAACAGAAATTGGTAGCAATGATGCAAAAGACCGATGATGAGTTATGGCAGATGGCAGATAGAAGTACAGGCATGGCAGACGTAATAACACCGATAAAATCCGCGCATAATTTTATAAGCGTACTTAGCAAAGAAAAGATACGTGATACTTATTGATGCATTATTCATAGCAAATCACGGCGGAGGCCCCAATCTTTTACGGTATTTACTCGACCGTATACAGCAGCACTCTTTGCAATCCCGTTTCTTTTTATTGCTGGATGAGCGCTTTGAGCATGATGTGTCGGGTTTTGAGCATGTAAGGCTAAAATCCGGGTTGGTTACCCGGTACAAATTTTACAGGCAGCACAAAAAAAAATATAGACGCATATTCTGCTTTGCTAATACCCCGCCGCCAATAAAGTTACCCGTTCCGGTCGATACTTATTTTCATAACCAGATGTTGCTGGAAAGTACCCGGCACCTTACAGATAAAAAGTATTGGAGGTTTTATTTACGCTATCTCTTTGTAAAGCTGTACAACAACCATACAGATAATTACATCGTGCAGACCAGGCACATGGTTGATGACATAGTTGCAACGGGTCTTAAAAAAGAAACGCATTGCAAAAAATATCCTTTTTATAAATTATTGCCCCAAAAGGATAATGCATCGCCCAGGCTGAAAGACTTTGTTTATATCAGTACCCCTTCTTTTTATAAGAACCATGAAAACCTGCTAACCGCATGGGAAATATTGTTTGAACGCGGACAGGCACCGGTCCTTCACCTTACAATTACCGATATGGCACCCGCGCTGCTAGCCAGGGTGGAAGAAATGAAAAAGCGTGGTATAAAACTGGTTAATCACGGCTATACCGATCCTTCCGGGCTATACAGTACCTGTACCTATCTTATATACCCTTCATTTAATGAAAGCTTCGGGTTGGGCCTTATAGAAGCTGCAGATGCGGGCCTGAAAATTCTTGTTTCAGACTTGCCTTATGCCCGTTCTGTTATACAGCCCAGCGCTTTTTTTGACCCGTTTAACCCCGGGTCCATTGCGGCATCTGTTTCCAATGCTCTTAAAAATGACTTACCTTTTCCGCAAATTCTGGTAAAAGACGAAGTAGATGCTTTGATTGAGTATCTTATGAATTAATTTTGCAATCAATTATGTTCAATAATAAAATACTACTGATAACCGGCGGTACAGGCTCATTTGGGAATGCCGTCCTGGAAAAGTTTATCCATTCCGATTTCAGCGAGATACGCATTTTCAGCAGGGATGAAAAAAAGCAGGACGACCTGCGCAAGCATTACAACGATAAACGCATCAAGTTTTATATAGGTGATGTGCGTGACTATGCTTCTGTTGAGAATGCTGTAATGGGAGTGAACTATATATTCCATGCCGCTGCATTGAAACAGGTTCCTTCCTGCGAGTTTTTTCCCATGGAAGCTATAAAGACGAATGTGAACGGGACCGAGAATGTGATTGACGCAGCTTTAAAGCATCATGTGGAAAATATAGTGGTGTTGAGCACCGATAAGGCAGTTTATCCAATCAATGCCATGGGCATGTCTAAGGCGCTGATGGAAAAGGTAATGGTGGCACGCTCCCGGAACATTATCAATGGGGCAAAACTATCCGGTACCCGCTATGGAAATGTAATGGCTTCCCGTGGTTCCGTCATCCCGTTGTTTGTTGACCAGATAAAAGCCGGGAAACCGCTTACGATTACCGACCCGCGCATGACCCGCTTTATGATGACGCTGGAAGATGCAGTAGAACTGGTGCTGTTTGCATTTAAAAATGCAAAACCCGGTGATATTTTTGTGCAAAAGGCCCCGGCAGCTACTATTGAAACCCTGGCGATAGCGCTTAAGGAGTTATATAATGCCCCGAACGAAATAAGGGTTATAGGTACCCGCCACGGCGAAAAATTGTACGAAACACTTGTGAACAGGGAAGAAATGGCAAAAGCAATTGACCTGGGAGATTATTATTGTATCCCATCTGATGACAGGGATTTGAATTATGAACATTATTTCTCTGAAGGGGAAACCAAAGTAGGAGAGGTAGAAGACTACCATTCGCACAACACGGAACAATTGAATGTAGAACAGACAAAGCAGTTATTGCTAAAGCTGGCTACCATACGCGAAGATTTGAAAATTGGTGAGTTTGCCTCCTGATGCAGGAACAGTTTATTACCACATATCAACAACTGAAACAGTGGCATAAGCCAACGTTAAGAAGCAGATTAAGAAGCCTGGCTTTAACATGTTTGTCATCTTTGCAGCGTTTTTCCGGTGCGGAAAAAGAATACCTGGCAAGGCCAAGGGTGCAATTTCTATACCTTCACCATTTGTTTGAAGATGAGGAAAAGCAATTGGATACTCTGCTTCGGCGGCTTGCAGAAAAGCATGTTTTCATATCGTACACAGAGGCGGTTAATAAGATATTGACAGGCAGTATAGATAAACCCTACATCTCTTTTAGTTCAGATGACGGGCTTAAAAATAACCTGGCCGTTGCCGAAATATTGAACCGGTACAATGCAAAAGCATGTTTTTTCATCAACCCTCCATTGATAGGTGAGAAAGATTACAACAAATTGAAGGAGCATTGTAATGGAATCCTTGATTTCCCTGTTGCAGAATTTCTTACCTGGGATGAGGTTTATCAGTTGCAGAAGTGGGGGCATGAAATAGGCGGGCATACCATGCACCACATGAATATAGCCCAAACACCGGCAGATGCTATACTAAAAGACATGTATGAGACCCGTGCAGCACTGAATGAACAATGTGGCGAGTCTGCGCATTTCGCATTCCCGTACGGGCGTTTTTTTCATTTTAGTGAAACAGGCAGGAAAGCAGTCTTCGAAGCAGGGTACCAAACCTGCGCCAGTGCAGAAAGAGGATGTCATATCAATCCGGCAAAACCGGTTACTGCGGCTGAACTATGTATTCGTCGCGACCATATTGTATTGGGATGGGATATGAGTCACATTATGTACTTTATCATTAAAAGTGCCCAACAAGCTACAGCGGCCAATAATTATTACCCATCTTTAGCTGTATGAAAGTAGTTATCCTTACCACTTCGCCCATGGGTACGGCAGGTCATCACCTGCCTGAACTGCTGACGGCAAAAGGTATAGAAATAGCAGGAGTGGTAATAAGTGAGGGACAGGTTGTAAATCGTAAAAAAAGCTACAGGCGCATCCTGAAGAAAATATGGAAAATCGGCCCTTTAGGCGCATGGAACGGTATAAAGATGCGGAGGTGGTATAATGAAGATGTAACGGACTATACTACGATAAAAAGTGCGGAAACGATATGCAAAGAAAATAATATTCCCTTTATAAAAGTACCCGCCACCAACAGTAAAGAGACACAACAGGTATTCGGGGATTTTGGGGCAGACATCGGCCTAAGCCTTGGCAATGGCTATATCTCACCCAAAGTATTTTCCATTCCCCGGTATGGTATGCTCAATATTCACCACGAGATTTTGCCCGGTTACCAGAATGCACAAAGCGTTATCTGGCAACTTTATAATGGTAGTGCGGAAACAGGGTACACTATACACCGCATAGACAAACATATAGATACGGGAGATATACTTCTACAGGAAAAAGTCCCCATCGTTTTTAAAGACACACTTGGTGAAACAGTTGCGGCTACTATGGCTGCCTTGCTGGATAATTCTGCAGTGGGATTGAAAAAAGTGCTGGAAAGTCTGCCCCAATACATCGAATCGGCCCGCCCGCAGGGCAAGGGTACTAAATATACTACCCCCAGCTATAGCCAGTATTTACGCATATTACGGCAGTTTAAAGCACTTAAGAAACGGATAATTTGATATTAGCCGGAAAAAAGCCAATTTTTGCACAGTATTATTTATCTGAATGAGAAAAATTGGCATTACCGGGCAGGCAGGTTTTGTGGGTTCATACTTCTACAATACAGTTAGCCTGCTTAAAGAAGAGTTTTCATTAATACCGTTTGAAAAGTCATACTTTGACGACCCTGTCGCACTGGCCCAATGGGTAGGGCAGTGCGATATTATCGTGCACCTTGCTGCTATGAATCGCCACCCGGATGCAAAAGTGATTCATGATACGAATATTGAGCTGGTGCAAAAACTGGTGACTGCACTCGAAACAGCAGGTAACGCTCCTCATGTCCTGTTTTCCTCTTCCACGCAGGAAGAACGTGAAAATGATTATGGGCGCTCAAAAAGCACCGGACGCACTATGCTGGCCGACTGGGCCGCAAAACACGGGGCAATCTTTACCGGGCTGGTTATTCCTAATGTATACGGGCCTTTCGGCAAGCCATTTTATAATTCGGTTGTAGCTACCTTCTGTCACCTGCTATGTACTGGCGGTGAACCCAAAATAGATGTAGACGGCCACCTGAAACTGATATATGTAGGCGAACTGGTTGAAATCATACTTGGTGCTATCCGGCACCATACCAATGCTGCACATTATGCAGTAGCCCATACGGTAGAAGCCAATGTTTCTGAAATACTGGCAAAGCTGAATGCATTCAAATCACAATATTTGGAACAGGGTATATTCCCCGCTATAGAAAGTAAGTCCGACCTCAACCTGTTCAATACCTTCCGCAGTTATATCGACCATAAAAGCTATTTTCCTTTCATGCTCAGGCAGCATGCCGATAACAGGGGGGTATTTGTAGAACTGGTAAAGCTGCACCAGGGGGGGCAGGTATCCTTCTCTACTACGCATAGCGGTATTACAAGAGGAAATCATTTTCATACACGTAAAATTGAACGCTTCCTCGTTATAAAAGGTAAGGCCCTCATTCAATTGCGTAAGTACAATACGGACGAAGTGTTGGATTTTTACCTCGATGGCGAACATCCCTCTTATGTGGATATGCCTATCTGGTACACCCATAACATTAAGAATATAGGCGATGAGGAACTGTACACCGTATTCTGGATAAATGAGTTCTTCAACCCTGACGACCCCGACACCTGGATGGAAACAGTATAACGAAACAACCACATGGAACTGAAAAATAAACTGAAAGTATTGACCGTAGTGGGCACACGCCCCGAAATAATACGCCTTTCCCGTGTATTGGCAAAGCTGGATGAATCGCCCGCTATTGAGCATATATTAGTGCATACCGGGCAGAATTATGATTATGAGCTGAACCAGATTTTTTTTGAAGACCTGGGATTACGCAAGCCCGATTACTTCCTGAATGCGGCGGGTAAAAATGCTACTGAAACAATAGGGCATATACTCATTAATATTGACCCGGTACTGGAAAAAGAAAAACCCGGTGCATTTCTCGTACTTGGCGATACCAATAGCTGCCTTTGTGCTATACCTGCTAAAAAGCGCCATATCCCTATTTTTCACATGGAAGCAGGGAACCGTTGTTTTGACCTGAGGGTGCCTGAAGAAACCAACCGCCGTATAGTTGACCATATCAGCGATATTAACCTGACGTATAGCGATATAGCACGTGAGTACCTGCTGCGCGAAGGGCTTCCCCCCGACAGGGTGATTAAAACCGGCAGCCCTATGTATGAAGTGCTGCACCATTTTATGCCTAAGATTGAAAAATCGGATGTATTGAAGCAAATGGACCTTGAAAAAGGCAAATACTTCGTGGTATCAGCACACAGGGAAGAAAATATCGGTTCGGAAAAGAATTTCAATAATCTCGTTACTATACTCAATACGGTAGCAGAATACTTTAACCTGCCTGTAATTGTGTCGACGCACCCGCGTACACAAAAAATGATTGATAGTAAAGGCGTTCAGTTTAATCCGCTTGTCAGGTTAATGAAACCTTTCGGGTTAAGCGATTATATATCGCTGCAAATGAATGCCAAAGCTGTATTGTCAGACAGTGGTACTATTACCGAAGAGTCTTCTATACTGAATATGGCAGCCCTGAATATACGCGAGGCACATGAGCGTCCCGAAGGTATGGAAGAAGCAGCCGTAATGATGGTGGGCCTCAATCCCGAACGCGTGATGCAGGGACTGAAACAACTGGAAACACATAATAACGATGAGCGCCGCTTCCGTCTTGTAGGCGACTATTCAATGCCCAACGTGTCGGACAAAGTAGTGTGCATCATTCTTTCTTATGCTGATTATATAAAGCGTGTAGTCTGGTCTGAAGCGGTATGAGGATTTTAATACTCAGTCAATGGTGCTACCCCGAGCCCGATTTTAAAGCGCTCACCTTCGGCAGGGAACTGGTGAAACTGGGGCATTCTGTACAGGTGCTTACAGGCTTTCCCAACTACCCCGGGGGCGAGTTGTACCCGGGCTATAAAGTGAAATGGGCGCAACGCGAGACAATAGATGGAGTTGAAATAATACGAGTACCGCTTTATCCAAGCCATGATAACTCGGGCATGAAGCGTGGGCTGAATTACCTGAGCTTTGCATTGAGTGCTGCCTTGCTGGGTGTATTCAGGGTGAAAAAAGCCGATGTGATGTATGTGTACCACCCGCCGGCTACCGTGGCCATCCCCGCAGTTTTCATCAAGTGGTTCCGCCGTATACCCGTGGTGTACGATATACAAGACCTCTGGCCTGATACATTGAGCGCAACAGGACTGGTCAACAGCAAGTCTGTTTTAAAATGGGTAGACCGTTACTGTAATTTCATGTACAAACGGTTGAGCCATATTACCGTACTTTCTCCGGGTTTTAAAAACAAGCTGATAGAAAGAGGGGTGCCTGCAAAGATGATAGACGTTATCTACAACTGGCCCAACCCCATGCAGGTTCCCGATGTAGCCGATAAGTCGCTTATTCCCGGTGCCGATAAAAAGTTTACCGTACTTTTTGCCGGTACCATGGGCAAGGCACAGGCACTGGATGCAGTACTGGATGCTGCAAAAATTCTCCAGGACAGGGCTGTGAACAATATCCAGTTCGCATTTATTGGCGGCGGCATTGTGGTTGATGAACTAAAAGCGAAGAAAGAGGCCCTGCAACTACAAAATGCGGTATTCCTACCGCGTGTGGGTAACGATGAAATCGGTAAATACCTCGTTGCGGCAGATGCTTTGCTCGTACACCTGAAAAATGATGAGCTGTTCAAAATTACTATCCCCTCAAAAACGCAGGCATACCTGCAGGTAGGCAAGCCTATTGTGATGGCCGTAGGCGGTGATGCCGATGCGCTGGTTACAGAAGCCAAAGCAGGCATTATTTGTACACCTGAGAATGCGGATAGTATAGCCGGGGCAGCCACAGCACTGGCACACATGCCCAAAGAGGTTTTGGATGAGATGGGCAGGAACGGCAAAGAATATTATGATTTACATTTGTCGATGGAACATGGCATAGCTAAGTTCCTGGATGTTTTTCACCGGGTAGCGCATGTATAAACACTTTTTTAAACGGCTGATAGATGTTGTTCTTACTTTAGTAGGGCTTATCATCCTTTCACCTGTGTTTATCATCGTCATGCTCATATTGCTGTTCAACAATAATGGAAAGCCTTTCTTTTTTCAGCAGCGTGTAGGTAAGCACAACCGCCTGTTCAAAGTCGTCAAGTTCAAAACCATGAACGATAAAAAGGATAAACAAGGCAACCTGCTGCCCGATAAAGATCGCCTTACTGCCGTAGGCAGGTTTGTCCGCAATACCTCGCTTGATGAGCTGCCCCAGCTTATAAACGTTTTGAAGGGCGATATGAGCCTCGTGGGGCCCCGCCCTTTACTGGTAGAATATTTACCTTTATACAACAGCAAACAGATACGCCGGCACGAAGTGACACCCGGCATTACCGGCTGGGCACAGGTGAACGGGCGCAATGCTATCAGCTGGGAACAAAAATTTGATTTTGATGTCTGGTACGTTGATAATCAATCGTTTGCGTTGGATGTGCGTATCATCTTCCTGACAATTAAGAAAATATTTAAACAGGAAGGTATAAATTCAGCCACCAGTGCAACGATGGAAAAGTTCACAGGTACCCCGATAAAGCATAAACAATGGTAGTTTACGGTGCCAGTGGGCACGGAAAAGTTATAATAGAGCTGTTAGAAGTAAACGGCATCTCCGATATTGAAATATGGGACGATTCCGATAAGCAGGTTGTATGGCAATATGCAGTAAAAAAACCATCTTTGCAGCGTGAAGACCGTTTGCAGATGGTTTTGGCCATCGGCAATAACAGCAACCGTAAAAAACTGGCAGAAAAGTATGAGGGGAAAGCAGAGTTTGCAACTCCCGTCCATACTGCTGCAATCATTAGCAGGCGGTCTAAGATAGGCGCAGGTACGGTGGTAATGGCAGGTGTATCAGTAAATGCGGATACCCGTATTGGTAAACACTGTATTATAAACACCAGTGCATCTATAGACCATGATTGTTTGTTGGAGGATTATGTGCATATTTCGCCCAACGCCACGCTCAGCGGAAATGTAACAGTAGGAGAGGGTACACATATAGGGGCAGGAGCAGCAGTGATACAAGGCATAAAAATAGGGAAGTGGTGTACAATAGGTGCAGGCACGGTCATTATAAGAGATGTACCTGATTTTGCTACTGTTGTAGGCAACCCCGGAAGAATTATAAAAACTTCAAACGCAGGATAATGAAACCAAAGATATGGCTCTCGTCTCCCCACATGGGTGGTAATGAACAAGCTTATGTAAATGAGGCTTTTGATACCAACTGGGTAGCACCTTTGGGTCCTAATGTTGATAATTTTGAGAAAGACCTTGCTGCATTTGTAGGCGGCAATGTGCATGTGGCAGCCTTAAGCTCCGGCACGGCCGCCATTCACCTGGCATTAATATTGCTGGGTGTACAGGCGGGTGACGAGGTAATATGCCAGAGTATGACCTTCTCTGCATCTGCCAATCCTATAGCTTACCTTGGCGCTACACCTGTCTTCATAGACAGCGAAACCGAGACCTGGAACATGTCTTCGCATTACCTGGAAGAGGCAATCAAAGACCGTCTCGCAAAGGGTAAAAAAGTTAAGGCCATTATTCCTGTTCACCTGTATGGTATGCCTGCCAACCTACCTGAAATACTGGCCATTGCAGAGAAATACAATATCCCCGTTATTGAAGATGCGGCCGAGGCCCTTGGCTCTTCACTCAATGGCCGCATGTGCGGCACATTTGGTGCAATGAGTATTCTTTCCTTCAACGGGAACAAAATAATAACAACATCAGGCGGCGGTGCATTGGTGTCGGCCGATAAGGCTTTGGTTGATAAAGCGCGTTTCCTGAGTACACAGGCGCGCGATGCCGCACCGCATTACCAGCACTCGCATATAGGCTACAACTACCGTATGAGCAATATTTGCGCAGGTATAGGCCGGGGACAAATGGAAGTATTGCACAAAAGGGTAGAGCAGCGCAGGTATGCTTATAACCAGTACCTGGAACGCTACGGCGATTATCCCGGGTTAAGTTTCCTGGCTGAACCGGAAGGTTATTACAGCAACCGCTGGCTGACAACTGTATTGGTTGAACCCACACAGGCGGGTTTTGACAGGGAAAAGCTGAGGCTTTCACTGGAGGCAGATAACATAGAATCGCGCCCGTTATGGAAGCCGATGCACATGCAACCAGTATTTGCAGAAGCACCTTTTTATGGCAACGGTACTGCCGAAAAATTGTTTGCTAACGGGTTATGCCTTCCTTCGGGTTCAAACCTCACAGGCAGCGATTTTGAACGCATATTCAGCGTAATGGATACATTATGGGCTAAAACACCTATCGCCGGCTGATAAATAGCGGAATTTAGGGGCATAACTCCGGTAAAAAATTGTAACTCCCGTTTTATTTATTCAATTATTGTATTAAGTTTATGGCACGAAATAATTATTTCTTGTCTATGAAGCATATTTTACTGGCTGCATTGCTACTGGGTAGTTCTTCAGTAATGGCACAAAGGTTGGAGCTCGGTGTTGGAGGCGGTTTTTGTACTAATACAGCCCCTTCCGGCAACCTGGAGTATGTATCCGACCAGTCCCTGATCAATTATGCTGCTACCTTGAAACTGATGTACACATCCGAAACTAAATGGCAGCTGGGTATTGATGCACACCTTTTTGAACTTTCAGGTAAATCAAGTAAAGTTTATCCCGGTTATTTCCGATCTCCGGCTGAAACTGTTGGCGGTGATAACAAGAAACTGGTGTATGCAAAATATGCCTCTACCTATACTTTTGATTTTAACAGGGCATTTTTTTTCACAGAAGCGAAAGGGTATTTTTATGTAGGTGTGGCGCTTGGTTATAGTTCAGCCCGCAATAATCCTATTGATCATACAAATAATGAATCTTACAATGGTCCTGACGGCGGCCGTGGCCTTGCAGTCGGCGGGCAGTTAGGTGTTGTGAAAGATTTTTCTGATAAAGTAGCTTTTAACCTGGATGTGGCAGTAAGATATATGGACCTGCACTACGATGCGGAGGCTCCGCTCATACTTCCCCAGGAAAAACTAAAATATAATCTTATCGCGTTCCCTATTACGGTAGGTATCCGGTATTATATATTCCGTGCCCCGTTCAATATGGTGCCACGTTCAGGCCCGGTCAGGCCGGTAGGCAGGGCTATGTATTAGTAGCTAAAAAGAAGTTTAATAATAGAAAATGCCCCGAAAGGGGCATTTTCTATTATCTCTGTTATGAGTATTGTGTACCATCTGTATTTTGATGAAATCAAACACTCATTTTAAACTATAAAACTGGTCAAACTTCCTGTCCAGGTACGCGGCATTATCCCGGTAGTAAATATTGAATTTTTTAGAAGTATACCTGTAGTTATTGGTATGTGATGTAAAGAAATTATGGTTGTCGTATAATACAAACCGGGGTAAAGGGTCAAACTGGTAGTTGAGAATATTGCTTTTGAAAGAACTAATCAGCACATTTTCACCTACCCCGTAATCTATACTGCTTTCTGTACTTGCTTCGTTTTCATTGCTTTTCGTTGAAATGGCAGCGGGGCCGTAGTTGACTATAAGATAATTTGTATCACCCGCAGCTATGGGAACCTGTTTTACCGGCTGAAGGGTTTGATCGAACAATACGCCTTTAAATTCCCGTCGGGTAATATGCCCTGCACTTGTATCGTAGAAGTAATACACCGGGCAAAACTTAAAGTTTGTATTATAATCCGCTACTGTCTTTTTTATAATCATAGCCGCATCTTTTTTTACCTGGGCTGCTTTTTCAGGCTGATGGGTACGGGTATAATATTCTGCCTTGTTTTTATAAGTGAAAAGCTCTACCAACACCACTTTAGGTGGATTGGAACGGTACGTTTCCTTAATTTTTCTTTTGCTTTGGGCCCCTGCTTCAGAACAGTTCCATACCAATAACATGCATGCCGCAGCTGCAATTTTTATATGCATCGGTTATCTTCTTTCCTGCAAATTAACTTAAAAATAAAACCCTCCTGCTAAGCACAGGAGGGTTTTTACCAAAATCTGATAAATGCTATTGCACGTAAGGCCCTACCTTCTGTGCCATTATATTAAGTTTTGTATCCAGTTCTTTTGCAGTTTCTGTATCCCCTGCCGAAGAAGCCGTGGTTTTCAAGATATTGATGATGGCTACATCCCTTCTCAGGTCGCTTTCCAGCGATGCGATGCCATCTTCATGACAGGTAAGGATGTAGTTGATATCATGTTCTGCATTCCTGGCCAGTTTCATCGCCAGTTCCCTTCCTTCCTTCTTGGCACCAAGCTGGTAGTAAGCAATAGCCATGTAATAAGCTGTGGCATCGTAATAATAAGACCTTTCGGATATGCTGTTCCTCACTTTATCCAGTATGGCCTTGCCTTCCTTATTCCTGCCCATTGCGGCCAGTTCACCGGCCATCCTGCTTGCATTGATGCGGTATGCCATAAACATGATGCGGTTCTTTTCATCAAAGTACACATCATTTCTTTGTGCATTGCCCCATTTATACTTGTTCATAAACAGGTCGTAAGTCTTGTCTACGTCAATAGAGCCTGTTTCACCGGGTACTACCGCAGTAGTATTGTTGTATTTAAACGGCAGCAGGCGGAAAACAGTACCTTCCAGGCGCATGTAATCCTGCATGCCGATGTAGTTATCGCCCGGCAGGCCGCCGCCAAAGTAAATGGGGCGTTTCCATCCTTCTTTAGCTATGGCCGCCACAATATTCAGCGTAGCAAGTTCATGTTTATAAGCCACATCTTTGGGGAAGGTAAACTTCATTTCATTTGTGATATTAGCCGTATCCGATGCTTTCAGCAAACCTTCTTTTACCAGCTCAGATGCAGGCAGCCCCGGAACATAGAAATTTTTCGTGGGGAAGTAGTTGCTTTTCTCATCATTGTTCATTGTCTGCAACTTGTTGTTGGGGTCATCACTTATGATGAAGTTACAGATGTCAACCAGGTTGAAATACCTGTCCTGCGGTATTTGCGGCGACTTATAATACAGAACATAGTTATGATTGTCGCCTATATAGTCTTTCTTCTTCCATATCATAGGCACAGCATCTGCATCATTTACGCGGTAGGTAAGTTGGTCAACATACCAGTCGATACCAAGCAGGCTCATGTTAATAGAGCGTACGTCTTTCCTGATACCTTCTACCTCCTGCAGGTACCAAAGCGGGTACGTGTCATTATCGCCAAAGGTGAATAAAATAGCGTTTGGCGCGCAGGACATCAGCGTATTGTAAGCGGTGGCCCATGCCAGCGTTTTTTGCGAGCGGTCGTGGTCGTCCCATTCTTCTTTTGCCATCAGCGCCGGTACGGCTATCAGGCAAAGCAGCACGGTAATGGCAACGCCTCCTGTGCCTTTTACGGCCTTTTGTATCCATTGGTGCACCATCAGCACGCCCAATCCTATCCATATAGCAAAGGCATAAGTGGAGCCCGCAAATGCATAGTCCCGTTCACGCGGCTGCAATGGCGGCATGTTGAGGTAAATGGCAATAGCTATACCTGTAAAGAAGAACAGTACAGTGGTAACAATACCGTCTTTTTTATCGCGGTTGAACTGGTAAACCAAACCAAGCAAGCCCAGTATGAACGGCAGGAAATACAGTTGGTTCCGTGCACGGTTGTTTACATATCCGTCCTGCATTTTGCTCATATCGCCCAGCCCGCGTATATTTTTATCTACCACACTGATGCCCGATATCCAGTTGCCGTTTTTGGGATCGTTCTGTCCTTCAAAATCATTCTGGCGGCCGGCATAGTTCCACATAAAATAGCGCCACCACATCCAGTTTAGCTGGTAGTTGAAGAAGAATTTGAAGTTATCGGCAGATGTTGGTTCCTCTCCGTCTGCAAGCCCCAGGTACGATTTATAAAAGTTGGCATGGCTTGCATCATTATTGTCCCATATACGGGGGAAGAAGCGTTTATCGGCAGCATCAAATTCCTGTTCCAGTTTTTTGCCCACTATTTCATAATGGTCTTTGCCATTTTTCTTTGAACGGCTGTACATATAACCTTTCATTTCGTAATCTACAGGCCTGGCTGTAAAGTCGGGGCCAAAGAACAAAGGTTGTGCGCCAAACTGTTCACGTTGCAGGTATGAGGTAAGGCTGATGGCATTATCAGGATTGGTCATGTCGATAGGCACATCTGCACGGGAACGTATAATCGGGGCGAGGTAGCTCGAAAATCCGATTATGATAAATATAATGCTCAACAGGCCGGTATGCAGCAGGTATTTGTTCTTCTTTTTGGCATACATCAGCCCCCATATCAGCAGCGCGCAGAAAAGAATCATAAAAGTAATAGCACCGGAGTCGAACGGCAGGCCGAAACTGTTGACAAACAGCAGGTCGAATTTAGATGCAAGGATGGGGATACCTTGCAGTATGCCGAATTGTATCAGCCCCAGGTACGCGCAGCCACCTATGAACGCAATGATAGTGCCCGTACGGGTAGCTTCGTAGCGTTTGAAATAATAGACCATTGCCAACGCGGGTATAGCCAGCAGGTTCAGCAGGTGTATACCTACAGAAAGCCCCATCATATAAGCTATCAGTATCAGCCACCTGTCGGCATATTTTTCATTGGCCACATGCTCCCATTTCAATATAGCCCAGAAGGTAAGCGCCGTAAAGAAAGATGAGGTAGCGTACACCTCTGCCTCAACCGCAGAAAACCAGAATGTATCGGAGAAGGTATAAGCAAGCCCGCCAACAAGACCTGCCCCCATTATCAGGGCGGTTTGCCATCCGCCGGGCTCTTCATCTTTTCCTGAAATCAGCTTTTTGGCAAAGTGTGTGATGGTCCAGAAAAGAAAAAGTATGGTGAGCCCGCTGGCGATAGCCGACCAGCCGTTCATAAACTTGGTTGCCAGCTGGGCATTGCCGCCGGCCATAATGCCGAACAGGCGTTGTATCATCATGAATAGAGGTGCACCGGGCGAGTGGCCGACTTCTATTTTATAGGCACACGATAAAAACTCACCGCAGTCCCAGAAGCTCACCGTGGGTTCCATGGTTTTCAAATAAACGAACGTAGCGATAGCGAACGTTAACCAACCGACAAGGTTGTTGACTTTGCGAAAATTCATGCAGGTATATTTAGACAGGCAACAAAAATAGAAAAATACGGTTATGCACCTAATGGCCTTTTAGAAATTAACAAATTATATATTTATTCGTATTCAATAAGCTTGAATATGTAATACTATACAATCAGGTACTGGTGGTTTTTCAGCTTATCGAGCGACAGGTATTGCGCCAGTTGCACTTCTCCTATATCACGCATCTGGTTGATGATGTGTTTTGCATCTTCATCAGGGGTAGTGCTTTGTATCAGCCACAGGTAATCCAGTTGTTTTATTTCCGGCAATAGCGGTTCTTTCCCGCTTTTTAGCTGGTATATTAAATGCTGGCAGCCATTCAGCGGGGTGCAGTATTGGTATACCGGGAAAAACACTTCACTGCCTTTGCCGCTTTGTATAACAATGTCCATATCCGGTTTGCGTACAAAACCCGTATCCAGTTTCTGGTTCAGCAACCACACAAACCGGTACACGGGCAGTGCGCATACAGCACCTATAAGTGCGGTATCCGCAAAAAAATCTTCAGCCATTGCCGCGGTGTCCAGTACCAGTTTGGCCGACATAAGGAAAATGTTTACACAAATCTCATCCTTATTCACCTAATTTCAAATAATTACTTTTCTTTGCCCCCGGTAAAACAAAACTGTTTTTCGTTCTTGTTTCAACCTTATACCTGATTTACATTTGCACTTGCTGCAGATTGATTTCAGACGTATCAATTATTTACGGCCAACACAATTTTTTTATGATAGATGTTTTGTTAGGGTTGCAATGGGGCGACGAGGGTAAAGGGAAAATCGTAGATTTTCTTGCTGCGGAGTATGATATTATTGCCCGTTTCCAGGGCGGCCCTAATGCCGGGCATACACTGTATATAAACGGCAACAAGGTAGTACTGCATACGATACCTTCCGGCGTATTTCACAACCATTGCCTGAACCTTATCGGGAATGGTGTTGTAATAGACCCGGTTACCCTGCAAAAAGAAATAGAAAAGATATTGCCGTTGCAGCCTGATGTGCTCAGCAGGTTATACATCTCCCAGAAAGCGCACCTGATAGTGCCTACGCACCGCGCTCTTGATGCAGCTTCGGAAGCTGCCAAAGGTGCGGAAAAAATAGGCTCGACACTTAAAGGTATCGGCCCGGCCTACATGGATAAAACAGGCAGGAACGGCCTGAGGGTTGGGGATGTACTGAGCAAAGAGTTCGATAAAAAATACAACAAGCTAAAGCAAAAGCACCTGGAGATGCTGAAACAGTATGACGAGGTGCCCGACTGGAGCGAATGGGAGCAACAGTTTATGCAGGCAGTGGAATACCTGCGCAGCCTGCAGGTGGTGAATGCGGAGTACTGGCTGGATGCCGCGCTGAAAGAGGGTAAAAAGGTATTGGCAGAAGGTGCACAGGGCAGTATGCTCGATATAGATTTCGGAACCTACCCGTTTGTGACATCTTCCAATACGATTGCTGCAGGTGTGTGCAATGGCCTTGGGGTGGCCCCTTCGCGCATTGGTGAGGTTTACGGCATTACCAAGGCATACTGTACGCGTGTTGGCAGCGGCCCGTTCCCTACAGAATTGCACGATGATGAAGGGGAGGAACTCCGGAAGGCAGGCAATGAATTCGGTGCTACTACCGGGCGGCCACGCCGTTGCGGGTGGATTGACCTCGTAGCCCTGCGTTATGCGGTAATGCTGAGTGGTGTTACCAAACTCATTATGACGAAAACAGATGTGCTGGATAACTTTAATCCCGTCAAAGCAGCAGTTGCTTATATTGCAGACGGAAATGAGACCAATGAGCTGCCTTACGACTTGTGCGATGCAGCCGTTACGCCCGTTTATAAAACTTTTGCAGGGTGGGAAAAGCCCATAAGCGAGTGCCGGAACTTTGAAGAAACACCGGCTGTGTTTAAAGATTATTGCCACTTTGTGGAACAATATCTCGGAACGAAAATTGCATACGTTTCGAACGGTACCGGCCGTGACCAGCTATTAAAAATTTCTTAGTAAAAAAATTATACTTTCGAACTGAAAAAAAATTTGGCAAATTCGTTAAACAATTAAAAATTTACGGCAGCAATTGTATGAGCGCTATGAAATCAAATACTAACAAAAAAGGGGCCGCAAGCAAAAAGAGCGCAGCAACCGGCACAAAAGCCACGGCGAAGAAAGCATCATCAAAGCCTGCTAAGAAAGTAGAAGAAGATGATGAAGAACTGGATGAAGAAATAGATGAGCAACCAAAGAAAAAAACGGCTGCTAAAAAAACTACTGCATCCAAAGCAAAACCGAAAGACGATGAAGATGACGACGATTATGATGATGAGGATGATGATATAGATGAAGATGACGATTTCGGTGATGAAGATGACGACTTTGATATCGATGAAGATTTTGAAGAATTTGACCTGCCAAAATCTAAAACCAAATCAGGCGGTACTAAAAAGTCTAAATCGGACGATGACTTTGATATAGATGATGAGTTCAAAGACCTCGGCTTCTTTAATGAAGGCGGAGACTTTGACGATGACGATGATGATTTTTAATCAAATCGGTAGCAACCTTGCAAAGATACAAAGCTACGTTCCCGCTTGTAGAAGGGGAGCATAGTACCTTTAAAATAAGAATGCTGAACTGGGCAAAACAGTTCAGCATTCTTATTTTTCTTGATAGTAATAACTATCCCGATACTTACGGCAGTTATGAATGTCTGTTGGGTGCAGGCAATACTGCGGGCGTAAACATCTCTTCGCTGGAACAACTACAGGCATGGCATGATAGGCATAAAGACTGGTTGTTCGGGCATATTTGTTACGATTATCAAAGTGTACCGGAACAGGGCTCATACGCCAATCATCCTGTACAACACAGTTTTGACAAACTACAGTTTTTTAATCCTTCCATAGTTATTTATATCAGCCGTGATAAGCTGCAGGTGACCATAGAAACGGCAACGGACGATGCCGCTGATATATACCGTGCCATACAAGCGGCATCGTCAGAGGTAGCCGGAGACCTTCCTGTTATTTCATTTAACCGGCGCATTGAAAGGGAGCAATATCTCGATACCATTTCCACCCTGCGGAGGCACATTGCCGATGGCGATTGCTATGAAATAAACTTCTGTGTGGAAGGGTATAATGAACATGTTGCAGTACAGCCGCTGTCAGTCTATCATGCGTTAAACAACATTTCGCCCGCACCCTTTTCTGCATACTATCGCAACAACGACGGTTATATGATGTGTGCCAGCCCGGAGCGGTACCTCTGTAAGCAGCAGGATAAAATACTTTCGCAACCCATAAAAGGCACAGCCCGCCGCGATGCTGACAAGCAAAAAGATGCGGAGATAAAAGCAGCCCTGCAACAAAGTATAAAAGACCGTGCAGAGAATGTGATGATAGCCGACCTTGTGCGCAACGATATAGCACGCAGCAGCATAGCAGGTAGCGTAAAAGCGGAAGAGCTATTCGGCATATACACTTATCCGCAGGTACACCAGATGATATCTACCATTAGCGGGATATTGAAGCCGGGTATTCCCTTCACAGATGCTATCCGTTATTCATTCCCTATGGGCAGCATGACGGGAGCACCCAAGATAAAGGTAATGCAGCTCATAGCGCAGTATGAGCATTCGAAGAGGGAATTATTTTCAGGTACTGTCGGCTACATTACGCCCGGCGGCGATTTCGATTTCAATGTCATCATCCGCAGTCTTTTTTATAATGCCGCCACACAATACCTTTCCTACCAGACAGGGGGAGCTATTACCTACGATAGCACACCCGAACAGGAATGGGATGAAATGCGCCTGAAAGCATGGGCGCTGGAACGGGTATTTTCATGAGATTTTCGCTACGCCGGTTATATATTTGTATATGCCTCGCTTTATATTCAGCATTCTGTTACTGTTGCTGGCCCTGTTAACGGTTATACCTGCCCCGGTATACATTCTCTGGTATGTTGCTATATTGGTGGAGGAACTACCGTGGGTATTTATCGGTATTACTATTATCATGCTGTTTTTCGGTTTCCGGTTCAACTATTTGCAACTGATAAGCACGGTAATATTGATTTGTGCGCTGGTCTTGTTTTTGCACCCCGTTGCGGCTGCGTATAAAAAGGCATGGAAGATTGATAAGGAAATGACTGCTGCATTCGGCCCTGTAGAGAAGAGTGCCGTCCGACGAAAGCCTTTCAGCCTGTTCCGTATGTTTTCCCCGGCAGGCAAAGAAGAGCCATACAAGCGGATGACCTACGATACCGCACATCAGTTAACCCTCGACTATTACCCTGCCACGGGTACCGGCCCTATGCCCTGTGTTGTCGTTATTCACGGAGGCTCCTGGCGCAACGGCGATAGCAGGCAACTGCCCGAGCTGAATTCCATACTGGCAAAAGCCGGGTATAATGTTGCTGCCATCAACTATCGGAAAGTTCCGGAATGTACAAGCCCTGCCCCGGTAGAAGATTTGCATACGGCATTAACATTTTTACATAAAAATGCAGCCTCCTTACACCTCGATACCTCGCGTTTAGTTTTGTTGGGGCGCTCGGCAGGCGCACAAATAGCCCTGATGGGTGCTTATACTATGCACGACATGGGTATAAGGGGCGTTATCGACTACTATGGCCCTGCCGATATGATATGGGGCTATCAAAACCCTGCTAACCCCTGGGTATATAATTCCTGTAAAGTACTCGAAGATTATATAGGCGGTACCTATGGCAAGTTTCAGAAACAATACGCGATTGCTTCACCTGTTGAATTTGTAAATACCCGTAGCGTGCCAACCCTGATGATATACGGCAAAAACGATGTATGGGTAGCTTATGGCCATAGTACACGCCTGTCTGCCAAACTGGAGCAATACCATGTGCCCCATTACCTGCTTAGCTTTTCATGGGCTACTCATGGTTTTGATTATTTCATCAATGGCCCGGGTGGGCAACTGGCTACGTATAGTGTATTGCGTTTTTTAAATAGGGTTTGTTATCCATAACACGCAAAAGGTGGATTTGTGGAAAACTGCCAGCCTGTAACCCACCCCTTTTTCGTTACTTTGTATAGTTCCGGCAACAGGGCCGGGCTATCTGTAAATCAGGCAAATCAGCGGCTCAGGAGATGAAGTTTTCACATTTACACAACCACACACAGTTTTCCCTGCTCGACGGGGCTTCCAACATCGGCAAACTTTATGATAAAGCAGCCAGCGACGGTATGCCCGCCATGGCTATTACCGACCATGGTAATATGTTCGGGGCATTTGAGTTTGTGGCGCAGGCATGGAAAAAGACAAAAGTGGTAGGTAAAACGGAGGAAGGGAAAGATATACTGGAACCCGTGGTAAAGCCGGTGGTAGGTTGTGAATTTTACCTGGTTGAAGACCGTCACAAACGTGCATTCTCGCGCGAAGAACGGGATGTGCGCTACCACCAGTTGCTGCTGGCCAAGGATGAAGTAGGGTATAAAAACCTGGTGAAGCTCTGCTCTATGGGTTTTATAGAAGGGCTTTACGGTAAGTACCCCCGTATCGATAAAGAACTGATACTGCAACACCACGAAGGGTTGATAGCCACTACCTGCTGCCTGGGGGCGGAAGTGCCCCGTACTATTTTGAAGAAGGGAGAAGAAGAAGGGGAAAAGGTGTTTAAATGGTGGCTGGACTTGTTTGGCGATGATTACTATGTAGAATTTCAACGGCACGACATACCCGAGCAAATCAAGGTAAATGAAGTGCTCGTAAAGTTTGCCCGCAAATACAATGTGCCCGTTATAGCCTCCAACGATTCGCACTATGTAGACCGTGAGGACTATAACGCACACGATATCCTGCTTTGCATTAACACCGGCGAAAAGCAGAGCACGCCCAGCATGAAAGACTTTTCGGACGACGATGTGATGACGAAGGATAAACGCTTTGCTTTCTACAACGACCAGTTCTACTTTAAGAACACCGAAGAGATGAGTAAGCTTTTCAGCGACCTGCCGGAAGCTATCGACAATACCAATATGATTGTCGATAAGATAAAGCCGCTGAAACTGGAGCGCGATATACTGCTGCCGCACTTTAAAGTGCCGCCCGAGTTTAACGACGACCAGGATGCCTACCTGGAACACCTGACATGGACAGGTGCAAAAGAACGGTATAAAGACATTACCCCTGAAATAGAAGAACGCCTCAAGTTTGAGTTGTTTACAATCCGCACCATGGGTTTTGCGGGTTACTTCCTCATCGTGTCCGACTTTATCAAAGCCGGGCGTGACCTGGGCGTATTCGTAGGGCCGGGTCGTGGTTCGGCAGCCGGTTCCGTGGTGGCTTATTGCACGGGCATCACCAATATCGACCCCATCAAGTACAACCTTCTGTTTGAGCGTTTCCTGAACCCGGAACGTAAGAGCATGCCGGATATAGATACCGATTTCGATGATGTTGGCCGCCAGCGGGTGATTGACTACGTAGTAGAAAAATATGGCAAAACACAGGTAGCACATATCGTTACCTATGGTACCATGGCAGCCAAAATGAGCATCAAGGATGTATCCCGCGTGCTTGATTTGCCCTTGCCCGATGCCAATGGCCTTGCCAAACTGGTACCGGAGCGCCCCGGTATATCGCTCAAGCGCCTGTTGCATGCCCCTTTGAAAGGGGAAGGCAGCCTTGATGCAAAAGAAGGATTAGGTGCGGAAGAGATAGAGAACGTAAATAAAATGCGCGAAATATACGCGCAGGATACGATACACGGACAGGTGCTGCATTCAGCCGAAAAGCTGGAAGGTTCTGTCCGCAATACAGGCATACATGCTGCGGGCATCATCATTGCCCCGAAAGACCTGAGCGAATTGCTGCCTGTATGCAGTGTGAAAGATGTGCCCCTGCTGATTACCCAGTTTGAAGGTAATGTGATTGAGAACGCAGGCGTTATCAAGATGGACTTTTTGGGGCTTAAGACCCTCACCATCATTAAAGATGCTCTTGCGCTCATCAAGCGCAATTATGGTATTGATATAGAGATTGATAATATACCGCTCGACGATGAGCAGACTTATGAACTGTATCAGAAAGGCGAAACCAACGGTACGTTCCAGTTTGAAAGTGCGGGTATGCAAAAGTACCTGCGTGAACTGAAACCGGATAAGTTTGACGACCTCATTGCCATGAACGCCCTTTACCGTCCGGGGCCGCTGGAGTATATACCCAACTTTATCAAGCGTAAGCATGGCGAGGAGCAGATAAGCTACGACCTGCCCGAGATGGAGGAGTACCTGAGCGATACATACGGTATCACGGTGTACCAGGAGCAGGTGATGCTGCTATCGCAAAAGCTGGCAGGGTTCAGCAAAGGTGATGCCGACGTACTGCGTAAGGCTATGGGTAAAAAGCAGAAGGCGGTACTCGATAAAATGAAAAGCCAGTTTGTGGAAGGGGCAAAGGCCAAAGGCCACCCGGAAGACAAACTGAACAAGATATGGACGGACTGGGAAGCATTTGCCCAGTACGCCTTCAACAAATCACACTCTACCTGTTATGCCTTCGTAGCTTACCAGACGGCTTACCTGAAGGCGCACTATCCCTCAGAGTTTATGGCTGCGGTGCTCAACAACCAGGGCAATATCGATAAGATAAAATTCTACATGGAAGAGTGCCAGCGCATGGGCCTTTCGGTATTGGGGCCGGATGTGAACGAGAGCCTGAAAGGCTTTTCAGTGAGCAAAGAAAGCGTTATCCGCTTTGGTATGAACGCCATTAAAGGCGTGGGTGAAGCTGCCGTAGAAGATATTATTACTGAGCGTGAAGCTAATGGCCCTTATACCTCGGTATTCGACTTTATATCGCGCGTCAATCAACGCACGGTCAATAAAAAATCGCTGGAAAGCCTGGTATTGGCAGGCGCGATGGACGGCTTTAAGGATATGCACCGCGCCCAGTACTTTTATGCACCGCCCACAGACCCCCAAACAGGCATGGAGCGGCTGGTGAAATTTGGCAACCAGGTGCAGGCAAGCTCTTCCATGGCTACCAACAGCCTGTTTGGCGAAATGGAAATGCCCGATGTGAAGCCCCCGGCCATTCCTGAATGCCCCACATGGACTTTGCCCGAGTTGCTGGACAGGGAGAAAGAGGTAATCGGCATTTACCTGAGTGCACACCCCCTCGATGGCTATAGGTTCGAGATGAAGCACTACGGCTTTACCGACATTGCGCAGATAGAAAACGTAAAAGGCCGTAATATACGCATAGCAGGCTTTGTAACCGATGCTGCACATATGACCACCAAGAAGGGCAGCAAGTTCGGCAAGCTGGTACTGAACGATTATACAGGCAACCAGGAAATTGTATTCTGGGAAAATAACTATGTGCAGTACGGGAATTATATAGATAACGGGCAGACCCTGATGATACAGGGGGTGTACCAGGAGCATAAGTACCGCCCCGGTGTTATGGAGTTCCAGATACAAAACATCATGCTACTCGACCAGGTACGCAAGACCATGAGTAAAAAACTCTCCATCCGCATACAATTGGAAAGGGTAGACCAGTTGTTTACACAATTCCTGATAGAAAACGTAAAAACCCACCCCGGCAATACGGACATTATATTGCATATAGTAGGCGATGATGAAGAACAGCCCATCAGGCTGAAAGGGGGCAGGGTAGAGATAAATGATGAGTTAATAGCCTTTCTGCAGGAGCATGAAGAGATAAGATATTCGCTGGAGACATCGTAGAACGACCAACAAAAAATGCCCTTTTGGGGAGCGGAAACACTAAATGATAAAAACCTTCACCGATTTCAATTATGAAGTTGAAGTACTGCATTCAGACAAGCTTGCCGTAGTTCATATCTGGGCCGTGTGGAGCCCTCTTTGTATGGATATTAAAAGAAGTTTTGACCGGATTGCGCCGAAATATACAAAAGAGGTAAATTTAGGAAGGCTGAATATAGATGAAAATCCCGGTATACCCTCCAGGTATAACATTAAAACACCACCGGCTATTCTTTTTATAAAAAATGGACAAGTAATTGAACAAACAGGGTTTATACATGCGCAGGTGTTGGAAAAGAAAATGCAACAGTATATGTAAGAAGTTGTTAATTAACAATGAATCCACCTTATAGCGGTATTTCGGTTGGCTATTATTCCAAATCAGATATAGGTATTAACTTTGACCTTTTAAATCAAACAACAAAAAACAACAAAATGGCAGCTGTATACACTGATGCAACTTTTGAATCAGAAGTAATCAATTCGGACAAACTGACTGTAGTAGACTTCTGGGCTCCCTGGTGTGGTCCTTGCCTGGCTCTTGGCCCTACTATCGAAGGTCTTGCCAAAGAATACGAAGGCAAAGTGAACGTGGGTAAAGTAAACGTAGATGAAAACCCGCAGTTATCAGTTCAATATGGTATCACCAGCATACCTGCAGTGTTGTTCATCAAAGGCGGCCAGGTGGTTGACAAGCAGGTGGGCATGGCTTCGAAAGGCGTATTCGAGAAAAAAATACAACAACACCTGTAAGCTTAAGGTGCTGATATATGATTTAACTAATGCCGCATTATGCGGCATTAGTTGTTTTTAGCAGGCATATATTATTTATTGGGTAGAATTATTACTTTTATAAAGGTTATTTTAAAAACTATGAAACTATACTTTACTATTGCGGCTTCATTACTCGCTTTATTGGGCACATCATCTTGTAACAAAACATACAATTGTACTTGTACTGTACGTGGTACACAGTCGACTTATGTACAGGAAATAACCGCCCGGAACGGCGACGATGCCCGCGATGAATGTATGGATTACCAGGATAACCAGAATGCTACTACCATCCCCGGTGTAGATTGCGATATCCAATAGCCGGAAATTCCTGATACCGGTGTTATGACAGGCTTCATCCTGAAATGGCTCATCAATACCTGGATAGCAACTACGGGTAAAGTGTGCCGATACGATGCATTCCCGTGGCTTCGCGGCCCAATGTCTGACCGTCCTGAAATAGGAGGTGAATTCTATGAGCTGTTTGCAAAGAAGGAGGGGCTGGAAATAACAAGCCCCGGTGATGCAGGCCTTGTTGCTGATTTCTCAAAAGCAATTTCGACGGATGACCCTTTCCTGCATAAGCTGAACCCGCGTATATCGGCATTTTATGAGCATACCAAACAATATAAACTGGAAGTATGGTCGCAGTGGTACAGGCCCTACAGCGGTTTTGCCAAAATACTGATACGTGCCCTCAGTACCAAAATGGACCAGCTCAATATTCCGCTTTACCCGCTGGAGACGAGCCGGGGCATGAGCAACGATGTTCTGCAACTGCGCAACCCGTCTACCGGTAACCTGGAATATGCCTGCTGGCTGAGGCGGAGTATCTTGTCAGGCAGAGTAGTGTATGCAGGTTTTTACACTGTTTGCCATATAGAGGGTAAGCCGTTTGTAAAAGTCACATTCCCGTTGCCTGATGGTAATGTAACTGTCGTACTTCGTGTGCTCGCGCTGGAAGATGGCAGCGTAAAGCTCCTTTCAGATGGCAAAAAGCCGGGCGGTGCAGGTTATTATCGTGTACGGAAGCGCAACAGCGACTCAGTGTACGTAAAGTATATTCCCATTAAAGAAAGCATACACGTTTACGAAGATGAAAACGGTACGCTGAGAACAGACCATGAGTTCTGGTTTTTAGGCTCGAAACTCCTGCACCTCCACTACAAAATTTATGGGCAATAATATTTGGTTTGAATAAAAAAAATTCTATTTTTGAATCAATGCAGGCTTAAGCCCGCATGGCATATATAGGGGCATAAGGAGCTTTGACTATTCATAGCTCCTTCCTTTTTTTACTGGTAAGTCTTTTTCAGCAGTGTGAGCGCCTCTTTTGCATCAACAGTACAGGCCAGGCAGATGCCTTTTGAATTTAAAGGGCCCTCGTGTACCCATTTTAGCATTTTGTAGTATTTGGTAGTTAACCCGGATATGGAAAGGCGGCCATCGTCAAAGGGTAATGCCCTGAGTGTGGTTTTATCGGGCAACTGTAACATTATGGCCCTTTCGTTCTGGTAAAAAGTAGCACCCATATACTGTACAGGGTAAGCTACAGTATCAGTGCCTTTCTTATAGAATATCTTTTTATCAGACCAGAAAGAAATTTCTTCGTAATCATCGTCACCCGCATCTCCCGTTGTGTACCGGGCTATTTTCTGTGCTTCTGAAAGATAGGGCGCAAGAATAAGAATGGTTATAAGGAGGTAGCGCATAATATCCGTTTTATTGTATTGTAGTTGTTTTTGTTTGACACTGTAAAATTGCGTCAACACCTCACTACGAACAAAAAAACGGCTATCGTTAACACTAGCTTTGTATTAGCTTAACAGTTCATAATCAATGCGTTTGCTAATTATTAACAAGTGAATTTGCTATTGTTTTGCAGATAAGGGCTCCCTATAAAATACCGGACCATTGTGTTTCCAGCATCTTTTTCATGGCCATGTCTGTAAAATCGAATTTGACCGGGACTATAGAAGCATACCCTTTATCCAGCGCCTCTACATCTGTTTCATCGCCTTCATCCAGGTTAATGAATTTGCCGGTCATCCAGTAATAGTCCCTGCCGCGTGGATCAGTACGATGGTCAAACTCTTCTTTCCACTTGGCATAAGCCTGCCTGCAAAGCTTCAGTCCCTTGAATGTTTCGGGCGTAGCCACAGGTATATTTACATTCAGCAATGTATGTTCGGGAAGCTTTTGTTCCAGCATTTTTTGAGCAATGGTGCGCGCTACATACCGCGATACGGTAAAATCGGCCTCGTACCTATAATCGAGCAGAGAGAAACCTACAGAGGGTACGCCTTCAATAGCTGCTTCCATAGCGGCCGACATGGTGCCTGAGTATATGATGTTTATAGAACAGTTGGAGCCATGATTAATGCCGCTGACACACAAATCGGGCTTGCGATGCAGTATCTTATCGCGGGCAAGCTTTACACAATCAACAGGTGTGCCGCTGCATTGCCATGCAAGAATATCTCCGTAGATATCCGTTTTATCGAGCCTTAAAGGGTCGCCGATGGTAATAGCATGTCCTGTGCCCGACTGGGGGCTATCGGGTGCTACCACTATTATATCGCCTAAAGGTTTTACTGCTTCTATAAGGTTCCTGATACCGGGTGCAGTGATGCCGTCATCATTGGTTACCAGTATGACGGGCCTGTTGTCAGTGCTCATGCGGCAAATTTACCAATCGCTGCGAAGTATCAGGCGCTTCCCTGAAAAATAATATAGGACGCACCATGCAAGGGTAACGAAAACGAATACTACCGGTGATGGTCCGGAGGTTTGTATCATACTCTTCATGACGTTCAATAGTGGAAGGGGTAATAATTCGTCGCTGGCCTGCAAAGGCAGGTAGCTGCCGGGGTTTGAATCAAAACCCCAGTTCAGGATGCCTGCAAGGATATTTTCAATCATCAGGCAATACAGCATGAACAGCCCGATGGCCAAACCGCTGCGTTTTACGGCAATGGCCAGCAACAGGGCAAAGCCAAGATAATCGACAGACAGCAGGAAAAAATAAAACAGCTTTTCGGCCTGGCCAAACATATTGGAAACATCGCCCGAACGTGACAGCCCGAAAGCCGCGCCTACCACGAAAACGTACACGGTAGCTGCAAAGCTGAACAGTAATACGAGAAATACCTTGGCATGGTAAAATTGTAACCTGCTCCACCCGTCTATAACGTTTTGCCTGTGGGTACGAAAACTATATTCGTTGGTAGTAAGAATAATGACGAGGATTGAAAGGAATATAACGAATATACTGGCCCAGAAACCTACATTTCCCCAAACTTCAGGAAATGTATATGCCTGGCTAAGAATATTGACGCCCTTATTGCCGCCTATTTTTATCATGCCGTTCAGCACCTGGTAGTTCCATAAGGGCAGGAGCACAATGAAAAAGCCAACCAGTATCCAGAAAGTGCGGTAGCTTTTTATTTTAAGCCATTCTATAGCGAGTAATGATTTCATTTCTTTATTGATTAGTAAGTTCCATGAATTTTGTTTCGAGGCTCTTCTTTTTCAGCAACAGGTGAGAAAGGGTAATGTTATTATCGATGCAGTACCTGTTGACGGCATCGGGTGTGATGTCCGTTTCACATACCAGCTGTAAAATGCCATTGGCTGCTTTTATACTCCTGATGCCCGGCATTTGTTTTAACGTGTCTTCCAGCCTGTTCAGGTCTGCGGCTTTTACTTCAATCAAATCTTCATTCAGCAACACATCGTTTACCGGCCCTGTAAGCAGTAAATCGCCACGTTTCAAAATGGCTACATGGGTACAAACTTTTTCTACCTCATCGAGCAGGTGGCTGGCCATAATGATGGTAATACCCGAAGCATTCAGCTCCCGTATCAGTTGCCTGATTTCAGCTATGCCGGAAGGGTCGAGGCCGTTTGTCGGTTCATCGAGCACCAGTATTTTGGGGCCGCCCAGTAGAGAAGATGCAATGGCAAGGCGCTGCTTCATACCTAATGAGTAGGTGCTGAATTTACTATCCTTACGCTGCAACAGGCCTGTTTGTTCCAGTACACGGAGCTTGTCTTCACTGCCATGTTGTTTTATAGCGGCTGCTATATCCAGGTTTTTGATGGCAGACAGGTAGTGGTAAAAATTAGGTGTTTCCAGCAGGGAGCCTATGTTTTTACGTGCAGCTTCCGGCGCCATGCCGTTGAACCAGCTATAGGTACCCGTATCTGCTTTCAATACATCGAGCACAATACCTAAAAGTGTGGTCTTGCCGCTGCCGTTGGGGCCGAGTATACCGAATACACTACCCTCCGGTACTTCAAACGATACGTTTTTCAGGGCCTGCACAGGGCCGTACGATTTCGAAATGTTGCTAAGAGAAAGGATTGGTTGCAATGGTGTTGATTTTAAACAAAAGTAATATCCACTATACTTACCTGTACATTAATTAACTCTAATTAACAATGAATGTTAATCAAGGAAAAGATCTTTTTGCCGGCTGCTGTTTATGTCTACCGCATAATGGCTGAAGTCTGTAACCCCTGCCTGTTTTAATATTTCTTCATCAATGAAGAAGTTGCCTGTACAGGTACCGGCAGGCTGTTGTAATATGTAATGGGCCGCATCCGCTATAATTTCCGGCTTGCGGCTGCGCTGTATAAGCTTTTCGCCACCCAGCAGGTTTCTTACTGCTGCCGTGGCTATCAGTGTGGCAGGCCAGAGGCTGTTGCTGGCAATGTTACTGGTTTTATATTCTGCTGCCCAGCCCATGGCCATCATACTCATATTGTACTTGCTGATGGTGTAAGGGGCATGTTGTGCAAACCACTTCGGGGTTATATTGAGCGGGGGCGAAAGCGTAATAATATGTGCATTCGCAGCTTTTTTCAGGTGAGGTATACAATGTTTGGTAACGAGAAACGTGCCCCGTACGTTGATGTCGAACATCAGGTCAAATTGTTTTGCCTGTAACTGTTCCGTACCGGCAAGCGCAATAGCAGACGCATTGTTTATTAAACCGTCAATACTGCCAAAGGTGCCGATAGCTTGCTGCACTGCATGTTGTACCTGTTCTTCAAACCGTATATCGCAGGCAACGGGTAGTGCTTTTCCCCCTGCATCTTCTATCTCCCTTGCGGCTGTATAGATGGTACCGCCCAGCTTTGGGTGCTCTTCTGTCGATTTTGCAGCAATAACAATATTTGCGCCATCTGCGGCCAGTTTCAAAGCTATGGCCTTTCCTATGCCGCGCGTAGCACCTGTAATGAAAAATGTTTTATTCTGAAAAAGCATATCCTGGATGTTTACCGGTAGTAAAAATTACAAGTATATAATGAGAACTGCACCGAAAACTTCAGAATATTTTAAGAATAACTAACCTGAAACGGAAAAATGATACCCTTTACCTTTCAGGGTAATGATTTCAATTTTCGGTTCGGATGAAAGATAATCACGCAGTTTGCGGATATACACATCCAGATTGCGCGAATTAAAAAATGAATCGTCCCCCCATACCGTTTGCAGCAGGTTTCGCCGGTCTACTGCATTGTTTTTATTCATACACAGTATGCCCAATATCTGCGACTCGCGGTGGGAGAGTTTTATAATGCCCGTGTTTGTTTTCAATTCATATTTTCCGGGATAGAAAGTAATACTGCCCAGCACCACCTCGTCGGGCAGCGCCTGTGCTACATTATCGTCAAGCGAACCGTATATTTTCAACTGGTTCTCTATACGCACAATAAGTTCCTCCATGCTGAACGGCTTTTTAAGATAATCGGTGCCGCCCGATGAAAAGCCCTTTACCACATCTTCGGTCTGCGACTTTGCTGTGAGAAAGATGATTGGCAAACGGGGTTGCACATTCCGGATGATTGTGCCGAGTGCAAAGCCGTCGGTACCAGGCAGCATCACATCCAGTATACATATATCCGGCGCAAAAGAGGTGACCTGTTCCACAATCTGCCTGCCGTCTTTCAGGTGCAGCACATCATATTGCTTCAACTGGAGCGTTTCCGTTACGATGCGTGCCAGGAAAGGCTCGTCCTCTACATACAGTATCCGTTTCTTTAGCATGATATTTCGGGAAGTGTTAAAGTGAACATGCAGCCCTGTACAGGCAGGTTTTTAACCGCCAGGGTGCCATTATGCTGCAGCATTACCTGTTTTGAATAACTGAGGCCAAGGCCATACCCTTTTACATCGTGCGAGTCGCCATGGGGCACCCTATAAAACTTATCGAATACATGTGCAATGTGTTCAGGCGGTATTCCCGGCCCGTTATCAGCTATCGATATGCTTATGTTCCCGTTGCCCGATTCCAGGCTGACGTCAATTACAGGCTCTTTGCCGGCATATTTCAGGCTGTTGTCAATCAGGTTGATAAGGACGCCTTGTATATGTAAAGGGTCGGCCAGTGTTGTGAACTGATTGTTCGGGGCATGTATGGTCAAGCGGGCATTGTTTTGCCTCAACCGCAATTGCATTGCCAATACTACATCATCAACTGTTTTTCGCAGGTCGGTGCATTCTTTCGTTATTATTATTTTACCTTCTTCCAGTAAAGCAGTGTTCAGCGCCTGGTTCACCAGCATGTCCAGCCTGTTCATTTCCAATGCTGCCATTTCGAGATATTCCCGGGTGGTTTGCGGGTTTTCTGCCATGTTGAATGTAGTGAGTGCTTCCAGTGCCACCTTCACCGTTGATATAGGGGTCTTCAACTCGTGCGACATATTGCTGATAAGGTCATTCTTCATTGTGCTGAGCCGCATTTGTTCTTTCAGGTTGCGCAGGCTCAGGTAAAATGCACCCGCCACAAACAAGAGCAGTATGAATGAGAAGGCAGCCTGGGGCAATATTTTTTTTAACAGGAAACCGGAATAATTCTTAATAGCTACATTATAGTCTTGTGAAAGGTAGCTGGTTTCTATATGTATGGCATTTCTTGCCGAAAGGCTATAGTTTATATCCCTGTCCCATTTGGATAAAAAATGCCAGTTTTTGTGGGCGAGTTTAGCAGCAAACAGGTGGTGCAGGTGTGCTGTATCCATCATAAATGCAGAGTCGCCCGGGATACCGGCTTGCTTGAATATTTCTTCCATTACCAGTGTGAGCCCTTCCTTTACTATGTCCTGTGCACCGGAGTCTTTAAGCGTATAAGTTTGCCGCTGTTTTTGCCCGGTTGTATCCATATTGATATTGAAGTTTTTATCGTCGAGGTTAATATGGTGCTCTGTCAGAAATTTTTGTTTGATCTTTTTTATTTTATTGGAATCCTCTTCATCGCTACTGATAACGATTTTTATGTTGCCGCTGGTGGTAAAGCTGTTAAGGCTTATGTGCTTAGGCGTATCCCTGTTGCTATCTGTAAACGATGCTATTTTAACAATCGGGTTGATGACCCTGAAATATAAAATAGAATCCGTCACTTCTTTCCGGGCTGCATCCAGCTCATTTTGCAAGTCTTTCTGAAGTTGCTGCTTTTGCTCTTTGTACTGCGAATCGAGCCAGCTGCCTATCAGTACAGACAGAAGCAGCAAGCTGGTAGCCATCAGCCCCCGTATATATATCAGTTTCTTCTTTTTCACTAACCTGTTTTTTCAATTCTACACAAAATAAAATAATCTATAACCAAGTAAGGTACTGATTAACCTTAATTAACCTTAATTGGTCTGGCATTAACCAGGGGGCGTGCAATGGCAAAATACTTTTGCAGTATAAAATATTTCAATTATGAAACGAATTGCTATCGCGCTCATCGCACTTTTCTCAGTTGCCCGTTGCTATGGCCAGCATACCAGCGGTAAAGTAGTATACAAGGAAACCGTAAAAATCAGTCTTGCACTTGAGGGTACAGATCTTGGAGAGCAGGCTTCCCAGTTTGCAGATATGCTTCCGAAAGAACAATCTTTTACAAAGGAGCTGTACTTCACTGATGCTGCAAGCATATACCGTGCAGTAGAAAAAAAACCTGATGAAGAAAAATACAGCCAAGGAGGTGCCACTATTAAAATCAATATGGATGTCCCGCAGGATGTTATCTACAGGGACCTGAAGAATAAGAAACTGGTCCAGCAAAAAGAGTTTATGTCGAGGAAGTTCCTCATTACTTCCGACCTGGAGCAAAAAGGGTGGAAAATGACAGGGAAGCAAAAAATGATACTCGGCTTCCCCTGCCAGGAAGCTACCGTGATGGGCGACGACAGCCAGAAAGTAACCGCATGGTTTACACCTGCTATCCCTGTTTCTACAGGCCCGGGCGAGCTGGCTACCCTGCCGGGGCTGGTATTGTCGGTGCAGATAGGCAAAGTGTACAGCATAGAAGCTGCTTCCGTTGATTTCGGCGATTTTGATAAAAAAGTATTAGCTAAACCTACAGAAGGTAAAAAAATGACTGGTAAACAGTTTGAAGTCATCATGGCCGAAAAGCGTAAAGAACTGCAGGAGCAGTTTGGCGGAAGTGGTAATGTTATTATTAAAGTGCAAAACAGGTAAATCATGAGGACAGCCATATTATCCATATGCCTGCTTTTTACTAGTGTAAGCCTGGAGGCGCAGCAATATACCCTTAGCGGCAGTGTAACGGATACGGTAAACAGCCCTGTTGTTTACGCCACCGTATCACTATTGCACCCTGAAGATTCAACGCTTGCTTTTTTCGGTATCACCAATGCTGACGGTAATTTTACTATCAGGGATATAGACAAAGGGAAGTACATTTTACAAGCTGCTTTCCTTGGCTTTCAAACCTATTATAGGTCTGTTGAGGTGCCGGTGAGCGGGAATACTGCCGGCCGCATCATATTGAAAACGGTAAATAAGATGATGGATGAAGTGGAGGTAAAAGCAGAAAAAATACCCCTGATGATAAAAGGCGATACCATAGAATATAATTCCGGCGCCTTTAAAACCAAGCCTGACGCCAATGTGGAAGAATTGCTGAAAAAAATGCCCGGACTGCAGGTAGACAAAGATGGTAACATAAAAGCACAGGGAGAAGATGTAAAGAAAGTACTGGTAGACGGTAAGGAGTTTTTTGGCGACGACCCGAAAGTAGCCACTACAAACCTGCCTGCCGATGCAATCAGTAAAGTGCAGGTGTTCAATAAAAGGTCGGATGCAGCAGAGTTTACAGGCATTGACGACGGAACAAGGGACAGGACCATTAACCTGATGCTGAAAGACGGAAAAAAATCAGGATACTTTGGTGATGTGGAAGCTGGCGGTGGTACGGGCGACCATTATAAGTTTAGCGGCAAAGTATATAAGTTCAGGAAAGAAAGCCAGCTTGCTGCAATAGGTATGTATAACAATATAAACCAGGCAGGGTTTAGTTTCCAGGATTACCTGGCGCTGAACGGAGGTATTCGCGGGTTGCTTAGCGGGAGCAATAATTTGCAGGTAGCGCTAAGCGGGAATGACCTGCCCGTAGATTTTGGGCAGCCGGTGAATGGCCTGGTCAAATCGGGTGCAGGCGGGCTGAATTATAGCTATGAACCGAAGAAAAACCACCGTATCGCCGTCAGCTACCTCGGCAATACAGCTAATAAAGACCTGGTTCAGCAGGTACATACCACCTATTCTATACCCGAAGGGTACAGCAAGCAGGATGACGACGTTGAAAACACCGCCAATGCGGCACACCGTTTCAACCTGACTGCGCGGCGCGATGTAGACTCTGCCGACCAGTTGACTTTTTATGGCAATGCGGCACTGAGGAACAGCCGCTCTTCAGCTACCGGTATTTCATTGTCCCGACTGCGGGAGCAGGTATTGAACAGGCTGGACAGCAGGGATAATGAGAACGGAAATGGCGTTACGGCTACGGCAAGAGGCGGCTATGTAAAACAGAACAACGGGAAATGGCCTGTGTTGAAAGCCTCGGCAGAGATTAATTACAACAGGGACCTTGCTCAGTCAGAATGGAGTAACCTTACCTCTTACTTCGATTCGGGATATACTGTGCAATACAACCAGTTCAGGAAGGAACTGAGAAATAATATTGCTTATTCGGGCGAAGCCTCTGTTGTAAGGACATTAGGCAAAGGCTACTACCTGGAACCGGGCATCAGTGCGGGCAACGATGTACAAAAGCTGGACAGGAGGCAGGGGGTCACTCCTGACGAATCGACAACGATAGATTCCCTGAGCCTGGAGTATTCGAGGCAATACCTGTGGTGGAAGCCGGAGGTAGGTTTGCAGATAAACAAGAACAAGAAACAGTTTCACATGAGCCTTGCAGTGGAAACAGGTACGCTTTCCGTAGCATCGTTTGCGGGTATGCCTGCAAAAAGCTATACTTTTCTTGTGCCTGCGCTGCGGTGGCAAAATGAGTACGGCAATAGCAAACGGGTAAGTTTTTCTTATTCGGCAGATGTGAATGCCCCGACCGCTGAGCAGATGCTGCCGCTGGTAAACAATGCTAACCCGCTGCAGCTATATATAGGTAATGCTACCCTGAGACCGGAATACAGCCATGCTGCGCGTGCCAACTGGGTTTGGTTCGACCAGTTCAGCTTTACATCCCTCTTTACCAATGCAAGTGTTAAATACACGCATGATAAAATAAGTTTGTCCCGTACTATTAACAAAGAGCTGGCGCAGGTGATCAGGCCTGTAAATACCAGCGACAACTACGAAGCTAATGCACGTGTAGAATTTACCCGGCCTGTCAGGAAACTGGGCGTGATATTGAACGCCTCTGTATCGGAAGGGTTTGAAAGGGGCATCAGCCCGGTTAATGAAGTGGCAAATATTACTAATGTTTTCCGGCACGATTTTGAGCTGTCTTTCAGCAACCGTAAAAAGGAAAAATGGGATGTACAGGTTGGCGGCAGGCTGGGCCTGTCGGATATTGCCTACTCGGTAAACAGCTCTTTGAACAACCATTTCAATAATGTATCGGCTTTTTCCGAAATAAGTTACCGGCCGGCTGATGACTGGTATTTCATGGTGTCGGGTGATGTGACGCAGTATAATGCCAACAGCTTTTCCGGTGCTGTGGTGGTGCCCCTTATAAAAGCAGAAGTTTCCTATTACTTCCTGAAAGCAAACAGGGGCACCCTTACCCTGGAAGGGTTTGACCTGCTGAACAGGAACACGGGGATACAACGCATGGGGGAATTGAATTATTTCCGCGAAACGACGTCTAATGTGCTGGGCAGGTACTTCCTTCTATCCTTCAAGTATAGGCTGAATAAACTGGGCGGTAAAGAGGATAAGCTGGACATCAGGATAAAGAAATAATGTTGCAGGATTTTGCGGTGCCGGGATATATAACAATATGCCCCGGCGTTTTTGTTTTTGGTTTCGGAAATTTTCTGTAATTTTTGTTTTTATGAAATCCCGCCGGTGGCTCAGAATCATATATCGTATCCTCATCATCATGCTGGTAGCTGTCGGTGCGCTGTATTGGGCGGTTTCCCGTTATGTTTCCAGGCACCAGGATGAGATTATCCGCACGGTAAGCGCCAACCTGAATGAGCAGATAAGCGGCGATTTAAAAATCGGGAGTGTAACTATTTCCCTATTTCAGGATTTTCCAGATGTATCTATAGTATTGCACCATGTTTCGCTGCAAGACTCCCTTTTTAAACTGCACCGGCGCCCCGTGCTGCAGATAAATGAGGCAAGGGTAGAAGTATCCCCCGTGTCTTTGCTCTCGGGCAGCCCCGATATACAAAAGATATGTTTTATTAACGGGGATGTTGATATGTTTACCGATAGTACCGGTTACAGCAATATATCAGGGTTGTTCCTGAAAAAAAATAATAACAGGCCGTTGAAGAAGATACCTAAAATCGGTTTTTCAGATATAAGGCTTTCCTACAGCGACACGAAGAAGAAAAAACTGTTCGAAATAGTTTTTGACGACCTGGATGCAAAGTTTACCAGGAGAAAAAAAGAACTGCGAATAGCTATACAGACCGTTTCTACCGTTAAAGAATGCAATTTCAACACGGATAAGGGCAGCTTTTTAAAGAACAAAGCACTGGACGGCAGGTTCCAGGTGGTCTATTCTTTCGATAGCAAAAGACTGGATATACCAAAGAATACTTTAAAAATAGATAAAACGCCTATGCAGTGGAAGGGGAATTTCTCTTTCGCTACCAGCCCTGTATTGTTTAACATACAACTCAACGGGGAGCACGTTATGTTCTATGATGTTGCGGCCATGTTATCCCCGGCCATTTCGTCCAAGTTGTCTTTTATAAAAGTACACAAGCCTGTAGACCTGAGCGGGATTATTAACGGCAGGATGCAATACAGGGATACCCCTGAGGTATATGTGAGCTGGAGAGTGCGGAATAATGATATAATGACCCCTGTGGGTAAAATTGATAAAACCGGTTTTGAAGGATATTTCTCCAATTATCATGTCAGGAACAACAATCACTCGGATAAAAATTCAATAATTGTATTAAAGAATGTAAAAGCAAATTGGCTGTTAATCCCTTTCCGGTCTGACAGTATTAAAATATACGACTTGCAGCACCCCTATATAGAATGTAATGTAAATGCTGCTTTTTCTTCCCGGTTGCTGAACCCCATAATCGGGGGCGAATCGTTCCTGCTGGGCGATGGCAGGGTAATGATGGACATTAATTATAAAGGCAGGCTAAAGCGTATTGACAGCATTCAGCCGTCATTTAACGGGTATTTATCGCTGGAGGATGCATCTTTGAAATACCTGCCCCGGAACCTGTTCTTTAAAAAATGCAATGCATTGCTGCAGTTCAGAGGTGCTGATATTATTATGAAAAATGTAATGGCGCAGACCAGTAAGTCTACCATTACGATGGATGGTGTGGCCACTGATTTTTTTACCCGTTTTAGCCGTTCGCCCGATTCTATACAAATAAACTGGAATGTGAAAAGCGGGTATATCGATTTCAGCGATTTCAATTCTTTCCTGCAGCCCCGTAAAAGAAAGAATGGTATTGTGAAAAATTCAAGCAAGCTTGCCCGCAACCTGGATAAGGTGCTGGATGCCTCAAAAGTAAATTTGTGCGTACGGGTTGATACACTAAACTACCGGCAGTTTACGGCAAAGAATATTATGGCGGACATTGTATTGCGCAGTAAAGAAACCGATATTCAACAGATTATATTGACTCAGTCGGGAGGTACCATACAAGTTACCGGCAACCTGAAGCAGCAGGACTCTGTTACTAACAAGTTCGGGATTACTGCTGATGTGCAGGGCGTAGATGTGGGGCAACTCTTTTATTCATTCGAGAATTTCGGGCAGGACGCACTTTCTTCAGAAAACCTGAGAGGCATGTTCTCAGCTCATGCCAGTGCCGCGGGCCTGTTGCAGTCGAAAGGCAGGATTGTGCCGAACTCGATAACGGGAACAGTGGATTTTGAGCTGGTAAATGGTGCCCTGGTGCATTTTAAACCCTTTGAGCGGGTGGGTAAAACCATATTCAAAAAGAGGAACCTCAGTAATGTTGTGCTGAAGAAAGTAAGCAATACGTTTACTATAGATAAGAATAAGGTAATCATCCCCCCCATGCTCATCGAGTCGAGTGCGTTGAATATAAAAATTGCAGGTGTTTTTGGCTTCGACCGCGGAACGGATATCAGCCTGGAAATACCTTTAAAGGACCCGCGCAAGTATGATGTGCGGATGAATGACAGTGGAAAGCTGGTAAACAAACGTGGGCTGATACTGTACCTGAAAGCCATAGATGACGGTACGGGAAATGTGAAGATAACATGGGACAGGAGCAAGCAGCACCGGTAAGTATATTATTACAATACACGGGCTCAAGGCCCGTGTATTGTAATGTTGTTAGCCTACGCGTAACGGAATCAGCCGCTCTATGTATTCCGCACATAGTTTTTCAGGATTGTAACGGGAAAATTCACCGGACAGCGCTTCCACATTCTTACTGTACAGATTGTTTTCCAGTACTTCTGTCACTGCCTTTTTGATTTTTTCGGGCTTAGGCGATTCTGTACGGAGGTTTATGCCCAGTTTGAAGTAGCCAACACGTGCGCATATCTCATTCTTGCCTTCGTGGATGCCGCCAACTACCATGGGCACTTTATTGCAAATGCTTAGTATAACGCCGCCGTAGCCCCCGTTGGAAACGAATACATCGGTATAAGGCATAATAGCATTGAAAGGAATAAAATCCTCGATAATGATATGTTCAAAGTCCCTGTATCTCTCTCTGAGCATGTTTGTATGCCAGCCTGCGGTTGTTACTATAACAAGGTAATTCGTATTCTTAAAGGCTTCGAGCGTGGGGATGATCAGTTTATTCACATCGCCTTCAAAAGTTCCTTGTGTCACCAGGATGACTTTATCATATTTCTTTAGCTTGTCTTTAAAAGCAATGTTGTAACTGCCCGGCGTGCTATGGGGCAGCAGCGGGCCAATGAAATGTATGTGTTTGCTCATTTCACTGCGCTTATACTCAAATCCGGGCGTACCGCTTTGCAGGTATAAAGATGCTTTTTCTATCTGGATGTCGAATATGTTTTTGTTACTGGTGCTAACGCCATACATGCTATGATATTTGTGTATCAGCGCATGGGGCTTCTTTAATAATACATTGTTTGCCAGGTAGCGTAGCGCTGCATGAAATAATTTTCCTGCGGCGCTTGTGGCCGGGGTCAGTCCCATGATAGGCGGCGGCAGTTCTTTCGAAGATTCATTGAGTGGCAGTATGCCGATGGCAACGGTATGTTTTCTTAGTTTTTCCTTTACAAACGTCAGCCCGGTAAACGCATTGTCTGCAACCAGGATGTCGAAATCGAACTCACGGTTTATATCTTTTATGTCTTCGAAAAATTCAGGACCTCTTTCTACAAAATAGGTACATATATCGAAAATGACCTTTTTAACAGGGTTCTTTATGGTTTTCCTTTCAGGAAATACCTCGTCTACATTATGGACAGTTACTTCTTTAGCCTTGTTGAACAAGTAATACCGGATACCTAATTTCCGGATTTTTTCTGCGTATGAGGGGGCCGTGTACCACCGCACATCATGCCCTTCGTTTTGTAAATGGAGGGCAAGCCCGGTAAGGGGGGCGAAGTGCCCGTCTGCAGGTATATTGGCGAATAATATCTTTTTCTTTCCCGGTGCCAGTTTGCTTTCAAGTGTTTGGATGGAACCGTCAAATATGGTATTCATAAGATGCCTGATGATTTTCTGCAAAGTAAAATGGATGTTACAAGGTGAAAAAGTGTAATTTGTGCCCGAAAAAGGTCATTTTACGCCATGGGGTTACAAGCCACTGTTATACGTGATATATTATATGCCGCTACCAGCTACGGGGAAGCTTACGATACCCTCAGGGAGATGGCGGGCTTCACCCCGGAAGAAATCAGTGATTCTTCTCAAATGGTGGAATGGGAAAAGGCTGCCGCCCTGAATGATATGCTGGCCGATATAACCGGCAATGAACAAATAGGGCTTGTGCTGGGCATGGATATAGGGATAGGAATGACCGGCATGGTCGGTTTCTTAATGCAGGCCAGCAAGAATATAGAAGAGGCACTCAATGTATATTGTTTGCACGGCTACCTGGTATGTCCTATGATAGCATTCAGGTACAAGAAAGAAGGAGATTTTTCAGTTATCGAGTTGCACCAGAATGCTATGTGGAAGAGCACTTATCCAAGGAATGCCCGTATAGCAATCGACTTTACCCTTGGCTGCCTGGTTAACTATATGAAGGTATTAACGGGCCGCTACATATATCCCCGGGCTGTAGAGCTGGAGTTTCCCAAAATAGCCGTAGATAAGTATACTGAAATACTACATTGCCAGGTATCTTTTAGTGCGCCCCTGCACAGGATTGTATATGATGCAAAGGATATGGAAGCACCAATATTGTCCAGCGATATATCCCTGTTTGAAACCTTTAGCGATATACTGGGCCAGAGAAAGACGCTGCCTTTGCAGAGTAATTGCAGGGACGCAGTGAAAAACCTCTTGCTGATGCAGTTCAAAGGACAAATACCCACTATTGAAGAAGTGGCGGAGGAGCTGGGAATAACCGTGCGCACATTGCAAAGAAAACTATCGGAAGAGCAAACCAGCTTCAGGAGTATAGCCGCAGAAGTAAGAAAAGAACTGGCCCTGCATTTGATGAAAAATCCCAAAACTTCCATCACAGAGGTTGCCGGAGTATTAGGTTACGGCGATTTGCCGGCCTTCAGGAGGGCGTTTAAAACATGGACACAAACTACCCCCAAAGCAGTTAAAAAACAGCTCAGGCAGGAAGAAAGCCTGCAATTAATATAAATACCTGTTTTATCCGGTCTGCCGCTGGTACTATTTTTTCGTGTTTGTGCACGTAATAAATAGTATAGTATCATGATGGACATTAATGTGAAAGGCAGCACTATTTATACCATTGCCGCCGAAAAGCTCACAGAAGAAGATTATAATAAATTAATGCCTGAGTTAAAGAAGCTTATAGGGCAGAATGATAAGATTAACTGGTATTTTGAGATGCAGGATTTCAAAGGATGGGAAGTGAGTGCTTTCTGGAAAGACCTGAAATTCGATTTTGCTCATACGGGCGACTTTCATAGAATAGCTATGGTTGGGGATAAAGAATGGGAAAAATGGATGACCGTATTAATGAAACCGTTTACCCCGGCCGATGTAAAGTATTTTGAACTGGCAGACAGGGAGACGGCAAAAAAATGGATTGAACAATAAAGTTTTTTCGCCCTCACCCAAGAACAATGGTGCATTGTTCGTTATTATATAAAGAGTTAGTGCCGATAAATGGCTTTTAGTACTTTTGTCGCTCATTTTGTACCATGTCTGACAATAATAGATACAACCAGCGCGGGGTATCTGCACAGAAAGAAGATGTGCACCGCGCTATTGCCAAACTGGATAAGGGCCTTTATCCGAATGCTTTTTGTAAAATATACCCCGATTACTGGGGTAATGATGAAGCATACTGCAACCTGATGCATGCAGACGGTGCAGGCACTAAATCGATACTCGCTTACCTGTACTGGAAAGAAACAGGGGATATAAGCGTATGGAAAGGCATTGCCATAGATGCCATAGTGATGAATATTGACGACCTGCTGTGCGTAGGCGCAACGGGCCCGTTTACCTATTCATCTACCATTGGGCGCAACAAACACCTGGTGCCGGGTGAGGTTATCTCGGAACTTATCAACGGCAGCCAGTCGTATTTCGACAGGTTGCAGGAATATGGTGTGGATGTACGCTTTTTAGGCGGAGAAACCGCCGATGTGGGCGATGTGGTGAGAACGGTGATTGTAGATGGCACTATGGCCTGCCGAATGCGCAGGGATAAACTGGTGACCACTGAAAAAATGAAGCCCGGCGATGTGGTGGTATCGCTGGCCAGCTACGGACAGGCTACCTACGAAGATGAATATAACAGCGGCATGGGCAGTAATGGCCTGACCAGCGCCCGCCATGAGCTGCTGGCCAAAGAGTATGCACATAAATACCCGGAAAGTGTAGACCCCAACCTGCCTGATGAAGTAGTGTATAACGGCTCGTACAAACTGACCGATGATACAGAAACGCCGCTGAATGTGGGTAAAATGATATTGTCGCCCACGCGTACGTATGCCCCTGTAGTATTGAAGGTGTTACAGGACCACTTCGATAAAATACATGGCATCATCCATTGCAGCGGGGGAGGGCAAAGCAAATGCCTGCACTACCTGCCTGCGCCGCTCAGGGTAGTTAAGAACAATCTTTTGCCTGCGCCGCCGTTATTTAAAATGATACAAAAGTCGGCGGGGACAGACTGGAAGGAAATGTACCAGGTATTTAATATGGGGCAGCGGCTGGAAATATTTACCGATAAAGAAACCGCATCTGCCATTGTGGAGATAGCGAAAAGCTTCCACATCGACGCATGCATATCTGGGTACGTAGAAGCGGCGGACAAGAAAGAAGTAGTAATAGAATCGGAATACGGAACGTTTAATTATCAATAACCGGCACAATCCGTGCTGTGTAACCTAAAACAAAAAATAAGAACCAATATGAACTTCAAAACCCGTTTATTCAGTGTGATAGCCTTTCTGGCCTTTGGTACAGCACTTGCACAGGACCACCCGATACCAACCCCAACTAATATTTTATCTATTTCACCCCTGCAGATATCAGACCAGGGCCTGGGTATAGCGTTGAGCTATGAAAAATACCTGGATAAGAAAAAGGGGCTGGTCAGCTTCTATATGCCTGTTTCTGTTGCGTTTCGAAATAGTACTAATACCGATTACAATGCTTATTATTTTATGCCGGGTATCAAGATATATCCTTCAGGCAATAAAGGTGTGGTGAAGTATGCGGTAGGGCCGAACCTTACCTTCCTTGCCGATAAAATTGATACCGATGAGTACATTTTTGACCCGGCAACCGGCACCAATTACTATAAATACGGGTCTACCGACAGGTTTGCCATGGGAATGATGATTAATAACTCGCTTAATATTAACCCTTCAGACCACCTGCACATGGCCCTTGAATTCGGTCTTGGGTTCTCCTATTTCAGCAGTTACGAGTACGACGACACCTTACCTTTTACACAGCTTGGTTTCCAGATAGGTTACCGTTTCTGATTTGAAAAATATATAAATAAAAACACCCCGCTTTGTACGGGGTGTTTCGTTATTAAGGCATCCTGTTTAATCGTTTAGCGGGTTGGCCAAAAGGTTGAAAACCGAAGTAAGGTCAATTTTGCTGTTGGCAGCGGGCACTGATACAAAATGCCCCCCGAAACGCAGGTACATAGTGTCTTTGAGGAAGTACTCTTTGATATTCAGGTCTGGCTGGCACTCAAGGTCAAGGGTGGTAGTGCCTTTGGGTATGCCGTATTTATACGCAACCAGCTTTTCATCCAGCCCCTGTGCCGATAAGTAAACGCTGATGCTGTCTATAAAATCGAAATTGCCGCCCTGCGGCTGCTGCATCACTGCCTGTAGTTTGGTTAGTTTCACATGCGTGATGAGACTGGGCTTGGTATTAAACTGGTTGAGATAGGCTTGTGAATTGGTAGGTATGCCCTGCCCCGGAAAATAGGCAGTTACGCCACCCGGCGGTAATGTGTCGATATTACCCGGCAGCGAAGGGATGTCGATGCTTTCCGTGTAGGTAAGGTTTTGGTTGATGTTAGCAAGGTTCTTTACCTTATCGCAGCTTGCAAAGGCAAGCGCCAGGCATGTATAAATAATAGCTTTTCTCATAAAGGGGGTAAAAATTTATGTATTACGCACAAAGTTAATGCCAATTGCCGCTGTGGCCAACAATTATCGAAATATCAGTAATTTTGCATCCCTTATGTCGCAGGCAAAAACAGTAGCATTTCATACACTGGGTTGTAAGCTCAATTATTCAGAGACTTCAACGCTCAGCCGTATGCTCGAAAACGAAGGGTTTGTGAAGAAGGAGTTTGATGACGAGGCCGATGTCTATGTTATCAATACCTGCTCTGTTACAGACAATGCCGATAAGGAATGCAGGCAACTGGTGAGGCGTATACAACGCCGTGCCCCCGCTTCTATGGTGGTCATTACCGGGTGCTATGCCCAGCTTAAGCCCAAAGAAATAGCTGAAATAGAGGGTGTGGACCTGGTGCTGGGCGCAGCGGAAAAATTCAATCTCTCCCAACACCTTGCAGGGCTTACAAAGGGTGACAGCACCAAAATATGCTCCTGCGATATTGAAGAGGTGAACGGCTTTAACAGTTCCTATTCTATAAACGACCGCACACGCACTTTCCTGAAGGTGCAGGACGGGTGCGATTATAACTGCAGCTTTTGTACGATACCGTTGGCAAGGGGGCACAGCCGCAGCGATAGTATCGATGGCGTACTGAATAATGTAGCGGAGCTGGCGGCTTCCGGCACAAAAGAGGTAGTGCTTACCGGCATCAACCTGGGCGACTTCGGTAAAGGCAATCACGGTGGTAAAAAGCGGGAAGAGGATTTTTATGAACTGATACAGACGCTGGACAAAACGGAGGGAATTGACCGTTTCCGTATATCGTCGATAGAGCCTAACCTGCTGAACAATGATATTATTTCTTTTGTTGCAGGCTCTGAAAAGTTTATGCCGCATTTTCATATTCCACTGCAAAGCGGTAGCAATAAAATACTGGGATTGATGCGGAGGCGTTACCAACGGGAACTGTATGCCGACAGGGTAGGGCAGATAAAAGAGCTGATGCCCCATTGCTGTATCGGTGTGGATGTGATTGTGGGTTTCCCCGGCGAGTCTGATGAAGACTTTAAGGAGACGTTTGATTTCCTGCATGGGCTCGATGTTTCGTATTTCCATGTGTTCACTTACTCGGAAAGGGCCAATACGCTTGCCGTAGAAATGAAGCCGGTGGTACCGGTACATGTGCGCCATGAGCGTAACAAAATATTGCGTAACCTCTCGCACCAGAAGATGCAGTACTTTACCGCACAGCATAGCGGGCAGACGCGTAAGGTTCTATTTGAAAGTGCGGAGCGTAACGGCATGATGGAAGGATATACAGACAACTATATAAAAGTACAGACACCTTACCGTGCTGAATGGGTGAACCAGTTAATAGACTGGAATATCTGATAAAAGTTACCACATAAATTTTATCTTTGAACCTCCATTACAGATTTGATTCCGTAGCTCAGTTGGTAGAGCAGCTGACTCTTAATCAGCGGGTCCAGGGTTCGAGTCCCTGCGGGATCACATTAAAAAATGCAAGCGCGATGCTTGCATTTTTTGTTGGTCTAAGCGGGATGCTTAGACCAGTACGGGGTTAATATGAGGATTGATGAATGCTATTAGCTTATTTTTTTAATTGTTATCCAAATGTACCGCTTAACGATACGATAAATAAGGTATGAAAGCGTCAAAAAAAGGGGGGTATCTGCGCCAAGTAATAATGCAGCTACGTCTGAACGGGCAATGTGTAAAACAATAACTTCGTATATTATCAAAGAAGATAAAAAGAAAAATATTTTTAAGAGCCTGAGTTTACTATGAAAAAAGAAATATTATTCATTCAGGGCGGAGGTAACGGAGGATATGAAGCTGATGCAAAAATAGTGTCTTCTCTGCGGAAAGCATTGGGAACAGCTTACAAAGTACGTTATCCTGAAATGTCTACAGATGAAGCAGCTCCCGATTTTGGTTGGCCAGGCCAAATCGGTAAGGAGATTTCAAAAATTGAAGGTGACGTTATTTTAGCAGCACATTCCCTTGGCGCTTCAATGCTGTTGAAATATCTTTCTGAAAATAAAATCAAAAAAAAGATTGCTGGTATTTTTCTCATCTCTACACCATTTTGGAGTGGCGATGAAGATTGGATGCAAGGATTGAAGCTGCAGGAAAATTTTGCAGACCAACTACCGAAGGATACCCCGGTTTTTCTGTACCATTCCCGAGATGATGAAGAAATACCGTTTGCTCATCTTTCACTTTACCGAAAAAAACTTTCCCGGGCAACGTTTCATGAAATAGCTAATGGCGGGCATCAGCTTAATAACGGTTTAACGCACGTAGCAAAGGATATTAAGTCATTATGAAAATTAAGGCTTAGACGAGGATTGGGGCGATGCCAACTTTACAGTGCTTCCGGGATTAATGAGACACTTTGACCAGTGGGAGTGGCAAGCGCGATGCTTGCATTTTTTGTTTAGTCAAAGCGGGACGCTTCGACCAGTTTGGTAAATTTGAAGAGTGTATAATCTTTCTGTGAAGAAGCAAAACCGACGGACAAAAATTCCTTTCCGTCGAACCGTACAATCCCCCTGTCGGTGCTGATGTATAAAAAACCACTACTGTCAGTAACTACATCATAGGTTTCCTGGGACGGCAGCCCCTGGTCTATACTGTAGTTGCCGAAATGAGACTTCCACTTATATGCCTGCCCGTTTACGATATATGAATAAGTAACCAGCGCAAAGAATAAAAGCGAGAATTTTACTGCTCTCATCCTGATACAAAGTAATATATTTATTCGGCAACCTGGAGATATTCCGCCAGTTGCAATATGAAAGACGGAAAATGAGATTAAAGCGTTTAGTTGTTCTATTTATGAACGTATTTTATTTCTCCCTTTGCCAGCTTTGAGTAAATAAGATACGGAAATTAACATCCAAAGAGGAGGTACAGTATTGTGATAATTTACAGTTGCCTAACATTCAGAGTAACACAAAATAATAAGCGCTTCCAGGGTAAATTTATTATTCGATAGCCAGGAATATAGATGTTACGCTTGCTGAAGCAAGCTATAAATGATACCTTCGCGCCTCGTTATGGCATTCATTTGTAATTCTTCAGCCGTTACTCCACCTTGACATATAGCCAGGGTTTTTCTTTTTGCTCCTGCTTGCGGGAGCCGGTTTCACGTATTTTATTCTTATCATTCATATTAGTTCAGCAGGTAGTTTATGAAAGCTATTATACACTTATTCGATTTTAAGCAAAAGGTAAACTATAAAACAGAAGTCTTATCGGGGCTAACCGTTGCACTGGCACTTATTCCCGAAGCTGTTGCCTTTTCACTGATTGCCGGCCTTAGCCCTCTTATCGGCTTGTATGCTGCGTTTGTGATGGGGCTTGTTACCTCTGTGCTGGGCGGCCGCCCCGGTATGATTTCCGGTGCAACGGGGGCGGTAGCCGTTGTAATAGCGGCACTGGTAAAAACACATGGGCAGGAATACATTTTTGCCACCGTTATACTCGCCGGCATTATTCAAATGCTGGCAGGCATATTTAAGCTCGGTAAGTTTATACGCCTGGTGCCGCAGTCGGTAATGTATGGCTTTGTCAATGGCCTGGCCATCGTTATATTTCTTGCCCAGTTGGTACAGTTCCAGGCTATTGATGCCGACGGCGCTCATCACTGGCTTACAGGCAGCAAGCTCATGGTAATGCTGGGATTAGTGTTGTTGACGATGCTCATCATCTGGGGGCTGCCCAAACTGACCAAAGCTATCCCTGCTTCGTTGACTGCGATACTGGTTGTTTCTGCCATTGTCATAGGGCTGAACATCGAGACAAAAACCGTAGGCGACATCGCCTCTATACAGGGTGGCTTCCCGCCGTTTCATATACCGCAAATCCCTTTCAGCTTCGAAACGTTGGAGATTATTTTCCCGTATGCGCTCATAGTGGCGGGAGTAGGGCTTGTTGAAAGCCTGCTTACGTTGAACCTGATTGATGAAATAACGGAAACGCGCGGCAGGGGCAATAAAGAATGTGTGGCACAGGGTATGGCCAATTTTACCTCCGGCTTCTTTTTCGGAATGGGCGGTTGTGCCATGATAGGGCAGAGCCTTATCAATATATCATCGGGCGCCCGTGCACGTCTGTCGGGCATTGTAGCCGCTATCATGTTGCTGGTGTTCATTATGTTTGGTGCCAACCTTATTGAAAAACTGCCTATGGCTGCGCTTACGGGCGTGATGATAATGGTTGCTGTGGGCACGTTTGAATGGGCCAGCCTCAGGAGTTTTGGGAAAATGCCTTTGCACGATGTATTGATTATAGCCATCGTTGCTGTTGTTACTGTTTTATTGCACAATCTGGCCCTTGCCGTACTGATAGGTGTAGTGATTGCCGCGCTCGTTTTTGCCTGGGAAAATGCAAAGCGTATACGTGCCCGGAAGTACACAGATGAAAAGGGGGTAAAACATTACGAAATATATGGCCCGCTGTTTTTTGCCTCGGTAACTGCATTCAACGAAAAATTTGATGTGCTGAACGACCCTGATGAGGTGGTTATCGATTTCAGGGAAAGCAAGGTGGCCGATATGTCGGGGATAGAGGCGTTAAACAGGATAACGGAACGATATAAAAAAGCCGGAAAACAGCTACACCTGAAACACCTGAGCGGGGATTGCCGCCGCTTGTTGAAAAACGCTGAAGGTATTATTGATGTAAATATTATTGAAGACCCCGCATACAAGGTGGCTACAGATAAGTTGTCATAAGTAGCCGGAATGCAGGTGCTTTATAAATACAACTCCTGTGAAACTATATTTTATAGCTCTTTCTCCGCTATAAAAAAGATATAGTCGCCGTTTTCGTTTTCATAGCGGTTTATTATATCCTGTATTTTCCCGGATAGTATATCGGCCTGCAGGGCTGCAAGGCCTGTATCCAGTTCGCCGGAAGTGGAAAAAGCGGTAAAAGATGATGCACCGTTGCGAACCTCAGGGCGGAGGTATTGTTCCGGCCGGTATTTGTTGCTGTATAGAAAATGGTCCTGTAGGTCGTCTTGTACAAAATATTTTTCAGTTGCGGCAAGCCTGAACCCTGCTTCGTTCAATATCTGCTCTATTCCTTCAATTTCCGGCACCAGCTCCCACGAGCGTTTCATCATCTCCGGAAAATATTCATTCAGCCAATAGCCGCTCATTTGCAGGGGCGTAAAGCTGAGTATAATGAGCCTTGCCCCGGGTTTCAATATCCTGTACACTTCTTGCAGGCCTTTTACCCAGTCGTTCCAGTGGTGAAGGGTAAATGTTGCGGTTGCACCGTTGAACATAGCATCCGGTAGCGGGATGTTTTCGGCATGGGCACGGATAAAGACAGCCGTACCATTTTTTAATCGTGCAGCCGATAACATTGTTTCGGAAGGGTCGATGCCATAAAATTTTAGCCCCTTTCCAGAAAGGGCGGTAAGATAATTGGCTGTGCCGCATCCTATATCTATATATAGCCCATTGCTGACCGGTTGCAGCAAATCGTAAATCCTGCCGGTAAGGTAGGGGTCTGCACAGCGGGTATTGTTATACCCTTTTCCAATGATATCGTAACGTGTGGTTTCCATGTGACTAAAAATACATATAAATAAGGCGCGGATATTAGCAGTACTCTTTTTTTATTGTTATATTAGAAAAAAAACACACACCGGTATGCTGCGCAATAAATTAGCTGAAAAGAAAAAAAATAAAGACCTTATAAAGTGGCGGGGACATGAAGTGACCCGCATAGAAGCCTTTAGCGATGCTGTTTTTGCCTTTGCAGTCACCCTGCTTATTGTTGCGCTGGAAGTGCCTGAGAATTATGAAGAGCTGATGGAGACCATGCGGATGTTTTTTCCGTTTGCTGTTACGTTTATGATGTTGTTCGGGATATGGAATACACAAAATTTATTTTTCCGCCGCTACGGGCTGCATGACACCCGTACCCTCTGGCTGAACGGGGCCTTGCTGTTTACTACTTTGTTTTACGTGTACCCGGTAAAATTCCTTTTCAGCGGGTGGCTTGGCGGCAAGAACCTGCATATTGAAACGGCAGAACAATTCGGTGCCTTGTTTGTTATCTACAGTGGTGGTTTTACCATTATTTACCTCTTATTTTTCCTGATGTACAAAAATGCATACCGTCAGCGCAGGGAGTTACAGTTAAGTGACGCTGAAGTATTCGAAACGAAAACAAAAATGTACATGCAATTCTTTATCGCATCAGGAGGAATGTTAGCAGTGCTTGTTGCGTTAATGCCCGGTCAAATGCCATTAATGGCTGGTTTCGGTTATATCATTATCTGGCCATTGACGGGTATATGGACAAAGAAGAGAGACAAAATGTTCAGGCGGCAATTTCCGCATCTTCATCATGAAGATGTGCTTGCGGTAGATGAAGAAATAAAATTGGGTACTGCGGAAACTGAAAACAGCTAATATAAACAGGGGCGCAATGGCCCCTGTTCCTTTTTTAAACAAACACATCCTGCTGAGAAAACCTCGCTCTATTTCCTGAAAAAATATTTCAGGCCAAATTCCAGTCCGCCATTCATATTGTAAGTCGTTGCACGATTGGTGTCATATTCTTTTTGCTGGTCGTTTTCGGCATTGGTAAAAGCCGCGTCGAACCGGATACCCCCTTCGGCATACAGGTTTTTAGCAATGTTAACCCTTACGCCTGCACCGGCTGTTGCGCCCCACGTCAGGTCTTCAAACTGTTCATTCGTATCGTCAACCAGGGTATTGCCATCTGCATCTTTCAGTTTTGAAGATAATTTGATACCCAACTGGGGGCCGGCTTTGGCAGTGAACATCACTTTGGCTGCAGGGTTGGTATTGTATGTAAAGAGTACGGGTACTTTCAGGTAGCTGATGCGTTGTGTAAACTCTGTGCCGTTCAGCTCGTATTTCTGGCCTTGTATAGAATACATTGCTTCTGTACCTATGCCCATATGTTTATGAAAGTTGTAACCGCCTGCTACGCCGAAAGATGCACCGAAGGTGGTTTTATAGTCGAATGCTTTATTGTCAGCATCATCGCTGTTGTGCATGGTACTTAGCTGAGGTGTGACCTGTATGCCGGCATTGAACCCCTTTTGCGCATTGGCTGCTGTGAATGACAATATGCCTGCTACAGCAAAAACGGAGAATAGAATTGATTTTTTCATAACTTTACTTTTAAGATTTTAATTAATTTGATTTTTGTTGATTGAATTTGGTTAAAATTTTTTCCTGTCGCTTGGTTGCCGCCATAGCGACAGTTTTTTTATAGTCATTTGCATGGTGGCGGACGTTGTATAATCTGTGTGTTTGTTTTGCTCATTGCTGTATATGTTATTTGTTTACGATGCAAAGTGACTACAATGTGCATTACCGGACAAACGATATACAGGGAAACGGAAAAATAGTACACGGAACTACCCATGACGATATTGCAACCGGAATTGGAATATGTTTGCGGCCCCGCGAATTATTTCAGCAGCTAATTATCCTGTTTAGTCTGTAAAAAGAGGTAGGTTATCTTACATTAATGCCATAATAGATTCTTCTTTTCTATATTCATACATCACCCTTAACGGTTTTGTCACCCTTTAATAACTAACAGACTGTACTTGGCTATGAAAGAAGGTACTGCGATCAGGATGATCCGAAAAAAACAGCATATTTCGCAGGTAGAACTGGCCCGCAAATGTAATATCTCGCAAACCTCCCTTTCACAAATTGAAAACAACCTGAAACGTCCGCGCGGAAAGACGCTGAAGAAGCTATGTGCCGCAATGGAAGTGCCTGAATCAATTATTTACATCCTGGGCATTGAACATAATGATATACCTGCATCCAAGCAGCAGGTATATAATATGCTTTACCCGGCTATTATGGATATGGCCTTCCGTATAGTGGAGGGGGGAGATATTGATTCGGAAGAACTGGCGGCAGGCAGTTTAAATGAAGCTTAACGGAAATCTACATACATGCGGTCAAAATTCAGCACCATTGTACTGAATTGCCTGATTACGTCCTGCCCGATATTGCCCATAGCAATGCCTTCTCCAGCCCCGTGTACGGGGCGTGTATAAATGTTTACATTATTAAGATGCGCTATGTCGTTGCCGATTTGCAGCCGCAAATCGGGCATAGTATACATCTTCATGCCTCTGGCACCACCTGCGCTCATTAGCTTTTTGCGTTCGTGGTTGCTGTTCTTTTTTATAAGCGCATTGTATTTGGTATAATAATTACTGAATAAATGTGTATTAACAGCGCCGGTATCGAACTGGAAGACAAGTGTATCAGTTCCGGCCTTTGCCTGCACAAGAGGGGTGAGCCCGTTGAACGCAAGGTTTTGTATGTGTGTATTATCCGGCTGCTGCGGTACTGTAAGTATGCCATCGCGGCTGATTTGTATTTCCCCGAAAGCGCTGATGACGGGAAAGCCGATAATACCGTTCAGGTATATATTAAGGGAAGGGAAATTCAATTTATCATCCGGCATTACAATAAAAACAACATTCTTGAATAAAGCATTGCCAATCCACAGGCTATCGGCCAGCGCCAAACCGGATTTTACTTTTTTGCCCTGTGCCGTACTTACATCGAAAAGGACATCTACAGGCTTTAAACCAAGCTTATCCGCATAGCTTTGGGATATGGTTGAAATATTTGCCCCTGTATCAAAAATGAATTTTTCTTCTTTGTGCGTTCCGATCTTTACGGGTATCTCATAAAGTTGTATATCGTTTCTTGAAACGGGCATAGATACTGGCCCCATATAATTCAGCGTCTGGGCAGGTGCCTTTGCCAGCGATAACCATATTTTCCGCGTATTCTCCAGTCCTGCCCTTAGTTCAGGTGCGTATTTTTCGAGTACGATGGCACTGATTGCAGCGGCATTTTTATACTTCCCGGCTTTTGCATAGCTATCCATCAGCATTTCTTCTATGCGCAGTATCTGTTTATCGCTCCAGCCGGTAGTATAGTACTGCAAAAAGGAATCGGCCTTGCGGGTTGCAAGGTCATTTTTATTGAATGCATTGTAAACGATGGAAGAATAATACAGTCTTTCGGCAGTGCTGAGCTGCCCGTCCTGTTTTTCCATCTCATCCCTTAACCTGAAAAAATCGGTTTTATCCAGATATTGCTGCAATAATGTGTTGTTTTGGGCTACTGCATATTGCAAGGGGAAGCCAAGCAAAATTGTATATGCCCATATAAAGGACCTCATCACAAATTGAACGCCTCAGTTTTTTTTGATAACATCTTTTTCACTTCCGCCCATTCAGCATCAATGATACTGTACATGGCGGTATCTCTTATTATTCCGTTATCCCTTATACGGTCATTGCGAAGTATGCCTTCAAATTTTGCCCCGATTTTTAGTACTGCATTCCTGCTCCGCTCATTTTTGCTGTTCACTTGGAATTGTACGCGTACAGTTTTCAGCGTTTCAAAACAATAGGTCAGCAATAGCAACTTACAAACAGTATTATGGCCTTTGCCCCAGCAGGCAGGGTCGTACCATGTCCACCCTATCTCCAGCTTTCGGTGTGCCGGAAACATATTATACAGCCTTGTACTCCCTATAATGCGGCCCTCTCTTTTGTCAAATATAGTAAAAGCATATTCATCTCCAACAGATTTGCGCAACAATGCACTTTTCAGTTCGTTCCTGAAATGTGCGGTATCCATGCCGTTAAAGGTCATGTGCGCCCATATTTCCGGGTTGCGGGAAGCCCCGATTAACTCGTCGATATGTCTGCTGGATAAAGGTTCGAGCCTTAACCATGCATTTTCCAATACGGCTGGGTGTTGTATCCAATTCATAATAAAAGCGGCCGGTTTTTCCGGCCGCAAGTTATATGACAAATATTTAATAATGTGTTATTGTTTGGGGACTTTTATAGTAGTGTTATTGTAGTTATTCCCGTTTTCGGTTACGGAAACAAGGTATAAACCCTGCGGCAGTGGACTATTTGCAGTGAAAATATGTTGTTGCCCAACTCCCGTGAAGGTACTTTGATAAACTTTTTGCCCGTTAAGGTTATATACCTGTACAATATAATCTTTTTTTGTATCGAAGCTGCCGTTCAGGTAAAGGGTATTGCCGGAAAATGAGCCTGTTAACTCCATATTTTGTTTTTGTACATCTGCTACTGCAGAGGCATGTTCTTCGTACAAGTATTCTGCAAATGATTTGGAATTGGTGAACAGGTCAGAGGTAATGTCCACAGCATCTATACGCAGCAAAGGAGATCTATGATTTGCATCAAACCAAAGGTAGCGGGTCACATCCATTACAGCGACACTGGGAGCAGGAAATTGTACCGTATCACTTTGGTGCTGTTTTATTTCCACCCGTAATACATCATTGTATGTTTGGTTATTAGGAAGTTTCAGTGTGCCGTACCCATCTACTTTAAATGATATATTACCGCTGCCCTGCAGGTTAAAGCTGGATACGGAATATTGTTCAGCCGAATTATCTGTGAAATTCATGCCATAAGTGAGTGGCCTTTTGAAGAAAAGTACACTATTCGTATAAGTCACGGTTAAATTATAATTGCCGGCAGATGAATCTGCTATAGCCAATATTTCATCTTGCGCTGCACTTGCTTTAATATATACATAGGTGCTGTCCGAGCTTTTTTCTACCAGGTTGGCGCCTGAAACCGGTGCATTGGAGGCCGGTGACATATACCAGTACCGTGCAGTGTCTTTGCCATTGCCCACCGGTGTCAGTGAGGTGAAATCCCAGGTTTGGTTAGCCCCGGCATTACCGGCTCCCATGTCGACACAGCGTATATTTTTGACCGTAGTACCGGTGCTATAGTTATATGCATTATTAATTGTTGGCTGAGCCATAAGTCTGGCAGGGACAATCAGTATCAAAAATGTGTAAAGGAAATTTTTCATAAATGGAGGTTATCTCTATAGTGCAAATGTATTCTATATGTATGACTTTGCTGTAAATAAAAAGTGTGTTGAGCATATCTTTTATAAGATAAGGGGAGGAGGCTTTTCTTCCAACTGACATAAGGGCATAAACTATATCTTTTATAAATACATGATAGCAGTAACCACTTTCCACTTATCAATAGAATAATGCTACCTCCTGCTATTTCATTCCGGCTTTTCTGCCCAGGCATTTCTGCAAACTAGTGCCGGGTTGTGATTGAACAATAACTTTAAGTGGGTCTTTTCAAAGTGGTATAGAGGTATTGCAACATTCCGGATCCTATAAGGAAGAGAAAGGTAGAATTGAATGAAAGCGGAGTTATTTAAAGTGTTTGTTTAAGTCGTGTTTTTCTGTGGATGCTTTTGACAAATAGTCAGGTGCTGATTTTTCGGGCTTATAGGCATATTTTGTGCTGAATTTTTTTAGTTTGTAAGTAATTTTTATTTAAAATATTGATTGTAAATATTTTAATAGTTTTATCATAAAATTACTTTAATCTATTTTGTATGATTTATGCAGCTTGCAGACATTATTTTTCCTGAAAATTGTGTCGTTATAAATAACCTCTATATTGTTTCCATAAAAATTTTACTATTAATTGAAAATCATTAATTTATAATAATCTTTCTGAATTTAATATTTAGATATAGTAAAAATATTGGCAAGATTAATGATTACAATAGAGTAATTTGGCTACTGGAAGTCAGAATTTTATAACTAAGCGTGTACAGAGAAGCGTGAGGAGATAAATTAAGAAAAACTTTATGAGTAATCGCAATACACTTTATTATATATTTTCAATAGTTCGCATTTTTTTATATCCATTCGCACTTATTTACGGTGCGGTAGTTTGGCTGAGAAACCGGCTTTACGATACAGGATTTTTTTCGTCGGTTGAGTTCAGCCCACCGGTTATTAGTGTTGGCAATTTGTCAGTTGGAGGTACCGGGAAAACGCCGCACGTTGAATACATAATAAGATTGTTACAATATCGTTTCAGGGTGGCCACTATGAGCCGGGGGTATAAAAGAAGGACGCAAGGGTTCATTTTAGCAGATGAAAAAGCCAATGCCTTGCGTATAGGTGACGAGCCAATGCAGTATCATATTAAATATCCTGATATAGCGGTGAGTGTGGCTGAAGAACGGATAACGGGTATACCCCGCCTTTTGCAATTGCGGCCCGATGTGGAAGCCGTACTACTGGATGATGCCTACCAGCACCGTTCGGTAAAGGCCGGGATAAATATTCTTATTACAGATTTTTCCAAGCCGTTTTACAAAGACCATATTCTCCCTTTAGGTACATTGAGAGAGAGCAGGTCGGCATATCACCGGGCCGATATAATAATAGTTTCCAAGTGCCCGGTAGACCTGGGCAAGGCAGAAGCGGATAACATGGTAAAAAAAATTAACCCGTTGCCACACCAAAAAGTATTTTTTACGGCCATACAATATGGGCAGCCATACAATTTCTTTACGGGTGAGCCTTTTTTTATGAAGGGAAAAAATGCAGTTTTAGTATGCGGCATTGCCAAGCCGGAGCCTTTGGTTCACTACCTGGAATCGCAGGCCGCATCGGTACACACACTTTCGTATGCCGACCATCATTATTTTATGAGCCGCGACCTGGAAGAAATTAAAGAAACGTATAATAACTGGGAGGTTCCGGACAAGATATTGGTAACAACAGAAAAAGATGCGGCAAGGCTGCACCTGCATGCCGATAAAATACGGGAATGGAATATTCCTTTGATTATAGCCCCAATCACCGTTGCCTTTTTATTTAATGGGGGGAATGATTTTGATAGCATAGTTTTGAGCTATGTTGAAAAAACAATAACTGAAAACATGGAGTTTTATGGGTAAAAAGAAAGCATCGCAAAAAAAGAAAGACAGTTCCGGCAAAAAAATATATAAAGGCAGGCTTGAAGTGACCCGCGGGGGAATGGGGTTTGTAATAGTGGAGGGGTTGGAAAAGGATGTGATGATAAAACGTGGCGGTCTGCGCAATGCGCTGAATGGCGATGAAGTAAGAGTAGAAGTAAATGAAAGGGGCAAAAAGTTTGGCAGCCGCCCCGAAGGGGAAATAATTGAAGTAGTGCGCCGCAAGCAAACAGAGTTTAGCGGGCGGATGGAAGTGCACCCCCATTTCGCATTTTTGGTACCCGATAGCGATAAAGTTCCGGTAGATATATTTATTCCCCTGCACCTGCTGAATGGGGCCAAACACGGTGACAAGGCTATAGCCAAAATTGTAGAGTGGACAGAAAAGACCAAGAACCCGGTAGGGGAGGTAGTAAGCGTACTGACACATGAGTCGGCTAATGAAATAGCTATGCAGGGCATACTGGTGGAGAACGGTTTCCCGCTCACTTTCCCTGATGATGTATTGGAAGAAGCAGCCCGCTACCCGGAAGGCGTTGACAGCAAGGAGGTGAAAAAACGCCGCGACCTGCGCGGGATAATGACCATGACCATCGACCCGGTAGATGCCAAAGATTTTGATGATGCCATATCATTTGTATCGCTGAAGGGTGGTATGTACGAGATTGGCGTGCATATAGCAGATGTAAGCCATTATATAGAAGCCGGCTCGGCACTGGACAAAGAAGCCTACCTGCGGGCTACCAGTGTGTACCTGCCCGACAGAGTATTGCCGATGCTGCCTGAAAGGCTTTCGAATGAGCTATGCTCCCTTCGGCCTTATGAAGATAAATACACGTTCTCGGCCATATTCCATATCAACAAAGCAGGGAAAGTAAAAGATTACTGGCTGGGCAAAACGATTATCCGTTCTGAACGCAGGTTTACCTACGAGGAGGTGCAGGAGATAATAGAAGGGGCAAGCGGTGACCACGAAGATGAAATACATATCCTAAATGAAATAGCGCAGAACCTGCGCAAGGCAAGGTTTAAGAAAGGGGCTATTAACTTCTCATCGCAGGAGGTAAGGTTTAAGCTGGATGAGAGCGGGCGCCCTATTGGCATTGTGGTAAAGGAAAGTAAAGAAGCACACCAATTGATAGAAGAACTGATGTTGCTGGCCAACCGCACCGTGGCAGAATATGTATCGGGGCTGGAGGTAAAAGGTAAGCCGGTACCATTCCCGTACCGGGTGCATGATGTGCCTGATGAGATGAAGCTGGGCGTATTCACTGCCTTTGCCGCCAGGTTCGGCTATAAGTTCAATATGAATACTCCGGAGCATATTGCTCAGTCGTTCAACGATATGCTGAAAATGGTGCAGGGCAAGCCCGAGCAGCATGTGCTGGAAAGCCTCGGCATACGCACTATGGCAAAGGCGGTATATACTACTGAGAATATAGGCCACTACGGGTTGGGCTTTGCCGATTATTGCCATTTCACATCGCCCATACGCCGCTACCCCGATGTATTGGTGCACCGCATATTACAGGAGTGCCTGGAAAAAGATATACACCCTATTAAAAACCTGGAACAGCAATGCCGCCATTGCAGCGACCAGGAACGCAGGGCTATGGAAGCCGAGCGTGCAGCCAATAAATACAAACAGGTGGAGTATATACAGGAGCATGTAGGTGAAGATTTTGATGCCGTTATCAGTGGGGTAGCCGCCTTCGGCTTCTGGGCCGAGACGGTGGAACATAAATGTGAGGGCATGATTTCCATAGCCGACCTTGCGGAGTTTGACGACTTTGAACTGCGTGAGGGAGAATACGCACTGGTAGGCAGGCATACGGGACTGCGTTTTGGTATGGGCGATAAGGTACGGGTGCGTGTGGTAGCTGCTAACCTGGAAAAACGACAGATAGATTATACGATACTGGAACTGCCAAAACAATCGGCGGGAAAAACCAAAGCTGTATCTTCGCCGCGTGGCAGGGCGAAAAGTACGGGCAGGCCACAGGTCAAAAAATCTACCAAACGCAAAAAATAATCATGCACAGTTTCACACAACTGGTACCCCTTTTTGAAGAACGAATCAACCAATTATCTATACCCGCATCTCCCCAAAGTCTTTATGAACCGTTTACCTATTTCCTGAAACTGGGTGGTAAACGCGTACGGCCGGTTTTGTGCCTGATGGCTAATGAATTATTTGGACCCATTACAGAAGATGCCTGGCACGCAGGTTTGGCGGTAGAACTGTTTCACAACTTTACACTGGTGCACGATGATATAATGGACAAAGCCCCGCTGCGCCGCGGTATGCCCACTATACATGAGCGGAACGGGCTTACGGCAGGCATCCTTTGCGGCGATGTCATCAATATATTTGCCTATGAGCAACTGGCAAAGGTGAAAGAACATTTACCGCAGGTTTTATCCCTGTTCAACCGTACAGCAATTGAAGTATGCGAAGGACAGCAAATAGACATGGATTTTGAAGCGCGTGAGGATGTAAAGATTGAGGAATATATACAGATGATTACCTATAAAACATCAGTACTGCTGGCCTGCAGCCTGAAAATGGGGGCTTTGCTGGGTGGCAGTACGGAGGGCAATGCCAATAAGCTATATGAGTTTGGAAAGAACCTGGGTATCGCTTTCCAGTTGCAGGACGATTACCTGGATGCTTTCGGCGAAACCGAAAAACTTGGAAAGCAAAACGGTGGTGACATAAAAGCGAATAAGAAAACCTACCTGTTGCTGAAGGCAATGGAAAATGCCAATCCCCTGCAGTTAACGGCTATACAGGCGCTTATGAAGCGCGACGATGAAACAAAAGTACCTGCCATGCTGCAATTATATCAAAATACAGGTGCTGATACAGCCTGTCGTGAAGCGGTAGCGCATTATTCGCAACTGGCATTCGATTGCCTGGAAGAAGTAGCCGTAATGAGTGCACGTAAAGAGCCGTTGCGGCAACTGGCGGCTTACCTGTTGCAGCGCGATAAATGATAGGGCAATTAAAACAACAATTATTATTTTTAAAGGGCAAAACCGCTGAGTGTAATATGAACTACTGGCTTGTAAAATCAGAACCGTTCAAGTATAGCTGGGACCAGTTTGTAAAAGATGGTAAAACATTCTGGGACGGGGTGCGCAACTATGCAGCCCGCAATAACCTGCGCAATATGCAAAAAGGCGACCAGGTATTTTTTTATCATAGTAACGAAGGACTGGCTATCGTAGGTATTGCAGAAGTAGTGAAAACTGCATACCAGGACCCGACAACTGAAGATACTAACTGGGTGGTAGTAGACCTGAAGCCGGTAAAGGCCATGCCTAAACCGGTAACGCTCGAAGCCATCAAAGCGGAACCTTCCCTGGCGGATATGGATTTGGTACGCTTGTCGCGGCTGTCGGTAGGTACTGTGAAGCCGGCAGAATATAAAAAGATATTAAAAATGGGCGGGCTTTAAGCAACCGTTTCCGGTTCTTCCTGCAACAAAATTTTAGGGGTAGCTTTTCCGGCTGCCTTTTTTATTTGTTGTTCTGCTCTCCATTGCCTTTGCAATGTTTTGGTAGTGGGGCGGCTGCCGTCGTGGCTCCAGCCCGGCACTTTGAAGAGGTAGCCCATTTTTGCCTTCCACGAAATGTCTTTCCGTTTCAGGTCTTTGGCTATGTTTTCCCATTCGTGGAAAATCATTTTTACAGGGTGGTGCGGGTTGTCGGGTGGGGTGGTGATGCCGTATTTCGGTTTTTCTTCCGGCATTTCTTCCACAAAAGTGCCAAACAACCGGTCCCAGATGATGAGTACCATGCCCATATTCTTATCCAGGTAAGGTATATTGCTGGCATGGTGTACGCGGTGGTGCGACGGTGTAACGAATATATATTCTATCCAGCGGGGCAGTTTCTTTATGGCCTGCGTATGTACCAGTATGCCGTATATCTGTGTAATGGCATACATAAACAATATGTCGAGCGGCCGGAAGCCCAGTACTGCCAGCGGGATGAAATAAATATAACGGTAGAATGGCATCAGCACCGATGAGCGGAAACCGGTTGTCAGGTTGTATTCTTCAGACGAGTGGTGGGTAACATGCACCGCCCAGAAAAAACGGCAGGAATGGTCCACATAATGCTCCAGCCAAAACATAATGTCTTCGCAAAAGAAAAGGGCTACCCAATACACAACAGGGTTCCATGAAATGGGCAATGCATATTGCGAAAAGAAAACCAGTACTGCCAGCGCCAGCCCGCGCAAAAGCAGATCAACGCCTGCATTGACGATATTGAGATAAATATTGGCCAGTGTTTCCTTCCAGCCATAATATTTCCAGCCATGAAAGTGGCTCAACACCAGCTCCAAAGGAATCAGTATCGCATAAATGGGAATGGAGAACAGCAGTATGATTTGCTTATGCAGTTCGCTCATGAGCCCGGATATTGAGTATTAGTTATGGACATCACATCGTCAAACCCGCCATGATAAATTATATGGTCATTATCTCTTTATCCTTATCCTTACAGTGCTGGTCAACCAGTATAATATGTTTGTCGGTAACGCCCTGTATGCGTGCTTCCGCATCTTTGGCCACGTCTTCGCTGAGGCCGTCTTTTTGTTCCTTTTTCACTTGCTCAATAGCTTCGCGGCGTATATTACGTATAGATACCTTGGCAGCTTCACCTTCCTGGTTTACACGTTTTACCAATTCTTTACGGCGCTCTTCTGTAAGCGGCGGCAGGAACAGGCGTATCATCGTACCGTCGTTTTGCGGGTTCAATCCCACATTAGAAGCAATAATAGCTTTTTCGATGGGGCCCATCATATTCTTTTCCCAGGGCTGTATAGCAAGGGTGCGGGCATCAGGAGTGGTAATATTGGCCACCTGCGACAACGGGGTCGGTGCGCCGTAATACTCAACATACACACCGTCCAGTATCTGTGGGTTGGCTTTACCGGCACGTATGCGGCTCAATTCGGTTTCAAGGTGGCTGATGGCCTTTTTCATCTGGCTGGCAGCTTCGCTGATAATCGTATCTAATACCTCGCTCATGTTAATTATCTGATTTGCAGGATGCAAAAGTAAAAAATGTTCTTTTATATCGGGCAGGAATTAACAGCCTATATAATTATTGACAGTACTGATACTTTAACGTTCTGTATTTGGATACGCTTTTAATGTATGGTAACTTTGCAGAAAGTATTCATTAACAGATGGAAACGACTGTACAAAGCCCTGTGAACCTGACACAGGGGGCCATAAAAGAGCTGAACAGGCTGATGAATGAACCCGGTTTCGAAACAGGGCAATTTTTACGCATTGGTGTAAAAGGAGGGGGATGCTCCGGTTTAAGCTATGTGCTGGGTTTTGACCAGAAGGAAGAGGATGATGAAATATATGAAATAGAAGGGATACCCGTGGTGATGAAAAAAGCGCATGGCATATACCTCTATGGTATGCAAATAGATTTCGAGGACGGGTTGAATGCGCGCGGGTTCGTCTTTAGTAATCCCAATGCGAGCAGTACCTGTGGTTGCGGTTCCTCTTTTGCCGTTTAAGCTTGCAACTGGCTTTAAAATGTGTAATTTGGTACGTGCGCGTCGTAGCATATAAAGCCAATATTTAATAATGAAATTATTCAGAATCCTTTTATTGCAGAGTTTACTGTGTTGTGCCTTATTGGCTACTGCACAGGAGCAAAGTACCCCGAATACAAATATCAATAAGAGGGATGCAGACGGCAGGCCTCACGGAACGTGGGTAATATCCAAAGATGCAAGGATGGGCGAAGAAGCATATATTGCTTTTGGCAATTATGAGCATGGACAAAAAGAAGGACCCTGGTATAAGCTCACCCCAGACCACCAGTTGGTGTCTATGGAAAATTACAGGAATAACCTGCTGGACGGGGAAGTGAAATATTATGAAAACGGCCGCATGACCTGCCTGGGCCACTACCGCAGCATTGACCATACAAGCGATATTGACTCGGTTATCGTCACCAACCCTATAACCGGTATGGAAAGCCTGAAGGCCGTACCTAAAGATAAGACAACGATGCGGCACGGCATCTGGCGGTTTTATGATGCAGAGAACGGGCGGCTGTTGAGAGAAGAAGATTACCAGGTAGATGAAATGGTTTTTGCCAAAGACTTCCCTATGTCAAAAGAAGACAGCGCCTATTATAAAAAATGGGAAAAGAACCTGCCGCACAATACAGGTGTGAAATACACACCACCTGCCAATAAACAGATAAGTTATATAAAATAAGCGCTTCACAGCGGTTAATCCATTCAACAGATTTTGACTTTCGATTTTTCCACTAAGCTGGTAATGTTTGAAAACCGGCTGCGCAAGATGTATAAGCATTACAGCAAACTGGCACGCAGGCAGGAGGTTGCCTGTTTTCGCTTTTACGACCATGACCTGCCGGAATTTCCATTTGCCATAGACCTGTATAAAGACGTGGTACATGCTGCCGAATATAAGCGCAGGCATGGCATGGAAGATGAGGAGCATGATGCATGGCTGCAAGCTTGCAAAGAAGTGATTGCTACCGTGCTGGAGCTGCCGGCAGATGCCATATATATGAAAGTGCGGCAGCGAAAAGCAGGCCGGCAGGGGCAATATGAAAAATTTGCAGAGCAAAAGGTAGAGCGCATTGTGCCGGAAAACGGGTTGAGCTTTATCATCAACCTGACCGACTATTTAGATACCGGTCTTTTCCTTGACCACCGCATTACCCGCGCTATGGTGCGGGACGAGGCAAAGGGTAAACGCGTACTGAACCTTTTTTGCTATACGGGTTCGTTTAGTGTATATGCAGCGCATGGCGGTGCTGAAAGTGTTACTTCAGTTGACCTTTCCAAAACCTACCTGAACTGGGCCAAACGCAATATGCAGTATAATAAGCTGTATGATGATGAGAAGCACGAGTTTATTCATGACGATGTAATGGAGGTAATTAAAAACCTGCCTGCAAATACTTTTGACCTGGTTATTTGTGACCCGCCCACCTTTTCGAACAGTAAACAGATGGACGATATATTTGATGTGCAGCGCGACCATGTGAAACTGCTGAAGCAGCTACTGAAAAGCTGCACAGATGGTGGTAAAATATACTTCAGTAATAACTACCGTGGCTTTGTACTGGACAGGGATAGCATTCCTACCCCCGGTATACAGGATATTACCAATGCCACTACTCCCTTCGATTTCCAGGGCAGGTTGCACCGGAGTTGTTTTTTGATAGAGAAGTAGTAATATAGGCTTATTACATTTACTGTTTATCAAACTAATAAGGACATAACTTCCATATGATGTATCATTGATGCTTTCTTTGCAGCACCTAATTGAGGATTGTGACTAGTACTATGCCAATTTCTATAGTAGCTAATACCTATTGTTTTCATAGGTTTAACATGATTTGATGAAACTAACGCCAGATTTGCCTCCGCAAATTTTAAAGGGCCTTGTCCACGAATAGTTTGGTTAGTAGTAGATAAAAAATGATGTACTACTAAACCTTGAGGGGTGGATCTCGTTACATGTAAAGCGACGACGAATACAGGACCACCTCCTTCTTGAAAATGATCGCCAACAGTTAAGTAATCTCCTATGCCAACCCATCCATTTTTATTATAATTGCTATAATTAGAAGTAAAAGTACTCATGGTTGGATAGTTCACATTCGCATCATGTCGTTGAAATCCATCTGTTAATAATACTTTGCCAGTATGAGTTAAGAAATTAGACCTTGTCAAAGCACTAGTTTTATTTTCATCAAAAACAAGATAACTAATAGTGTGAGTCGATAGCGCCCTTTGGATGGCAGTTATAGTTGAGGGTAGGGGGTCATTCCGAAATACTAAAACTTTATCTAAGCGTCTGTTTGAGGTTAGAAATGTTGTTAGGTTTGTACTAGAAAACCTTGCATCAACAATAAATCCAAGCAAAAGTGAAGGGTGTCCGGCTAATTGCGTAGTGATTAGTGCTTGAATATCAGCTAAACTGACAGGTGATCTGCTAGGGTGGTAAGGGTTAGTTATCAAAATTAGGGGTAAAGCTTGTTTATTTATTCGGTGGAATAAATTTAGATTTCGTGTAGATAAATTAACAGGTTCAACAATAGGTACGGTATTGGTATAAATTGTTGATGGAGCTTCAATGATGGCTTCTAATTCAAATTGCTTTCCACGGAAATAAGGAAAATACATAGTATATTGATTTTGGGTTAATCAAATATATTGAATTTTTCCATTGTTTCAATGCAATATTTTTTTGACAACGTTTTACTTAAAAAGACCATTCTCAAAGGGAAAGGGCTATCCTTAACTAGTTTAAATTGGGTTGTTGAAGGTTTTCTTGATTTTAACGCTTCATTAAAGACAGCATGTGCACCATATTTATCCAATGTTATGAACCAATTATAGCAGAGTTCGTGAATCAAGGCCGTTCCTATTGCTGGTGGTTTACCAACATATTTATTATATGCTGCTAGTAATTCAGAATGGCGTAAAGTAAATACTGCTTTGTTGGGGTCAAATAATTTACGATTTGATATAGGTTTTTTCTGTGTAACCAAAGACCCATCTTGTTCTAAGACAATAATTCCTACTGATTTGTCAATTTTGCTTTTTATCGTATTTACAGCCGCAGGGTGAGTAACTACATAAACAAAATCATATAGGGGTTTATACGAATTAATTTGACTCGTTAATCTATCAAAACTATCTAAGTCTGATTTTATTTCATACACGACGGTATGACCATTTATTATTACTATATCAGCTATTGAATTGATAGATGTTACTTCTCTTAAAAGGGCTGCAGAATTATCGTAATGATAATTCAATAGTAATTGGTTGGCTATTTCATTCTTATAGATGTATTCGCATCTATAATTCATCTTTAAATAATCGTAAGCGACTTGTAAGGCACATGCTAAATCCCATTTTTTATTTTTGGGATATAATTTGCATTCATAGAGCAAGTCACGAATAGATTGTTCCTCTAATGGGTCATTTAATTTTGATAACAGCGAAGAGGTAAACAGCCGTGAAACAGCAAAATTATACTTTGAATCAATAGTTTTCAGTTTCATCGTATTCGGCGGCGAATTTACATCTTTTAAATATACCAAATCTCAATTAAATATGATATAAGTATTTGTTGGATGTCATTAGCCGCTACATACTGTTTCTAAAAGAAATATTCCTGTTTTTCTACCAGTTTTGCCGCTATTCTGCGTCGTGCTGCTTTGGTATTGAAGCTGTCTGTTTTTGTAAAACGTTTCAGCCCCATCAGCATCATGCGCTGTTCATCACCTTCGGCAAATGCATTGATGGCGTTTTTGCCTGCATGGTTAATGCGGTCGGCGGCATCGGCTATCAGGGTGCGTGCCATATCTATGGCTAAAGCTGCATTTTCATTCCTGTTTTCCTGCATCTTCATAGCACGCAGCAGTGTACTTTCCGCCATAAAGGTATCGTTCACCATATCGGCAAGGTACATCAGTATTTCCTGCTCGTTCTCAATCTTCATCATCAGTTTCTGTACCGCAGCACCCGCACTCATCAGGATGGCTTTTTTGAAATTAGCTATTGCTTTCAGTTCTGCTGCAAACGGTGCATCGTCTTCCCCAAAGTCGGGAATGCTCATCAGTTCCTTCTGTATGGCCATAGCAGGCCCCATCAGGTCGATGCGTCCTTTCATGGCGCGTTTCAGGTACATATCCAGCGTCAGCAGGCGGTTAATTTCATTAGTGCCCTCAAATATGCGGTTAATACGGCTGTCGCGGTATGCCCGCGATATATTGTATTCGTCAGAGAAGCCATTGCCTCCATGTATCTGTACGCCTTCGTCCACCACGTAGTCCAGCATTTCAGAGCCGATAACTTTGAGTATGGCGCACTCAATGGCAAACTCTTCGGCAGCGCCCAGCAGTGTTTCTTCTGCCGGTTTGCCTGCGGCGTGCAGTTCCTTTTCCTTATCATCTATCCATTTGGCGGTGCGGTACAGCGCACTATCGCAGGCAAAAATGCGTATGGCCATTTCTGCCATTTTATGCTGTATGGCCCCGAAATTGGCAATAGGCGTTTTAAACTGCTCGCGGGTAATGGCATATTTAATAGAGGTATTAGCGGCACGTTTCGCCCCGCCCAGGGCAGCAGCGCAAAGTTTCAGTCGGCCTATATTCAATATATTGAAGGCTATGATATGGCCGCGGCCTATTTCGCCCAGCAGGTTTTCTGCAGGCACTTTGCAGTCTTCAAAAAACAATTGCCGGGTGCTGGAGCCTTTAATGCCCATTTTATGCTCCTCTTCGCCAAAACTGAGGCCGGGCGTATCACGCTCTACAATAAAGGCGCTGAACTTGTCCCCGTCTACCTTGGCAAATACGGTAAACACATCTGCAAAACCTGCATTGGTTATCCATACTTTTTGCCCGTTGATGAGGTAATGTTTACCGTCTTCCGTCAGTGTAGCAGTAGTTTTTGCGCCCAGTGCATCCGAGCCTGACCCGGGTTCTGTAAGCGCATACGCGCCTTTCATTTCGCCGCTTGCCAGCTTAGGTATATACTTCTGTTTTTGTTCTTCCGTACCAAAATACAATATAGGCAATGTGCCGATGCCCGTATGTGCGGCCATAGCTACTGCAAAAGAATGTCCGCCGCCGAGGGCTTCGTTTATCAATGTAGCCGTTACGAAATCTTCTCCCAGCCCGCCATATTGCTCCGGCAGGGCAGCCCCTAAAAGCCCCAGTTCCCCGGCCTTATCCAGCAGGGATGGCATCAACCCTTCTTTTTGCTGGTCTATTTCCAGTATATGGGGGAGCACCTCTTTATCAAGAAATTCATCGCATGTCTGCTCTATCATGCGCTGTTCTTCCGTAAAATCTTCAGGGGTAAAGATGTTGGTAACATCCGGCTGTTGTATCAGGAAACCTCCGCCTTGTACCGTCTTTTGCGCTCTTACTTCCATGATTATTCAAGTTTCTGTTATAAAGCTACCGAAAAAACAAAAGTGAAATGTGTTAATTATTGCTTAATCAAGGCCGCCTTTATTTGATTATTTTTGAAGCTGTTATCAGAAAGATGCAGTCAGGATATATTACTATAGGACAACATAAAGTGCATTGCCTGCGTATGGGGCAGGGAGAAAAGTTACTGTTGTGTTTTCACGGGTATGGCAACAATGCGGACATGTTTGAGCCGCTCATAAAACACCTGGGGCATGCATATACGGTCATTTCTATCGACCTGCCGCACCATGGAAAAACGGAGTGGCAAAGGCCGCACGAAATGCAGGTTAAAGAGCTGATGTCTATAGTATGGTTGTTTAAAGATGAATTTAAGGTAGATAAAGTATCACTGATGGGCTACAGCATGGGTGGGCGCATGTGCCTGAAAGTAATTGAAATGATGCCTGAGGCAGTTGAAAATGTAGTATTGATAGCCCCGGACGGCCTTTCGTTCAGCAGTTTTTATTATTTCTTTACACGTACCTATTTCGGTAAAAAACTGTTCCATAATTTTTTATCAAACCCCGGAAGATATTTCCCTTTTATTGACTGGGTAAGACATAGAAAACTCGTTAGTGAAACAAAGTACAAGTTTGCCATGCAATACCTGCAAACGGATGGCAGCCGAAGGTTTTTGCAGGATGTATGGCCGGCTATGTGCCGGGTGATACCCAATAACAGCAAGGTGCGGATTATGGTGAATAAACACAAAATTCCTGTTCACATATTCATGGGCAGCTTCGATAAGATAATCCCGCCCGATATGGGCAAGCGTTTCCGGAAAGGTATGGATACGGTACAATTACATATTGTGAACAAAGGCCACAGGGTGATGGATGAAGATACCCTGCCGCAAATAGTCCAATGCCTGCTGCCGGAATGATAATGACCATTTGCATAGCGCTCACAGTTTGCTACGTGGCATTGATGCTGCTGTACCGGGTAGGGTGGGCGCAGCAAAGTTCAGAGACTGTACCAAACGGTTTTTCACCACGCACGCATGTGAGTGTAATCATCCCGGCAAGAAATGAAATGGGAAATATTGATAAGTGCGTGCCGGCTGTATTGAACCAGCGCTACCCGCAACACTTACTGGAAGTAATTGTAGTGGACGACCATTCGGAAGATGGTACGGGAAATATTTGCCATTTGTTTCCCTTGGCCACAAACCTTCGTTGTATTCAACTGGCCGATTATATACAAAAGGGGACCGTTGTCAACTCGTACAAGAAAAAGGCAATAGAAGCAGGTATCAGCACCAGTGCAGGCGAACTGATTATAACAACGGATGCCGATTGCATAGCGGGGAAAGACTGGCTCAGGAATATGGTATATGCTTATGAAAAAGAACAGGCCGCTATGGTTGTAGCACCTGTTGACTTTACCTGCAACGGCAGTACGGTGCAGCAGTTCCAGTCGCTTGATTTTATGAGTATGCAGGGCATTACGGTTGCCAGTCATAAGTTGCGTATGGGCAATATGTGCAACGGCGCTAATCTTGCTTTTTCACATAGTGCTTTTGAGAGCGTGGGCGGCTATACAGGCGTTGACCACCTGGCATCGGGCGACGATTACCTGCTGATGATGAAGCTAAATAAGGCATACCCCGGCAGGATAGCTTATGTAAAAGCGCAGGAAGCTATTGTCAGGACCGCTCCCCAGCCCGATTGGGGCAGTTTCCTGCAGCAACGCATACGCTGGGCATCCAAATCGGGCAAGTATGATGATAAGAAGATGACGACCATCTTAGCTTTTGTTTACCTGTACAACCTGTCTTTTGTTGTGGCCTTGTTTGCGGGTTTGTGGAAGCTGGCAGTAGGCATGCTCGCAGTAAAAATTATGGCAGAGATTTTTTACCTATACCCGGTAGCCAGTTTTTTTAATAAGCGTAACCAACTTATCCTGTTCCCTTTTTTACAGCCCCTGCACATTCTATATATAATAATAGCAGGGTTGCTGGGTTTTGTAGGTGTGTATCGGTGGAAGGGAAGAAGTGTTCGCTAGATTATTGTACTTTAGATACATAAACGGCATATATGCGTAAGGCTATCTTTATTACCATTCTCCTCATATTGGTTTCTGTAGGCGGCTATATATACTGGTTCTACTACAATCCGTACAGCGATGGCTACCGTGAAGGTGTTCTGCAAAAATTTTCACGCAAAGGGAACCTGTTCAAGACCTATGAAGGTGAGATGATACAACTTGGCTTCGGGCAGCGTGGCGCAGCCATTAATTCCCAATATTATTATTTCAGCGTTTCAGATGAAAAGATTGCAGATTCCCTGGAGGATTGCCTGGGTAAGATTGTGAAACTGCATTATGTACAATACCGTCGCAGCCTGCCCTGGCGGGGTGAGGATTATGATAAGGTAAACGCTGAAAAAGGGCAGTATATAGTAGATGGTATAGTCGATATAAAAGACGCCACCTATTAGGCCAGCACCAGGAAAACGGCTGGTGCTTTTTCCAGTTCGGGTTTATTCTTTTTCCAATCCTGTACCGTTTGTGTTTTTATATAAGCACCGGGGGCAGTTATATTTTGCGCAATGCAAATCTTTGTAGTGTTACTGCAATTTTTTAAAAGGTCGTTAAGCAACTGGTTATTGCGGTAGGGCGTTTCAATGAATAATTGTGTCTGCCGTTCTTTGCCGGATATTTGTTCCAGGTGTTTGATTCTTTTACTTCTTTCCGGGTCTTTTACCGGCAGGTATCCATGAAAGCAAAAGCTTTGCCCGTTCAGCCCCGATGCCATCAGGGCAAGGATAAGGGAGTTGGGCCCGGTAAGTGGAATAATGACAGCGCCTGCTTCATGTGCCGCAGCAACCAGCTCAGCGCCGGGGTCGGCTATGCCGGGGCAGCCCGCTTCACTCATGATGCCCACTTCATACCCGGCTTTCAGCCATTTTTTCAGCGTAGGTATATCCGGCCCTGTATGTTTGTCAATCTCCGAGAAAGAAAGGTCGTCTATAACTATAGAAGGGTGCAGCGCTTTCAGAAAGCGTCTTGCGGTACGTATATTTTCCACGCAATAATGCTTCAGACGCAGTGTATGTTCTGCCACTTCAGGTGCAAGCGTATGCAAAGCATTTTCTGCAATGGGTATAGGTACCAGGTATAATTTGCCGTTGCTCATAACGGGTTAAAAATACTGTTTTTGCAGGGTAACTATTGCATCGTAGTTTTAGCCCATGAAATTGCCTTTGTCTTTTTACGATAGGGAAGATGTGGTACTGATAGCGCGGGAACTTTTGGGCAAAGTGCTGGTTACCGATTTTGATGGTTGGTATACTTCAGGCATCATAGTGGAAACGGAAGCCTATGCCGGGCCGCATGATAAGGCTTCCCATGCTTACGGAAACCGCAGGACGGCGCGTACGGAAATCATGTTCAGCGAAGGGGGCACTGCATACGTGTACTTATGTTACGGCATCCATCACCTGTTTAACGTGGTTACTCATAAAAAAGATGTTCCCCATGCTGTTCTGATACGGGGCCTGGAGCCTTTGGAGGGTGTTGACTATATGCTGGCCCGCCGCAATAAGGAGCACCTGCAACCGTCGTTAACGGCAGGCCCCGGTGCTTTAAGTGCGGCAATGGGCATCCATACCCGCCACACGGGTTTGCCGCTTTTGGGTAAAGAAATATGGATAGAGGACAGGGGGATAACCGTTCCGGAAAAAGATATCGTTGCGTCTACAAGGGTGGGGGTGGCATACGCGAAGGAAGATGCCCTGCTTCCTTACCGCTTTAGTATAAAGGGGAATAAATATGTGAGCAAGGGTAAAGGACTATAAATGAAAATGCCGGCGTTAAGCCGGCATTTTCTATACAATGATATTCGAAGCCAGGATTAGAACCTGGGACAAGATACGTTGGTGCGGGGCATAAACTCGCGTTTGTTGATGTTGCCGTTGAAGATAAGAGAGATTTCATAACCACCGTTACCATTGGTTGCAGGTGAGAAACCGCCCATATTTACATCGTAGCTGATACCCAGTTTCATTTTAGACCATTCGAAGCCTACGTAAGGGCAAAGGGCATCTCCGTAGCGATACCAGCCGCCCAGGTACAATAATGTGTTTTTGATGAATTCTTCATCGTGGCCGGGGTTCAGTACAAAACCTACCGCAGCGCCTGTCAGCACTTCGCTGGTAGATGCCTGAGACTGGTACAGGCCGCTGGCAAACAGTACCACGTTCTCATTCAGGTCGAATGAACCGCCGAGGTAACCGGTATAACGTGAGTGAATTTTATAATCGTCGTTCAGGAAGGTTTCAACCGGCTGTGTCAGGTGGTACATAGAAACACCTGCATAGGCGGTAGCATGCTCATTGATGCGGCCCGAATACATCAAACCGAGGTTGAAATCAGGATAAGTAAGGTCCGCATTGCCAAAAGTTTCGCTGGTGCTGATGCGGGGCTCACCTGTACGGGGGTCGTACTGGTCTTCAAACTGCAGTTTGTTGAAGTCAATATTTTTCTGAACAAGCACACCCTGTACACCGAAAGAAAGCGTGTGGTTTTTCTCAGGCCCGAAAGCTTTATGGTAGGCAACGGAAAGTCCTACGGTAATGTTTTGAAGGCCACCCAGTCCCGAACGGTCGAACAGGCCCAGGATACCGATTCCAAGGGCATCGCCGTTATTAAGCCTGTCCTTCATGGTAGCCATATCGTAAGATAAAGTACCTGTAATATAAGGATTGGGAGATACGCTACCCCATTGAGTACGGAAATTAGCTGAAAGGCGCAGGTCGTTTTGTACAAGGCCAGTCAACGCCGGGTTTAGGGTCAAAGGTGATGCAAAATATTGAGTGTAGTGCGGATCCTGTGCCATAGCTGAGCCTGCTAATACCATTGCTGCACTCACTCCAAGTAATATTTTCTTCATCTGGGTAACGTTTATCATTGTTGTAAATAAAGTTTCTGCAAGGCAAAATAAGCCAAATTCTCTTATTATGCAAGACAGTATAAAAGATTATTTTAGTTGGGGTTAAGACTGGGTTTTACTTCCAAAGGCCAAATCGCCGGCATCTCCGAGCCCCGGTACGATGTACCCCTTAGCAGTCAGTTCTTCATCTATTACACCTGCCCAGATATGTACGGCAGGTAATTTGCGCTTCAGGTATTCGATGCCGGTAGTGCAGGCAATTACCGACACAATATGTATATCAGCAGGTTGTGCCGTTTCCGTTACCGTTCTCAGCGCCAGCTCCAGCGATGCCCCCGTTGCCAGCATCGGGTCGGCGATAATCAGGGTTTTACCATTTAGATCAGGACTGGTAAAATAATGCTGTTCTATTTCAAAAGTACCGTCGCGATGATGCTTCCGGTACCCCGCTACAAAAGCGCAGTCGGCATGGTCAAAATAGTTGAGCAGGCCCTGGTGCAGCGGTATGCCGGCCCTTAATATGGTGGCCAGTATGGGCTGTTGTACCAGTTGCATGCATTCGGCCTCTCCCATAGGCGTCTGCACAGTTACCTTTTCGTAAGGCAGCAACTTGCTTATCTCGTATGCGGCTATTTCTCCTATGCGTTCTATGTTTTTGCGAAAACGCATCCTGTCGGCCTGTATATTTACATCCCGTATCTCCCGTATCCATTCCCCGACAATCGAATTACTTTGGCTTAATATATGTACCATACGCCCCTGTTTCTTATTAAAAATAGGTTTGGTGTGAAAGTTACTGCAATTTAATTGTAAAGAAATATGACTTCAATCATTGATTATAAGCCCTGTTTTGCCGTTAAAGTGTAGTTAAACTGTTTGGGGGATATTTATTTACATAGTGCTACCTTCTATTTTTGTACCTTTGCACACATTTTATAAAGCGTCTTTATTGTAAGTATGGACTTATTGCAATCCATTGACCGTAATAAACTGCCCCGGCATATAGCCATCATTATGGATGGTAATGGCCGCTGGGCTAAGGAACGCGGTGAAGACAGGGTTTATGGCCACCACGAAGGTGTGGTGAGTGTGCGCGAAATTGTAAATGCCTGTGCGGAACTGGGCATAGAATACCTGACCCTGTATGCCTTTTCTACAGAAAACTGGAACAGGCCTAAACATGAAGTTGATGCATTGATGGAGCTATTGGTGAATACGATCAGGCGGGAAGTGGAAGAGTTGAAGAAAAATAACGTCAGGCTGCATGTTATAGGAGATATTGACAGCCTGCCGGAAATATGCCGTAAAGAACTGGGTGAAGCCCGAGACATTACAGCAGCCAATACCGGCCTGAACCTTATATTGGCATTAAGCTACAGCTCCCGCTGGGAAATTATCGAAGCGGCTAAAAAGATAGCCGTTGATGCGGCGGCAGGTAAGCTTAAAGCAGAAGATATTGACGATGATATATTTCATAAGTATTTAAATACAGCACCTTTTCCTGATCCGGAATTGATGATACGTACGAGTGGGGAATACCGGATCAGTAATTTTTTACTTTACCAGCTGGCCTATGCCGAGCTGTTTTTTACAGATGTGCCCTGGCCGGCATTCAGGAAACCAAATTTATATGAAGCTTTACTGAATTACCAGCAACGAGAACGCCGTTTCGGTAAAACAAGTGAGCAAATTCAAACGAACAATCCCCAGCATGTATAAAGCATTTTTGCGTCCGTTTTTGTTTTTTATTATTGTACTATTAACAAAGACGCCTGTAAGTGCACAGGTGAATAGTTCCTCCGGTGGCGGACTGGGTTCTATGCTCCAGCAGAAAAAATCTACCGCTTTCCAGGCCGACCGTCCTGTAGAGTACGAAATAGGCGGTATTACCGTATCCGGCATACGCTACCTGGATGAAGACCTGCTGCTGGCAGTTACCGGCCTGTCTGTAGGCGATAAAATCAGGCTCCCTAATGATGAGCACATTGCCAAAGCCATACACAATATGTGGCGGCAGGAATTATTTGCCGATGTCAGCATAAACATCACCAAAATACTGGGCGATAAAATTTTCCTGGATATTCATGTGGAAGAAAGGCCGAGGCTGAGTAAATATAACTTCAAAGGCATTAAGAAAAGTGAAGCGAATGAGTTGAAGGATAAGGTAAACCTGGTCAAATCAAGAGTAGTTACAGAGGCTACTAAGAAGGAAGCTGTAGTACGGATACAGAAATATTACTCGGAAAAAGGGTATGGCAATGTAGCGGTTAATGTAAGGGAACGCATCGATACGATTGGCGTAAACTCTGTTATCCTGACTTTTGATATAGACAAAGGGCATAAAACGCACATTAACCAGGTAAATATAGTAGGCAACCAGTATGCCGATGATGCAAGGCTGAAACGTACGTTGAAGTCTACTAAAGAAATGCCCCGGATTACCCTGCACCCGGCCAATAAGGTGAGCGCATACGAACAGGAAGACAGGACATTTGGCAACTATGTATCTGATTTTGGTTTCCTCTCTTTATCAAAAACGCTGGATGCGCTGAACCCGTACCTGCGCCTTAATTTCTTCTCCTCTTCAAAATTCAACAGGGTCAAATACGAAGATGATAAACAGCAATTGATAGCCTATTATAACTCATTGGGCTATCGCGATGCCAGTATAGTTGATGATACCATTTATACTGTTGAGAATGGTAATATCAATGTAGACATCAAAATAAAGGAAGGGCACAAGTACTATTTCGGAAATATAGACTGGAAAGGGAATACCAAATATTCCAACGAAACTCTTACCCGTATCTTAGGCATAAAGAAAGGCGATGTATATAACCAGGAATTGCTGGAAACACGCCTTGGCCGCCAGCTTAGCCCTAACGGGGGAGAAGATGTCAGCAGTCTTTATATGGATGACGGCTACCTGTTCTTCAATATAGAACCGGTAGAAGCATCTATCGTAGGCGATACCATCAACTATGAAATGAGGATAACGGAAGGCCCTCAGGCTACTATACGCAATGTCACCATAGTAGGAAACGACCGGACCAATGAACACGTTATCCGTCGCGAATTGCGTACGCTGCCCGGTAATAAATTCAGCCGTGCCGATTTGATACGCACTCAGCGTGAAATTGCCAACCTGGGCTTTTTCGACCAGGAAAAAATAGGTATCCAGCCCAAACCTAATCCTGAAGACGGAACGGTAGATATTGAATACAGCCTTGTAGAAAAATCGAGCGACCAGTTGCAGCTTTCCGCAGGTTTTGGCGGTGGCGTGAGCTTTTACGGTAATATCGGTATCACGTTCACCAACTTCTCTATCCGCAACATCGGTAAGCCGGAATTCTGGGACCCGCTGCCAGTGGGCGACGGGCAGAAGCTATCGGTCAACTACCAGTCGAGCGGTAAATACTATAACTCACTTAACTTTTCTTTTACCGAACCCTGGCTGGGCGGTCATAAACCTAATGCGTTAACCACCAGCGTAATCTATAGTAAGTACTCAGGTGCCTCTTCGGGCACTGACCCTAATTCTTCGTATATACGAGTGTTAGGAGGCGGGCTTTCACTGAGCAAGCGTGTAAAGTGGCCTGATGATAACTTCGTGTTTACCTACGGTGTTAACTACCAGAACTATAAGCTGAAAGATTATGCGCTGCTTTCCAACTTTGATAGTGGCCTAAGCAACAACCTGTACATAAAACTAGTATTGGCAAGGTATTCGGTTGACCAGCCGCTTTACCCGCGCAGTGGTTCCAATATCAACTTTACTTTCCAGTTTACGCCTCCGTACAGTTCTTTGAGCAACAGGGATGTTAAATCGGAAACAACGGCTGAGAAATATAAATGGATTGAGTACCATAAATACCGCTTTACGGCTGAATGGTACCAGAAGCTGACCGGCAACTTCGTATTGAAACTGGCAACCAAATATGGCTTCCTCGGTTACTATAATCCTGACCTCGGTTTTTCACCGTTTGAGCGGTTCCAGCTTGGTGGCGATGGTTTGGCCGGCCGCAACTTCTTTATTGGTAAGGACATCATTGCGCATCGCGGTTATAAAGACCCTTATGCCGATAACATGACCATCTTTAATAAATACACTGCTGAAATCCGTTACCCGTTCTCGCTTAGCCCTACGGCTACTATCTACGGACTCGCCTTTGTGGAAGCAGCCAATGCCTGGAACAATTTCCGCGAGTATAACCCGTTCCAGTTAAACAGGTCGGCGGGCCTGGGTATCAGGGTGTTCCTGCCCATGTTCGGCCTCCTGGGCCTCGATTATGGCGTAGGCTTCGACAGGTACAACAAAGCTGCGGGCGTGACACAGTTTAAAGATATTGCCGCCTTTACCTTTATGCTGGGTTACGAACCTGATTGATGTTAATTATATTGCAAACAAAAATAAACTCGGAATATGAAAAGGATAGTATTAGGTCTCTTATTAATAGCAGGATTTAGCTTTAGCGCAGCAGCCCAGCGTTATTGCGTTATCGATTCCAAATATATCCTGGATAAAATAGTAGACTATAAAGATGCCCAGACCAAGCTGGACCAGATGGCTGAGATGTGGCAGAAGGAGATTGATAATAAAATGCAGGAGGTAGACAAAATGTATAAGTCTTACCAGGCAGAAAGGGCTATGCTTTCGGATGATATGCGTAAAAAGCGTGAAGAAGAAATCATGCAAAAGGAAAAAGCTGCCAAAGACCTGCAAAAACAACGCTTCGGTTATGAAGGCGATTTGTTCAAAGAGCGCCAAAAGCTTGTAAAGCCCGTACAAGACCGGGTTTACAACGCCGTTCAGAAGCTGGCTACTTCCAGGAGCTACGAGTTTGTATTGGATAAGGCGGGCGGCGTTACGCTGTTTTACGCCGACCCCAAACTCGACAAGAGCGACGAAGTGTTAAAATTACTTGGAATAAATAAATAATGGCATTTACTTTGCACTTCCTAAAACTTTAAATAGAATATAATATAAAATGAAAAAAATCGTATTATTTATTGCCTGTGGTTTACTGATAGGCAATGTTGCATTCGCGCAGGCAACCAAATTCGGATACATAGACTCTCGCGAATTGCTCAAATCTATGCCCGAAATCGCCCAGGCCGATAAAGAATTACAAGACTTTGCCAAAACTTACCAGGACGAACTGCAAAAGATGAGCAAAGAGTATGAAAAGAAAGTACAGGAATACCAGGCCGGTGAAAAAACCATGAGCGATGCAGTGAAAGAGGTAAAAGTGAAAGAGATACAAGACCTGCAAAACCGCATAGAATCATACAACCAGAGTGCTACCGAAAAAGTAGACAAGAAAAAGCAAGACCTGTATGCGCCTATACTGGAAAAGGCAGATAAGGCTATCAAAGATGTAGCTAAAGAAAAAGGTTATGATTATGTATTTGATGCCAGCTCGGGCGCATTGCTTCATGCAAACGAAAAAGACAACTTACTCCAGATGGTAAAAACAAAACTGGGTATAAAACCATAAGTGTAAAATAGTTTTTTAGATAGCCACTCTTTTACGGAGTGGCTTTTTTTATTGTACCTCTTTCGCCCAGTTTTTTTCTCCCGCCTTTATGGCTACCGGCAGCCGGTTTTCCACAGGCGGTATAGGGCAGCTATACCCGTCGGCGTATGCGCAGTAGGGGTTATAGCAGGTATTAAAATCAATTACCAGGGTATTATGGTTGATGTCTTCTAAAGAAAGGTCGAGATAGCGCCCGCCGCCATAGGTTTCTATATAAGTAGTGCTATCTGTGAAAGGCATGAACAAAAGGTTCTTATAGGCAGGGTCTTTGAGCAGGCCCAGGTTTTGATATACCTGCAGGTTGCATACCGTATCATGTATTTTGAAAGTGACCAGCCCGTATTGCCTGAATTTTTTTGTTTTCCCGCTATGTGTCGGCATGTCGAAAGGCCTGGCATAAGGCGTTACCGTAAAGTCGCATTTTACCCTGTAGGTTTCATCCGGCTCGTAAAAACGCAGGTAAGCCGTATCATTCCCGTGCAGGGGACTTTGTTCATCCGTCATAAATGCTTCCTTATACTCCTGCCTGTGTTGTAAGATACTTTCCTTATAAGATTTGGTACCAGAACAACCCAATACGAGGAGCATAGATGCAGCTATGTAGTACTTCATACTGTAAAAATAAAAAAGCCCGCTGGAAACGGGCTTGTGATTAGTCATTTGTTTTTTCAGGCCGCATTTGCGGAAAGAGCAGTACATCCTGTATCGACACCTGCCCGGTCAGCAGCATGGCCAGGCGTTCTATGCCAAAACCGATACCGGCGGTAGGGGGCATCCCGTATTCAAGGGCACGCAGGAAATCATAATCGATATACATAGCTTCTTCATCACCGCGTTCCATCAGCCTTACCTGGTCTTCAAAACGTTCGCGCTGGTCAATCGGGTCGTTCAGCTCGCTATAGGCATTCGCTATTTCTTTCCCGTTTATAATCAGCTCAAAACGTTCTACCAGTCCCGGCTTCTCCCGGTGTTTTTTAGTAAGCGGACTCATTTCGATAGGATAGTCGATAATGAACGTAGGCTGCACATAATGTTTTTCGCATTTTCCGCCGAATATTTCATCTATCAGCTTGCCTTTGCCCATCGAAGGGTCGGTATCGATATGCAGTTGTTTACAAACATCGCGCAATTGTTCTTCGTTCATTTCGCTAATGTCAATGCCTGTATGTTCTTTTACCGCGTCGTATATACTGATGCGCTTATAAGGGGCTTTAAAATCTATTTCTATCCCGTTTACATTGGCAATGGTGGCGCCATTGGTAGCTATGGCTGTTTGTTCCAGCATTTGCTCGGTTGTTTCCATCATCCACAGGTAATCCTTATAAGCCACATAAAACTCGAGAATGGTAAATTCCGGGTTGTGTGTGCGGTCCATACCCTCGTTCCTGAAGTTGCGGCTAAACTCATATACCCAGTCGAAACCGCCTACTATCAGCCTTTTTAAATATAGCTCGTTGGCTATGCGCAGGTACAGCGGTATATCCAGTGCATTGTGGTGCGTTACAAACGGACGGGCAATAGCGCCGCCGGGTATGCTTTGCAGTACCGGCGTATCTACCTCCAGTGCCCCGCGCTCGTTCAGGAAGCTGCGGATGGCATTTTTCATTTTCGTAATACGGATAAATGTATCCTTCACACCCGGGTTTACAATCAGGTCGGCATAACGCTGGCGGTATTTAAATTCGAGGTCGGTAACGGCATCATATACTTCCCCGTCTTTTTCTTTTACTATGGGCAGCGGGCGCAATGCTTTTGTCAGCAAAGTAAACTGCTCCACATGTATGGATGTTTCTCCTGTTTTAGTAGTAAATACATATCCTTTTACCCCGATTACATCACCAATGTCCAGCAGCTTTTTCCAAACAGTGTTGTATAAAGTTTTGTCTTCGCCGGGGCATATATCATCGCGTTTCACATAGAGTTGTACCCTCCCGGTACTGTCCTGCAATACGGCAAAGTTGGCTTTTCCCATATCGCGCACGCTCATAACACGGCCTGCTATGGAAACAGACTTAAAATCTTCTTTATGCTCTTCGGTATATTTTTCCTTTATTTCTTTGGCAGAATGAGTTATCTCAAACAATGGTGCAGGATAAGGGTCAATGCCCAGGTCCTGTAACTCTCTCAGCTTTTCGCGACGGACAATTTCCTGTTCGCTTAACGTAGCATGCATTGGAATAATATTTTTATTAATACGGCAGATGCCTGAAAAATGTGTGCAAAAATAATAAGTAAGCGGGCAAATGCCTAAACTAATATCGCAGGGGTATCAAAGCCATAGTTTATAGAGTGTTCCGTTGTCGCCGCAAACCATCAGGTTGCCATCGGGCAGCAGGTATATGCACCTGAGGGCATCGCCGGTAAAGCGCTCATATTCTTTCCAGTCTTTACCGCCGTTGTTTGTATAAATGACAACGCCGTCTTCACCTGCCGCCCACCCGTTATCATTGTCTTTAAAAACAATATCGAGCAGGTGGTACCTTTTATGTGTAATGCTGTTCCCGTTGCGCATCTTCTGCCAGTTTTGTCCCCCGTCTTCGGTATGGTAAATACTTCCGTTGTACCCGCAGGTCCATACATTGTTTTCCGAAAGTGTGTAAAGGGCTGTGAAGTTATCGTTCTTTATATCCAGCAAATGCCAGCTTACTGCATTGTCTGTAGTTTTTAATACAACGCCGTACCCGCTGATGTAGCCTACGTGGTTGTTGACCATTTCTATATCGTTCAGTTCGTAAGCGGTCGTATCAAACTTGTACGTTCCCCCATCTTCGTGTATATAGGCTATGCACCCGTACTTGAAGCTGATGCCGCCTACCAGTATTCCTGTCCCGGGTTCTACAAAGTCGATGGTTTTGTAAGGGCTCCAGTCAGCAAGTTGTTTGAAACTCCAGTTTTGCCCGTTATCCGTTGTGGTAAGTAATTTACCTTCGAAACCGCAGGCCACAACGGCGCTGTCGTACCGCAGCCCTATGCCATACAGCCCTTTGCCTGCTTCGGGAAGCGATAAGGGGAGCCACGATAAACCGCCGTCATGTGTAACCAATATAGTTGCAGACAAAAAGCGGCTGCCGCCTGCAACATATCCATCGGCAGGGCTGGTAAACAGTATTTCATTTAACCTGTCGCTTGTATGGCTGTCTATACGCTCTGTTTTTTGCCACTGAAGCTTTTCTTTACTACAGGAAATACAGGTTGTCAGCAATAAAAAAATAAAAAAGTAATGCTTCTTTTTTTTCAAAACAGGTGTTCTTCAGTTGTCTGTATGTGCAATATAAGCTGAAAACAATAAATGAAAATAGCCCGTTAATAATAACAGGCTATTCCAAAGGTAGAAGGACTATGCTATTCTTTGACAAATGTATAAGACCGGGTGCGGCTGTTGCCGGGCAGCAGTATGTGGTAAATGCCCGGTGCAAGGTCGCTGACCGGTATCTCTGTCCTGCTGCTGGTTGTAAAGGGCGATATAACCATTTTGCGCCCCAGTGCATCGTAAACCTGTATGCCTGTAAAAACGCCGTTTACAAACAACCTGTCGTGTGCAGGGTTAGGGTATATATCCGGTGTGTTTTCCCCACCTGTTATATTTTGTATCCCTGTCGGGAATGTATTGCCGAAATTCTGCCATGCAGTATCAGCAACTGTTTTTATATCTGCAAAGCTGGTATTGGGGCAGCCGTTATTACCGGGAGGTGTCACTACCAATGCAAACGCGACAGTGGCAGATGTGCCTGCTGCAAAGGTGTAATCGTTGGTAGCAATAATAAACCTGCGGTCGCCCGGAGGATTGCTGGAACTGCATTCCGACCATTGACTTTTTATAGCAGGGTCGCCGGGAAAAATATAATTCGCATCCGGCCCGGTGCTGTACCCTGTTGAAGGGATTCCCGGCCCTTTAAAATCGTTTTTCAGGTGCGAGCCATTTTTCCATGTACTCCGCAGGTAGCTGTTATAGTTTGAATCGCTTTCAGGGTTTCCTACTACAGAAAAATCATTGTTGTAAGACATAAAGCTGCCAGCCGGCTGGTAAAGGGGTACATTATCGCCCGGCATCCGCAGGAATGTTACACCCGCCACAGGTATTTGCGCACCATAGGCATCTGGTTGCCCGGTTCCGTCTACTGCCATGCCATTGTACACTATGCCCATACGGTGAACAGAATCGAACCCGATATAATCATCCTGGTAATACCCGAGGTCGGCATCCGCCCATATCCCAAAGCGGAAGCCTGAATAGTTGCTGCCCGATTTATTGGCTATATCCATTTCATAATACACCACATTGTCTATAAGGGTATTCCTTTTGTAGGCGTAGGCCTTTGCATGTATTTCTACTTTAAGCGGTGAAGACGGAGGGTTGGCGTTACTATGCGTATTCCCGTTATCGCTGAATACCCACCACAGCATCTGGTCGCCTTTTATATCGGGGTAGTCGCCATCCAGCGGGTTGTAATTACCGTCGCTGTTCACATCCACGAAAGGCGCCATATCGGTAGTGATGGTGAGCGGTATACCGGATGCACCTGCTGCATAAGGATTGTTTTTTGCCGGCCACTCCAGTATAGATAAAGGAGTATTTTGTACCGTATGATTTGCGCTGGATTTAAAAGTATTGATATCGGACAGGTCTACTTTCCATATTTTAGCCCATTTGGCCGAAGTAATATAGTCCACATACCCCGTTCCGTCAAGCGGGCCGGGCCAGTAATCGTTTCCGTTTTGCCTGTATGTCTGCGCCGATTGGTGGAGTATGTTGTTGTTATCATATCCTGCCATCCATATAGAAGAAGCGCTCATGATATGCTTCCCCGAATTTTTAGGGTATTCACATTGCGCTATTTGTGCCACAGGATCCCACCAGAGGTCGCCGTGTACCAATGCAGCCGCCCTGACGTTGTTTACGTCAATATATTCTTTAACAGCAAATGCCGCCTGTGCATGGGCCGCCTGGCTGAGAGCACTTGCGACTAAAAACGTAAGTACAGTGTAAAGGCCTTTTTTCATAAATATGTTTTTACTGGTTTGCTTGAAACCGGTATAAAAGTATTAACATGTTCGATGCCGCAAATGTAATTGAATGAATATGACAAAAAAATGAAATGTTCTATACCTTTTTGTGACAATTACAGCATCTGCCTTGCCTTAAGCTCCAGGTATTTATTAATGGTATTAACTGTCAGTTGATAAGGTGTGGTTAGCACGGAAAGTATGCCATGTCTTCTCAGTTCTTTTATGATTTGTTTTTTCTCATAGTCAAACCTGTCTGCAATGGTTTTTATATAAATACCTTCTATAGTGTCGGGCTGTGTTTCATGTATTTCTTTCAGCATCGTGTTTTGAAAGAAGATAACACACAGCAGGTGACGTGCGGCCAGTTTTTTCAGGTAAGGGAGTTGCCTTTCCATTGCCGCATAGGTCTCAAAATTGGTAAACAGGAGCAGGCAGCTACGCTGTGTGAGACGTTTGTGCAGGAACCCCAGCAGGTATTCATAGTCGCTTTCCTTAAAGTTGGTCTGCTGGTTGTACAGTCCTTCCATAATGCGGTTTAACTGCCCGTTGCGCCGTTCGGCGGCTACAATGTCCGTCACTTTATCTGCAAAGCCGATAAAACCTGCCCGGTCTTGTTTCATTAGTACTACGTTCAGCAAAGCCAGGCTGGCATTGATGGAGTAGTCGAGCAGGGAAAGGCCGTCAAAAGGCATTTTCATTACACGACTCTTATCAATCAGGCAATACACCTGTTGCTGCCGTGTATCGGTAAAGGTATTCACCATCAATGCCGTATTTCGTGCAGTGGCTTTCCAGTTGATAGTGCGCACGTCATCGCCCGGCACATAGTTCTTTATCTTTTCAAATTCCAGGCTATGCCCCAGCCGCCTTACTTTTTTTATCCCGGTTTGCGCAACGCCGCTTATGGCCAGCAGGTTATATTTTTTTAGCTGCTGAAAGGAAGGGTACACTTTTACCGCTGCTTCCGGGGCGGCTGCATACCTGCGCTGCAGGAAGCCTATGGGGGAGGAAACATAGCAAAGCAGGTTGCCAAACTGGTACACGCCCCGGCTTAACGGCCTGATGGTATATGTATGTTGTTGCGATGATTTGTAGGGCAATTGTAAAGTGAAAGAAAAATCACGTTGCTGCAGTTGTTCCGGCTGTTCGTCTATGACTGTGACATTTACCTGGAAACGGTACCTGTTTGAAAGTTCCAGCCTGACCTCGTTATCATCGCCGAGGCTGAAACGCGGCGGTAACATCCTTCGTGCCTTTATGCCGTTGGCCCTGAACAGCAGCAGGAAATCTATGACAGTAAGCAGGAGGATGCTGAATGCAAATAATGCAGCGGGTATGAACAGCACCGGGAAAAAGAAAGAGACGATGAAAAAAACCACGGCTATCGCCATGCACAAGTACCACCGCTGCGCTATGTACAGGTTTTTTATCGTTTCGTTGTTCATGCGTTATATCAACGGGGTATTTCTATACGTGCCGTTATTTCTTTTATTACCTCATCGGTGGTTATACCTTCCATTTCGCGCTCTGGTGTCAGGCTTATGCGGTGGCGCAGCACAGCCGGCGCAGCATAGAGTATGTCTTCCGGTATCACAAAGTTTCTGCCGCGCAATACGCATATAGCTTTCGACAGGTTCAGCAAGGCTACCGATGCCCTCGGCGATGCGCCTATGTACAGCGATTTGTCATTGCGTGTTTCATGCACGATATGCGCTATGAATTTCAGCAGGTTGGGCTCTACGTGTATTTGCTTTACCAGTTGCCGTGCATTGGCCAGAGCCTCCGGTGTGATGATGGGCTGCATATCGCCAATCATAGCTGCAATATTCCGCACATTCTGTTTTTCCAGTATCTGCACTTCTTCTTCGAGGGTAGGGTAACCCACCACTATTTTTACCAGGAAACGGTCCAGTTGGGCTTCCGGCAGCCTGTAAGTGCCTTCATGTTCTACCGGGTTTTGCGTAGCTATCACCATGAATGGCGGGTGCATGGGGTGTGTAACGCCATCCACGGTTACCTGTCGCTCTTCCATCACTTCGAACAAGGCAGCCTGTGTTTTGGCGGGGGCGCGGTTTATCTCATCTATCAGTACAATATTGCTGAACACAGGCCCCGGCCTGAACTGGAAAGAGGCTGTCTGGGGGTTAAAGATATTGGTACCCAATACATCGCTGGGCATCAGGTCTGGTGTAAACTGGATGCGAGAGAATTTTGCATCAATCAGTTTTGCCAGCAGCCTTGCCGTCAGTGTTTTGGCTACGCCGGGTACGCCCTCTATCAGTATATGCCCGTCGGCCAGCAAGCCTGCCAGCAGCAGTTCCGTCATTTGGTGCTGGCCTACTATTACCTGCCCTATATGGCCCTGCACCTGTTCTGCCAGTTGCAGCAGGGGCGATGCATTTGTATGTTCCTCCTGCAGTTCGGTATGCTCCATTGATTATGTATTGTTTTTATAAAACTTTTGTATGGTAGTGTATAATTCATAAAGATAAGCTTCATCAGGGGTAGTATGCGACAGCCTTATTTCATGTATCATTTCCACCAGTCTTGTTACCGTTTGTTCCGTTTCACCTGTTTTTGCAGCAAGGTTCCTGATGAAGTCATAGTTCAGGTGGTTGGTATTCATGTGGTGCTGGGTACGTACCCAATCAAGAAAATGCTGTATCATCTTCTCTGCAATGTTGGAATGGTCGCCTTTGTTGTAGTATAAACGCCCCACGGTTTCTGTGAATGAGAGGGAAGCGTTTTCGGGCTGTTCAATAACGGGTATTATTTTCTGCCTGCGCTTGCTTTCAAATAAAACATACATCAGCAGCGTAAATAAAGCCAGTATAAGCGCCCATTTTGTAGCAGGGTAGCGCAGCAAAACGGAAAAGCTGGATGCCTCTGCACGGCGGCGGTAATATTCATTCCAGTATATATGCTGTATGCCTGCGGGCAATATATGCCACAGCCCGTCGAGATAGCCTTTATTGCCGCTTTGCAGCAGGAAATAATTGCTCAGCACCAGTGGGGCTGCATGAAATGTTATATGTCCCCTACCTGTTTTGTACCGTATGAAATCGGGCATGGCCCCCCTGTATCCTAATGTGTCGGGGCCGCTTATTACCGGCTCTTCGGTAGCTGTTTCGTCATCAATGGTTATATACCGCTCAATACCGGCAGTATCTTTTTCTTCCAGTGTAAAATAGCTTTGCAATGAGCGCCCTTCATATCCGTATTTTATATTCTTTCCGGGCTTCAGCGATAGTATGCCTATATTCTCCTGGCCTGTATATAGCGGTGTAAGCTTCATGCCTTCTCCTGCGGTGCTATGCTTATAACATTTAAACCTGCGCTCAAGGGCTTCATCCATCCGGCTGCAGAATATCATTATTTCATTCCCTGCCCCTGCAAATTGTATCAACTGCTCCAGTTCGGCAGCAGACAGGTAAAAATCAAGCCCCAATAGTACCAGCAGCGAAGGGCTGCCCGCGTGGTGCATAGAGGCATCGATGCTGGTATACCTGAACCCGTCTGGCAAAGGTTCTATGCGGGCACCGGGAAAGTAGTATGGCAGGGCATGATAGGCGATATAACTGCCATAAGGTTTTTTGTCATCCTTTTTTAACGATACTTCCCAGTTTGTTTTCTTTTGGGCAAAAGGGTTTTCGCATGCCGAAAACGAAAACGCCAGTAACAGCAGGAGCATATATGTACAGGTGCGTCTCACTCGGCTCATACAATGCTTTTCAGGTGGTTGAAAATGTGCATGTAACGGCTGTAGCTATCGCTCGTTACTTCAAAGTTGCCATACCATGTATATTCATACTGGCGTGTCAGTGCCCGGAAATCCTGTTGGTAGCGCTCATTCAGTTCGTGATAATATTCATAATTCGTTTTGTCGGGGCGGTACTGTATCTCTCCTTTTTCCTGCAGTAGTTGCAGCAGCAGCATATAGCTATACCGTATTGCCAGGCGGGCATTATTATTTGCTATTGCTTTTTGAAGTTCTTTATTCCAGTCGGCAGCAGAGATATCGTCTATGGTTTCGGCATCCGTATTTGCCGGTTTCTTTTCACGTTTTGCCCAGAGGTATGTTTTGTCGCTTAAAAATATTTTGTATAGCGCCCAGGCAGCAAAACCGAACAGTAAAAGCCAGAGCAGGCTTTTTCCTATGGTGCTTGCAAAAAAAGTGAAGATGAAGGCAAATGCCTTTACCAGTGCATTGTTTTCCCGCTGTTCTGTCGCAGCAGCTTCTTTTTCATTTTTATAACCAAATGCATTGTCCGAGGTCAGCGTGTCCCACTGCTGCGCACCCGGTGTAGGTAAAGGTGTGCGCTGCGCCTGTAAGGGGGCAACGGCAAATGTAAGCGTTGACAGCAGCAATAAATATATCCATATCCGGAACTTTGCGCTCATCCTTTCGTGCGTTTTGCTATGCGGGCAGGGTACAGGATAAAATACCAGCTAATGAATGCCAGCGACAGGCCCAGTATGGACATGCTCAGCCATGCAGGCATGGAGGTATGCCTGGTCACAAACCCCTCAAAAAAAGCTGCTACTATAAATATGGGTACCAGGCTGATTACGATTTTTACTGCGTCTTTAGCACCATGCATGAGCGAATGCAGGCGGGTATATGTTTTGGGAAACAGCAGCGAATTGCCGATAATAATGCCGGCACATCCTGCAATGACTACTGCCGATATTTCCAGCGTGCCGTGTACAAATATAACCAGTATAGATTTAAGGCCCAGCCCGTGCTGGAAAAACATATACTCGAATGTGCCCAGCATCAAAGCATTCCTGAATAACACATACAAGGTGCCTGCCGAGAGAAAGATGCCCATAGCAAAGCAGTAGAAGGCCACACCTATATTATTCATCGCAATGCGCAGGAACATGACCAGTTCGTTCTGCTGTTTGTACACGCCAAACGGGTCGCCGTTGGCAATGTTACGTTCTGTCATATCTACATAGCCATCGCCCAGTACGGCCCGTACAAAAGTCTGGTCATATTTGGCTGAAAAAACACCGATGGCTACAAACACGATGAAGAACAGGAATGTAAATAGTAATGTGCGGCGGTGTTTATATACAATCAGGGGCAGTTCCGTTGTCCAGAAGGTGACGAACCGTTCTTTTTTTTCTTTTTTATTGCGGTATATGGACAGGTATATGGCCGCTGCCATACTATTGATATACTTTACCGTATTGCTGAAGGGGTAGAAGGTTTTGGCATAAGCCAGGTCGTCAACAAGATAGGTGAACCTTTTGGCTACCTCATCCGGGTCGTTTGTAGGTTGTTCATAACTCTTCCATCGGTCTATGTTTCGCTTGATAAACTGGCCTTCGCGCATATACGGTTACAATCAGGTAAAGTTAACGTACAATTTAGTAAAATGTACCTGCAAATGGGGCCCGGATTATATAAACTTTTACATTTGTAGCTGCACGGTATGAGCATTATCACTATTACCACACCTTTTAATATAGACCTGGAGTTTCGCATAGCGGCGTTTCACAAGCGTTTGCTGGCATGGGTTATTGATATGCTCATTATTGCATGTTTTCTTTATATCATATTCCGCTTTCTAGCACCCCTTATCGATTTGCGGAGTTACCAGTATGGTGATGCCATATACCTGCTGGTATTATTGCCGGCTTATGCTTACCACCTCATTTTCGAAGTGCTGATGAACGGGCAGACGCCCGGCAAAAAAGCCATGAGCCTGAAAGTAGTAGATAAAACAGGCCGGGCCGCCACCCTCAGCCAGTATATTTTACGCTGGTTATTACGTATTGTTGATATAAGTGCCACTATGGGCATGGGGGCGGTATTATCCATAGCCCTCAGTAAATTCAGCCAGCGTATCGGCGATTTTGCCGCCGGTACGGTAGTAATAGATACCGGCTCCAAAACAGGCCTTAACCAGACCATCTACCTGGACATAGAAAACCGGGAAGCAAATGTGATGTTCCCGGAGGTGATGCGCCTTACCGACAGGGATATAAACGGTATCCGCAACCTGATAAATGAAAAGCCGGGCAGGGAGAGTGAAGCCTATAAAGAAAAAGTGACGGAACGCATCAAAGAAGTGCTTTCCATTCAAACCGATATGGACCCTGATAGCTTCCTGCAACAACTGCTCAAAGATTATAATATCATTACGGGCAGGTGAGTGCAGGCAGGCCAACTGCTAACGCAGTTCCAGCAATGCCACGTTTTCTATATGGTGGGTATGCGGAAACATATCTACCGGCTGCAATCTTGTTACTTTGTATGCCTCATCCAGCAATTGCAGGTCGCGCGCCTGTGTAGCAGGGTTGCAGCTTACGTATACTACCTTCGGTGCACGCATCCGCAGCAATTGCTGCACCAGTTTCTCATGCATGCCTGCCCTTGGCGGGTCAGTAATAATCACATCAGGGCGGCCATGTTCTGCAAAAAAGTCGTCGGTACATATATCGGCTACGTCGCCTGCATAAAAGCTGCAATGTTCCAGGTTATTCAGCGCTGCATTTTCCCAGGCATCTTTTACTGCATCTTCCACCACCTCTATGCCAATCACCTTTTTAGCCCCTTTCGAGCAAAAGATGCCAATGCTGCCCGTGCCGCAGTAGAGGTCATAAAGGGTTTCATTACCTGTCAGCCCGGCAAACTCCCGTGTTACACGGTATAGGGCTTCGGCCTGGTAGGTGTTTGTCTGGAAAAATGATTTGGGCGATATTTTGAACCTGAAGTCTTCCAGCGTTTCTTCTATATACCCCTTGCCATGATAGCAGTGCACATCCAGGTCGTGTATGCTGTCATTTACCTTGGGGTTAATAGTATAGTGCAGCGTAGTGATGCCCGGTATGGTGGCCAGCAGGTGGTCGAGCATAGCCCTGCGGTTTTGTTCGTCTTCATGCTGTATTACCAGGTTGATGAGTATTTCCCCTGTTCTTGCTACACGCAACACCACATTCCTCAGCCAGCCGCTATGGCTGCGGTAATCGTAATAGGGCAGTTCGCGTTCTTCCGCAAATGCCCGTAGCGTTTTCAACAGCAGGTTCGTAGGTTCTTCCTGCAGGTAGCAGGTATGTATTTCCACTACTTTGTCGAAAAGCCCCGGTGCATGAAAGCCGAGGGCCGGTTCTGTAGGCAATACGGCATCGCCGGCAGCCTCCAGTTCCTCTGTGGTACGGTAGCGGTGCGTGCAAAAAGTGAACTCCAGCTTATTGCGGTAATATCGTTCGCGGGGGCTGCCCAGTATCGGTTGTACGGGAGGTAAGTCCACTTTGCCAATGCGTTCCAACTGGTCGGTTACCTGCTGTTGTTTATATATAAGCTGGTTTTCATAGGGTAACATTTGCCATTTGCAGCCTCCGCATATACCAAAATGCTGACAGAAAGGCTGAACGCGCAGGGGAGAAGCTTCCACAAGGCCGGTAACCTTTCCTTCCGCCCAGCTTTTCTTATTTTTGGTCACTCTTACATTGACGATATCCCCCGGAATGGCATTTTCTACAAATAAAATTTTTCCTTCATCCAGGTGCGCGATACTTTTTCCTTCGGCTGCGTAAGTATCTATTTTTATATTATTTAGCTGTGGTTTCTTTTTCCTTGACAAAATGTTAATATTAATTAAATATCCTGCAAATTTACAACGTTGGGGTTAGGTTTCACTGTCTTTATCTATTAACTTTGGCAACCTCCCCGCTAGGCTTCTGTGTTGTAATGCGGGTACAATACCAGCTGTTATTTATATGAAATATTTTCTACTCGGATTATTATTATGGTCGGGTATAGGACAGCCTGTTATGGCAAAAGACGGTTATCATATCCGTGTAAAGTTTACCGATGTAAACGACTCCCTTGTCTATCTCGCCCATTACTATGGTGAACCGTTACCTACTATTTACAAGCTCGACTCAGCAAAACTCAATAAGAACGGGGAAGCACTATTGGAAAGCAGGGAAAAAACACTGGGCGGTATTTATATCCTGCTCCTTTCCGACAATACTACTTATATGGAGTTCCTGCTAAATAACGGGGACGATATAGGTATCACCGCATCGGCCAAAAATCTGCCTACAGGCGTCAAATTTACCAACAGCCCCGAAAACGAACGTTTTATAGCCTATGTATCCAACCTGGAAGAATATGCTAAAAAACAGCAGGGGTATAAAGAAGCACTTGCGAAAGCTAAAACCAAAGCAGACTCAACGGGTATATTCGAAAAATCTGCCGCAGATGGCAAGCGGGTAGCCGACTATCGCTCCGACTACATCCGCAAATACCCGCACACTTTATTATCTGCTATTTTTTTGGCGCTGGAAACACCTATAGTGCCCGAAGGAAAACACTATTTGCCCGATGGACAGGAAGATTCCCTTTTTGCCTATAACTATTACAGGGCGCACTATTGGGACGGTTTCGATTTCCAGGACGACAGGCTCATCAATACACCCATTTATGATGGCAAGCTCAGCAACTACTTCAATAATGTGATACCCCACATACCCGATACGGTAGAAGCAGAAGCAGACATGCTCCTTGCAAAAACAAGGGGTACACAGGAGTTGTTCAAATACACCCTGCACTGGCTCGCGCAGTATTCGCAGGAAAGCAAATATATGGGGATGGACGAAGTATTCGTTTACCTGGTAGAGAACTATTACATGAAAGGGGATGCTACATGGCTAACCCCCGGCACACTTGAAAAATATATAGATAAAGCCCGGAAAATAGCGCCCAATGTAATAGGCAATATAGCGCCCGAGGTAAAGATGGTGGATATTGATAACAAAGAACATTCGCTGCTTGGGGTGAAATCAAAATATACACTGCTGGTGTTTTGGTCGCCTGAGTGCGGGCACTGCCTGTCTGAAATTCCTAAAGTAGATTCTGTGTACCAGGCTGTGTTGAAGGATAAAGGTGTAAAAGTATTTGCCGTCCGCACAGAAGGTGATACATCCCTCTGGCGGAAGGAGATAGAAAAAGACAACCTGGGGGACTGGATAAATGTATATGACCCCAAACATACATCGGACTACAGGGCCAAATACGATGTTTACGGCACACCGAAAATATTTTTGCTCGATGATAAAAAGATCATCAGGGGTAAAAAGCTGGATCATACCAACATTGCCCGGGTAATAGAAATACTGGAAGAAAAAGACAACGCTCATTAATTAATTATATAACAATGCAAAAAAGGTTATCACATTTAGCCCTCGCCGTTTTATGTATGCTTACTGCTACGGCTGCAGTTGCCAAAAACGGTTATCATATTCAGCTCAAGCTGACAGATGTGAAAGATTCTATGGTGTACCTGGCCCACTATTACGGCCAGCCATTGCCCAAAATCTACAAATCGGATTCGGCGCTTATCGATAAAAACGGGGTTGCCGTATTTGATACGAAAGAAGAAATTACAGGCGGTATTTATATGATGCTGCTGGCCGACCATAAAACCTATTTTGAATTCCTGCTCAATAACGGTGATGATTTCAGTATCACCACATCTATAAAAGATTTACCGGATGGCATTAAGTATAAGAACTCCCCGGAAAATGAACAGTTCCTTGACTATATCAGGTTTTTAAAGGGCTTTGGCCAGAAACAGGCAGCATACCAAAAAGAAATAGCGGCAGCAAAAACAGCAGCGGATACAATAGCGGTGCAAAAGAAATATGCCGAGGTCTCGAAAACACTGACTGATTACAGGGAGAACTATGAAGAGAAACACCCCGGCACATTGCTTACTGAAATTTTTAATGCAATGGAACAACCGCAGGTGCCCGAAAGTGTACAGAAAAAAGATGACGGTACGCCTGACTCGATGGCTACTTACCTGTATTACAAAAATCATTACTGGGATAAATTCAATTTCCAGGACGACCGCCTGGTGTACACGCCCATTTACGATGCCAAGCTGGAAGAGTACATCAATAAACTGGTTTACCCGTATGAAGACAGTATGGAAAAAGAAGCCGATATGCTGCTGGCAAAGACAAGGGGCACTAAAGATATGTTTAAGTATACCCTTTGGTGGCTTACCCGCAATGCCGAGCAAAGTAAGATAATGGGGATGGATGCAGTGTTCGTATATCTTGTTGAGAATTACTATATGAAAGGGGATGCTTTCTGGTTGGATAACGAGACACTGGAAAAATATGTAGACCGCGCCCATAAAATAGCGCCAAACGTAATTGGCAACCTCGCCCCAGAGCTTAACCTGCCCGATATAAACGGGAAAATGCATTCCCTGCACGACCTGAAATCAAAATATACGGTCTTGTTATTCTGGTCGCCGGAGTGTGGCCACTGCCTGAAAGAAGTGCCCCTGCTGGATTCTGTATATAATGCAGAACTGAAAGCTAAAGACGTAAAAGTATATGCAGTGCGTACGGAGGGTGAAGAGAAAAAGTGGAAAGAAATTATAGAAAAAGACCATTTGGAAGACTGGATACACGTATGGGACCCCGAACACACTTCAAGGTTTCGTTCAGATTATGATATTTATAGCACACCTGTTATATATTTGCTTGACGAGAAGAAGATCATCAGGGGTAAAAGGCTGGACCATACCAACCTTGTGTCCCTTATAGAGATGCTCGATAAAAAAGCAGCGGCTGAGAAATCAAAAACTAAATCTAAATAAAAATTATACACACATGCGCAAGCTGGTTTTAACTTGTTTTGGTATCGCTTCGCTCATTACAGCTACCAATGCACAAACGTTATTTACGTTCGGCAATACACCCGTCTCCAAAGAAGATTTTTTAAGGGTTTACGAGAAAAACAGTATTAATAAAAAGCCTGATTTTTCGGAAGCGGCCCTTAAAGAATACCTTGACCTGTATTCATTGTTCCGTATGAAGGTGAAAGAAGCAGAGCTTCAGCACCTCGACACACTTTCAAGCATCCAGTATGAGCTGGATAATTACCGTAAGCAACTGGCCAAAAATTACCTTACCGATGATAAAGTCATCAATAAGCTGATACAGGAAGCTTACGACCGGATGAAAGAAGAAGTGCACGTAGCACATATCCTGGTGATGGTTCCGCAGATGGCCAACGGCGGCGATACAGTGGCAGCCTATAATAAAATAGATAGCCTGTACAGCGTATTATCAAAAGGGAAGGCAGATTTTGCTACGCTGGCTAAAGAATACTCAGACGACAGGGGCACCAGGGAAACAGGCGGCGACCTCGGTTACATTACCGCATTGCAAACCATTTATCCTTTTGAGAATGCTGCCTACAATACGCCTGTAGGAAAAATATCCAAACCGTTCCGTACCCAGTTTGGCTATCACATAGTAAAAGTGTTGGACCGCCGCCCTGCGCGCGGTGAAGTGAAAGTGGCACAGATACTGATAGAAGTAAAGAAATCGCAGGGTGAAGAAGGCCTGAAAACTGCAGAAAAGAGGACCGACTCGGTAATGGCCGCACTGAAAAAGGGCGCATCATTTACCGCAATGGTAAAAAAATACTCTGACGATAAATTCTCTGTGAACGACGATGGTGTGCTGGCCCCTATAAGTGTGGGTAAAGTAACACCAGAGTTTGAGGAAGCAGCTTTCAGCCTGAAAAAACCGGGAGACCTTGCACAGGTGCGTACAGATTACGGGTTCCACATTATTAAACTGGTAGAGAAATACCCGCTGAAGCCGTTCGATAGCCTTCAGCCTTATATCAAGCGCAAAGTAGAGAATGATTCCCGTGCACAGGTAGCCCGCGATATGTTTTACGAGAAGATGAAAGAGAAAAATGGCTTTAAAGAATACCCGGCCAACTTTAACGAGGTAGTAGATGCGCTGGTGAAAATACCAGATACGGGTAAGTATGCCAATATGTTCAAAGCGGCCGATTACAGTAATATGAACAAGCCTTTGTTTGAACTGGATAAAAAGCCTTACCTGCAGAGCGATTTTATCTCTTATGCAGAGGGGCTGACACGCGGCAGGCTTATGGGCCCTAAAAATGCCGTACTGCACGATATCTACAACATGTATGTGAAAACCGTAGTGAACGATATAGAAGAGCATAAACTAGTAGATGAGTACCCCGAGTTTAAAAACCTGATGGAAGAATACAGGGACGGAATCATGCTGTTTGAACTGATGGACCGCAATGTATGGGGCAAAGCATCGAAAGACACCGCAGGACTTAAAGCTTTTTATGAGCAAAACAAGAGCAAATACCAGTGGGAGCCCGGCTTTACCGGTTCGGTTTATAAATTCAAAAATGAGAAAGCGCTGAAAGAAGGTATGAAATTGCTGGCGCAGAAAGATATAAAAGACGAAGACGTAATCAAGAAGCTGAACAATGACTCTGTACCTGATGCGGTAACTATACAGCGTGGCCATTACGAGTTCTCCAAATTCAAAGATGTGCCCCAGTCAGCTATCACATCTGCTAAAAAAGTAACAGAGCCTAAGAAGAACGATGACGGAACGTATACAGTGGTACGAATTGACGAAGTATTCACTGCACCTACCCAAAAGACGCTGGATGAAGCAAGAGGCTATGTAGTGGCAGAATACCAGGACTATCTTGAGAAAACCTGGAATGCCCGGATGAGAGTTAAGTACCCGCTCAAAGTAAATGATAAAGTGTTTGCAAGCATGGTAAAATAAATAGAGGCCCCCGGAAGACGGGGGCTTTGTTTTGCAGTTGATTTAAAGGTATATTCGTAACTCAAACTTCAGGATGAAGATTTCGTTTCATGGTGCGGCGCGTACCGTAACCGGGTCCAAGCACATTGTACATTTAAGCCAGGGAAAAAAAATTCTGTTAGACTGCGGTATGTTCCAGGGTATGGGAAAGGATACCCTGAAACTAAATAAAGAATGGGGCTTCGACCCGGAAGAACTGGACTATGTTATTATATCTCACGCGCATATAGACCATATAGGCCTGCTGCCCAAACTGGTAAAAGAAGGTTATAAAGGCAAGATATTCTGTACTACTTCCACCGAAGGGCTGTTTAAAATACTGCTCCGCGATTCTGCACATATACAGGAAGCAGATGTGAGATACATCAACAAACTGCGGGAGCAGCAGGGCAGGGATTTTGTAGAGCCGCTTTATACAGAGGCGGATGTATACAATGTATTTCCCCTGGTGGAAACCGTGCCTTATAATAAACCTTACCGCATAGATGAGGATATAGAACTGTTATACACCGATTGCGGGCACATACTGGGCAGCGCTGCCGTGAACCTGAAGCTGAAAGAGCAAGGCAAGGACGTGCGCCTGACCTTCAGTGGCGATATAGGGCGGTACCGCGATATGATACTTCGTTCTCCCGATGTATTTCCGCAGGCAGATTATATCATTATGGAATCGACATACGGGGATAAGCTGCACGATGTACTGGTACCTGCCACAGACAGGCTGGCGGAGCATATTGAGGAAACCTGTATCCGCAATAAAGGCAAACTGATTATTCCTGCATTCAGCGTAGGGCGCACGCAGGAAGTACTTTATATGCTGAACCGGCTGGAGCTTGAAAACAGGCTTCCCCACCTTAATTATTATGTAGACAGCCCGCTTTCCACCGAAGCTACCGAAATCATCAAGCGCCACCCAGAATGTTTCAACAAGAATGTGCGCGCTTTACTTGAAAAAGATGAGGATGTATTTGCTTTCAGGAACCTCACCTTTATTAAAGAGGTGGAAGGCTCTATACGCCTCAACGATTCCAAAGAACCCTGCGTTATTATCTCCGCATCGGGTATGGCCGAGGCAGGCAGGGTAAAGCACCACATAGCCCATAATATAGGAGATGCACGCAATACCATCCTGTTTACCGGGTATTGTGAGCCACACTCTCTGGGAGGTAAACTGCGTGCAGGGGCAGATCATGTATCTATCTTCGGCACGCATTATGAAGTGAAGGCTGCCATAGCACATATCGACAGCCTGAGTGCACACGGCGACTATGAAGATATGTCACAATGGCTGGCCTGCCAGAACCCGCGCGATGTACGTAAGCTATTTCTTGTGCACGGTGAGTATGATGTGCAGATCAACTTTCGTGAGCGGCTGGTACATAAAGGCTTTCTGGATGTGGAAATACCGCACCAGCACCAGGAAATAGGCCTTGGAGAGCTATAGTTACTCGTCTTCCAGTCTTATAAGATTTACTTCAGACGGAGCTGATACGATAATAGGATATTTCTCCAGCGTTACATCGGAGCTGTCAAGGCCGAAGGCGCGCTCTTCGGAAAGGCTGCCTTTTTTGAGCAGAAAATAGCCCCGCATTGTAAATTTATCGAGCAGTGGCAGCTCATTGTCTTTCGACAGGAATTTTTCCATGATAATGAAACGGAAGTCTCCCATTACATTATTTTTGCTCAGCGATTCGTAACGGCTTACTACGTTCACTTCCTTATTCTGCACCATTTCCTCTACCACCTTTCGGAACATCATCTGTATGCGGTGTTCTACGCGGAAGCCCAGGCGGAATTCCACACGGATGATCTCGTTAGGTATAATGGTTTGCACCACGTACTCCATCGTATATGGTTCATCCAGTACATCTACGTGCACAAACCAGTACAGGTCGGCACGCTTGGGCTTGCGGTAGAGTATGGAGTAGATAATTTTATGTTCGATTTCCTTGGGGTTGTTGGCACTGGTCAGGTACACCAGGTGTGTAGCATATTTAGGAATGCTTCTGTCGTTGCTCAATTCCTGTATGATAGATACATAATCTTCAAGCCGTACAAACTCGACGTACCTGTTTTTAATTTTCCGTGCTTTGAACCATACATACATGACCATGAACAGGGCGCCGGCTACGATAAGGGTAACAAAACCGCCATGCGGGAATTTTTCCAGGTTGGCTACGAGGAAGGAAAATTCAATAACGAGGTACACCAGCAGGTAGGTGCCGATCCATATCATAGGCACGCGCCTGATGAACATATAGTAGGAAAACAGGGTAGAGGTCATAATCATACACAGGGTGATGGAAAGACCGTAGGCTGCTTCCATATTGGAAGAACGTTCGAAGTGGAGTACGATGGCTGTACAACCCGCAAACAGCAGGAAGTTGAGCCCCGGAATGAATAACTGCCCGCGCTCTATAGTAGGGTAGATGATTTTCATTTTCGGCCACAGGTTCAGTTTTACCGCTTCACCTATCAGCGTAAAAGAACCGGATATAAGGGCCTGGCTGGCAATAACCGCTGCTGCCGTGGCAATAACGATGCCGATTAGTACAAACCACTGCGGCATAAGCTCATAAAACGGGTTTTGCAGGGCCGAGCTCCATATCATGCCTTTTTGCGTCAGCAACCATGCCCCTTGCCCCAGGTAGTTGAGAATAAGACAGGTTTTTACAAAAATCCAGGATATACGGATGTTGTTGCGCCCGCAGTGGCCAAGGTCTGAGTATAGTGCCTCTGCACCCGTAGTACACAGGAACACCGCACCCAGCAGCCAGAAGCCTTTAGGGTAGGCAACCAGCAATTTGATAGCATAATAAGGATTAAAGGCTTTAAAAACCGACCAGTCGTCGCTGATGTGCAACAACCCCAGCGTAGCCAGCATCAGGAACCAGATACCCATAATAGGCCCGAATGCTTTACCTATGGATGCGGTACCGAACTGCTGCGAAAGAAAGAGGGCCGTAATAATGGCTATAACGATAGTAACAATACTGGTGTCAGTGATATTATGAAAAGCGGGTATGTTCCGGAGCCCCTCTATGGCCGAGGTAACAGAGATAGGAGGGGTAATCATACCATCGGCCAGCAGTGCGGCGCCACCTATCATGGCAGGAAATACGGTCCATTTACCATGCCGTCTTACCAATGCAAAAAGAGAGAAAATACCACCTTCGCCCTTATTGTCGGCTTTCAGGGTCAGCATCACATATTTTACAGTGGTTTGCAGCGTCAGGGTCCAGATGATGCAGGAAAGGCCGCCGATGATAAGAAGGTCACTAATCTCTTTCCCGTTACAGATAGCGTTTAACACATAGAGCGGAGAAGTACCAATGTCGCCATATATAATGCCCAGTGCTATTACCAGGCCGGCCATTGAGGCCTTATTTAGATTTTTACCCACGGTTTAGTGGTTGATTTTTATGTAACAGCCTGCAAAGTTAATAACAATCAGCCTATAAATATTCATTATTAACGATTGCTTAGCCAAAATGTTCACACCGCTGTTTTAAAGATTTAATGTATGTATTATCGTAACTTTGCGCCTCCTGATGATAAAGATTGGTGATATAGAACTGGGCAGCTTTCCGCTGCTGCTGGCGCCGATGGAAGACGTAAGCGACCCGCCTTTCCGTGCCGTGTGTAAAGAGAACGGTGCAGACCTGATGTACACAGAGTTCATATCATCGGAAGGGCTGATACGGGATGCAATGAAAAGCCGGAAGAAGCTGGACATTTTCGATTATGAGCGGCCGGTAGGTATCCAGATATTTGGCGGTGACGAGGAGGCAATGGCGCTTGCCGCCGGGATTGTGGATACCACAAACCCCGACCTGCTGGATATTAACTTTGGCTGCCCGGTGAAAAAAGTAGTTTGCAAAGGTGCTGGTGCGGGTGTGTTGAAAGATATAGACTTGATGGTACGGCTGACAAAAGCCGTTATTAAATCGACCCGGCTGCCGGTAACGGTAAAGACCCGCCTTGGCTGGGACGATAACAGTAAGAATATAGAGGAAGTGGCCGAGCGCCTGCAGGATATAGGGGTACAGGCCCTGAGCATACATGGGCGCACCCGTGTGCAGATGTATAAGGGTGAGGCCGACTGGACGCTGATAGCTAAAGTAAAAGAAAACCCGCGCATACAGATACCCATATTTGGGAACGGCGATATCGACAGCCCGCAAAAGGCATTGGAGTATAAGAACCGCTATGGCGTAGACGGGATAATGATAGGCCGTGCTGCAATAGGCTACCCCTGGATATTCCGCGAAATAAAACATTACCTGGCTACGGGTGAACTGTTACCGCCGCCAACACTGGATGAACGCGTTGCAGCCTGCCGCAAACACCTGCATGGCAGTGTGCAGTGGAAAGGTGAAAAGCTAGGCATACTTGAAATGCGCCGTCACTATGCCAACTACCTGAAAGGACTTTCTCACATAAAAGAATTCCGCATGAGACTGGTAACTACAGATAGCCTTCCTGAAATAGAAGCCATATTGGATGAACTGCGCGAACATTACGCCGGTGAACTGATTGGATAGGGTTAGGAGTTTGGAATTTGTAATTCGGAATTTGTTTGTGGTAGATTGTTATATTTTATATTTAGTTTTATCCTTATTGCTAATATTTCTTATGACTAATACCTGACGCTAACTTCCTAATCCCCAATAACCCTCATGCGCTTCTTCATTTTTTTATTTTCCATCCTTCTTTTTTATAGCCCCGCCGGTGCACAAGACAGTGTAAAGGTGTACCCTCATGCAAAAGATTACATTGAAAACCACCCTATGATGTTGCCATTGCTACATTTACGTTGTAGCGGGGTATATAAATGCGCAAAATTTAGGGCAAAGTCGGAAGACAAAAGCATGGATATTTATATCAGGAAGCATTGCTGGGCAGTGGAACAGCATGACTCTCTTTTCTTAAATGCGGGCGTTCTGTTTAAAGTAACCCGGAAAAACCGCAGGGTGGGACATGCTAATGAGAATTTTCATCCCAGGGGGTTTGAATATGTGCGGTTCAGGTCGTCCCGGTATTTATACTTCAGGTGCGGGTTAGCCAATGTGATGGGGGTAAGGCGGACAGATACAAGGGTGCAGAACGCAAGTGAAATAGCCGGGGCAACTGGTGTTATAGTTCTGGCGCTTGCCCATTCGGGAGATTCAGTAGCCTTAGGTAATGAAGAACGGCTTAATTATCTATACGATATAAAAAAGCGAAAAGTAGTGTACCTGAACCGGGGCGTCATATTGCAGTACCTTGATACTGCATCTGCTACAGGAGATACGGAATTTGCCTCATTGTTGCATGATTTAATGGAGGAAAAACCGTTTGATGACTAGTGTAAGCTTTCTGAGGAGTTTATTGCGTTTTATTTATTGTCCGGTTTTCTTCCCAATTACAAACTACAAATTACAAATTCCTAATTCCCAATTCCAATAAATGCCTGCTGTTTCCGTTTTACAGAAGAGTTGCTATTTTTACCGCCCGGAATAAAACCCTTTAATAATGAAAAAATTACCCATACTTATTTTCTCTTTACTATTGATTGCCCTGTCTGCTCATGCACAACGATACAGATACGGGGGATATGATGATTACACTGAAGTCAGGGTGGGCGTACAGGGTGGCTGGAGTTATCGGACAGCAGCTGTGTCAAAAGATTTATCTCCGCTGTTGCAGGATTATATGAAAGGTTTGAAAAGCGGTTATAATTACGGGGCAGATGCTACGTTTTTTTTCAACCGGTCGTTTGGGATAGGCATAACATATAGCGGTTCTCGCAGCAGCAACCTGTTGACGGTAACAGATACGATAAGTAAGAGAACGGGCAACCTGGTAGATAACATCGTCGTTAACTTCATTGCGCCGTCTTTTATGGCACGGGAGATATTTGGCAGGAATGACAATTTTCAATTCTGGGTAAGTGCAAGTATCGGGTACCTTTCCTATAAAGATGATGCGCTGGTTCTCGACCCTGTTTATATTACTGGAAGCACGGTTGGCCTGGGAACTTCGCTAGGTTTTGATATCGGGTTGACCAAAAGTGTATTTATTGGTGCGCAGTTAAACAGTATAATGGGTTCACTCTCTAAGCTGACCGTTAAAACTGCCTTAGGCACCGAAACAGTAACGCTGGAGGGTGATAAGCGTGAAAGTCTTTCGCGTATTGATGTATCGGGAGGCCTCAGGATCAATTTATGATGATGGTTCGCAATCTTAACGCAGGGCGTGTTTATGCATTTTTCACCGCGGTTACTATCAGCGATGCGGGTTGTAAAGTCGTACCATTGTACTCCGTAGCAGGCTCCTGTTGTTCTAGTACGTCTTCAATAACATAGCCGTTTTTTTTGAGCAGGGTCAGTATTTCATCCTTATCATATTTTGTAAAACCAAATTGAGTGAAAGGCATACTGTCCATGGCTTTTTTGGGGCGTATAGATAGCGTGAGGGTGCCTCCGGGTTTCAATACGCGTTTTATTTCCGCCAGTTCTTTAGCAGGCTCATCCCAGAAATAGAGTATGTTGATGCCGAATACTGCGTTGAAAGTTGCTTCTTCAAACGGAAGGTCATCAGCAGTAGCAACCAGGAAAGCTGCCTGCTGGCGGGTTATCCATTTGGTATTCATTTTTTCAGCTTCCTCCACCATCAGCGGCGAATAATCGCAGCCTGTATATTGCAGGCCGGCGGCGCGTTCAAGCAGTTCGCCCAGGAAGAAGCCGTTGCCCATGCCCAGCTCCAGTATCTTATAGTTATCAGCTACTTTGAGCTTATCTATGGTAAGCCGGTTGATAATGGCATTGCCCTTGTTCATTTGCTTCGCTATTTCTATGCCTTGTTCGTCTTTGGGCTTGCGAAGCTGTGCAGCGAGAAATTGTTGTGTTTGTATATCCATTGTGTTTATTGCTTTCCGGGCAGCATGCAAGATAGTAAATAATACAACCCTTTAAAGGATGTATACCTATCGCGTGGCAAACGGTTGTACTACTAAACATAAAATGAAGGCCCTTTTATTTATTATGACATTTATAAAATAAAGCATACCACTTATTGCTAAAAATGACCGCGGGTAAAATAGTGTTCTGATAACTGCCGGCTTTATGCAAAGTTTGTTGCGGGTGCACCAAGCTCATTACAACTGGCGTATGCCGAAAAGCCATGACAGAGTAGGCTCATTTTATTTATTCATTATGAAACAATTAATCAATCAAATCCGGTTTTTGGCGTTTATGCTCGGTTTCACTATGATGGGCGTGAATGCCAACGCACAATTTGTAAACGGCGATTTTGCCGCTCCCGGTACTGCCGGGTGCAGTGGCGGTACGGGATGGACGACTAACCCGTCTCCCAATTATGCACAATATGTGACCAGCTATAACCCTAATCCATGGATAGACCTAACGCCGTGTCACACTTCAGGAAACGGTACCTGGGTACAGCAGACCATCAATACGACACCGGGGGCATTATATTTTATCCGCATGGACCTTGGTACCTGGTATTACTGGGGGTTTGATGCAGGGGTTGACCTGAGTATCAATGGTACACAACTGGGTAGCCGTATTGCCCACAGCGATCCTGCACCCATGGGCTCGCCCGGCTGGCGTCGTATGTCGTCTTGTATATTCAGGGCTACAGGGCCTACAACGGTGGTGCGTATCACGGGTGATGCACAATATATAGCCAATCCTTCTAACCCCGTAGGCATACCGGGGGTGATAGGGTTGGATAATGTTCAATTATACCGGTTAAACAATTACCTGATGATTGGTGATGATGATATTTATTGCAATATTCATTGCCTGCAGGTAATAGATACGCTGACACAGGATACGCTTGGCCATAGCCTGGGCAATTTTCAGTGGTATGTACAGGGTGTATTGGAAGGCACAGGCACAACTTTCTGCCGTAAGTATCCTTATAATGTGTCGCGTACTGTTATGGTTACTTTTGATGTGACAGATGCCTGTGGTATGCACCATGATACTTTGTGGCACAATATAACCCCGCAGTATAACTGCCCGTGCGATATTGCCAATGGTGCCAGCCTGTTAGGTTCGCAGATAAATTGTAACAGTTTCCATTATGACCTTCAGTTGTTCCCGGGCTATGTAGCTACCAATACGCAATGGACTGTGGACGGTAGCCCTGTTGCCGGTACTACAACAAGTGCTAACATAATGTCTTTATCACCGGGTACGCATACAATATGTGCTACGGTGACTGGCCATGTAGAAGGTGAACCGAATAACAGTTGTACCGGTACCGTTTGCACTACGGTGACGGTATCTTATATATATTCCAGCGCACCGGATGTGTACCTGTGGACTTGTGGCAGTACACCGGCCAGTTTCACGCCAGGCTGCGGTTATCCTTATACAAGTTTCAGGTTGACAGGTACTAATAATTATTCGGTTAGCGGCACACTGCCCGTTTCACCGCTCAACCTGCCGCTGGGCACTTATGTACTGGAATGCTATGATTACAATAACTGCCAGGTATTGCAGACGAATGTATATGTAAATGAAGTGCCTTACGTGGCCCATACATGCGATGTGTACCTGACAAACTGCAGTCAGCTCAACGACCTGAGCGCGAGCGGCCCTATTATGACGCAGGTAGGCAATAACTGCCCTGACTGTGCTACTGCCCTGATGAACATCAGCAGTATGGGGCAGTGGGAACATGTGAGCTATGATGAGAATACCGGGGAACTGGTGGTGAAACGTGAATACGTATCGACCAGCACCTGTCGTTCATGTATTGTAACGTTCCATATCAGCGGCCAGTTTGTGCCGAGGACGGATATACATGCTATGGGCGCACCGTGTACAACCCTTGGCAATGCAGACCTGATACCATGCCTGCAAAACAAACCGCTGAAGTTTTACCTGTCAGGGCATGCCGATCAGGCTATTGATGTCGATCCGAATGTCGGCTTCCAGATATGCTGTGAAAATGAAAATGGTGTGCAGAACCCGACTTATTATGTGTATGACCCCGATAATCCTTGCTGTATGATGCGTCTCTTCTATATATGTGTAGAGTTTAAAACAACACCGGATGACGGCCCGTTGGGTGTGAATAATGCAAACAGTGATAATGGTACTGCGGCATTATCTATACAACCTAACCCTACTGCGGCAATATTCCATATCGTATCGGGCAGAGAAGAAAAATATGAGCGCGTAGATATAGTGGATATGAGCGGGCGGGTACTGATGACCAAAAAGAATGCTGATGTAAATACGGTATTCGATATCAGCAGCTTCAGGGAAGGTAGTTACCTGGTGAAGGTAAGGATGGAAAATGATATTATAGTGTTGAAGCTGGAGCACATGAGGAAGTAGGAAGTATTATGGTGAAAGTAAAAGCCGGACTGCCATGCAGCCCGGCTTTTTATCTTTTATAGTTTGGTAAAGCGTGATGTATGAACATGTGTTTCATCCTGCAGGCGGATGAAGTACTGGCCGGGTGGCAGGCCGGAAATATCAATGTCCTTATCCTGCCCGGTAAAAATAGTACTGCCAGTGTTGTTAAGAATACGGTAATGGATACTTCCGGATACAGGGGCTGTAATATGTAGTACACGGCCGGCAGGATTGGGATATATCCCGTATTCTGTTGCGGTTAAATCGCTTACAGTATTTACAGGAGGGAAAAGTGGGTCTCCCGAACTGCCGATGTAGGTAACATCACAATTATAGCTCACGTGAAAAGTCCAGGTATGTTGTTTTTCACAGCCGTTGGCTGTCATACAGTTTTGCCAGCCATGTATATAGCGTAGCTCCACATAATTGGGGGTAATGCTGTATTCTATATGATTGCTATCGCCAAACATATTCAATGTACCTACGGCATTTTGCAATCCTGCAAGTATGTTGTACTCATCCTTGAGTACAGGTGTGTTGTAAGCGCTGTCGAGATAGAGGGTGAGGTTATGAAAGTTTGCTACGCCAAATATATATTGCCAGCTTTTAATAGGATATTTTGTGCCGAGATTATCAAAATCAGTATCCCCGGTAGGGTATATATTCAGGTACATTTGTTTCATGTATTGTTGCGCTGTATCGGCTGTGAGGAATATGCTATGCAGGGTGAAATTTGCGCCATATTCATGTATGTTATACCTGTTTATTACACTATCGCGGGCGGGTAGGGTATGGGTATTGTAAACAGCCAGCATGGCACGTAGCGCGGTATCGGCCCATACCTGCGGGATGGTAATACTGTCTTTATGAACATCGTTAAGTGTAATAATGCGCTGTAATGCGATATAATCCGCGTCATCGCTGTATTGCTGCACAATGGAAGCAGGGGCGTTGCAACTGGAAGGTACCGTTTGTGCAAATACAGTGTAAGTACAGGCGAGCAGGAGGGATGTGTAGAGCAGCTTTTTCATAGGAATTATTTTCAATAAAATTATTGAAGAAGTTTGTCATGTGAAATGTACTGCCGTCACATAAAGGTCAAACGTTGAATAGTTGAATAAATGAAAAAGGGAGCTAAAAGCCCCCCTTTTCTATTGGTTTTCGTTCGAACCCTTTTTCTTTTCTTTATATTCCTTTTCGCGGGCATCTTCATATTCCTGTTCTTTATCGTAGGCGCGGATGATTTGTTTTACCAGCCTGTGGCGCACTACGTCGGCCTCATCCAGTTCTATGTGAGCGATGCCGTCTATATTCTTCAGGATGCGGGTGGCTTTCACCAAACCTGAGCGTTGATTTTTGGGCAGGTCAACCTGCGTCATATCGCCCGTGATAATGGCTTTTGCCGAAGGCCCGATGCGGGTCAGGAACATCTTAAGCTGCAGGTCGGTAGCGTTCTGTGCCTCATCCAGTATAATGAAGGAGTTATCGAGCGTACGGCCGCGCATGTATGCGAGTGGCGCTATTTCGATGATACGGTTGGCCATGTAATAATTGAGTTTATCAGATGGTATCATATCATCAAGCGCATCGTATAGCGGGCGCAGGTACGGGTCAATTTTCTCTTTCAGGTCGCCGGGCAGGAAACCGAGGCTTTCGCCTGCCTCCACTGCGGGGCGGGTCAGGATGATTTTACGTACGGCTTTATTTTTAAGGGCACGTACGGCGAGTGCTACTGCGGTATAGGTTTTACCTGTACCTGCGGGGCCCAGCGCAAAGATGATATCATTTTTTTCAGACACAGTGGCCATCAGCTTTTGGTTTTGGGTCTTGGCACGGATAACCCTGCCGTTTGGCCCGAATACCAGTATGTCATTATTGTTGATGTCGTCTTTTACTATACTTTCACCGCCCTCTTCGTCGCCGAGTATCTCTGAAAAATAATTTTCAGACAAGTGCCCGTTCCGTTCAAGATATTTGATTACCTGGCTGATGCGTCCCTGTGCATTGGCTACTTCTTCCGGCTGTCCCGACAGCTTTATCTGGCTGCCGCGCGATAGGATTTTCAGTAGAGGAAACTTACGTTTCAGAATGTCGAACTTACTGTTGTTAACGCCGAAGAATTCTATCGGGTTAACGGTTTCGAGATTAATGATGGCTTCTGTCAATGTGCACCGGTTTTATGGTTAGTAATAAATTTACGAAACGGAACACTGCAGCGGTGTTAAGTCTACGCTAAATCAGATTTTGTACCCGTTTTGTTTAAACTCCTCAACCTTTTGTGCCAGTTTTTCATCGCTCAGGGCAAACATACGCGCGCACAGTGCGGCTGCATTGCGTGCACCGGCTTTACCTACAGCCAGTGTACCTACGGGCAGGCCAGCAGGCATCTGAACAATACTGTAGAGGGCATCGATACCACCGGGCAGGCCGCCATCGAGGGGAACACCCAGTACCGGCAAGGAAGTGTAGGCGGCACATACACCGGGCAGGGCTGCGGCCATACCGGCGGCGGCTACTACTGCTCCAAAACCTTTTTCTTTTGCTGTTACCATTAGTTCGCGCACCTTGTCGGGGTTGCGGTGGGCAGATGCTACTACCATTTCATTTTCGATGCCAAACCAGTTCAACCAGTTCTTGCATTCAGTCATTACTGCTTCATCGCTCTGAGAGCCCATGATAATTAAAACTTTCATACTCATTTGAGGTATTTAGTGAAATTATAAATATTGTGCCTTGTCGTTATTTGTAATTATTAACCTGTGTGCAAAACAAAGGTTGACTTTTTACAGTTTTATTGTTTTATTCTTTACGCTTCGCCTTATCAATTAACTTTACGCCTACAATTAAAAATATGTCTGCGTTAAAAGATAAGGTTGTAGTTATTACAGGGGCCTCTTCAGGCATTGGTAAAGCACTTGCTGAGGCCGCCCTGAATTTTGGTGCAAAAGTAGCGGTTTGTGCCCGAAATGAACAAAAGTTGAAGGATGCTTTTAATAACAATACAGCACTACACTATGTTGCGGCAGATGTGAGCAAAGAAGCTGATTGTCAAAAATTTATAGAAAGTGTACTGCAAAAATGGGGCAGGATAGATGTGTTGATAAATAATGCAGGCATTACGATGCGCGCCTTGTTTGAAGATGCAGACCTCTCTGTAATACGGGAATTAATGGATATCAATTTCTGGGGAACTGTGTATTGTACCAAGTATGCCTTGCCCTCTATCCGGAAGCATAAAGGCGTAATAGTGGGGGTATCTTCCATAGCAGGGTACAGGGGTTTGCCTGCCCGTACGGGGTATTCGGCGTCCAAATTCGCCATGCAGGGTTTCCTGGAGGCATTACGGACAGAACTGTTGCATACCGGCGCGCATGTGATGTGGGTATCGCCCGGGTTTACCACTTCCAACATCAGGAATGTGGCAAGGAGCGCAAGCGGCGAAATGCAGGGAGAAACCCCGCTTGATGAAGGTAAACTGATGAGCGCTGAGCAGTGTGCTGCCATTATTCTGAACGCTGTAGTGAAACGGAAAAGAACGGTAGTGATGACAGGGCAGGGCAAACTGACTGTATGGATGAACCGCCTGCTGGCAGGCGTGGCCGATAAACTGGTGTATAAACATTTTCTGAAGGAGCCTGATTCCCCCTTGCTACGGTATGAAAACCAACGAAAATCATAAAAAAGTCGTCTGTTTATAGGTAGTTTCAATTAATAAACGGCCGGACTCTTATGAAAATATACCTACCCTTACTGGTTTCCCTTGCATTCTTTTCTTCTGAATTTGCATATAGCCAGGTATACAGGCACGAATTCCAATATGATCAGCAGGTAAAAGTTACCGTAAACAGCAGGGAGCTGAAATCGGCATGGGCGGGCGGTATGAACCATCCGCAGTTTGCACAGGCAGACCTGAACCATGACGGGCTTACGGATATGGTTGTATATGAAAACTTTAAAGGCTATACGGTGAACGGCCTGAAGACATTTATCAATATGGGCACTGCCGGGAGCCCCGAATATGTATACAACCCGGATTACGAATACCTTTTCCCGTATGTAATGATGTATATGAAACTCATTGATTACAATGGCGACCAGGTGCCAGACCTTTTTCATTACGGCGGTACAGGTGTATGGGTGTGCGATGGGTTTTATAACAACCAGAACAGGCTCACTTTCCGGAACTGCCGTGAGGTGCAGCAAACCTATGCTACCGGTAAAACCAATATACCTGTGCTGAACGGGGATATACCGGGAATAGCTGATGTGGATAATGACGGAGACCTTGATATTATCTTGTATGATATTTCTGATAATGACCTGCTGCAGCTATATAAAAATATGTGTGTGGAAGAGGGCCTGCCCATTGGCGATTTTAAAATGAAGCTGAAAGAAAACTGTTGGGGAAAAACCTCACCTACTTATTACCTGAACAGGCAACATAAGTTGGGCATTTCCTGCATGAATGTACCTTTTGCACCACCGGGCGGTGGTGGGCAGTACAGTGCCGCTAAAACAACCGGGGCGGGCAACCACTGCATTACGGTAATGGATATGGATGGGGACGGGGATTATGATTTTTTTGATGGCTACCTGGCATATGGCGAGCTGCAACTGGTCATTAACGGTAAAAATGATATTGGTTATCCTATAGATTCGATGATAGCGCAGGATACCACCTGGCCGTCGGGGGGCGTGAAAGTGGATATGCCCCACCTGCCGGTTGCCTACCCCGTAGATGCCGACCTGGATGGCAGTATCGACCTGCTGGTATCGCCTTATGTAGATAACAGTGAGGATGTGAACTGTGTGGCCTATTATAAGAATACAGGCGGAGGTTCCAGCCCTTACGTGTTCCAGGCTGATGACTATATAGTTAAAGATGTTTTGGATGCCGGAACGAATGCCTACCCTTTATTTTATGATTTTGACAGGGATGGTAAAAAAGACCTGATGATTGGCTCATCGAGGTACAACAAAGCGACACAAACCAATGTTACGCACCTGAGCCTGTATAAAAATACCGGTACGGGGGGCAATGTTTCTTTTGAATTAGTGACAGATAATGTTGCTAATGTAAGCGCGCAAAGCTATGGCAGTATTGCCCCTGTCATAGGCGATATAGATAATGATGGCCTGGATGAACTTATAGTTGGCAAACAGGACGGAACCATAGCCTTATTCCGCAATTATGCAGTAAACGGCACACTGCCTCCCGTATGGCAACTTTCTATAGCTAACCTGACTACAAAGACAGGTACGCCGATAGATGTGAATGAATATGCTGCACCCTGCCTGTACGACATTGATAAAGACGGGAAACCCGACCTGGTGGTAGGTAGCTCCGGCGGGTACCTGAGTTACTATCACAACGAAGGTACACAGCCGCAGGAAATAAAATTTTCGGAGGTGACCGATAAACTGGGGGATGTATTTGTAGGTACCCGTATGGGCGTATATGAATACCCCGGCTACAGTGCCCCTTACATAGGCAGGATTGATAATACCCAAAAAGACTACCTGTTGGTAGGCAATAACCTGGGAGGGGTGGCCCGGTACGGAGATATTGACAAACCTTACACTACGGGTATCGTTTACCCGAGGCTAGACAGTATTTATTCTTCAATAGTAGTAAATGGCATGAATGCAGCCCCGGCGGTAGCCAACCTGGATGGAGATACTGCCATGAGGGAAATGTATGTTGGCAATAACCTGGGCGGTGTTGTTTACTTCCGCCAGATATTTAAGGAAGATGTTCCCGAAGTGCAAAACACTACCGGCCACAGCCGTTTGAATGTTTATCCCAATCCAGCTACTACACAACTGCACCTGAGTTTTGATGCTGATATACAAGAAGCTGCAGCAATAGTTATCTATAATGCTACCGGACAGGTAGTACAGAAATCATACATTGATTCCGGTAAAAAAACGGCTACCGTTAACATTGAAAAATTGCCGGAAGGGGTATATTTATGTAATGTATTGATGAACGGAAAGCATTATAGCAGTGTTTTTGTGAAGAAATAAAAAAACCGAACAATGAAATTACAAAAGGTATTACCCCTATTACTGGCAGGACTGCTGGGTATGAAACAGGCAGGGGCACAGTTCCAGGGCCGCGTGTTTATACCGGCGCAGGATATCAGTGTATTCGAATCGTCTGTAGAAAAAACGCTGGCATGGACCGGAGGTATGAATAACCCCCAGCCCTCACTGGCCGACCTGAACCATGACGGGTTGAATGACCTGATTATATATGAACAATATTATGGCCTCAGAACTTTTATTAATACGGGTTCACAAGGCAATCCCAATTATGTTTACGACCCTTATTACCAGGCGTTCTTCCCGGAACAACTGGTAGACTATGTAAAGATGGTAGACTATAACAGGGACGGTGTTCCGGACCTTGTACACCGGGGAGCGGCAGGTTTTTCTGTGTGGAAAGGTTCCTATAACAGTCATAATGCGCTTGAATTCACTTTTTACCGCGATTTATATTACCAGTCGCAGTTTTCAGGCCTGGTAAATGCTTATTGCGAGCCTACCGATATACCTGCCATCGAAGATGTGGACCACGATGGCGACCTTGATTTCCTTGCTTTTTACATAGGCGGCGGCTGGATTTATTATTATCGTAACTGCCAGGTAGAAGAAGGCCTGCCACCCGATAGTATACGTGTGTGCCTGAAAGATAATTGCTGGGGCAAAGTATTCCAGGGCTTCTGGCGTACACAACAGTTAGGTACCAGTTGTTCGGGCGCGGGTACGGTAACCTGCAAGGGCTGTGATAATATGGATAACGGGGGGCAAAATAAAACCACCCACACCGGTAATTCGCTTTGCCTGATTGATATGGACGGTGATTCCGATTACGATTATTTTACCGGGAACGTGTCTTACGACGATATACAGTATGTAAAAAACGGGCGCATAGAAACCGGGTACGCAATTGATACCATGATTGGGCAGGATACATCGTGGAGCGGCGGCGGGCATAATTTAAGAATGAACCTTTGGCCTGCGGCATTCGCACTGGATATAGATGAGGACGGAGACCAGGACCTTTTGTTTTCGCCCCACGTACAAAATACAGAGAATATAAAAACGCTGGCATGGTATGAAAATACAGGCACTGCTACAAGCCCCGTATTTACTTACCGTACAGACAGGTATCTTTCAGATAAAATGCTTGATTTCGGTACTGGCTCTTACCCTGTGCTGTACGACTATGATAAAGACGGTAACCCTGACCTGCTGGTAGGCTCAGACGGTTTTTTTAACGGTGGTGTAGACCTGACGCCCAAGCTGGCATATTATCATAACACGGGTACCAAGCAACAGCCCAAGTTTGAGCTGGAAAACAGCGATTTCCTGGGAATGAGCGTAACAGGTATACCCGGTGTGGCCCCTGCTATTGGCGATATAGACAATGATGGTAAGGATGACCTGGTGATAGGGCACACCGATGGCACATTAACGGTATACATTAATAATGCACCAACCAATGCCGACCAGCCCGTATGGGTAAAGGCGTCTGGCAAGCTGCACGACGAAAACGGTATGGTTATTTCTGTTGATAACCGTGCTGCACCGTTCATATACGATTTGGATAAGGATGGCCATAAAGACCTGGTAATTGGCTGCCTGCAAGGCACGCTGTATTACTATCATAGCACAGCTACCGTGCCGGGCCAGCTGAAACTGAAGCTGGAAACAAACATGCTGGGCAATATAAAAGTAGATGTTGATATGTCTTATGGCTATAGCGTACCGTACATAGGCCCTATGGATAATACAGGCGTACCTTACCTTGTAGTAGGCAGTGGTTCAGGTAAAATATACAGGTATGATGGGTTTCAGAATGGTAATACTACTACCCCTTATACACGTCTCGATTCGGCGTATTCTGAAATTGTTACCAATGGAAGAACATCGCCTGTGTTTATCGATTTTAACGGGGACGGTAAATATGAAATGATAACAGGCAACGTGCTTGGCGGCCTGATGATGTTCAAACAGCTCTTCAATGTAAATGCTGATATGATTACGCAGGATGCTGAAACGATAAAAGTTTACCCTAACCCCGCTACGCACACAGTATATATAAGCTGGCTGAAAGGTGCCGGAGATGGCAATATGCAGGTAACGCTTACTTCGGTAATGGGGCAGCGACTGATTTCGAAAACCGTACCTGCAAAAGACCTTCATACCGAACTGGACATACGCCGGCTACCTGCGGGCATATATTATTGTACAGTAGTTTCAGGCGGAAAAAAAGCTGTGAGCACTTTAAGCATTGTAAAATAGATACTACAGAAATTAAAAAGGAAACCCGCCAACCGGCGGGTTTCCTTTTTATGAATAAAAGCTGGTTATTACTTTTTACCTTTTGCTTCTTCGCTTTCAGCCTGGCGCAGGGCGCGGGTCATTACTACTGAAGCGATGGGGATACGTGGCGAGTTCATGATTTCCATGTTTTCGGCTACCACATCTTCTACACGCATATTGCCATTCAGTTCCAGGTTATCGATGTTTACTTCGAGGTTTTCCTGCAGGTATTTAGGCAGGGTACGTACTTTCAGGCTCTTTACTTTGATTTCAAGACGGCCACCTATTTTTACACCTTCCGGCTGACCTACGAATTTCAACGGCAGGTTAGCGATTATTTTGCGGCCTTCTACCAGTTCCAGGAAATCAACATGGCTCAGTTCATCGGTAATAACGTCGAACTGCAAATCTTTCATAATGCATTTGTACGTTTTACCGTCAACAGTGATGTTCGCCAGCTGGAAATCGGGTGTGTACACCAGCGGGCGGAAGTCCAGTTTAGGCGCGCTGAAATGTACCGGTTGGTCGCCACCGTAAATTACACAGGGTACATGGCCTTCAGAACGAAGCTGGCGTGTGCTTTTTTTGCCAAATTCGCTTCTGCTTTTTCCTTCAATTGCTACACTTTTCATTTTAGTGTTTGTTTTTTCTCTTTCAACACCGGGCGGATACCTGTCGAACATCCGGAAGCTGAAATTTTGTTTTTTAAATAAAGGTTTGTCGGCATCGTAGCCGGACAGGTTTTTTTGTATAAACAGTCAGTTTTAATAATTCAAAATGTAAAAGTTAAAATGTAAAAGATTGTTTTTGCATTTTACATTTTAACTTTTACATTGTAATTTTTCACGGGTAATTACTTCCTCTTGCTATGAATAAATAAAGAACTTATCGATTTATTTTCGAAGGTATTGCGGATGGCTACTGCAAACAGTTCTGCCGTTGGCAATACTTTAATTTTATCGCTTTGCTGTTTCAGTGGTATAGTATCGCAAACAACCAGTTCTTCCAGCTCTGAATTCTCAATATTTTTATAAGCGTTTCCGCTGAGTACCGGGTGGGTACAAAACGCACGTACCGACAATGCACCACGCTCTTTCAATATGGCCGCCGACTTGCTGAGGGTACCTGCCGTATCACATATATCGTCTATCAATATCACATTCCTGCCAGCTACATCACCTATTACCGTCATGGCTGCTATTTCGTTTGCACGCTTGCGTTGCTTATCGCAAATCACCATATCTACCTCGAAATACTTGGCCACTTCACGCACACGATTGGTACTACCTACGTCGGGGGACGCAAAGATAAGATTTTCTATCTTAAGATTCTCTATATATGGTATAAATATAGCCGAGCTGTCCAGGTGGTCGAGCGGAATATCGAAGAAGCCTTGTATCTGTGGTGCATGCAGGTCCATGGTTATTACACGGTCTGCGCCTGCTTCGGTCAGCAGGTTGGCTACCAGCTTCGAAGCGATGGCTACGCGGGGTTTATCCTTGCGGTCTTGTCGGGCAAACCCGTAGTAGGGAATAACCGCGGTAATGTAGCCTGCGGAAGCGCGGCGTGCGGCATCAATCATCATCAGCAGTTCCATCAGGTTGTCTGACGGGGCAAATGTTGACTGCACAAGAAAAACATAGTCACCGCGGATAGACTCCTGGAAAACAGGCTGGAACTCTCCGTCGCTGAATTTCTGGATAGTGAGGTTACCCAATTGTTTGCCGAATGATTTGGCAATTTTCTCGGCCAGGTATGTAGACCCTGTGCCTGAAAAGATTTTTACAGAAGGCTGCATGAATTTTCGGAAATGGACTGCAAAGGTAGGAAAAGGAGGGGGCTATCAAAATTTTTATCCGTTCTGATTAAGAGAAGCAGGTTAAATTTTATTTTCAGAAAATTTTGAAAATTCAATATTGTGATATAGTTTTAAGTCATGAAACTGGAAGAAGCCAAAAAACAATTTATACAAACATGGGGGGTATTGGGCACACAATGGGGTATAAACCGCACTATGGCGCAGATACATGCCCTGTTGCTGGTGAGCCCCGGTGAGCTGAGTGCAGATGATATAATGGAGCAGTTACAGATAAGCAGGGGCAATACCAATATGAATGTTCGGGAGCTCATAGACTGGGGCCTGGTAGAAAAAGTATTGAAGCCGGGAGAGCGTAAAGAATTTTTTGTGGCAGAAAAGGATATATGGAAAGTAGCCATGCGTATTACCAAAGAGCGAAAACGCCGTGAACTGGACCCTGTAATAGCGATAATGGAGCAACTGAAAGAAGTGGAAGGCGATAAAAAGGATGAGGAAAGCCGGGCTTTCCTGGATACGGTGACGCAGATACAAAAATTTGCCAAACAGGCCGACAGGGCATTAGACGGCCTTGTAAGGGCAGATGAACACTGGTTTACCGGTACGCTTTTGAAGATTTTTAAATAAATGAATTGTAAGAACCGGCTATAAACCGGTTTTTATTGGGCAACTATATTTCAATAATTTCTGAAAATTTAATAACTATGAAATCGTTTAAACTCCTGGATATAGGTATACAGGTTATACTGACTATCGTTGCCGTAGTAATATTTAATGAAAAAAGCTTTGCGGTATTCTACTTCGGGTTGGGGGCATGGCAGGTATTTAGCTGCCTGGTGCACCTGGCCGTGTACCGTTATCCTGAAAGAAACAGATCGCGCAGAAGGTACGAAAAGGTACTGGCAGTAGTATTGGGTACCGCTGCAGGGGCCGGTGTATTGGCCTACCTGGATTTTGAACCTGCAGTTTATTTTCTCTATGCAGAAGCGCTGGTAATGGTAGTTGGCGGAATGGGTATGGCAGTATGGTATTTTGGCAATTGCGTTGTAGAAATACGCAATCTTTTTGACACAGAACATATAACCACTGAATAAATTAACAACAATCAATCATTTTCATCTATTAAAACTTTCAATTATGAGCTACATTCTTGTTTTGTATGCATTATACCTGGTAATAACCATTGTTTTGACTGTATGGGTAGCACGTACACTGTTTCGCAATGGCAAGGTCTTTCTCGTAGATATTTTTCATGGTAATAACGACCTGGCACAGGCTGTCAATAACCTGCTGTTAGTAGGTTTTTACCTGGTCAATGTCGGTTATGCCATTTATACATTGCGGGTAATAGGAAATATAGACAATGCAAGGGTAATGGTAGAAACACTGAGCCTGAAAACGGGCGCTATCATCCTGATACTGGGTTGTATGCACTTCCTGAACATGTTTATCTTCTTTCGCCTGCGCAAGCGGGCATTGATTGATAAAAGAAATGAGGAACTGGGATATTAACCGGTAAATGGATTTTAAACTACAAAAGCGGGATAATATTACCCCGCTTTTGTAGTTTTATACAAGAGTTATATTTTAATTATTTATCCCGGCACTATGTTTAAAAACCGTGAACCTATCAACACGTTCCTGCTTGCTGTATGTTATGTCGTAGGATTTTATGTGCTGAATTATTTATTGCATCAGCGTGATATGACAAGATTTCTGCCCGATAATAACAGCCTTTTAAACTGGGATGCGGGCTATTATCATGAGATAGCAGAAAAGGGATATGTCTTTTTGAAGGACAGGACAAATAATACGGCCTTTTACATGCTGTTTCCGCTGATATGGAAGTTGTTGGGGTTAAGTCCGATGGGAATGGCTTTTGTCAATGTGCTTTTCTTTGCTGCCGGGTTTGCTGTTTTTACAAATGTGTATAAGCTGGACGTTGCGCAAAAATTCATGTGGCTGACCTTACCGCCGCTTTATTTTTGCTTTATTCCGTATACAGAAGCTTTATTTATGCTGTTAATGTCGCTGACGTTTCTGGGAATGCACCGTAAGAAACGCTGGCTGATATGGACGGGGTTGTTCCTGTTATCGTTATCACGTCCTGTATCTATGGTATTGTTACCTGCTTTCCTGGTAACAGAACTGATAACCAATGAAAGGCGCAACTGGTTGAAGGCTATAGGCAGCTTTTTTGCAGATTACGGCCTGCCGCTTATTGCAGGGCAGTTTTTCTTTATCTGGTACCAATATTACCAGACAGGTACCTGGTTTGCATTTTTCAAGGTGCAGAAGTACTGGGGGCATGAATTCTCCTGGCCAGTGTTGCCCTTCAATAGTATGTACGGGCCAAAGCTTCTGTGGCTGAATGCCCTTGCCATGTTCCTCGGGTTTGTGGGTCTGTTGCTGCTGATAAAAAAGGGGTGGTTGTGGCTGGTGAAAAACAAGCCGGCAGTCAATAAAGATTTAATTGTATCGTACCTCTACATGACCGGTATGATGCTTATTACCGTATTTTTTATGCCCAAATGGGCTACCAGCACAACCAATGTGTATGATGTATTCCGCTACATATTTTGTACCCCGTTTTTCTTTGTGTTTTTATATCATTATACCCACAAGGTGCAATACACATGGAAACATTATGCAGGGATAGTATTACTTAGTAATGCTTTTTGGCTGTTGTTCGGGTCGTACTATCACATTACGTATGTATTCTACTTCAATTTTTGCACGGTACTGGTTGTGCTTTACATGCTGACGGCACATAAGAAATACGCATGGGCACCACTGGCTGTAACTGCCATCAACTTCATAGTACAGGTAAGTATGTTCCAGTTTTACCTTGAGCATATTTATCATGGATAATAAATGTTTCTGTTCATGTTGTTTGTTGCCGTACATATATGAAATCAAACAGGACAAAAATTCTTAGTTTTTTCATTCCTGTACTGTATGGGGTACTGGCATATATGATACAGGGTTTACTGTATAAGGCGGGGTTGTTCCATTATTTACCCGGTAAGCAAACACTGACGGGCTGGGATGCGGCATGGTATAAATCGATAGCAGAAGATGGTTACCTGTACTGGGGAGGCACACAATGCAATTCCGGCTTTTTTATATTATTCCCGTTTTTGTGGCGTGTCCTGCATGTGGGTGTGTGGGGTATATGTATAATGAACGTACTGATGTATGCGGCGGGTTTCGGGATAATAGTGGGTCTATTGAAACCGGAAAAACGAGTACAAATACTATGGCTCACGTTGCCACCCATGTATTTTATGCTGGTTCCATATACCGAAGCTGTTGCCTTTTTACTAGGTAGCTTATGTTTGTATGGTATAAAAAAGTCAAAAAACTTAGTTGTTTTTGCCAGCTTATTTTTGTTTTCACTTACGCGTGTTTCTGTTTCCTTTATGGTTCCTGCATTAATTATTATGGAACTGCTGGCAAACAGCCGGGGGCAGTGGTGGTTAGCGCTTAGAAAAAGCCTTTGGCTCTACTTATTGCCATGCCTGATGGGGTTGGGCCTGTTTGTCTGGTATCAATACTATGTTACAGGAATATGGTTTTTATACTTTAAGTTACAAGCTGAATTCTGGGGACATACATTTTCACTTCCGTCTTTTCCGTTCATTACAACCAACTATGCCCGCACGTTTGTATTGAATGCTTTTGCTACTATATGTAGCATACTGGCATTGGGTAAGCTTTTACACTTGTTCATTAAATGGTTGGTAAGGGGCACAGTGGCTCATAATAGGTTGGTAGTTTTGTCGCTGGGCTATCTTACCGGGGTTCTCTTGCTAATTGTGTTTTTTAACTTTAAAATAGAGGAGCGTACCGTCATACAGGGAATTGCCCGCTATGGAATGTGTACACCGTTTTTTTGGGTGCTGATACAATATTTTATACAGGAGCATACATATAAGAAATCCCATTTTGCATACGCTTTTATTATAGCAAATATCATCTTGTTAGCATTCAGGTCATACTATGATCTAGGTACTTTTTTATACCTGAACATAAGTACTGCTATGCTGTTATTGTATATGCTGTATGCAAATAAAATAAAGTGGGCGGGTGTGTTGCTGATTATTATCGGTATAGTAGCACAAGCTTTACTTTTCCAGGATTTTTTGACTGGCCTGCACTACCCGGATTAATCATAGACAGTACGCATTGCATCCCAATATTCTTTATCAGTCATGAGGTATTGCAGGTCTTCCTGTGTATAATATGTTTTGCCAAATATCCGCCAATAGTATGCTCCTGTCATACGGTCGTAGTGAATGATACCTTGCGTGTACTGCCAGGTCTGAAACAGGTTTAGGGTGATGATAAAAATGAAAATAGTTGCTGTTATTATTTTAAGGAGGAGAGATTTAATATTTATTATATAATGTATTAAAGCTGCAAGGGGTATTGCCGCAATAGGCAAAAAATCGACCATAGGGCGGGAAGAAAAACCGCCGCCATACCACCAGTTTTCCCAGCTATAGACCAAATAAACGGCAGCAATAAGACTTAGGAAAAGTGGGAGAACAATTTTTCTGTTTTGTTTCCATAAAAAATAAAACCCTGCCATGCTTATAAGTGCCATAGGGGTATATACAAACCAGCCTTTGCGATAGCTGAACAGTCCGTTGATAATATGTGGCCTTATAAAATTGAAGCGCTCACCACAGTAAGAAAAATGTACCCAGTTGCCGGTTGTATATTTCCAATAGGCCATTTGTATGGCAGTAATGCATAGCAGTAGTATAGCCGCAATAGTTATACTACTTAAGTTTTTGTACAACAAATGTATTTTGTTTTTTAGCGTAGCAGAATCGCACACTCCCCATGTAAACGGAATAATGGCTACAAGAATATCTATAGGACGCACAATAAGTACCAGGCCTAAAATGAGCCCCAGCAGGTAAATATGTTTACGCTGATAGGTTGTATGCCATTGCTGGGTAAGGTATAGCACGGCGGCAATAAGGAAAAACTCGTAAGGATGGCTGCCGCCTCCCAATAGAACCTGGTAAAATAAATTGGTGCCAAGAGAAACAGATGCCAATGCCAGCAATGTAACCGTATCGCTATAGTATGCTCTGAGGAACTTCCGCAACAGGAGCAGCCCGCAGATGCACCAGAAAATATAACTAATGGCAACCGCGATTTCATAGGGTAAGCTATATCCGTCGGGGGGATATTTTTTTGTTGCTATTGTATAGCCGTGGGCCAAAAGAAAAAACGGGGCTTCAAACAGGCTGCTGCCAATGGCATATTTATTTAGTTTTCTGCCGCCAGGCTGGTTGTAAATAGAATACCATTTAATATCTCCCGTAGGCCAGTATGTTGTATCAACATAAGGATAAAATGACAGTTGCCCCAAATCGTGATAGATAAATACAGCGGGCAGGTAAAGGTGATAGCCTGAATTATCGAATACCAGCGCTTTCCTGCTGCCGTTTACCATGCCTTGCAGGGATATGCCGATACCTAAAAGGGCGAACATCCAGACAAACAAGGCTGATCTCATAGGCTTTAATATAACGTGCGGGTAAAGACATAGCAAACTAAGCACTATCTTTGATAAAACAAACCAACACATCTTTGATATGAAACGTAATGCAACTGCTATCTGGAACGGTTCGGGCAAGGAAGGCCACGGAACAATGTCTACTCAAAGCACCTTGTTGAGCAATGCGCAGTACTCGTACAAAACCCGTTTTGAAGACGGTGTAGGCACTAACCCGGAAGAGCTGATGGCTGCGGCGCACGCAGGTTGTTTCAGTATGAAACTCTCTTTTGTATTAGGTGCTGCCGGCTTTACCCCGGAGGAAATAAATACGGATTGTGCCATAACATTGGACAACGGCGTTATTACCAAAAGCGAGCTGAAGGTGCGTGCAAAAGTGCCGGGCATAGACAATGCGAAATTTAAAGAATGTGCGGAGGATGCCAAGGCTAACTGCCCGGTTTCGAAAGCCTACAACTTTGAAATAACACTGGAGGCTACATTAATGTAATTTAAAAATACAAATAGTTATATATAGCGAAAAGCCTGCATTTGCAGGCTTTTTTTTACGTTTTTTATCATTAACGGGAGATTAACACAACGATTTAATATTTCCCCGATATATATAATTTCATTTTTCAAATAGTTATTACCCCGGTAATTAACATCACCCAAACCGGTGACCATCGTCACTTGTTTTCTTTAAAAGGGTGAAGATATTTGTGTAAGCACAACGGTTAAAAAAAACAAGAATAGCAATTTCTGAACCTTTCGATTACCGTTTTGTTTTAAACAATTTCTTACACCTAATTTAAAGTGAAATGGGCCGCAAATCGTTGGTGTGTCTGAACATAGCAGTTGTTGGTAAAGGCAAGATGACTCATACCCTTGCACGTTGTTTTGCCAATGCAGGTCATAACGTATTTATTGGTAACAGAAACTACGTTGCCCCGGGTGATAAGGTTTCAGGCCGAAAGTTTGATAATATTTCGGAAACTACTGTTGAAAGTGCAGCTATAGTAGCCGACCTCGTTATTATAACATCACCCATGGATGAAGTGAGGGATATTGCTTACAGGCTGGGCGATATCAGGCGAAAGGTTTTAATTGATGCTACAGCTTTCGGTTTATCCCGTTTCGGACAATATGCGCACACATTAAACGTACTCAAAACTATTACCGGGTGCCAGCACATTGTAAAGTGCTATAATAAAACAGGGTATGAAGACCTTGTAGACGAGAACCTGAGCAGCGAGGACGTAAAACTGTTTATGGCCGGAGACAGTAAAAAGGCCAAGGAGCTGACCAAACTACTTGCCCGGGAATTGGAAATAGGGGAGTGCCACGACTTTGGCGGCTCGGCCATGATCAATACGCTGGATGAAATGACCATGTGCTGGCAAACCCGTGCCGTGGCTGATAAAGCCAATACAACGGTATTTTTTAAACAACCCAGGAACTGATTTACCAGCCGCTGGCCAGTACATCGGCTATGTGCATGGTACGTATAGGCAGGTTGTGCTTATCGATATAGCCTTGTATGTGCATCATGCACGATACATCGGTCGATATCATATATTCAGCTCCCGTATCTATTGCGCTTTGTACTTTGGTTTGCGCCATCCCTATAGATATAGGTTCGAATTTGACGGCAAAAGTACCTCCAAACCCGCAGCAGGTTTCGCATTCTTTCATTTCTACCATTTCCAGCCCTTTTACGTTTTGCAGTAGTTTGCGCGGGCCTTCTTTAATGCCGCATTCGCGCAGTGCGCCGCAGGCATCGTGGTAAGTCGCTTTGCCTTCGAGTGCGGCGCCTATATCCTCTACCTTTAACACCTCTGTCAGGAACTCGGTAAACTCGTACATGCGCTTACGCACCTGGCCGCTCAGGAGGTGCTCGGCACTGTTCTCCAGCATTTTGTCATAATAGTTGCGTACGAAGCCTGTGCATGAGCCGCTGGGCGCTACTATATAACCTTCGCCGCTAAAGTCGTGCAGGAATTTTTTGGCTACAGACTTGGTTTCATCCCAATAGCCGGCGTTGAACGCCGGTTGTCCGCAGCAGGTTTGTTTGGTGTTGTAGGTAACATTGCAGCCCAGTTTTTCCAGCACTTTTACCATGTTCATCCCTGTTTCGGGATATAACTGATCAACAAAGCAGGGAATAAATAATTGTACGTTGTGCATGATTGTTCTTAATGTTTGTAACTACGGCTATTCTTTATCATCTTCAATGCAGCTATGGCGGCTTCTTCGCCTTTATGGCCATGAGGGCCGCCGAGGCGTTCCCATGCCTGCTGCTCGTTATCCAGTGTCAGTACGCCAAAAATAACCGGTATGGGTAATGTCAGATTCAGTTGCGTAATGCCTTCTGTTACGGCTTTACACACATAGTCGAAATGAGGGGTGCCTCCCCGTATTACTGTGCCGAATGCAATAATGGCTTCGGGGGCAGTATCCCTGTTGGCAGTTTGTTCCCAAAGCTGTTTACAGGCAAAAGGTATTTCAAAGCTGCCCGGCACCAGTACGCGGTGTGTTACCACTGCTTTATGCTGTTCTGCAACACGTATACAGCCTTTAACCAGTTCACTGATAATCGCATCATTCCATTCGGTATATACAATAGCTATTTTCGCGTGATGCAGCCCTTCGAGTGCGGAAGTGTCAAGCAGTGAAGAACTGTTTTGAGATTGTGCCATGAGATAAAATAAAAACTCCCCTTTTCGCCGTCAAAGGTAAAAAGGGGAGCTGAATTGAAAAACTTATTCGTAATAACTGTTAATCCAGCACACCAAGACGGGCAAGGTTGCGGGCCACATCGCGGGCCTGCAGGCTTTGCGGGTAGTTGTCGCGTATGCGGATATATGCTTTTTTAGCTTCTTCAGGCTGGTTGTTCATTTCGTAAGCCACACCTGCACGGTAGAGGTAAAGTGGTGTAATCACTTCATCTTTTTCGTTGCCTGCTGCTTTATTATAGTTTTCTATGCCTTTTTTAACGTTGCCTGCTTCCATATACGCATCGCCCAGTACACCGTAAGCCGCATAGCCTACCTGTGTGCCTTTACCGTCAAACTGTTCCAGTTGTTTGATGGCTTTCTGGAAATCCCCCATTTTCAGGTAAGAGATGCCGGCATAATAATAAGTCAGGTTGGCACTGGCAGTGTTGCCGTATTGTTTTTGTATTTTCAAAAAACCGGGATGCTGTCCATCGCCATTCAGGGCATTGGCAAAAGAATCGATTTCAAACATAGATTGCGGGTAAGCCATTTTTACGGCTGCTTTGGCCTCACGCGGTTCTTTATAAAGCTTTTGGTAGGCGAAGAAGCCTACTACCAATGCCAAAACGATACCTACAATTGTATTGATACGGTTTTTATTGTTTTCATATTTCGCTGCAAGGCCTTCGAGAGGGTTTGACTCAACAACCGTTATTTTTTCTGCCTGCGGTTTATTTCTAGCTGTATTTGCCATTTAATTTTTAAAATTTATAAACTATTATTTTTTGATTGACGTTGTTTTGGGGCAATTAATCGGTAATATAAGGATAATTTTCGTCCGTATAAATGTCTTTGTATAATTCGCTGTCGTCGGGCCAGGGGCTGTCTTCGGCAAACTGCACGCTTTCTTCTACCTGCTGGCGCACTTTTTCATTTATCTGCTCTATTTCTTCTTCGGTAGCCCATTTGTTGTCCATAATGGTTTTCAGTACCTGGTTGATGGGGTCTTTTTCTTTATACTCTTCCAGCTCTTCTTTGGTACGGTATTTAGCCGGGTCGCTCATAGAGTGGCCGCGGTAGCGGTAAGTCTTTATTTCAAGGAAGGTAGGCCCGCCTTTTTCCCGTGCACGGCGTACGGCACGTTCTATAGCTTTGTGTACTTCTTCGCAGCTCATACCGTCTACCGAATCGCCGGGCATGTCGTATGCATCGGCAAGGCGGTAGATGTCGAGTACTTTAGAGGTACGCTCTACGGAAGTACCCATGGCATAATGGTTGTTCTCGCAAATAAAAACAACCGGCAACTGCCACAATACAGCCATGTTAAAGGTCTCGTGCAGCAGGCCCTGGCGCGCAGCACCGTCGCCAAACATACAGATGGTAGCGCGGTCATTACCCAGGTACTGGTCTGCAAAGGCAATACCTGCACCCAGCCCTATCTGCCCGCCCACAATGCCGTGGCCGCCAAAAAAGCGTTTTTCTTTAGAGAAGAAATGCATACTGCCGCCTTTACCCTTGGTGCAGCCGGTTGCCTTACCGTACAGTTCAGCCATACACTCCTTGGCGCCTATGCCTTTGGCTATAGCTAAACCGTGGTCGCGGTAGGCAGTAATAAGATTATCATCGTCGCGGATAGCGGTCATCATTCCTGCTGCTACTGCTTCCTGGCCAATGTACAGGTGACAGAAGCCGCGTATCTTTTGCATACCGTATAGCTGCCCTGCTTTTTCTTCGAAGCGGCGAAGCAGGAGCATAATCTCATACCAGTATAAATATGTTTCTTTACCGAAAGGAGTCTGCACTGTTTTTCTAAATTTGTGCGAAAATATAAAAACTTTCGTTCCTTTTCCGGCTTGAACACCATAAAGAAAATAACATTATTACAGTTTCGTAATTATTCATCGGCTTCCTATGAGTTTATTTCGCCTGTAACCTGTATTACCGGGCCTAACGGCAGCGGTAAAACCAACCTGCTGGATGCCGTGTATTACCTGTGCTACACCAAAAGCTATTTCACTGCATACCAGCAAAATATAGCACAACAGGGCACAGATGGTTTCCGTGTGGAAGGAGTTTTTTCGTATGGGGATAATAACAATGTAATAGCCTGTAAATGGAAGCAAGGTAAAAAAGAGATAAGCAGCGACGGGGTAGAATATGAACGGCCCACCGACCATATAGGCAAATATGCCGCTGTAATGATAGCGCCCGACGATATGGAACTGATAAACGATGGCAGCGAACTGCGCCGCCGCTGGGCCGACGGTACGCTGGGGCAGACAGACAGGGAATACCTGGAGCGGCTGATGCGGTACCAGCGTGTATTGCAGCAGCGCAATGCATGGCTGAAAATGCAGGCATCCGCACCTGCACCTGATAGTGTGGAGCTGGAGTTCTATAACGGGCAAATGGCTGCTGACGGCGCGTATATATATGAAAAACGAAAACGTTTTATAGCAGGATTCCTTCCGCTAATCAACAGGTATTATGAACAGCTATCGGGAGGAAAAGAAGAGGTAGACCTGCGGTACGAAAGCCACCTGGCACAAAAGCCGCTGGGTATATTGCTGAAAGAGAGCTTGCAGCAAGACCTGCGTATGCAACGAACGCTGCGGGGCATACATAAAGACGACTGGGTGTTTTTATTGAATGGAAACGCATTGAAACAATTTGGTTCGCAGGGGCAGAAGAAGAGCTTCCTGTTTGCCATGAAGCTGGCACAATACGCTTATTTGAAAGAAGTACAGGGACATACACCCATATTGCTTTTGGATGATATATTTGAAAAGCTGGACCAGGACCGGATGGAGGCATTATTGCGCATCATCAGCGGGCCGGATTTCGGACAGGTGGTAATGACCGATACTCATGCAGAACGTGTAAAAGAAGCTTTTGGAAAAGGGAAAGATGTGGGGTTTATCAACTTGTAAACAATGGAAACAGAAGGGCAGGCAACCGGTAAAACTTATCTTCAAAAAAATTATGTTTTCTTATTATTAAACTTTTATTCGTTGCTGCTGTTTCCTTACCTTTGTGACCATTCAAATTTAATCACCCCAATAAACACTGCAATAATATAGTACAACATGGGTTACGTAAAAGAAACCTTCAAGGCGAAGGCAGATGAAAAAGCTAAAGACATTAAAGACCTTTTGGAAAAACATAGTGACTTTGTGCTGGGTAAAGTCACGGTGGGACAGGCATACCAGGGTATGCGCGGCGTCCCGGGCCTGATTACCGAAACATCGCTGCTGGATGCCAACGATGGTATACGTTTCCGTACTTATTCGATACCTGAACTGAGAGCAAAACTGCCGAAAGCAGAAGGCTGTAATGAGCCACTGCCTGAAGGCCTGTTTTACCTGATGCTGGTAAGCGAACTGCCCAGCCAGGAAGATGTAGAGCATATATCTACTACATGGGCGCGCCGCTCACATGTGCCTAATCACGTATTTGACGTGATAGAATCATTGCCTGCCAGCACACACCCGATGACGCAGTTTTCAATTGCAATATTGTCGCTGCAAACAGAATCGAAATTTGCCAAAGCATACAAAGAGGGTATTAGCAAAAAAGAACATTGGTCTTATGTGTATGAAGACGCAATGACCCTGATAGCGCGCCTGCCACGCATTGCGGCTTATATCTACCGCCGTAAATACAAAGGCGGCGACCATATACAGCCTGAAGGCATGCTGGACTGGAGCGCCAACTTCGCACACATGCTGGGCTTTGACGACCCCGGTTTTGCCGAGCTGATGCGCCTGTACATGACGATACATGCCGACCACGAAGGCGGTAACGTATCGGCACATGCTACGCACCTGGTAGGTTCTGCGCTGAGCGACCCTTACCTCGCTTTTGCTGCAGGTATGACGGGACTTGCAGGTCCGCTGCACGGACTGGCTAACCAGGAAGTAATACGCTGGATAGAAGAAATGTGCAAAGAACTGGACACTAACCTGCCCAGCAAAGAGCAGATATCCGAATATATCAAGAGGACATTAAGCGAAGGTAAAGTTGTACCGGGCTATGGCCACGCTGTACTGCGCCAGACAGACCCCCGCTTTACCGCACAAATGGAATTTGCTAAGAAACATTGCCCTGACGACCCGATGGTACAAACCGTATGGAACGTTTACGATGTAGCGCCGGCTATACTGGAAGCTACCGGCAAAATCAAAAACCCATGGCCTAACGTGGATGCACACTCAGGTGCGCTGCTGAAACACTATGGCCTGGTAGAAGAGGATTTCTACACCGTATTGTTTGGCGTATCGCGCGCGCTGGGTGTTCTGGCATCTCTGTGCTGGGACCGCGTACTGGGCTTCCCCATTGAGCGCCCGAAATCGCTGAGTACACGCATGGTGAAAGAAATCGTTGCACAGGGACAAGCTGTGTCTTAAGTAGTTGATTTAAATAAATTGATTGGATTCATTCAGTCGATTGACCATATTTAGAAAGCAGGCAGTAATACTGCTTGCTTTTTGATTTAAGCAAAAGCAAGCATATCATACATCATAAATTAAACATCATAAATGAATAAGGGTCCTGTTTCTCAGTTTATACAACATCATTACCGCCACTTCAATGCGGCAGCCCTGGTAGATGCAGCTAAAGGGTACGAAACACACCTGCTGGAAAACGGCAAGATGCTGGTTTCGCTGGCAGGCGCCATGAGTACTGCCGAGCTGGGTATATCGCTGGCAGAGATGATACGCCAGGATAAAATACATATCATCAGTTGCACGGGCGCCAACCTGGAAGAAGATATTATGAACCTGGTGGCACATACGCATTATAAGCGTGTACCCAATTACCGCGACCTGAGTCCGAAGGAAGAATGGGACCTGCTGGAAAACGGCTTTAACCGTGTAACAGACACCTGCATACCGGAAGAGGAAGCATTCCGTCGCATACAGCGCCACATTTTCAAAATATGGAAAGAAGCGGAAGAAAAAGGTGAACGCTATTTTCCGCACGAGTTTATGTATAAACTGTTGCTGAGCGAGGTGATGAAGGATGACTATGAAATAGATCCGAAACATAGCTGGATGATAGCTGCGGCTGAAAAGAACCTGCCCATCATCGTGCCGGGCTGGGAAGACAGTACTATGGGCAACATCTTTGCTTCTTACTGCATAAAAGGCGAGCTGAAGCCTTCTACCATGAAGAGCGGTATAGAATATATGATATGGCTCAGCGACTGGTACCGTAACAACTCCGGCGGTAAGGGTGTAGGCTTCTTCCAGGTAGGCGGTGGTATAGCGGGCGACTTCCCGATATGCGTGGTGCCTATGATGTACCAGGATTTGGAATGGCATGATGTGCCTTTCTGGAGCTATTTCTGTCAGATAAGCGATAGCACTACTTCTTATGGCTCGTATAGCGGTGCCGTGCCCAATGAAAAGATTACATGGGGCAAGCTGGATATCAATACGCCTAAATTTATTGTAGAAAGTGATGCAACGATTGTTGCGCCATTGATATTTGCATACCTGCTGGGTTGGTAAGTATCAATTTAAAATTCAAAAGTAAAAATTCAAAAAACGGTAGCGATTGTTACCGTTTTTTATTTAGGCTTTATTTTAGATGTATCCGGGTCGATAACCGGCATATTGTTGCGGTAGGTATCTGTTTTCTGGATGGGCATATTGTACTTGTTCGAATCGTTGGGCAGTACTTTTACCGCACGTTCGGGATAATGCTTTTGGACTGCTTTTTCCTTCTTTGTTTGCGCCCAGCCGCAGCAGGTGAAAAATGCCAGGAATAATATGGGAAGTACCGTTTTCATTGTACACCTCTTTTAAAAAGTATGCAATAAATCTGTGCCAGCGGCTATTCCTGTTTAAAAGGGATACTGCCATTGCAGACATCACCTTCTTCAACACCATCAATCCATTGTTTTAATGTGGTTATCCGTTCTTGTGTCAGTTCTGCCAGGTAAAATGATACACACATAGGATAAACACTTCCATAACGATTTTCAGGGTCAGGGTATTTCATTTTCAATTCTGCATCGCGAAATTGTACCCATAGCCTTTGGGAAGCTTTCAGGTTTTTAATGAAGACGGTATCATCTGCATTTCTTTTGATGATTTCCCGGTAAACCTCGTTAAGTTCCTTGTCTGCTTTTTGGTAAGCGGCTGCAGCTTCCATATTCATCTCGTACTGTGTTTGTGCAGTGGTACTTACAGGTATACAGAGAATGAATAAAGAGAACAGCAGCCGCATATAATGTTGTTTGTATTTAGTCAGCATTGGCCATCATCATTTCCTTTATATCGGCCATTATGCGCTTGGCAATATTTTCAGAAGTGGTTTCAGAACTGCTTTCTGCGTAAATGCGGATAATCGGTTCCGTATTGGAAGTACGCAGGTGTACCCAGTCTTTATCAAATTCTATTTTCAATCCGTCCTCGGTATTGATGGGTTGTTTTTTGTATTTATCCTTTATCTTTTTGAAGATGGCTTTTACATCTACATCTTCGTCCAGCTCTATCTTGTTTTTCGATATGAAATAGTCCGGGTAAGTGCGGCGCAGGGCTTTGATGCTTTTACCGAATTTGGCCAGGTGCGTGAGGAATAATGCAATGCCAGCCAGGGCATCGCGGCCATAATGCAATTCAGGCACGATAATTCCGCCGTTACCTTCGCCACCTATTACGGCATTCACTTCTTTCATTTTCTTTACCACGTTCACCTCGCCAACTGCACTGGGGGTATATTGGCCACCGTGTTTTTCCGTCACGTCGCGCAGGGCGCGGGTAGAGGAGAGGTTGGAAACGGTATTGCCTTTTTTATGCGATAACATATAATCAGCTACAGCTACCAGTGTATATTCTTCGCCAAACAGGCTACCGTCTTCGCATACAAAACACAGGCGGTCTACATCCGGGTCTACAGCTATGCCGAGATGGGCATTTTGTTTTTCTACCACGCTGCAAAGTTCACGCAGGTTTTCAGGCAGCGGCTCAGGGTTATGCGCAAAGCGGCCCGTCACTTCTTCATTAATCATGATTATATCGTCCACGCCCAAAGCACGCAGCAGTTGCGGTACGGCTATTGCGCCGGTCGAGTTCACCGGGTCAACTACTATTTTGAAGTTTTTGCTCTTTATGGCCGCAACATCTACCAAGGGGTGTGCCAGTATTTCATCTATATGTTTTTGTATGTATTCGTCGTTGGCAGCAAGCGTACCTATTTTATTTATGTCGGTAAAGCTGTGTTCGTTATTGTCTGCATAGTCCAGTATCCATTGCCCGTCTTCGGCGCTTAAAAATTCACCGGCGCTATTCAGCAGTTTCAATGCGTTCCATTCTTTGGGGTTATGACTGGCAGTAAGGATAATACCTCCCGCAGCGTTTTCCATTTTCACAGCCATTTCTACCGTAGGTGTAGTACTGAGCCCAAGGTCTGTTACATCAAAGCCGCAGCTTTGGAGTGTGGCCGTAACAAGGTTCCGGACAATTTCGCCCGAAATACGTCCGTCGCGCCCTATGACTATTTTTTTGTTATCACCCTGCGCCGCAATCCATGCGGCGTATGCTGTTGTGAACTTTACAATGTCGATGGGTGTAAGGCCTGTTCCTTGTTTCCCGCCTATTGTTCCCCTGATTCCTGAAATAGATTTGATTAATGCCATATATAGAGTATGTCCTGATAAGACAGACTGCGAAGATAGCAACCTATGTGCAATTTTGAGGTTATATCTGTTTATTAATTATAAAAGGTAGAACAAAAATTTTAAGCTTTATGCGGTAACTTTCAGGCTCTTTAAACACCCCATAACCGATATGAGACTACTGCAACAATTAAGCCGCACAGGGCTTTGGGCACTACTTCTTCTTAATCTGACGTTTACAGTTTATGCCCAGCCGTCAGGCATAAATGAGCCTTTACCTGTTGACTCCAGAATACTGAAAGGGAGGTTCGATAATGGGCTTACCTATTATGTACGCCCGAACCATAAACCTGAAAAGAAGGTGGAGCTGAGATTGGTGGTGAATGCAGGTTCGGTGCTGGAAACAGATGCGCAGCAGGGCCTGGCGCATTTTATGGAGCACATGAACTTTAACGGCACTAAAAATTTTCAAAAGAATGACCTGGTAAGTTACCTGCAATCAATCGGTGTACAATTTGGTGCCGACCTGAATGCCTATACCAGTTTTGATGAAACAGTGTTTATCCTGCCCGTACCTACCGATAAGCCGGGTAACCTGGACAAGGGTTTCCAGATACTGGAAGACTGGGCCCACAATGCCCTGCTTACCGATAAAGATATAGATGAAGAACGTGCAGTAGTGCTGGAAGAAAGCAGGATGGGAAAAGGGGCAGACCAGCGCATGCTGGATGAGTACCTGCCGCAACTAATGAGTGGCTCGATATATGCCCGCCGCCTGCCGATAGGTAAAGACGAGATACTGAAGCATTTCAAGTACGGCCAGATACGTAGTTTTTATAAGGAATGGTACCGTCCCGACCTGATGGCGGTAGTAGTGGTAGGCGATATAGATACCGCCACTGCTATGAAATACCTGCGGGAACATTTTGCTACCCTGAAAAACGGGAACGATACCAAACGTTTGATACCGGATGTGCCCGGCCGCACAAAACCCGGTGCTATGGTGGTGACAGATAAGGAGGCTACACGTTATGAGCTTTCCATCATTTTCCCGGTTATGAAGAAAACCGCAGAAACTACGGAAGGGGATTACAGGGAAACGATAATAGAGCAACTGGCAACGGACATACTCAACCAAAGGCTGAGCGACCTTGCACGCAGCAGCAACCCTCCTTACTTGTTTGCGGCTACCGGGCTGGATAGCTGGGCAAGAGGGTACGAAAGCTTTTCCGCTTTTGCCCTGTTTGGCGACGAGGGGCCGCAAAAGGCGCTGAATGCATTGACTGCCGAGTTGCTGAAAGCCAAACAATATGGTTTTACCGAAACGGAATTGAACATTGCGAAAAAGAATGCCCTCGCAGGCATTGAAAAAATATACAATGAGCGCAACAATACGGACAGCCGGAATTATGCGGCAGAGTATATCCGCAATTTCCTGGAGCGGGAACCTATACCGGGCATTGAGAATGAGTACGGCTATTATAAAGAATATGTTCCCGGTATAAAGGTGGGTGAACTGAACAGCATGGTAAAAAAATGGATGAAGAGCAGCAATACGTTTACCCTTATTACGGCGCCGGAAAGCGGCAGGTCGAAATTGCCGGATAGTACTGCGTTGCTGGCCATGACTGAAAAGGGTTTTGCACAAACAGTAACCGCACCTGAAAATGATAAAATAGCTGCCGAACTGCTGGAGAAGAAACCTGTACCTGGCAAAGTTGTTAGCAAGAATGAAGAAGAGGGATTGGATGCCACTACTTATACACTTAGTAATGGTGTGAAAGTAACTATCAAGAAAACAAATTTTAAGAATGATGAAATACAGCTATCAGGCGTTAAAAAAGGCGGTGAAAATGATTATGATTTATCCGACCTGTATAACGCACGGTATGCAACGGCAGTGGTGAACGCAATGGGTACAGGCAACTTTACGCCTGCAGAGCTGGAAAAGGTTTTAGCAGGCAAGGCGGTTTCTGCAGGGGTGTCGATGGATAACGTGGAAGATAACGTAGTGGCCACCAGCACCGTGAAAGATGTGGAAACGATGTTCCAGCTACTATACCTGCGGTTGACGGAGCCACGCAGAGACGAGGGCCTGTTCAACGCGTATAAGGACAGACAAAAAACTGCTGTAAAATTTGCAGCATCGAACCCGCAGGCTGCCTTTATCGATACGGTCATTAAAGTACTGTACAACAATAACCCGATGAGGCCGGCAACGATACCACAGCCGGAAGATTTCGATGCCATCAACCTGGACAGGGCCATGCAGATATATAAAGACGAGTTCAGCCGTGCCGATGGGTACCACTTTTTTATAGTAGGTAACGTGGACGAAAACACGATACTGCCCTTGATAGAAACGTATATCGGCAGCTTGCCATCTACAGGTAAAACGCCTGTAGTGCATGACAACGGTGTACGCCCTGTAAAAGGTGAGCACCTGCTGAAAATCTATAAAGGCAGCGAACCTAAAAGCCTTATTTTAGGTTTCCATACCGGTGAAATCGACTATTCCGAAGACCTGGAACTGAGGGCCAACGCCCTTACGGAGGTGCTGAATATTAAAGTAATAGAAGAACTGCGTGAAAAGCTGGGCGGTATCTATTCAGGAGGCTACTATTGCAACGTACGTAAAGAGCCTTACCAGCGGTTTGCGATTATATTGCAGCTACCTTGCGGCCCCGAAAATGTAGATAAGCTTTTAACTGCGGCAACGGGGGAGATAAAGGCATTGCAGGAAAAGGGGCCTGACAGCGAAGACCTGGACAAAGTAAAAAGCCAGTGGCATGAGCAACACCGTGAAGATATTGAAACCAATAGCTATTGGCGTGGGGCATTGGAAGCCATATTGTTTGACCATAAGAGCAAGGCCAATGTACTGGAATATGACAAATGGATAGATAAACTGAAGCCTGCCGATGTACAACTGGCTGCACGTAAGCTGCTGGGTGTAGAGAATGACTTCACAGCCATTCTTTACCCCGAAACAGAAGAAATAAAATAGAACAAGAGCTGCTGAGAAGCGGCTCTTGTTTTATGAAAGCCAAAGCTTTGCTATCGAATCTGTAACGGAAATAAGGTCGCGGTAAGACTGGGGCTTTGTGATAAAGCAATTGGCACCCAGTTTATAAGTAGCTTCTTTATCTCTTTCGGAAGATGAAGTAGTAAAGATGATAACGGGAATAGGCTGCAGGATGCTGTTGCCTTTCAGTTCTTTCAATACATCTTTCCCGTCTTTGCCCGGCATATTCAGGTCAAGCAAAATGACAGAAGGGTATAGCAGGCTGTTCTTTTTGCCTGCAAGTTTTTCCATTAAATGTTCTCCATTATGCATGAATGTGTAGTCATGGTCATGCCTGTTTTCGAGAAAAGCATCGCGGATGGATTCCCTGTCGTCGGCATCATCATCTACAATAAATACAGTATGGCGTAGTAATATCATATAGGTATAATAATAAAAAATGTTGCGCCTTTACCAGGGGTACTTTCGGCGTAAATTGTACCTCCGTGGTTTTCAGCTACTTTTTTGCAAATGGCCAGGCCGATGCCATTGCCTTCGTACTCGTTCTTTCCATGCAGTCGTTGAAAGATAGTGAATATTTTTGAAGCATAGTTGTTGTCAAAACCAATGCCATTATCAGCAATAGCTATTTGCAGGTATTTCCCGGCTTTTACTACTTCCGGTGTTTTTACTTCTTTGGGAGAAAGGTATGCATGCGTTATGTTTATCTGCGGTGTTTCATTCTCGCGCATGAATTTTAATGAATTGCTGATAATATTCTGGAACAATTGCCTGAATTGTGACGGTACACAATTGATAACAGGTAAGTTATCGCCGGAGATTTTTGCACCTAACTCTTCGATTTTGTATTCCAGCGTTTGTTTTACTTCTTCAAGTATAGTTTGCAGGCTATAGGGTTCAAACGACCTGTTGCCATATATCATGGATACGGACAATAAATCGTTAATCATGGTTTGCATACGGGTAGCGGCATTGATTATTTTATGCAGGTACAGTTTCCCGCTTTCATCCAGTTTTCCGCTTTGCGATACCATGAGCCGGTCGCCGAAGGTGGAAATTTTCCGCAATGGTTCTTTTAAATCATGACTGGCCACATAGGCATATTCTTCCAGGCTTGCATTCGACTGCTGTAGCTGTATGTTTTTCATATTCAGGGCCTGTTCGGCGGTTTCCTGCTCGGTAATATCAACCGAAACATTCAGTACATGTTCAACTTGGCCGTTTTCATCACGGTCGAAAACAGTTCCGTATGTATGCAGCCACCGGTATTCGCCTTTTTTATTTTTGATGCGGTATTTAAACTCGGCTACCAGTTCGTTTTCACTTGCTTCCTGCCGGTTGGCTGCTGCGATAGCGGCGGCATTTTTTTCCGTAATGACCGGCAGGTCGTCCGGGTGAACAAGGCTTGCCGTGAATGCAACGCCTTTTTCCATAATTTCTGCTGCCGCATATCCCATGAGTGCCTCGGCTCCTTTATTGACAAATTGATACTGGCCTGTTTTAATGTTGTACGTGGTAATTACCGATGGCGTTACGTCCGTTATTTTCTGAATGAATTCCTTGTTTTGCTTTAGCTGCCATTCTATTTCTTTTTGCAGGGTTACATCCTGACAGGTGCCAAACATTTTTACTGCTCTTCCTTGTTTGTCTGTTTGTGTTTCCCCTCTTGAGTGGATTATCTTTTCTGTCCCGTCTTCCAGTATAGCTACATAGGTATTGTCGAATGATGTACAGGTGTTGAGTGCATGTTGAATAATTTTGCCCGCCTCTTCACGTTCTGACTGGTGTATGAACGAAAGGTATTTTTCCAGCGTTATTTCTTCCGATTGCGGTATTATCCCGAATATATGATACAATTCATCTGACCATTGTACCGTATTGTTTGCAAGGTCCCATGTCCAGTTGCCCACATGCGATATAGCCTGTGCCTGTTTATAGAGCTTTTCACTTTGCTGTAGTTGTTCTATCAATTGTTGCTTTTCGGTCACATCCTGCAAAGTCCCTATCATTTTGATAGGTCGTCCGTCCATGCCTGTTACTACTTCGCCTTTTGCATGTAATGTCAGCACTTTCTTTTGTGCGTTGATGATGCGGAAATGGAAATCGTAAGGGGCAAGTGTTTGCATTGACTCCTGCATAATGTTCCTGATATTTTCCAGGTCATCCGGGTGGTGGTAGCTGTATATACTTTCGAAAGAAATATCAGTGCCATATTCAATTCCGTAGATTTTATAGAGTTCCTCCGACCATTCGAGGGTATTGTGCACCAGGTCCCACACCCAGTTACCTATATGGGTCATTGCCTGTGCCTGTTTAAACAACATTTCGCTTCGTTGCAGCCGCTGTACCATATAATGCCTGTCGGTCACATCCATTACTGTACCACGGACTATTTTCCCATTTTCAGCTTCTGTGATGGTACCCCTGTTCCATAGTATTTTTTCCTTACCGTTTACATAGTGCCTGTATTCGTACTCAAACTCGCTGTTCTCATCTACTGCTTTATTCCTTAGTGCAGATACCCTGGCCTGATCTCCCGGGTGTATTCCTTTTAAGATTTCATCCCTGTTCAGCTCACCTTCCCCTGTTTCAAATATTCTCCGGTATTGGGGAGTAACATCTATTTTATTGCTGTCGGCATGCCATACGTAGCTGCCCATATTTACCAGTTCCTGTGCTTCCAGCAACTGGCTTTCGCGTTGTTGCAGCATTGCCTCTGCCTGTTTCTGGTTGTCGATATCTACCGCTATGCCTATTTTTTCGTGTACCGTTCCGTCGCTGTTTCTCGAAAAAACGGCTTCATTGGTGCGCATCCAGCGGTAAGTGCCATCTTTTGTTTTCACCCGGTACTCTACATACCTGATTTCCCCATCGCTTACCTGTATAAACTCCCGGTTATGTTGTTTTATGGATGGTATATCTGCAGGGTGTATCAGGTGTTCTGCAATGTTGTTTCCCATCATTTGCAACTCTTCATGGGTGTATCCCAGGAATTCTGTTACTTTCTTATTGGTATATACTTCTTTATTCTCTACACAATCATATACATAAATAATACTTGGAGTAGTGTTGGTAATGCTTTCGATGAAGCGGGTATGTTCATATATTTTCTGGTTAAGGATATTGATATAGGTTTGCGTGGCGGCTTTGCCTGCTTCCATTTCGTAAGTATCAATCTCAGAAATGATTTTTATTATTTCGCTGGTATCGGTTGTGTACAGGTGCATGAACCTGAGCAAAGCCTGTTTCCTGATGTAGCTGGCTAATGAAATATCGTCGGCTACAAGGTCATTTTTGGTAATGATTTCCAGTTGGTCGTTTTCCCATTTTTGCAACGATTCTTCCAGAAGTGCATCGAGTGTATTGTTTTCTACATGTTCCAGGAATTCTATGTGCTTAGGTAAGCCCATTTCTATCAGCTGGTCGTCGGGAATATGACTTACATAGCGAAGCAAGGGTAAATTAACTTCCCGCGACAGGCGAATTTGTTCTTTTATATACTCAATAATATGATATTGTCTTATGAATTTTGCATAAGCAGGGTAGTGGTTGAATATCAACCTGTTGCGTGTTTCTTTATATGTTTGCTGATTTTCGGTTGCTGTTGTCAATTCTATACATTTTGGGGAATGCCCCTTGCCGGAATGATGAATAGTATATAAGTATAAATACCGTGCCACGCGTTTATATACAAACAGGGAAACCGTACAATATGTGTGGTTTCCCTGTTTGTATTCTCAATATATGGGTATATACGTTAAGCCTGCTGTAGCATTTCCCGTATTTTATTTTCTATTTCTTCCATCATTTCAGGGTTATCATGCAGGAATGTTTTTACGGAATCGCGGCCCTGGCCTATTTTGCCATCGCCGTAGCTAAACCATGAGCCACTTTTGTTAAGAACGCCCAGCTCAACGCCCATATCAATGATTTCTCCCACTTTGCTTATGCCTTCGCCGAAGATAATATCGAACTCTACCTGGCGGAATGGGGGGGACACTTTGTTTTTCACCACTTTGACACGGGTACGGTTACCGCTTGCCACATCCCCGTCTTTAATCTGGCTGATACGGCGTATGTCCAAACGTACGGAAGCATAAAACTTCAGGGCGTTACCACCGGTTGTTGTTTCGGGATTGCCAAACATAACACCTATCTTTTCGCGAAGCTGGTTGATGAATATGCAGCAGCAGCCTGTGCGGTTGATGGTAGCGGTAAGCTTACGCAGTGCCTGGCTCATCAGCCTTGCCTGCAGGCCCATTTTGCTGTCGCCCATTTCGCCTTCCAGTTCACCTTTAGGTACCAGTGCGGCTACCGAGTCTATAACAACTACATCTACAGCGCCTGAAGATATAAGCCTGTCGGCTATTTCCAGTGCCTGTTCGCCATAGTCGGGCTGTGAAATAATGAGATTGTCTACATCTACGCCCAGTTTACGGGCATAATTAGCATCAAAAGCATGTTCGGCATCTATAATAGCACAAATGCCGCCTTTCTTTTGTGCTTCCGCTATCGTATGAATGGCTATGGTTGTTTTACCGGAAGACTCCGGGCCATATATCTCAATGATACGGCCGCGGGGAAAACCACCTACTCCTAAGGCAACATCCAGCCCCAGCGAGCCGGTGCTGATTACATCTATCTTATCCTGTTGCTTATCGCCCAGCATCATTACCGAGCCTTTGCCATAATCCTTCTCAATCTTATCCAGAGCAAGCTTTAAAACCTTTAATTTGTCATCTACTGCTGCCATAGTTGTATGTTTTTATAAAAATGTGAATTTTCCTCAAAAGTAGGAAAAGATTTTAAACAATCCTGCACAAATGTACAAATATTTATCCACAATTGTAGCTTTTTGTTCAATTGAGAGAATTATTAAAAATCGGATGAATAAAAGTATGGAAAATGGACCTATTCCGCATCCAATTAGTAATTGATTTTTATTAACACACGTTATAAAAATGGGCATGATGAATACTTCAATGAATAAATTGGTAAAAGGCATCCGGTTATTATTATGGATGCTTCTGCCTGTGCAGGGTTTAGCCCAGGTTAGAGCTATGCCCCTATGCTATTGGGTAGATGATTATAATATACGCATACATGCCAGTTATTATTTGCTGGGCAATACCTTGCACGATGCAGTCCATTATACGTCCGGTAGCCCGGAATTCGATTTACCGGGTATATTTAAATATAATGCAATAAAAACAAGCAGGTATAAAACTGTTAAGATAATAGAGAAAAGAAGGCAGGATAATGTTTCACTGACGGGCAAATCACCCCTGGCCCTTGCCTTGTATATGGATACACTGATGGAAGGCGCCCAACCTGAAAATACTCAATGGCTGAATTATGATGCGAACGGATACCTTGTAAGGCGCGTTATAGATTATTATAATGCCAGCCCGCTTTATAGTAAAAGGGATACAATCCTGTACCAATATCAATATAGAGGAGCAGGTAGCCTCGTAAAGGCAACTCTGGTTACACACAGCAAAACTGTAAATGGTAATAAAAAACCGGACAAGGAATGGCCTTATTTCTATGCAAGTGTATATTGCGGTGAAATAAAAAAAGGCCCATACACCTTAAGTAGTGAAGGCCGCCAGGAGTATAGCATTGACCCTGAAGGAAGAATTGTTGAAATACGTTACTATTATAGGGCATTCGCCAATTCATGTCGGGATTATGATACGGATAACCCGACTATATTAAAGTTTGTATATAACCAGAAAGGATGGCTTGTGTCTGTTGCTGAATCTGCTATCCATTCAGGTCAAACCAGGAGACGGGAAACATTTGACTATAAGGATATCAGCAAAGAATCTGTCTCGTTGTTTAAAACACCGCTTATGGAACAGTACCTGTCAACCATCGACGGGCCGGAATTTGCCCTCGTAAAACATACTGTGGAATCTTGGTACAGGGATGGCGGGAAAACTTATTATCCTATCGATTCACCTCAAAAAATAATTGAGCGGTATGTAGTAATGCGCAACGAACAGAATGCGTTGTGCCTGAGTGTTAAGGTTGATAGCAATAATAAGCCGGAATTGCCAACAATTTATACCGCCGGAAAAGATAGTGTAGGTGAGTTTCGCCAGATGGCAAAAGTATAAGCAAGTGAGACAGATACAGCGCGTGCTGTTTACGACCCAAATATCCCGTTGAATGAGGTTATGGAAAGGCATGGATGTGTGAAAGAATTCTACTATGAGAAACCGCAGGGTACGTGGTCAGTTAATGAATTTGACTGCTCAGACCGTAAAATAATAAAGGGTAAAGACGGATGGACCATTATAGCTTATGGCCCGTATGGCGGCAGGAATATGGCAGGGGCGGATGTTTTTTTTGCGCCTATGCAATATAGCGGTTGCTCCATGTCGCTGACAATGAAAAACTTTATTTTAATTGACCCGGGTGGCGATGTACGCTATGTGTATGACGATGGTTTTATTTACAAGATGATGTATGAATAGGAAACAGAGGCGCTGTATAATAGCCAAAAACGATAGTCAGTTGCTTGTAATATTCGGGGGTGAACAGTAGTTAAACCTTAGAGAGGGCTTATCTTTAATACGCATTCACCTAACCCATATAAGCAATGGAGCACTTAAAGAGAGCCATTTTACTTATCGTTTTTACTGTTTTTGGAACATCTTTATCTCAAATAGCAGCAGCACAATGTAGCAACTGGAGTATATCGGCAGTTAATATTAAACCGTCTGATTGTATGGCGAACGGCAGTTTTTCGATACAGCTTTCAGGAAGCGACGTAGCAAACCTTAGTAACATCAAGTACAGTATACCGCTTACACCGCTTGGTTTTTCGGTACAGCCCAACAGTTCCCCCGATTTTGCCAATATACCTGCCGGCACTTATACAGTGAAGGTGGAAGCCCATTGCGGAACAGGTACTACCAGTAAAAATACTACCGTAACAGTAGGAGGGGCTTATATACAGCCTGCTATGCTTGCCTCACAGTGGAGGGGCTCGCTTAGCTGCGGCAAGTACGGGCAAATGTCACTAAGCCTGTCGGGGAGCAGTTTCCCTTACACAATCAATATACTCAGTCACCCTGCGGCATATACCGGCGCTACTGTTTTTACAACTACATTGAATAACAAGATGCTGGATAGCCTGCCTGCCGGTACCTATACCCTGCAGATGGTGGATACCTGCGGTACGGCTACGCCTGCACAGCAGGTTGTTATCAACAGCCTGACCCCTTCGTCTGTGCCGCTTGACGGCGGAGGCATTTCCCCCGATGGTAACGGATGTAATAAGCTCAGGCTATTCAAGCCTTCTGTGGCGCTCAGCAATAACCCTGACTGGCAGGGGTACTATATGGCCGATTCGCTGTTCCGGGTTGCTTATTCCATAGATGGAGGTGCTACTATTTCTCCGTTCGAGGAAATGGATTATAACTTTTTTTCCATTGTGCTGCCACCCGGCAAAACGTACAAGGACTTATATGGGAAGAGTTATATAATGTATATTAAACCTCCCTGCGGGCCCGTATTCCAGGACACGGGTAATTTCGGCACACTCAACCTCCAGGTTTCGGGGGCGCCCAACTGTAACAATGGTTTTACCGCAGGTATGAACGTATATGGCAGCATTACATGCTACCCGCTTACATTCACCCTGAAAAATAATTCAACCAATGTGACATACGGGCCTTATACCAGCAACGGGGGAGGAGTCAATACGCCGTTATTGCCTTATGGTTCTTATACTGTGTCTTATGCCACCGCTGACGGGTACACTGGTATGAGTGGATTATCTCCCAATGCACCGGGCGCAAACCCGTATTCCATCATTTACGATACTGAGAGTTACGGGCTGGATAATTATATATCGAGGTTTGTTGTTTTTTATCCCGGTGGTATACCCGCAGGCAGCACCATACAGCTTGTAAGCGGCCCCCCCGGCTATGCCTACCAGGGTACAATGATGGGAGGCTCTTCCTTCTTTATTTACGGCTATGCCAACCAGGCACCTGCTACCAGCAGTAATGCTTACTTCAAACCGGGCACTTATGTATGGCAAATAACCGACCAATGCGGCACGTATACGGTTACTACGCAGGTTCCGCAAACGGATGTCTACCATTATACGATGAACCTTGGCAACAGGGTACAAACATGTAACGGCCTAAAGGTTTACCCTGCGGGGGGCTGTATCTATAAGGGTAATAATGTTCCTGTTTTTTTCAAAGTGCTTTCAGGGCCGCCGGGGTACAGCAGCAATGTAGTACCTGCAGGCTCACCGTTTACGTTATCTGTAAAAGGTACTTATGTTATCGGTATCAGCGCCTCCCCCACCAATGTAAACAGCTACGGAAGCTACCCCAATGCCTACCAGGTGACCGATACAATCGTATATAACCATGAGCCTCTTACGGTTGATGTTAATAAAACACAGGGCTTCCTGTGCATAGGTGCATCGGCAGGGCAGGGGCAGATAGGTATAAAAGGCACAGGCGGCGCACCGTACAAATTTCCTTCGCCGCATTATAACTATTACCTCGCGGCACCGGGCAACGGCGTATCAGGCCCGTACCTCAGCAGCAATACCACGGGGTATTTTGCAGGTATGGGAATGAATGCCAATGACCTTTTCGACCTCAAGATAGAAGACTCCTGCGGGGCTTTTGTGACGCAGCAGGTGAAAATACTGGACTTGTCTACGGCACAACTGGCGGCCGTTTCTTCGCCGGATATATGTGAAGGGGAGACACTTTCCCTCTTTGCCCTGCCATTGCCCGCGGCTACCTATAGCTGGACAGGGCCCAACGGGTTTACATCCAACCAGCAAAACCCCGTCATTGGTAATGTGGGTATGGCCGCCGCAGGGCAATATACCGTTACCATTACTACGGTCTATTGCTCGGTACCTGCATCGTCATCTGTTGATGTTGTAGTGCACCCTGCTCCCGCCAAAGCTGTTGTTTCTATAACTTGTACAGATACTTCAGCCATACTTTCGGCTACCGGCGTACCGGGTGCCGGTTACCAGTGGTATAAAAATGGCAGCGCATTGGCCGGCGAAACCGGCACAGTGTATACCGTGAAACAGCCGGGAGTATACCTCCTGCATACTATATTTCCCGCTACGGGCTGCTATACCGCAAGCGATACCGTAGAGTTTTCCGCTCCCCCGGGTGTTGCTGATACACCTTCTGTTTCGGGTGCAACTATTCTTTGTGCGCATGATACCGCTTTGCTGAAGGCGCATACAAAGTACCCGGCGGTAAGCTACCAGTGGTACCGGGATGGTGTACTTATTCCCAATGCTACCGATAGCATATTATTTACGCCACAACCGGGAAAGTTCATGGTTAAAACTTCTACGGGGCCTTGTTCTGAGGTTGTATCGCAGGCGGTTGTTCTTGAAAAGAAAGTGCCGCCTGCTGTTATCCGTGCCGTGGGCGATACGGTAGTTTGCGAGGGGGAAGAAGTGGTGCTCTTTGGCAACAGCGGCAATGGTTTTAGTTATACCTGGAGGGCAGACGGCGATACTGTCAACGGGTCGGGGAATGTTTTCAGGGCATCCCGGTCGGGGGTATATACGCTTGAGATTTATAACGGCTATTGCACAAATCTTTCGAATGTGCTGCGGGTAACGGTAAACGAGCGGCCCGTAGCGGCCCTGTCGCCCGGGTCTGATGTGTATATCTGCGAAGGGGATCATGTTCAGCTGGTAACCCCTCCGGGTAAAGGGTATGTTTACAGGTGGATAAAGGATGGAACAGTTATCCCGGGCGCTACGGGGAATACTTATACTACTTCGGTAAGCGGTACATACACGGTTATTGCCGGAAATGGCAAATGCCCCGATGACACTTCTTCTGCAAATGTGTATGTACTGCCGTACCCTCCTGCCGGTATAACGATAGACGGACCGACAGAGTTTTGCAGCGGCCTGTCTTCTGTTTTAAAGCTGCCATACCAGCCATCGTATAGCTACCAGTGGTACCGCAACGGTGCGGAAATCCCATCTGCCAACACTTATGAATATGTGGTATCGGTATCAGGCCATTATAAGGCAACGGTGGCGAACCATAGCTGCACTACACCTTCGGAAGAGATAGAGATAATCGTTCATCCTTTGCCGGAGCCGGCAATTGCCCGTATGGAAAATGTATTGTCTACGGGCCTGTTTCCCTCTTATCAGTGGCACAGGAACGGAGAAGAAATAGCCGGTGAAACCTGGCAGGAATACAATGTTACTGCGCCAGGATATTATACCGTGAGCGTAACCGACAGCAATGGCTGTGTTGGTTTGTCTGATACCGCAGATGTGGTAAACCTGGATGAAGGCTGCATCGTCAGGTTGCCGTCGGCTTTTTCGCCCAACGGGGACGGAAAGAACGACCTGTTCCGGCTTATTGGCTTTGATGCGTACACATTATACGAATTCAGGGTTGTGAACCGCTGGGGGCAGGTCGTATTCAGTACGACAGACAAAAGCGAGGGGTGGGATGGCACTTTCGGGGGCGTGCAGCAGGAGCCGGGCACTTATTTCTACTTTGCCCGGTATAAATGTGATGCAGAAGGTAAAACAAGGTTGAGAAAAGGGGATGTATTGCTGACCAGGTAGGCATAAAAAATCCCCGGTTAGTTTTAACCGGGGACCTGAATATATTTCAAAAGCCTAAGCTTTATGATGCAATTATACTTTGAAGTGTGAGAACGCTTTGTTGGCTTCGGCCATACGGTGCGTATCTTCTTTCTTTTTGAATGCGCCACCTTCACCTTTCGCTGCAGCAACTATTTCGTTGGCCAGTTTATCAGCAATGGTTTTACCGTTACGCTCGCGGCTATAGCGGATCAGCCATTTCATGCTCAGTGAAATTTTACGGTCGGGGCGTACCTCTGTAGGTATCTGGAAGGTAGCACCACCGATACGGCGGCTGCGTACTTCTACAGCAGGGGTAACGTTTACCAGAGCACGTTTCCATACTTCATAACCATCTTCGCTGGTCATCTGGCCTACCTTGTCCAGCGCATCATAAAACGCACTCAAAACAACTGTTTTGTTACCACCCCACATCAGGCAGTTTACAAAACGGGTCACCATTTTATCGTTGAATTTTGGATCTGGTGCTAAAGGAAGTTTTTTAGCTTGTGCCTTTCTCATCTGTAATGATTGGCTTTAATTATCTATGATTAAAAATTATTTCTTTGCTTTTTCTCTTTTGGTACCGTATTTAGAGCGGCTTTGCTTACGGTCTTTTACACCGGCAGTATCCAGCGCGCCACGCACGATATGGTAACGTACACCCGGAAGGTCTTTAACACGACCGCCGCGTATCAGCACGATAGAGTGCTCCTGCAGGTTGTGTCCTTCACCCGGAATGTAAGCGATAACCTCGATTTTATTGGTAAGGCGCACTTTCGCTACTTTACGGAGTGCAGAGTTTGGTTTTTTAGGAGTGGTCGTATACACACGTGTACATACACCGCGACGCTGAGGGCATGCGTCCAAAGCACGAGACTTTGATTTTGCACGAATCACCTGGCGACCTTTACGAACTAATTGCTGTATTGTAGGCATTTGCTATACCGTTAGTAAAAAATTAATGGAGTGCAAAGGTAATATAATTTACAAAACCAACAAAAAATTAAGGATTTATTTCAGTAAATTATAGTTTTGGACAGGTAAGGATGTACATGGGTGGGTATATAGGTAGGTTTTAAGGGGCCGGCCATGCGCGATGAAATAATTTATGATAAGGAGGCGTATAAATAGACGCACTTTATTAATAATCGGTTGGTGTTTTACTCAACAATTTATATTTATTAATGTAATTGTCATTTTTAACAAGCATGCCTTGCATATTTTTATTTAACGTATAATTATTAAATATTTGACGTTTAACTTATTTTTAATCCTAAGTGCTGAAGATTTCCTGGAAAAGCACGGATTACTAAACCTGTAGATATGAATAAGACCGTTTTACAATTTGCCCGGCCTGCATCCTTGTTAGCAGCTTTCATCTTTTTATTTGTATCATGTAAAAAAGACGATACACAACCCGAACCCCAGCCGGAGTTTCGGCATGAAATACTGTTATCCCCCTTCCCGGATATATTACAGTCGCAAACAGCAAAATACGGGCAGTTGCTTGTACTCACACCCGCAGGAGACACTATATGGAAAAAAGAGCTGAATACTGCTGCTCATAATTTTCAAAGGTGGATTATCAACAGGCAGGTAAGATATAGCTATGCCGAATTTAACCAGGATGCCCATGATGAGCTGCCCGCAAGCCTTGCCGGGTATGAAGTGATACTGGATAAAGACTTTAACGAGATAAACAGAATAAAATTACTGCCGTACGGCAGCAGGACAGATGAAACATTCATTGATGCACATGATTTTATTCTCATAGATGACAACCATTATATATCTATGGCTTATTACCCACAGAAAGTAACCAATATCCCGGACTACCTTAGTCCCAATCCCGAATGCAGGGTGGTTGCATGCATTATACAGGAAGTAAAGGATAACCAGGTGGTATGGGAGTGGAACAGTACCCATTATCCCCAGTTGTACGAAGCGAGTGTAGAAAGCAACGATTATAGTAATGATCAACTTCCGCAGGATTACCTGCACCTGAATTCCATATATATAGACCCCAATGATAATAACCTGGTATGCTCTTTCCGCAATGCAGACATTATTGTAAAGCTAAACAGGCAGAATGGTAAAGTTATGTGGACGCTTGGCGGCCAGTCGGGTGATTTTCCGTTGGCATCAGACCAGCTTTTTCACCGCCAGCACAATGCTACTATTACCGACAACGGCGAAACCTTACTGGTGTTTGACAACGGCCATGCCACTATAAGGCCCTACTCCCGCATATTGGAGTATAAGCTGGATGAAACAGCTAAAAAGGTAACGGGCTTTAAATCGTACATCGTACCTGAGTTTTGCAAGTATATGGGCTCTGTACAAAAAACAGACAGCACTTATTTTATAGGCGGCGGTTCTACGCCTAAAATGTGGGAAGTAGACCTGAAAACCCGCCAGGTGAAATGGAGCAGGGATTTGAGCAGCAACTCCTACCGGGCTTTCAAGTATTAGATTACTTGGAAAGTTGCTCCAGTACCTTCATCATATCAATTCCTTTTTTTAATACAGGGGCGAATAAATCGCCCTTTTTTTCTATGCGTTTGGCTATGGTTTTAATATTGAAGCTATGCATATCCAGCCCGTGTTTTACCTCTTTCCATTCAAGCGGGGCAGAAACCGGTGCCCCCGGCTTTGGGCGCAGGCTGTAAGCGCTGCAAAGCGTTTGCCCTTTTTTATTTTGCAGGTAATCAATATAGATATGGTTCTTTTTACGCTTGCTGAGCGAACGTTCAACAGTAGTAGTACCCGGTAGTTGGTTGTTGGCCAGTTGGGCAATCATTTGAGCAAATTGCCGTGCCTGTTCATAATCGTATTTTGCACCCAGCGGTACATATATGTGCAGCCCGGTTGACCCTGAGGTTTTGCAATAGCAGTCCGCACCCGCCCTGTCCAGTATCTCTTTTATCACACTGGCGCAGTCAATCACTTCCTCAAATGTGTTTTTTTCAGACGGGTCAAGGTCGAGGACGAGGTAATCAGGGTTGTCCGGCTTTGTAGTCCGCGAATTCCAGGGGTTTATCTCGATGCAACCCAGGTTGGCCATGTACAGTAATGCAGGTTTATTGTTGCACACTAAGTAATCGATGGTTTTATCCGCACTGTCTGACCATACGGGATAGGTATCCATCCATTCCGGGGCATTTTCTCCTGCGTCTTTATGATAGAATGCCGGGCCTTTTATCCCGTTAGGGGTCCTTTTCAGCGATTCGGGCCTCCCTTTCAGGTAAGGGATAATATACCTGTACATGTTTTCGTAGTAAGCAATTACGTCCCCTTTGGTATAACCTTCATCCGGCCAGAAGATTTTATCCAGGTTGGTAAGGGTGATTTTTTTGCCCCCGATGGTTTTGTCTTTTTCCATATTGCTGTTTTGAACCGTAACGGGTTCTTTTTTTTCTTTTTCAACAGGTGCCTCCGCTTGCACCTCTTTCGGCTTTTTATCTATTCTCAATCCCATAAACACAGGGTGCCTGCGGTTGCCGGAGGCGGTCACTTCCGTGTATTTCAGGTTGCAAACCAATTCCGGTTTCACCCAGGTGACGGGCGAATTTACCCGTACCGGCTCCCTGAAAGGGTTTTCATCAGTGACCAGTTCCTGTAGTTTAGCATAGGTTTCTTTGAGGGTTTTTTGATTGAATCCCGTACCGGTATGCCCTATGTACACTAATTTACCTTTTTCATAAGTGCCAAGTATCAGTGCCCCAAAATATTTCCGGCTGTTTCGCGGTTTGGTAAAGCCTGCTATTACCGCCTCATCGGTGAGCATGTGTTTTATCTTGAGCCAACCACCGTTTCGGCTGCCTTCCGAGTACGTACTGTTGACGGGTTTGGCAATCATACCTTCCAGCCCTTTTGCCTGCATGGCTTTGAAAAAGTCTTTGCCGCGCGCCAGCACATGGTCGCAGTACCGGATAACATCGCTTTCCGGCAGCAGTTTTTTTAAAAGCTCTTTACGGTCGGTAAGCGGCAGGTCTTCCGTGTTTTTACCATCGAGCGATAGCAGGTCAAAAACATAATATACCATCGGTACATCCGGGGAATGGCCATACTGCTGCAGCAGTTGAAAGCTGGGAATGCCGTTTTCGTCCAGTACCACTATTTCGCCGTCTATGATGGCTTTGTGTGTTATTTTACCCAACTCTTCGAAAACGACGGGATATTCATCCCGGAAAGAAAGACCGTTGCGGGAATACAGCCGGGTATCTTCCCCGTTTATTTCAGCAATGGCGCGGTACCCGTCCCATTTTATTTCAAATAAATACTTGTCGCTGTCAAAAGCTTCGTCGTGCAGTTTTGCCAGCATCGGCTTTATATAATGGGAAAATTTAGAAGGGCTTTTACGGAATGATGGCCTGTAGGGATGCTTTATTTCTTCAGGGGCTTTTTTTTTACCGCGGTCTTTTTAGCTGCAGTTGCTTTGGAGCGGGAAGATTTTTTAGATGCGTTGCGCTGTGCCGTATATGCCAGTGAACTTTTCTTCGCATAGTCTTCCGCAGTGTAGTCTTCATCGGTAGCATATTTATCGCGGTGTTTAATAAGCAGCCAGCTTTTTTCATCTTTTTTCAGGTTCACCAGGGCAAACTCACCTTTTAGTTTCCTGCCTTTCATCCTGAATTTGATGCTCCCGCTTTTCAGGTCTTTATTGAATTGTGTAGCCGAAATAACTTCCCCGTTTTCATTTACCGGTTCATACGTACCGTGGTCCCAAACATCGACATGCCCCGCCCCGTAGTTGCCTTCGGGAATATCCCCTTCAAAAGTGGCATAGCTGATGGGGTGGTCTTCCACCATCATCGCCAGGCGTTTATCCTGCGGGTTGAGGGAAGGGCCTTTGGGTACGGCCCAGCTTTTCAATGTACCGTTCAGCTCCAGCCTGAAATCGTAATGCAGGTGGGAGGCATGGTGCCTTTGTACCACGAATATCAGTTTGCTTTCCTCTTTTTCTACTTTGCCCTTAGGTTCGGGCGTTTCATTAAAGTTGCGTTTCTGTTTATAGCGGCTCAGGCTCATTATGATGCTTTTTTACTATTCAGGCTTTCTTTCAATTGTTCCATAAGGTCTTTGGTCTTATTGTGAACAATTTTAAATTTAGGTTTGCTGATGCGTTTACCTTTGGCTTTGGCTTCAATCAGTTTCATCAGTTCGCTGCTGTAGGTATCCTTATATTTAGTGATATCAAATTCTTTCGGCGTCAACTGGTCGATAAGCGAGACCGCCATTTTCAATTCTGCAGGTTTTACCGTGGTTTTCTCAGGTATATTCAAATCTTCTGTACTGCGTATCTCTTCTGCAAATCTCAGCTTGAAAAGCTCTATCATATTTCCGTTCGCCCTCAGCATACAGAGGTTTTCCTTGGTACGCATGACAAAGGTGCCTATGGCCACTTTACCTGTTTTTTTCAATGCTTCGCGCAGCAAAACGTAGGCACGCTCGCCACCCTTGCCGGGTTCTATATAATAGGGGGTATCATAAAAATCGCCGCTGATGTCTTCTTCTGCGGTAAATTCCTCAATAGCTATGGTCTTGCTTTTTTCCGGGCTGGCTTTCTCAAAATCTTCGTCTTCCAGCACTACGTATTCGTCATGGTATTTATATCCTTTTACAATATTTTTCCATTCCACCACCTTGCCCGTATCCTCGTTTACCCGCTGAAATTTGATATTCGCATGGTCTTTTTTGTCCAGCATATCCAGGTCGAGGTTGCTGGATTGTATTGCGCTGAAAATACGTATCGGGATATTGACCAGCCCGAAGCCTATTGCACCTGTCCATATAGCACGCATAACGTATGTTTTAGGATAAAATATACACCAAAAAATATGCCGTGAATATTTCCTGATGTTTAGTATTCTGGAAAGCAGCAACTTCTGCGCTGTAGTGCCCACGATGTAGAAAAACTACCACATGGTTTTTTGCAGGGATGCAGTTATTTAACCTGCCTGCGGTACAGGTACAAGGCCAGTGCGCCGAATATGAAATTGGGTATCCATACGGCAATAAGCGGGTTGAGCCCTGCTTTGGTAGAAAAGGTGGTGGACATTTGCATGGCCATGATATACATGGCGCTGATAACGATGCCCAGCGCAAGGTGCAGGCCGCTGCCCCCCCGTATCTTACGGCTGGCCAGGCAAACGCCTATAATGGTCAGTATAAACCCTGCAAACGGCTGTGCGGTACGGCGGTGTTTTTCCACGTAAAAGAAATTAAGGTTTTCCCTTCCCCTTAGTTTTTCCCGGGCTATTACCCTATTTAATTCGGGGGTGGTAAGGGCCTCTTTTATCGCGTCATCCTCTTCTAGGTCATGTGGAGTAAAAGATGGGTATTGCTTCACCATTTCAGGCGTGTAGGTAAGCGATTCTTTAACACCGTCGTTGGTACGGGTAGTTACTGTGTACAGCTTCCATACCCCTTTTATGCTATCGTAGGAAGCGCGCTCGGCCATTATTTTTTCTTTCAGCAAGGTTCCGTCAATCGTTTCTGCCGTAAAGCGGTAGCCGATGTTATTGCTGTAATCGTAGCTTTGCACATAAACATACAAGTGGGGGGAGAGCCGCAGGTGTACATTCCTGTCGGAGGTCAGCGCCGCACTATGTATGTATGTATCTTCGAAGGCCAGCCGTTGTTTATTGGCCCTGGGCACTACCCAGTGGTTGGCCAGCAAAGAAAGGGTGCAAAGGAAAGCCGCACCGATAACGTAGGGCCTTAAAAAACGCTGGTAAGAAACCCCGGAGGCCAATATGGCTATTATCTCTGATTTATAAGCCAGCTTGGACGTGAAAAAGATTGTAGCAATGAATATGAACAGCGGGAAGAGCAGGGCGGTGATATGCGGTACAAAGTTTTTGAAATAGTTCAGCACCGCCATTACCGGTGCATGGCGCGTTACAAAATCGTCCATCTTTTCAGACAGGTCGATAACGCAGGCTATCACGGCCAGTATAATGATGGCGTAGAAGAACGTGCCGAGGAATTTTTTTACGATATACCAGTCTAATTTCTTCATGCCCGCATTATAAACGTTGTTTTAGCTGTGGTATTATATTGTTTTTCCATGCAGCAAAATCGCCCTGCAAAATATGCGTACGGGCTTGCTTTACCAAATGCAGGTAAAAAGCAAGGTTGTGCACGCTGGCAATTTGCAGCCCCAGTATCTCGCCCGATATGAAGAGGTGGCGCAGGTATGCTTTGCTGTAAAAATTGCTGGTGTGGCAGTCCAGCCCTTCGTCTACAGGACTGAAGTCGGTAGCCCATTTCTTGTTTTTTATATTGATAACCCCCTGCGTGGTGAACAGCATACCGTTGCGCCCGTTGCGGGTCGGCATCACGCAGTCGAACATATCAATGCCCAGGGCAATGTTCTCCAGTATATTCCACGGCGTACCTACACCCATCAGGTAGCGGGGCTTATCAGCGGGCAGTTGTTCGCAGCAGAGGCCGCACATTTCATACATCATCTCCTCCGGCTCGCCTACGGAAAGGCCGCCAATGGCATTACCGTCGCACTCCATCTGGGCTATGAATTCCGCAGATTGTTTTCTTAAATCTTTATAGGTACTGCCCTGTACAATGGGAAACAAGGTCTGTTCGTAACCGTATTTCGGCTCGGTTTCGTTCATCCGCTTTACGCAGCGTGCCAGCCAGCGATGGGTCAGTTCCATCGATTTTTTGGCATAGGCATATTCCGAAGGGTAGGGCGGGCATTCATCGAACGCCATAATGATATCGGCGCCTATGCTACGCTGGATGTCTATTACATTTTCGGGAGAGAACAGGTGGCGCGAGCCGTCTATATGCGACTGGAACATGGCCCCTTCTTCTTTCAGTTTCCGGTTGTTCGACAGGGAAAATACCTGGTAGCCGCCACTGTCGGTCAATATAGGCTTGTTCCACCCGTTGAATTGATGCAATCCCCCGGCGGCTTCCAGTACTTCGGTTCCGGGGCGCAGGTACAGGTGGTAGGTATTGCCCAGTATGATTTGGGCTTTTATTTCTTCAACCAGTTGCTGCTGCAATACGGCTTTCACACTGCCTGCCGTACCTACGGGCATGAAGATGGGGGTCTCAATTTGTCCGTGGGCGGTGGTAATGATACCTGCCCTTGCGGATGAAGCACTATCTGTACCTAAAAGTTCGAAATCCATTTTTTAAAGTCAAAAGTCAACATGCAAAAGTCAAAAACACATAGTGTGGTTTTACTTTTGATTTGTTTACGTTTCTTTGCCCCGTGTTCGTTACTGTCATATCCTGCCTTTTCCTGCTGGGCATTGTCATACAAGTGGCCTATGTCCTGTGCATGTTTACAGGTATATTTTCTATCGATACCCAACCCCAAACCCCTAAAGGGGCTTCTAAACAGTTCCCCCTTCAGGGGGCGGAGGGGGTTACGCTCATCATCTGTGCAAAGAACGAAGCTGAAAACCTGCGGCAGAACCTGCCGTCAATTTTGGCGCAAAGATACATGAATGAAAGCGGTAAACCGATGTATGAGGTAATTGTAGTGAATGATGCTTCTGACGATGATACGGAACAGGTTTTGCAGGAGCTGTCAAGGCAATATGACCACCTCAGGCCGGTAACTATCAGCAAAAATGCCGGCCGCAACCTGCCGGGAAAAAAATATGCACTCTCCAAAGGTGTGGAGCATGCTGCTTACGACTGGCTGCTGCTGACGGATGCCGATTGCACGCCCTCGTCGGAAAACTGGCTTGCCCGAATGGTTGCCCCGCTGCAAGAAGGTAAAGATATAGTAGCCGGCATTGGTAAACATGCGCATGCCCCCGGTTTGCTGAATGCATTTATCCGCTGGGAAACCATGCATAGTTTTCTCCAGTACAGCAGCTATGCCGTAGCAGGTATGCCTTATATGGCTGTAGGCCGTAACCTTGCCTGTACTAAAAAAGCTTTTCAAAAAGCACAGCAGTCTGCCGGTTGGGATAAACTACCCTCGGGCGATGACGACCTTTTGGTGAATGCCGCAGGAGAGGACCATAATGTAGCCATTGTGGCCCATCCGCAGGCTATGACCCTATCGCCGGCAAAAAATACATGGGGTGAATGGGTAAGGCAAAAGCAGCGCCATCTTTCCACCGGGAAGTATTATAAGACAAAACCCCTGGTACTGCTTACTGTGTATGCGTCTACACAGGCGCTGGTATGGCTGTTGTTTTTTGCGCTGTTATTCACCGGGGCATGGCAAATGGCATTGATAGCAATGGCATTTCGCATAGCCATATACTTAACGGTATGGAGTAAGGCTGCCGGCAGGATGCAGGAAAAATTTAACCTGTTTGAATACATATTATTCGATTTAGGTTGGATGGTTTATAACTTTGCCTTTTCGCCATACATTATCTGGAAAAACAAACAGCAGTGGACATAATCCGTAAATACTTCGACGACTTTACAGAAACACAGTTGCAGCAATTGCAACAACTGGAAGGGCTTTATAAGGAATGGAACGAGAAAATCAATGTGATATCGCGAAAGGATATTGATTCGCTTTATGAACGGCATGTGCTCCACTCGCTGGCTATAGCTGCCATCTGCAATTTCGATGATGGGGCACAGGTAGTAGATATAGGTACGGGCGGCGGATTTCCCGGCATTCCGCTGGCCATTTATTTTCCTGAAGTAGAATTCCTGCTGTCGGATAGCATAGGCAAAAAGATAAAAGTGGTGCAGGAAGTAGCCAGTGCCATCGGCCTGAAAAATGTAACTGCCGTACACAGCAGGGTAGAAGAGATAAAAAGCCGTACGTTCGATTATGCGGTATCGCGCGCTGTAGCCCCGCTTGGCGAGCTGTGGAAATGGATAAAGCCGGCCATACGCCCCGGGCAGAAAAGCGACGACCTGCCCAACGGGCTTATATGCCTGAAAGGCGGAGACCTTACCGAAGAGATAAAAGCATCGGGCCTGCAAAAGATAGCACAGGCATGGAGCATACATGATATTTTCCCCGAGCCTTCATTTGAAGAGAAGTTTGTGATTTACGTGCCTAAGCTTTGACCCGGTTGGTCTTGTTATTGAGGTAAATCCATAAAAAATCTTTCTCCCACCCAATAAAATCACCGTTTTGGTCGTTTTTATATGATATGTGATTATTTGGCATTTTAATTGCTGATAAATAATACATTCATTTCGTGACGTTAGGGAAGTGCAGAAGGTGATTGTTGTAAACCTTTTTAAAAAACCGCCCTATGAGAAAATCAATCATTTCCCTTAGCCTTCTGCTGGCTATCGGCATCTATTCCTGTAAAAAAAATGTAGATTCGGAAAACATGCCTGCGGCATCATCTGTACCGGTGTTGCCGGAAAGCATGGCCAAATACTATACGGGCAATACTGGCAATACAAATGCCAATGCCAAAGCCACCCTTGGCAGGGTCCTGTTTTATGAAAAACGTCTTTCGCTCAATAATGCAGTTTCCTGCGGCAGTTGCCATAAACAGGCTTATGCTTTTGCCGATAATGCAGCCTTCAGCAGGGGATACGAGAACCGGATGACTGCAAGAAATTCTCTGGCTATAGAAAACCTGAACAATTCTTTTAGCGGTAACCTGTTTGATTTCCGGCCCTCTCTTTTCTGGGATGGCAGGGAGAACAGCATTCAAAACCTGGTGCTGCGCCCCATCACCAACCATGTGGAAATGGGCATAGAAGACCCGGAAACACTCCCCGGTAAGTTGCAGGGCCTTCCTTACTACGAAAAACTTTTTACAGACGCCTATGGCGATGCACAAATAACTACAAAGCGCATATCTGAATGTATTGGCTATTTCATAGGCGCTATTACCGCAGACAGTACAAAGTTTGACCAATACAGTAAGGGAAGGGTAGAACTCACTGCCCTCGAGCAGGAAGGATATTCCCTGTTCATCAGTAAATACAACTGTACCCGCTGTCATAATATTTTCCCGGGAGGATATAACGGGCGCAGCTTTTTTGATATAGGGCTGGATGCCGTGGCAAAAGATAAAGGCCGCGGCGAGTTTGAAGGCCCCTCGATGGACGGGAAATTTAAAACCCCTAACCTGCGCAATGTGGCCCTGACTGCCCCGTATATGCACGATGGCAGGTTTGCCACCCTCAAAGATGTACTGAACCACTACAGCAGGGGCATCAATAACTCGGTCAACCTGTCTGAAGGGTTGCGCGATGAAAACGAACAGCCGCTGCGGATGAATATTTCGGAGCATGAGCAGGATGCTTTGGTTGCCTTCCTGTCAACACTGACCGATTATAATATGGTAACTGATAAAAAGTTTTCCGACCCTTTTGTTACACAATAACCTACACAATCTGACAATGAAAAAAATTATTCTTTCCATCGCCTTACTCGCTATGGCTACAACTATCTATGCACAGGAAGCTACATTAAAATCCAAAAAGCTGGAGCACCAGGTAGGTGTACAGGTAAATGAACTGATACGGCAGGTATTCAACTTTACCAACACAGGCACTACCAACAATAACCCGTACCTGGTTACCTATTCGGTTTACCTTGCCAAATCGGGCTGGGGGCTTCATGTTGGCGGCGGCTATACCATTCGTTCCTTTGCCAACGATAACGGGGTGAACTCTACACAAACCAATATCGATGACCTGAACCTGAGGCTGGGTATTGAAAAGAAATTTCAACTGGCAGAGCGATGGACTGCGGGGGTAGGTATTGACGGCTTGTATGATAATGATAATAACAAGACAGAATCTACGGTGCGCGGGATAGATACGACCATTACCAAAACCAAAAGCCTTATTACTTCGTATGGTGCCGGGCCTATGGCATGGCTGCGTTTCAACATTACCGATAAAATATTGATAGGGACAGAGGCCAGTTATTATTATCGCACGGGCTTCCAGAAAGAGCAGGTGGATATTACCAGATACAGCCAGTTCACCAATGGGAAATCGGCTACCATGAGTAGCTCAAAAATTGATAACGACCTGAAGTCGGGCAATTTCAATGTGCCCGTAGCTTTTTATATCAGCATAAAGTTTTGACGGGAAAGAGCGCGCAGATGCAGGTATGGTAATGGTTTTAAATAAATCATTACCATTTCTTATTTTTGCGCGCAACCATAATAAGCTAATAAAATATACATATAAACAATGGGCCGGATATTTGAAGTACGTAAATCGAAAATGTTTGCACGGTACGACCGTATGGCAAAACAGTTTACCCGTATCGGTAAAGAAATAGCGATAGCTGTTAAAAAAGGCGGCCCTGACCCCGATACCAACCCCATGTTGCGCCGTATCATGCAAAACGCCAAATCGGTGAACATGCCTAAAGAGCGTATTGAAGGCGCTATCAAAAATGCATTGGGTAAAGACACCAGCAACTATGACGAGGTGCTGTACGAAGGCTATGCACCTCATGGTATAGCCCTGCTGGTAGAAACGGCCACTGATAATACCACCCGTACGGTAGCCAATGTGCGTTCTCATTTCAATAAAGGCGGGGGCAACCTGGGCAACAGCGGCTCTGTAGGGTTCCTGTTCAAACACCTGGGTATTTTCAAGCTGAACTCCGAAGGATTGAGCGCGGAAGACCTGGAACTGGAACTGATAGATGCCGGGCTGGAAGAGTTGGGCGAGGATAGTGAAGGCAACCTGATTGTTCGTTGCGAGTTTGCAGACTTTGGCAATATGCAAAAAGCACTGGAAGAAAAGGGCATTACGCCTATATCTGCCGAGCTGGAATGGATTCCTCTGAATACGGTGGAGATAACAGACGAGCAGTCAGACGATGTATTCAAGCTGATAGAGCGCCTGGAGCAGGACGATGACGTACAGCGTGTATTCCATAATATGGCATAAGTAATACTGATGATACTATTGTAAAAGCGGTGCTTAGGCACCGCTTTTCTTTTTACTTCTTTTTGGCAGGACGTACATAACGCGGGTGTATCTTGTTTTCAGCAGCAGCGGCAACTACTTCCTCTATGATTTTGGCACGTACTTCCGGGTCTTTTTTAGAGCCCAGCCAGTAGAGTACATATTTCTTGTTGGTTTTGCTGTAGGCTTCAAAATATTTTTTGGCTGCTTTATTAGCATTGAGTGCTTTCTCCAGGTCGGGCGGAATGATGAGGTCTTCTATATGGTCTATTTTATTCCACGAGCCGTCTTTCTTTGCCGCTTCAATTTTTGCCATGCCAGCCTCTGTCATCAGTCCTTCTTCTATCATCTTTTCTATCCGCGTTTTATTCAGCTTCGACCACTGGCTTTTTGGCTTCCGGGGCACAAATAATTGCTGGTAGGTGTTCTCGTCTATAGGGCGTGAAGTGCTGTCAATCCAGCCGAAGCAGAGCGCTTCTTCCACGGCTTCGGCATATACTACGGTCTTTTCCCCGGTGTGTTTTTTGTGATATACCAGCCATACGCCGGGCGATGTGTCATGGTTTTTTTGCAGCCAACGCCGCCACGCTTTACGGTCTTTGGCAAAGGTTGATTTATAGCTTTGGGTAATGTTGGCCATCGTCAGGTGTTTTGTGAATGGATAAAAATAGCGAAAACCTGCTATTGCACGATGGTGGCACGTACGCCAAACAGCCAGTTAAAGCCCGGCATGGGGCGGCCGTTCACTACATAGTACTTGCTGTTCCAGATATTATTGCCCTGCGCGGTGAGTTGCAGCGGCAGGTTGTGTATATAGAAAGTATATAGCAACTGAAAGTTGCCGGTGTTGTATGGCTGCAGGTACAGCGATTCGTCAATGGTAATAAAGCGATAGCCCGTATAGGTGTGGTTATAGTTCAGGTAAAAACCACGGTACAGGAAACCGGCATTTGTCTGCCCGTTGTAGCGGGGCGTATAAGGTATTTGCCTGCCTATGCTGCTATCGCCCGGTGCATAACTTTCCATAGTAGTTGCCAACACGTAGGAAGTGTTCAGTCCTATGTGCCAGGTTACTTTTCCCGTTTTCCATTCCAGTTTGTTTTCGGTTTCCACGCCCCTGCTATGTACGGTTGCTATGTTGTGCGGCGTCCATATAGAACCGCCAAACCAAAGTATCCAGTCGTCAATCACCCGGTTGAAGACCGATAGGTCGTGCGAGAACGATACCGCATCATTTTCCAGGCTTAGTTTATAGCCTGCATCTTCGCTCCAGCCTTGTTCGGGTTTTAACTGTTCATTGCCGCCGGGTACATAGTAAAGCTCGTTCAGGCTGGGCGCACGGAAGCTGCGTTGTACATTGCCTCTTACCGACAGCCATTTGGTAATGGCATAAGAGGCGCTGATGCCGGGTAATATGATTTGTGTAGCGTTTACCACTTGTCCCCGCAGGTTAGCCGTAATATCCAGCTTGCGGGCAAAGTATTTCATATCGTAGGCAAGCGCAATTGCGGCCTTGTTTTGTGTTTTTATATCGTTCGTTAGCGGCCTGTCCATCCACGATATTTGCACGGGCAAATAGGCCAGTAACTGGTGATTGTCGCTGACCCTGTATTTGATGCCTGCTTCGCCATATAGCTGGTTGGTATTATTTTCCGAATGCAGGGCGGCAAGCGTATCGTCATACACCATATAGTCGCGTATGTAGGCGACTTTTGTATATGCATCTGCTTTGTTGCCGTCTCGTTTCCAGTCGGCCAGCAGTCGTAGTGATTCATCGCGCTGGTTTTTTACTGATTGCGATTCAAACAAGGCACGTGGTATTTCGCGGTAATATTGCTGATACCAGCCTGTGAGGCCGATGGTGTTTTTATCATTTACTTTATAGGCACTGTTCATCATTACGACCCCGCTTTGCAGGTGTGCATTGTCCATTTTCCTCTGTGTGCCGTTATCGTCGTAGCTAAAATTGTTTTTCGCAGTTTGCCCAAATGCCAGTATGCCTGCCGACCATTTTCCTGTACTCAAAGAAGAGCGTAGCCCCACCTGGTATTGGCCATAGCTGCCTGTTACTGCCGATACTGCGTGCGTTACCTTACCTTCCTTATCAAATTCGGGCCTGTCGGTTTCCATCATTACCGCCCCGCCAACATTGCCGCTGCCCCACAGGGCCGACGAGCCGCCATAAACGATATTAATCCTGTTGGCCAGCGATACGGGCAATATAGATACATCGGCAATGCCCAGTGCTGCATTTTGTATGGGGACACCGTTCCAATATACCTGCGACTGTGCTGCCGATGCCCCGCGAAAGCTGAGGGTAGCGAGGTTGTTGACCCCGTACGATTTTACAAAAACGGGTACTTGCTGGGTGAGCAGGTTGGCGATGCTCTGGAATTGATATTGGTCGAGCGTGAGACTGTCGATGGTTTGTATTTTCTGCCCCGGTGCAAAAACATTCAGCTTATCATCGTGCGAAAAAAGCTTTTTGCGCTTGCTGTGGATTTTTACTTCTTTCAATGTGTCTGCTGCCGATTGCGCCTGCGCCTGTTGCGGAACAACCAGTTGTACAACCAGCAAACAAAAAGCAACCCTTATCGTAAATTGTAGCACCCGTTATTTTTTCTCAAAGTAAAAATGCCCCGGCCCTATACCGGTAGCCCATTGCTGCACAAAGTTACCATTCGCATCATAAATAAGTACATTTCCCTTTTGTATAAATCCTTTAGGATCACCGATGTATAAATTTCCGCTTACGGGCTCGATGCCCAGCGCCCAAAAATACTGGTATTCTTTCGCTGGTATGAGCGGTGCTGTGGGCAGGGCATCGTCATAAATGCCTGTTTTATAAATGCCGTTATGTGCAGTGCCCCCGTCGTAATTGACTTCTATGAAGTAGAGTATATCGCGGCTTGTATTGAATGTCGGTTTAATGGCATCTGCTCCTGCGGGGAAGTGATATGATTTTATGGGCAGGTCGTTGGTGCCGTCTATACAGGTAAGCGCAGCATCCTTTTGCTTCGGTATATTGCCCGATAGTACCCAGAGGTTTTTATCCTTGTCTTCCAGTACTTCCTGCGGTGCACGGCCTGCTACAGTAATCGTCGATTCTATTTCATCTGTCGTCGTATTTACCCGGAATACTTTGTCAGACGCAGTATCCCAGCAGCATATATAGGCGTTGCCATTGTGCAACAACATGCCTTCGGGGTTTTGTGCAGGCATTGTGATGCTTTTGCCGGTGTACTCCATCGTTTGCGGGTTGATGATGTAAACTGCCTGGCTGAAGAGGGTAGATACATACGCTTTGGTACTGCTGACTGGGAGTATATATCTTGGCTTGGGTATATGGATGGTGTTGAGCAGGGCATGAGTGTGCTTATCAAGCACTACGATTTTATCAGAATTGTTGACGCATAAAAACAGACGCCCGTCTATTTCCGTCATGCTTTGAAACACATCGCCGAGGTCCTGTTTGTTGGCTGTTTTATATACATCTTCGTATGCCTGTCCCGATTGCAGGTCGTACATGCCCAGCGATGCGTTGCCATAGCCGAGACTGCCTTCGCATACTACATATATCTTGGCCGTACTATCGTTTACGCCGGTAACAGCGGGTGTGGCGGGCTTGTCTTTCACGCAAGCTGCCAACCCCGCAACAGTAATCCACAGGACAACTAAAGCTTTGTAATCCTTTCTACCCATTTACTACCTGTGCCGTCTGAAAGTATGAGATAATATATGCCGGGCTGATACCCTGCAATGTCTATTTGCATTTGGCCCCGGGCTGCAACGGGTGGTTGTAATACATGGCCTGTTACATCGGTAAGCATCATGGTTATGCCCCCGGCATCTTTGAGCGATAAGTTCACTTTATCAATAGCCGGGTTGGGGTAGAGCCCTGTAATATTATCGGCCATCGTGCCGACGGCTGAGGGGAATAATCCTTCCTGGTAAAAGGCACCCACTGCGTCGAGGTCGAAACCGCCGGTAGGTATGGCTGTAGGATAGGGGTCGTTGATGATATTGCCATCCTTATCCAGGGAGCCGTGCCCGTTTACCGAGCCGATAACGTCTACCAGCCTGATATGGGTAATATGGTTCACATCCAGACCCGGGGTGTTTTTCAGTTCCTCCAGGTCGAAGGGGGTACCATAGTTGCCTATATATTTCCCTGCAAGATTGTTCACTTTCCTTGCATCCGTATAGGTGCCCGCCACAGGTATCTGCGGTGATACTGGGATAAGCGAACTGGCCGGGAAACGAGTGAAATTTGTTCCGTCTGAACTGACCTCTACAAAAGCAAACTCCAGGAAAGCCTCTTCTGGGTTTGAGGGGTTTTGAAAGCCATTTTCGAATACCGCAAAATCAGGTCCTTCGCCGTTGTAGATAGGTTGGGCGAACGTAAGCGTAGCCACACCGCTGTCACCAAGGCTTACAATGCTGACATCGGGTTTGCCCAATGCCATAGTGCTGCCGCCCGTGGTAACGTACCCCTGCGAAGGGTCGGCAATGTCTGTATAGCCGCGCTGTATATCGCAGCCGGTTGCCCAGCCTGTAAACTTACCGCTGCTTTTGTGCACTGCCGTGCTGCCCTGCACGCCTGCCTGCGGTGCATACTGTGCCCAAAGGCAGGTATGCACCAGGCTAAGCGTTATGAAGATTACTAACCCTTTCATGTTATTGTTTTACAAAACGTACAGATGCTGTTTTCTCGCCCGAAAGGTATAAGATGTATGTACCGGGCGCCAGCGATTGTACGGGCACCAAAGTTACTTTATCTTTTACGGCTGCGCGGTTCAGTACCCGGCCCTGCATATCACTGATGTATAGTTCGCGTACGCTGTTATCATTCAGTTCTACATGCAATTCGTTTTGTGCCGGGTTGGGGTACACTTTAGCCGCATACATATCCGGTACATCATTTACTGATTCCGTTTCGTAGGTGCTGAAGTTATCCATACAGAAATAGCCCGGTGTATTCATGCCAAACTGGCCCGTGTCTGAAGAACCCAGGCGGAACTCGATGCTGTCCACATCGCCCAGCGGCAGCAGGTTTACCCACATCCAGCCTTTCAATATCGTGTCCTTGCTGTTATCAGCGCTGCGGAAGTCGGCCAGAAAGGCTTCTACGCTATCGGTTTTCAGGCTGCCGTTCAGGTAGCCGTACACTGTTACTTTGTACCAGTCGGAATCATCGCCGCTTACCCCGCCGAATTTTTTGGCAAAGGCATCCCCGTCTTTCATGCTGTAATAGGTATAGGCATCGTTGGTGATGTAAAAGCCGTTTACCGGTTTCCCCATTGCTTTGCCTTTCAGGTATATCCTGTTCCCCGTTTCCCACGATACCACGTATTGATCTGAGTTGTTATAACCTTTTCCTGTGATGGCTGAATACTGGTTGCCATAACCGGGTGTAAGCGAGTCGGTCATATTTGAGTAAGCGAACCCCGAACTCCAGAATTCAAATCCGAAGGCGGTATCATACACGCAGGGAAAATGGGCCAGCCCGTCGTCAAAGCCAACGTCATTGCCGTAGTCGGCATAATTTACATAAAATGTGTCTGCTTTAGGCAGTGACAAGGTGTCGAAAGTAGCTGCAGTTTGTGCTGTTGCAGCGGAGGCAGCCAACAAAAGGGCCATGGATAATTGTGTAAATCTGCGCATGTTAAAATTTGGTTTTAAAACATTTTTTAAAAGCGCTTAAGAGAAAACTGTTCCAGATGAGATAAAAGCCATAACCTGTATAATAGCAAGGAGGCGGCCTTTGTCTTACCTGTGCTTTTATTCCCGAAAGCAGATAAGTAAAATTTTTCCAAAGGCAGGTCTTCTGACTCGCTTCACCTCTTGCGGCCTTCCCATCTTGTGCAGACAGTGGCTAAGCAGGATACAAAAGGATTTTTAAAGAAGCTCACAGCATCGGGTAATGTCCCGGATTCTCACCGGGTTCCCTTTTCATCCGCACAAAACATGCGGAAACCTTTGCTGGCACAAAAGTAGCTATTCAGGTATGAAAACACAAAATCAATTTATGCACGTGCTATGCACATGCAACCTGCAGTTAATGTTTCTTCAGTTTAAAATACGCTGGCGCATGGCCTCGTAGAGTATCATACCGGTAGCTACCGATACATTCAGCGAATTAAATGTTGCGGACATAGGTATGCGTATCAGTGCATCGGCACGGCGTATCACATCCTTGCTGATGCCGGTATCTTCTGCCCCCATCACTATGCACGAGGGGCCCAGCATGTCTGCCTCGAATACAGGTATGCTACCCTGCATTTGTGTGCCCAATACCTGTATGCCGTTCAGTCTCAGTATATCTATGGCCTGTTGTACGGAGGGTGTGCGGCACAGCAGGATTTTGTTCAATGCGCCTGCCGATGTTTTTACCGCCTCTTCGGTAAGCGATGCCGATGAAGAAACAGGTAATATCAGGCCCTGTGCCCCGCAGCACAATGCTGTACGTGCTATAGCGCCTACATTGCGTACATCGGTTACACCGTCCAGCAGTACAAACAAGGGTACCTGCCCCTGTTCCACAACAAATGAAATCCCCTCCTGCAGGTCGGTATATTGCAGCAGGCTGCCCCATGCTACCACGCCCTGGTGCTGTGCTTTGGTAAGATTATTGAGTTTTTCAACGGGCACCTGGCTCAGGGGAATGTTCCTTTCGCGTGCCAATTGGCGGATGGTATTGATTTCAGGGCCGGTGGCCGAACGCAGCAGGAATATTTTTTCAATGGCAGTACCCTGCTGAAGGGCTTCCAGTACAGGCTTCCGGCCAATCATCAGCGGCAGCGAACGGCTTTTATTCATGCGGCAAACGTACGTAAATATCAGCGGTTTTAATTGCTTTGGGCAGGCGATAGCGGTAGCGACACATAAAAGGTTGTGCCTATGCCGGGCGAACTGATAAACCAGATCTTGCCATGCTGCAGTTCTATAAATTCCTTGCAAAGCAGTAATCCCAGTCCTACGCCTTTTTCGTTCATAGTGCCATAGGTGGGCTTTGATTTCAGCGTAAACAATTCCTGCTGCTGTTCGGGGGCAATACCTATCCCGTTGTCTTTTATTACCAGGCGGCAGTCGCTGCCTTTAATATTGCTTTGTATGTTTACATTGCCACCTGCAGGGGTGAATTTGACTGCATTATTTACAAGGTTTCTTACCACTAGTTGCAGCATGTCCCTGTCTGCTTTCACATTCAGGTGGCGGGGTATTTCGTAGTGCAGCAATACCCCTTTTTTATTGGCAATCAGTTTTTGCACATCCAGTGTAGCATGCAGGGTATCACTTATATTCACAGTGTCCAGTTTTACCGCCACACCCTCCATCTGCGATTTTGACCAGGAGAGCATATTGGTCAGCATGTCGGAAGTGTTTTTGGTGAGTGCCAGCAACTCCTCTTCAATCAGTTTTTTTTCTTCTTCGCTGATGCCGGTGCCGGTTAGTATTTCCAGATAGCTTTCTATCGTGTTTAACGGGCTGCGCAAATCGTGCGATACTATAGAGAACAATTTGTCCTTTTCCTGGTTTATTTTTTCCAGGTTTTGGTTTTGTTCCAATATCTGCAGGTTATAACCTTCTATTTCACGTGCCCTTTTTTCAGCAAGCCGCTTTTCCTTGCTCAGCATATTGCGCAGGTATATGGTGGCAAAATAGATAAATGCTATTGTGATGATATAGCTCACCGAGATATCCGTATATCGTTCAAAGCGGCCGCCATAAGTGTTGGGGATATACTCAGGATGGCGGTATTCGACAATCAACAATGTAGAAACAATGGCCAGGTGCATTAAAACCCACATTTTGTGCGACTTTCTTGGTGTGAAAGCGATTAGCAGGTGAAATGTAAGGAAGAAGATGAACAGGGTAGGGCCGTTAGTGCCTGCATTTAAGTAAAATGCTGTGCCAAGAGCTGCATAGCTCAGGAAGCCATAAATAAGAAAACTCCGTTTGTAAATTTTATAAAACCTTGACAGGTAGTAGAATATACCTTGCACAATAAGCAGGAAAACTGAAAGAGCTACAAGTGGGTTTATCCCTAAAATGATATTCGAGGTCAGGAACCCTGTAAGAACACATAATGTAAAAACACTTATAGAGTTGAATACCCGGTTGTTCAATTCAAACTCCGACGGATTTCCTGTAAGTAGTTCCCAAACTTTTTTCCACTTCATATTGCGCGTTGATAAGGGATTGAGGTTTACCTCAATTCTTTGCAGACAGGTATAAAGGCGTAAAATACAAAGTATTATCAAAACGACAATCGGCCATACCGGCTACCCTGTTAGCTAAAACTCATGTATATTATCCCCATAGTATATATTTGTTTTATTATAAGGCATTATTTTTAGCTATTGTATGCGATTGTTAAATATGTTTTGTGCAGTGGTATAAAAAAAATCCTGTTTTATATATTAGCGCTCTCAAATTAATTGTTAAACCCCTTAAAATTTTAATGGGCTAACCCAACGCATTTTTCATAGATTAAGTCTATATTGTGTGTGTACGTTAAAAAGCCCGTTACTTGCCTATAGCTTTGGCATATCATGTACCAGGTCAGGCCAACGAGTTGGAAGAACTCATCCGGGGGTGCATTCGTAATGAGCGGAGCGCACAGGAAAAGTTGTACCACATGTTCTATTCCCGTATGATGGGGGTAGTCAGGAGGTATATAGACCACGAGATGCAGGCTGAAGAGGTGTTAAACAATGGCTTTTTACGCGCTTTTCAAAAAATAGAGCAGTACACATTCCAGGGTTCTTTTGAAGGTTGGCTGAGGAAAATAGTATTTCACGCCGTGTCAGATTATGTGAAACAGAATGTGAAATATTCAGAAAAGATTATATTGGTAGAAAAAGACCAATATGTGCACAAAGACCATGCAGACAGGCTTTATTATAACCAGCTGCTGGAACTGGTGCAATCCCTGCCCGAAGCAACGCGATCGGTCTTTAACATGTATGTGATGGAAGGCTTTTCGCATAAAGAGATAGGGAAAATGTTAAATATAAGTGAAGGTACTTCGAAGTGGCACTTATCTGAGGGTAGGCGCGTTTTGAAAGAGAAGATTGAGAAACTGCAATTAAATTACAAGAAATAAAATTTTATCCAGATGGATAAAAATATGATAAAAATAGATGACCTGCTGAAAGAGCGCCTTGCCGATGGTGAGGAAAAAGAGCGCCCCGGCGCCTGGCTGCAGATGCGGGAACTGCTGGATAAGGAGATGCCAGTAAACAAAGTGCCGGTGGCTGCCTTCAGGTGGCGCCGCATGTTTGGTTACGTAGCTGCATTGTTGCTGGTGAGTGCTGTGGGTATAGGCGGTTATCAAATGGTATCGTCTATGAATTCGGGTAAAGAGGTTTATAACGACCTTGTAAACAACTTGCCTGAGAATAACAGCTTTAAAGTAAACCATAATAAACAAAATACTCCTGATAATACCCTCGGCGATACTTCTAACCCCTTCAGAAGTAAAGAACAAGCAGAAAATAATATTAACAGTGGCAATACCGGCAATAACGCTGACAGCCACCTTCCAGGTATGAACGATGGGAAAGAAGGGAATAATAACTCCGCTTTGGCAGAATCTGCTTCTGCCACTGGTGCATCTGCTTCCAATACACCTGTTGCGGGACGAAACAAAACTACTTCACCCTCGGCCAATAAGCAGAAGGAGAAAGATAGTGATAGCGATAAATTGTTGAATAACAGCAGAAAAAATGCACTTATAGCAAGTATAAATTCCGATAATGCGGTGAAAGAACCCGTATTAACCGAATCAATAAACAGCGACGACCAAACACAACAAAATGCTTTGGCAACTGAAGGGAAGCGTGCATTCGGTTCATCTTCCGTACATACGGCTTTGAATAAACAAAAGCTTTCTGCGGGCAATACCCGGTCAGTTCAGGAGCCTTCAAAACCTGCCGCGGCCAATATGAATACAACAGCTAACGGCAAAAGCCAGCAGCCTATACCCGAATCGTCAAAAACAGGTAAGAAAACAGTTGCCAATACTGTTAACCCCGACTACCTTGTATCAAAGCAGGTGGTGCCCAGGATTGAATTGAGGGAAACCTACGACAGAAAACACGGCTGGAGGATGGACACGATCTCTACCGGTAAGGCAGAAATGGAAATCCTGACCCCTGCAGAAAAAGCACCTGCCAATGTCACTGCTACTTCGGCTGAAAAGCAGAGAACTACAAGCCTGGCCGGCAATGATACGAAAAGTACCGAACCTGCGGTATCTGCAAAACGAAACAGGCCCCTGATTACGGTAACAGAAGACGATAATACAACGGATGAAATAGTACCTGCTGCTGCAGTAGCGTTGAATACCGATGCAGCCAATGAAAAACTGGTGCCGCTTTCCAATTTTAAAATATCGAGTGCACAACGAGGCAACTATGCACGTACCAACCTTATTGAACAAATGGTACAGAATGCAAAGATCAACCTGGGCAGTGCCAAGTTTTACGGAGGTGTAATAGGAGGCGTTAATACATCCCTTTCAGGCAACAATTCCACATGGGGCTTCCAACTGGGCCTTAGCGGAACCCTGAGCCTGAACGAGCGCTGGGGCATTGTTTCGGAACTTAAATACCTGCACCGCTTCAACAGCCAGGCATTACGTAATGATGGTTATGCCAACCTTGACAAATCAGCACCCATCAATGGGGTGGTTACTTATACCTGGGATTCTGTAAACAGGTCGTTTAAGTTCCCGACCCTGTCTGCAATGGAATTACCGGTTTATATACGTTACTCACTCAACCGCCTCAATTTTCATGCGGGTATGAACCTCGTATATAATTTTAAGGTGAACAATATAGATATAGATTCTTTTGGTATACGCAAGACAAATAATGAAGGGCCTGCAATGCAGGGTGCTGTCAACTATAGCTTCCAGGGCGGCGTTCCCCGGATTGATGTGCGCGACTTCTCCTCAAGGTTTAGCCTTGGCTACATGTTCGGTGTTGGCTACCAGTTTACACCCGCCATACAACTGGATGTAAGAATGACCAAATCATTCTGGGACAATGCTAAAACCGACGGTGCGAAAGAAGTATCGAAACGCCTGTATGATGTGCCTTCGGTGCAGGTAAACCTGAATTACCGCTTTGGCAGGAGCAAATTCAGGCCATATCACAAACAATAAGTTCTTATTCATTATGCATAGCAGCCTTCTTCATGGCAAGGGTAGTTTCCCTGCCGAGGTAGGCTGCTATCCTGTTTTCTACAAGATATATTATCGGTGTTAACACAATAGCCATAAAAGCTTTATAGGAATAATTGACCAGGCTGATTGCCAGAACACGTTGCCAGCTCCATCCCCGTCCTATTTTAAAAGCTATGAATAAAACAATAAAGCTATCCACCAGTTGAGATACCATGGTAGAGCCTGTTGCCCTCAGCCATATACTACGTTCGCCGGTCACCTTTTTTATTTTGTGAAATACCCATACGTCCAGTATCTGGCTAACGAGGAAAGCGATAAGGCTGCCTGTAATGATCCACATTCCCTGTCCGAATATACCTGTAAAAGCAGCCTGCATATCCGGTATGCCTGCTTCTTTCTGGCTACCCACCCAAAACGATTGTTCGGCAGGTACCCGTATAGCCACATAAAACATGATGAAAGCATAGCTGATAAGCGCTACGGCTATATACGATATGCGCCTTACCGCCTGCGGTCCGTAAAACTCATTGACAAGGTCGGTCATTACAAATTCAATAGGCCAGAGTAGTACACCGCAGGTGAGTGTATAGGTCAGCCCGTCTTCTCCAAACAGCGAAAATGGTTGCGGGGTGCGACCGAGCAACAGTTCAAGCGAAAAAAGCTTTCCGCCGATACATTCCGCAATTAATGCATTGGCCACAAAAAAAGAGGCCATAAAGATGAATAGTTTGGTTGGTTTATCGTTGAGCAGGTTCCTTATCATAAATAAAAATTATAGTGTAAATCTATTTCAACCGGCATGATAATACAAATGGAGTAAAGTGAAGAAATGATAAAAAGTATAACAAATGCTATGATATGATGGTTGCAGATATTACTTTTATCCTACAACTATGCAAAATGAAAAAAGTAATTAAATGGTTAGCCATTGTAGTATTGGTATTTGTTGTACTGGTACTCGGTCTCGTTGGTTATGTAAAATATTTCCTGCCTGATGTAGGGCCAGCCCCGGAGCTCAAAGTGGCGCTTACGCCTGAAAGGATTGCCCGGGGGCATTACCTGGCCAATTCTGTAGCTGTCTGTATGGATTGTCATTCCAAAAGGGACTGGACGAAGTATTCGGGGCCTATCTCCGGTGGCGACCTTGGCTGTGGAGGGGAATGTTTTGACCAAAAACTTGGCTTCCCGGGAACATTCTATTCGAAAAATATTACCCCTTACAGGTTGAAAGACTGGACGGATGGTGAAATATACCGTGCTATAACAACAGGCGTAAATAAAGACGGTAAAGCGCTGATGCCTGTTATGCCGTATCATTATTACGGGCAGATGGACAGGGAAGATATATATTCCATCATAGCTTATATACGTACGCTGCCCGAGGTAAAGAACGATGTGCCTGATTCGAAGCCCGATTTTCCTTTCAGCATTATTTTAAATACGATACCGCATGTGAGTAAAGCAGGGAAAGTACCATCACCAGCGAATTCTGTTGCTTATGGCGGCTATCTCGTAACAATGGCCGGTTGCGTTGAATGCCATACCAGGGTAGATGATAAAGCGCAGTTGATAAAAGGTACAGAGTTTGGCGGAGGCAGGGAATTTAACCTGCCCTGGGGCACCATACGTACAGCCAACATTACCCCCCATGCTACAGGAATAGGTGCATGGTCGCGGGAGCAGTTTGTAAGCCGGTTTAAGATGTATGCCGATACGGCCTATCATTCTCCGGAGTTGACGATGAATGATTTTAATACCATTATGCCCTGGACAATGTACGCACATATGACGGAAGCTGACCTTTCAGCTATATATGAATACCTCCGTACTTTAAAACCCATCAGCAACACAGTTGAAAAGTTCTCACCTAAAGGAAATGTGGCGTCTGTAAAATAATATTACCAGATATTTTATAACTGCCAGGGATGTACTCCCTGGCAGTTTTTTTTGCTAGCGTTATCCCATCCAGTACTACATATCTGCAACTGGCACGGTCTTTTTATTCAGTATACCCGAGCGGATTTGATATAAGTAAAAAAATAAGTGTTATGAAGCGGGAATATATTACGGGTGTGGCATTCTTTATTATGAAATACTTTTTTGATATAGAAAAAGAAATTATCCAGCAGATGTGGACTTCCGTATCAGTAAAAGTAAACGGATACAGGGAAAATATTATGCACATGCACCTTTTGCCTATTCATAAACAATAGTGCAGAAGCCGTACATGCGCAGCAGTTAAAAATACAGAGTATGCGCATTAAAGTATTAATGACAGGGGAACGTACTGCAGACATGGCCATTGAGGCAGAGATGCTTAAAAACAAAGGTTTAATGGTTTATACATGTAACCCTTCCAATACAGAAGCTTTTATGGACGAAGTCATACCTGATGTGGTTTATTTCAACGTAGCAGGTACATCTGATTGCGCTGATATTTATCATCATGTTTTAGATAATGCAAAGTTTATGAACATTCCTGTCATCTATACCTTACTGGAAGATGATATATACCTTGTAAATAAAAAGCGGAATACGTACAGTAACCATCGCCATGTAATTTGCGATAATATACTGGATGCAATTAAAGCATCTGTTACAGGGATGGAAAAGATATATTCCCGGCCTGTGAAGAGACCGAAAGTACTACCTGCTTTTACTAATATTTAGGAAGTTTATAACCTGTTTTCTTTTCCAGGTAATTACAATTATCAACACTTCCTAACCTGAATTTTACAGGCAGCCCTATTTTCTCCATTCTAAGCTCCTGCCTGCAAAAAAATCCAAATTTTTTAGTGCTGTAATTTGCAGGTACCGGTTGTACAAGGTTTATGTGCACAGTATCCTGCACAATGTCTGGCGGTGCTGGTTTCCGCGTTTGTGCTGCTGCGGCAAGACTGTAAAAGCTTACAGTAAAAATTATGTAGCCTGGTATCTTCAATGTGCTAATCTTTATCTATAGAATACTTGCCGGGGCCTATGATAAACAAGCTGAGAAATACGAAACCGAGCTCAATGGAATGTGAAGCCTCCAGTATCGTGTCGCCGCTTTTTAAATGGCTCATCGTAGCTACGATCATTGTACAAAGCAGTAAGAACGTAGCAGGCCTGAACAGGAACCCTAATATTAACAACAGCCCGCCTACTCCCTCGGCAACAGAAGCCATAAAACCCCATATTTCAGGATATGCATGTATGCCGAAATAAACCGTGTTATGCCCAAGTTTTTCCCATAATGCAGGGCCGGCAACCAGTTTAGGGTATCCGTGCAATATCATCATTGTGCCTATGCCAAGCCGCATCAGCAGAAGGCCGGTGCTTTTATAATTACTGAGTTTACTGAGGAATGCCATATACTTTACTATCGTTCAATAAAAATAACGTTTGTTGACTGATTAAAGCAATTTTCTGCGGATATATTGATTGGCAGGTTTTTCATAATACATATAAAGAAGTACGGAAGCGAGGTAGATAACCAACAAGGTGCAGAGTACCCATATATTATAATAGCTATCCGCTGTGCCTGAAATAATAGGGTGGCTGAAGTACAGAATGACAGGGTAATGCAGCAGGTAGAATGCATACGAGCTTTTGCCTGACAGGCTGAAGACTTTCCCCGATAGTATTTTGCTTACAAAATTCTGCTCGGTAATAATGCCCCGGTAAAAAATCGCAACAGCTACCGGCAGCAGTATGTTATTGACAACAAGTGTAAACAGCATACGCGTGTCCGGTGCCTTATTGGTAGCCCATGCTATTATGACCTGGCAGATAATAATGCCCTTAGCGCCTGCCAGTGTGTACCGAAAATCTTTTTGGTGATACAGTTTATTGTTGGTCTGCCGGGTATAAATAATTTTTGCAAGTACAATGCCGCAAAAGAATTCAAAGAAACGGCCCCAGAGCGTTGTCATCAATAATGGGTAAAGGGTGGCTATATGCAGGCTATAACCTGAAAAAATGATTACCGGTATAGATAGGGCTGCGAGAAAAATAAATACAAGGGCCAGGCCTTGCCTGCGCAACAGCAGGATGACAACGGGAGCAAGTACATAAAAACATTCTTCTACAGTAAGCGACCAACTGGGAATGATGGCCATACCTCTTGAATGTATAAATGGGATGAGGTTGTGTGTGAGTGTATAATTCTGGATAAGGAATATAATATCGCTGTAATGTTCTTTTATCACTACCAGCGTCAGCAGCAGGAAGTATACAGGGTAAATACGTGCAAACCTGCGTATGAAATACCCTTTAAGCCAATGCGGTTGTATAGATGCGGTTTCATAGTAGCTGTAAGTAATGAGAAAACCGCTTAATACAAAAAACAGGGTAACGCCTGTATGAAAAGATAGCTGGATGCCTGTGAAAAAGCCGGGTTTTAAGTGAAACGGCAGGTGGTGAAAAAACACCATAAAGGCCGCAACAGCCCTGATGCCGGTAAGAGCAGGGAAAAGCAATCGGCCACCAGTTGATGCAGGTTTATCCATAGGCAGACGTGTATAGCTTAATAAATATAAAGCTATTTTCTTCTTTTCTTCTTTCCTGCCTGCTCTTCCTGCTCCAGCAGTATTTTCCAGTTGGTATTGGGTATATCTTCCGAAAAGGCAATGGTCTCACGGTAATTATTCTTATCGATTTTCATTTCGTTTATCTCCTTGCCTATGTATTTGGTTATTTCTTTCAGCAATGGTTTTTCTTCATCGCTGCAAAAAGATATTGCCTGTCCTTTCTGTACACCACGCCCTGTACGGCCCACACGGTGCACATAATTTTCCGGAGCATCGGGCAGGTCATAATTCACCACATAATCAACGCCGGGTATATCTATGCCGCGGGCATTTACATCGGTTGTAACCAATACCTTCACCGTACCTTTTTTAAAGGCTTCCAATTCCTGCAGCCTGTCGGCCTGTTCTTTGCCGCCGTGCATCATCAGGGTGTCTATCCCTATACGTTTCATGGCAGCCTGTACCCGTTCGGCACGCACTTTAGTGCGCACAAATACCAGTATTTTTTGTTCTGGGAATTCGCGTACCAGCCGTTCGAGAAAGAAACGCTTATCATCCATCTGCACATAGGCTACGGAATGGTTCACATTTTTAGATATGGGGTCTTTGGGCGATATCTGTATGCGTATAGGGTTGCGAACAATCGAGTAGGCGAGGTCTTTTATCTCTTTATCGATGGTGGCTGAGAAGAAAAGCGTCTGGTGCCTGCGCGGCAGGTGGCGAAGTATATCTGTAATATCTTTAATGAAACCGAGGTCCAGCATGTGGTCTGCTTCGTCGAGTACCAGTATTTGTACAGCGCCCAGGTCAAGCTGCTGTTGATGTACCAGGTCGAACATACGCCCTGGCGTGGCCACCAGCACATCCACGCCTTTTTGCAATGCTTTTACCTGCTTATCCTGTTCCACGCCGCCATACAGGCTCAGGATGTGTAACCGGGTATATTTACCGATGGCTGCGAACGCTTCTGCTATCTGTACTGAGAGTTCGCGGGTAGGTACCATTACCAGGCAGGATACCTGCCCGCTTTTCAGCCGGATATTGCGCTGTTGCAACAAGTGTAATATCGGTATGGCGAAAGATGCTGTTTTGCCCGTGCCTGTCTGGGCAATAGCCAGTACATCATCTCCTTTCAGTATAGAGGGTATAGCCTTGAACTGTATATCAGTAGGGCGTTTAAAATTCAGCTCTTCCAGGCTCTTCTTTATGTCGGGGGAAATGTTGTATTGTTCAAACTTCATGCTGGTATATGCTATGGCTTTGGCAAAGATAGCTGCTTTACCTTTGCGGTATGTACACAAAGCAGGAGGCTTCGAAAATAAGGCAGGAGTTCTGGACGACTTTTGGCAGGTATATGTCCCCCGTTTTATCGGCCGATGGTGAAAAAGTGAATTGGATAAATTATAAAACGGGCGAGCCGAATATTGCTTTTAAGATGGATGCAGACAATAAAACGGCAACAGTGGCGCTGGTGTTTTCGCATAATGACGATGGTGTACGGGAGCTGTATTACGAACAATTGTTACAGTTGGAAAAGATGCTGCCTGCTGAAGGGCCGTTCGAATGGGTGTTTTCTTTCCGGCAGCACAATGAATACGGGAAACTACAGGCGGGGGCATACCGCAGGCTGAAAGGGGTGAATATATTTAATAAGGAAGACTGGCCGGCACTGATATCTTTCTTCAAAGCCGGTATTACCGCACTGGATGAGTTTTGGTCGATGGCGCGGTATGCCTTTGAAACGCTGCGGTAGATTAGCCTTTATACTATCTGAGTTTTAGTTAACTTTGCCATCCCTGAAAGAAAAAGAAAAGCATATATATGTTTGAGAATCTTAGTGAGCGGCTGGAGTCCGCGTTTAAACAGTTAAAAGGTGAAGGACGCATTAATGAGATAAACATAGCGAGTACGATTAAAGATATTCGCCGTGCGCTGGTTGATGCCGATGTGAACTATAAAATAGCGAAAGAGTTTACCGATAGGGTAAAAGATAAGGCAACGGGTGAAAAAGTATTGACTGCTGTATCGCCCGGCCAGTTGATGGTGAAGATAGTGAAGGATGAATTGGCCGAACTGATGGGTGGTACCGAGAGTGAAATAGACCTGAACGGTAAACCAACTGTTATCCTGATAGCAGGCTTACAGGGTTCTGGTAAAACCACTTTTAGCGGTAAGCTGGCCAATTTCCTGAAGAATAAGAAGAACAAAAAGCCTTTGTTGGTTGCTGCCGATATTTACCGCCCGGCGGCCATGGACCAGTTGAAGGTGCTGGGTGAGCAGATAAAAGTACCTGTACACAGCGAGCCGGAAAATAAAGATGCCGTTTCTATAGCGCTGAATGCTATTGAAGAGGCGAAGAAGAATAACCAGAACGTAGTTATCATAGATACTGCAGGCCGTTTGGCGATTGATGAGGCTATGATGGCCGAGGTGGCGAATATCAAGCAGGCGGTTAATCCTAACGAGATTCTGTTCGTTGTTGACTCCATGACCGGCCAGGATGCGGTGAATACTGCCAAAGCTTTTAATGACCGCCTCAACTTTACGGGTGTGGTACTTACCAAGCTGGATGGTGATACACGCGGTGGTGCGGCGCTTACCATTAAGTACACGGTTGATAAGCCCATCAAGTTTGTGAGCATGGGCGAAAAGCTGGATACGCTGGATGTATTCTACCCGGAGCGTATGGCGCAGCGTATACTGGGTATGGGCGATATTACCACCCTTGTGGAACGCGCCCAGGCTCAGTTTGACGAAGCGCAGGCCAAGAAGCTGGAAAAGAAGATACGCGCCAATAAGTTTGACTTTGAAGACTTTAAGGAGCAGTTGCAGCAGATAAAAAAGATGGGTAACATTAAGGACCTGCTTGCTATGATACCCGGGGTAGGTAAGGCTATCAAAGACATTGATATATCAGACGATGCATTTAAGGGCATTGAGGCCATGATTAACTCTATGACTCCTCACGAGCGTAGCAACCCGGATATAATTGATACCAACCGCCGCAAGCGTATAGCACAGGGCAGCGGTAAAGATATTTCAGAGGTAAATGCATTTATGAAGCAGTTTGAGCAGATGCGTCAGATGATGGGGCAAATGGGAAAGATGCGTGGAATGATGCCGGGCATGGGCATGGGTATGCCACCTTTGGGAAAACGCTAACATATTCAGGCATATATTTTGGGGCAGGATGAGCTAAACAAACACAACATGAAGAAACTCATCCTGCTCCCTTTTATTTTAATGGGTATGTATGCCCATGCGCAAACGGAAAAAGGCACCCTTATGGTAGGTGCAGGCATACTCAGTGCCGGCGAAACTTTTCAGAACGATAACAGTTATTACAACATTAACCTTAACCCGAGGGCCGGATGGTTTATTACCGACAGGCTGGCCATTGGTACTACTGTTTTGCTGGGTATAAACGGGGGTAATGGAGGGAATATTACTAATTTCAATTACGGGCTTCTGCCTTTTGGGCGGTATTATTTCGGTACGAAAAAGACAGCTTTGTTTGCAGAAGCTGATTTTGGCATACAGGCCTACCATGTAGCCGGAAAAGGTTTTTCCGGGGACAGGGACGGCTCGGAATTTTCTTTTGGTGCAGGCCCCGGCGTTACACACTTTCTTACTCCTAACGTAGGTCTTGAAGCGCTGTTGAAAGTAAGAAGCTACTCAGGTTTTAACGGCGGGCATTCATCCGTTACGCCTTCGCTTAACCTCGGCTTCCAGATATACCTGAAGAAAAGAAGTAAAACTGCATCAGCTACGGATTGAATAAACAGGGCGCCGGATGGGCGCCCTTGTTATATGGAGCAGTTTTAAGCAATTACTTTTCTGCAACTGTAATAATGCTCCAGGCCATGTGTTTGAAGCCGGGTATTTTCAGCAGCAGGTTATCCAGTTTCTTCAGGGGATTGAACCACCAGCCGATTTTAGATTCTTTTTCTTTGAAAATATGCTTCCAGTAACGCACATCATTAGGATGATGGCGGCGCACCAGGTAATAATACATGAATATCCACAGCGTGGTAAACCAGAATACCTTATAGTCCACCTTGCTGAAGTATTTGCGGTAAAGGTTTAATATATCGAAACCCACCGGCATTTCATCTATCGTGCGCACCTTGGTAGCCATGCGGCGGTACACATTGATGATAGGATTGTATCTTAGTGGGTCCCATGTTACTAGTTTACCGCCCTTTTTCAGCGACTGGGACATGGTTTTTATCCAGAACTCCTGGTCAACCTGGGGAACGTGGTGTATGAGGTTGGCGCAATGTATGATATCGAAATATTCTTCATACAGCTCCAGCTTTTCAATTGGGGCAATCATCAGTTTTAGCTTTACCCCATACTTTGCAGCCAGTTTTTCTGCAAACTCACCCATTTTGGGAGAAATATCATTGTAATACACTTCTGCGCCCTGCAGTGCAAAGTATACAGAACTTTCACCCAGCCCTGCACCAACGTCCAATATTTTCTTACCGCGGATGTCGCCCAGCTTTTTTATAATATGTGTATTCTCGAGAGCTACAAAACTCTCGAAAAGTGTATGAACGTCAATGTCCTCTACGTTTTCTGACAGGGCCCATTCATCATGGAACTCTTCTTCACGCCGAAGCAATTCTTCGACATTGGTATTGTTATTTACCATGTTATTAGTCGGAAAAAACTCTTGTTTTACTTTGAAATATAAGTCAACAAAGATAATGAAGTTTAGTATAAAATACCTGTAAATATAACGCTGCACCACCAACCGTGACTACCGGAAGATATATGCAGAATGTATGAAAAATCAAAAAATCCGTTTATAGGTTTTTACAGTTTAATGTTTTTTCGTACTTTCGCAGTCCTAAATTTTATTGTTTAACGCAAATAATTTCTATTATTTATGGCGGTAAAAATTCGCTTACAACGTCATGGCTCTAAGAAGCGCCCCTTTTACTTCATCGTAGTTGCTAACAGCACAGCGCCCCGCGATGGTAAATTCATTGAAAAACTGGGTACTTACAACCCTTTAACTGTTCCGGCTACTGTCCGTATCAACCGTGAGCGTTCGCTCCATTGGTTGCAAAACGGTGCACAGCCAACAAACACTTGTCGCCGCATCCTGTCATTCAAAGGTGTACTATACATGAAACACCTGATGCGCGGGGTAAGCCTGGGCCTGTTTGATGAAAAAACAGCCTGGGAAAAATTCGAATCATGGAATTCAGAGCATGAGCAACTGGTAGTAAAACGCGAAGAAGCGCACCGCAAGCACAAAGCTGAAAAGCGCCAGGCTGCTATGGGTGAATCAGTTCGCCGTGTAGAAGAGAAAATGGCTGCTAAAGCTGCTACCACAACTGCAGAAGCAGAAGGTGGTGAAGAAACTGCTTCAGAAGAAGGTACTGAGCAACAGGAAGGTTAATCAAAATGTTTTTGATATGCAAACGCCCCGCAATTGCGGGGCGTTTCTTTTTTATACTGATGTGATTTTTACGCTTTTCTTAATTTATATACATATACATGCATATAGGTGACCGAAGAGCGGATACCATCTTCATGCTCTATTGTCAGCCCTTGTTTTTTAAATTCCTCCAGGTAATGTTTGTGTGAGCGGAAATTGAGCGGCACGGGTACGCCGGCTTTCATTTTGTTCAACAGCCAGTCTTGCGATGAAATCCATATTTTATCTATCGCATTAATGTACATTTCCTCGATGAGTATAATAGCGCCGGTAGGTTTAACCACCCGCTTCAATTCCGAAAGATAATATTCCGGGTTATCCGTATGGTGCATAGTAGCCAGTGCCACTACTATGTCAAAGGTATTATCGGCAAAAGGTAATTCCTTTGTAGTCAATAACGTGAATTTCAGGTGCGGGTTGCTGAGTATATCATCGGTAAGGTTTTGGTCTTTAACCACATCAAGCCCTGTAATGGTCAGGGTAGGGCTGATGTTGAGCAATTCCCTTGAAGTGTACATATTACCACAGCCAAAATCAAGTACGCTTGCATGGGAGGGTATTAGCTGGGAAAGGTACTTTGCAAACTTCAGCGAACGTTTATGCGTTAGTTTTTTATATATAGGCAGGTTGGCTAAAAACATATAAATGTGAAATTGGCTTCATTTTTATACCTTAACAGGCACGGCGGCAAATATAGGGTTTAAATATCTGAATTCATTTGTATAAAACGGTATTATTTTGAATTGAGACGAGCTTTTCTAAGCTGGTATTTATCTCTTATTTTAGCGCGCAGAAGCAGAACAATTTAATCATTTAAACAAAGAATAACTGATGCAGGTACAGAAAGCCGCCACAGGCACCTGGAAAAAGCTGTTTTACATACTGGCCATACTTATTATTGTTATAATGCCGCTTATCAGCAAAGATTATGGTATGAGCGGCGATGAATGGCTACAGATAGAGTACGGTGAGGATATCTGGAATTACTTTGCCAATGATAACCCCCAGGCCCTTGACTACAGCAATAAAAACCTGCAATACCAGGGCATCGAGTACTATGGGGGGCTGTTTGATTATTCAATGGCTCTACTGCACCATACGTTCCCTTCTGTCCCGTTGCTGGAATTGCGCCATTTCTTCAATGCGCTGATGGGGGCTATTATGATGGTTTTTGTCGGGCTGATTGCTTACCGGCTCAGTAAAAAATGGCAGATAGGCGTTCTTGCTTTACTTTTTATCGTCTTTTCCCCACGGTTGTTTGGAGAAAGCATGAATAACCCAAAGGATATACCATTTGCCTGCGGCTTTGTCATTACTATGTTTGGCCTGATAGCTTACCTGCAGGATTTCCCTGCCAGAAGGATACGGAATATAGTACTGCTGGGTGTCGGTTTTACAATTGCTTTTGGCGTGCGCCCTGCAGGGGGCTTGTTGCTGGTGGCCTACATCGTTTTTTTCTCTATACTCTATTATATATTTAATGAAAGCTTTCGAAAAACACTGCAGGAGCATAACAACAAGCTTTTAAAGACTTTTGCGCTCCAGGTGATACTGGCATTGGCTGGCGGATACATTATCGGTGTTCTGGCCTGGCCCTGGGGTTTGCAGGCCCCGCTGACAAATCCCATAGTATCACTGGAGCAAATGACGCATATCGCTATCCAGATAAGGGTATTATTTGACGGTAAGTATAGTATGAACAACGCTATGCCGTGGTATTATGAATTCAAATGGATACTGATCAGTAATCCCGTCATCGTGCTGGTTGGTGTAGCGTTGTTTTTCCTGTTTATATTAAAAGGCAGAAAAGAGTATGGGCTGTTTACCATAGTCCTGGTTTTATTCAGTGCGTTTTTCCCTATTCTGTACATGATATACAAGCATTCCAGTGTACACGATACCTGGCGCCATGTGTTCTTTGTTTACACTTTCTGGGTGATTATGTCAGCGTTTGGCTTCGACCTTGTATCCCGCATGATAAAAAGTGAAAAGCTAAAGGTCATTCCTTTTGCGGTAGCCCTTATAGGTTTGTTGCCGGCAATGTGGTGGACGGTGAAATCGCATCCTAACCAGTATGTTTACTTCAACGAATTTATGGGCGGCCCGGGCGGCGCGTATGGATACTATGACATTGATTATTACCAGAACTCCGGTAAGCAGGCAGCCGACTGGATAAAAAAACATGCACAGTTTCCTTCCGGCAGGAAAATTATTGTGATGTCCAATCTTTCTGCATTCTACCAGTATTTTGAAAACGATACGGATAAAGTATCAGCGCAATATGGGCGGTATGGAGACAGGCATCATTTGGATTGGGATTATTATGTGACCTATCCCCGCTATATATCGGCAGAGCTGATGCAAAATAATAAATGGCCGCCACCCGGCACATGGCATACCATTGCTATAGATGGTGCGCCACTAAGCGTTATTTTTAAGAATAGAAGCAAAGCCGGCATTGCTGCATACGAAGCGTACCAAAAAAAGGACTATGCCACTGCTGCCCGGTTGTACGGGCAATTTGTTGCGGCTGATAGCTCAGACGAAATGGCTTTTATCAACTATAGTGTATCGCTGGCGTACACAGGCCAGATAGCTGCAGCTATAGAAGCAGCTAAAAGGGCAATTGAGCTAAACCCGTATGCCCCTGAATATTATGAGCTGCTGGCGCAATTGTATAGTGTAAATAAGGATGAGGCAAATGCAAGGGCGGCAATGATAAAAGCAAACGAGCTGAAGCTGAACATGGAAGAATAATATTCCTTTACATGAGCACACCTTTGCCCGCTACAATAACCTCTTCAACCTCAAGGCGTCATTTCCATACATTTGACGCCTTGCGCTTTTTTGCCTGCCTGAAAGTTTTTATACAACACCTGCCCATATTTGCTTTCCCGTGGTTTAGTGTGCTGAAGAACGGAGGGGCTATAGGTGTCCAGTTCTTTTTTGTGCTCAGCGGCTTCCTGATTACATACATTATTTGTGAAGAAAAGCTGCATTCCGGCAGCCTTAACCTGAAAGATTTTTTTGCGAGGAGAATATTAAGGATATGGCCCTTATACTACCTCGTGTTAGTTATAGCCTATGCTATTCCGTACATCTCTGCACATTTTCTTCATGTTTCACTTCTGGCACCGGGGTACAAACCTCAATGGTGGGTGTCTGCATTGTTTCTGGAAAACTACAAGATGATGTTTTCGAGGCAGGACCCTAATATTTCAGTATTGGGTGTTATGTGGTCACTTTGTATTGAAGAGCATTTTTACATTGTATGGGGGGTGCTTTTATACTTTAACCCTGTGAAAATAGTGCCCCGGCTGATAGCTGCCTGTCTTGTTGCAGCCCCTTTTATAAGGGCACTGTATGAGTACAATAATATCATCACCAGTGATTTATTTTCCAATATGGATTTATTCGCTTTTGGCGCTATCCCGGCGTATTTATATGCTGTAAAGCCTGTTCAGACCGAAGCCCATATCAACCGTATCCCTGTTATATATAAAAGGTTGTTTGTGGTAATATTGCTTGTAGCCGTGACAGGCTTTAGCCAGGTGACCCGCTACGCCCAGTATATGTTCATAACAACAACTTTAGGCGCACTTTTTAGCCTGTTATTGTTTTTTACATTGCCTGCCAATACGCGTTTCAGGATCAATGATAGAAATGTATTAAGCAGGTTGGGTGTTTACACGTATGGGTTTTACATGTATCATACGCTGGTAATCAGCATTACAAGGAAAATATTCGGATATAAAGGGTGGGAGCTGGAAAATGGTAAATGGGCTTTGGCATTTGCAATTGTTACATTTGTACTATCTGTGGCATGTAGCATAATGTCTTACCATTTCTTTGAAAAATATTTCCTGAAACTGAAAAAATATTTCAAGGGCGAAAAAGTAAAACTAGCTGTTGATAACAATAAAGGCGGCTATAATAACGTAAATACAAATTAAAGTTGCTGTTAACCATTTTGACTTGAGCTGCTGCTGTTTTAAAGGTATTTTGTAAGACATCTTCGTTATTTTTCTGTCAGCAATTTTTTTCTTCAAAGCTTTTTCTGAACGTTAAAATATATTCTTCCCGTAAAACAATCAATGTTTTTTAAGAATAATTAATCTTTACGATAGAAAACATGGTAAAGGCCTGTTAGTAATATCAACAAAGATTAAGCCAAAAATTATCACATTATTGTAATGTTTATACCTGTGCAGGTTTATTTTGAAGGTTGTTTCAGCCACTGTTCTATTTCCTGCTGATTCAGAGATACATAGTTCGTGCGGGCTTCTACCCACCCGTTGTTCATTAAATATATTACCGGCCAGCTCCATCCCACCAGGTTCGTGAATGTATCTGCATCGAGCGTAGTATATGGAATGTTTTGAGCCTTGCTTTCTTTCCAGAAGCCTGTTTTGCTTTCTTCTTTCCCGGCTAAAACCATGAAGAAGGGGAGGGCCGGGTTCTTCTCTTTCATCAGGTGCATCTTGTAAGCTGCCAGCCTGCAATGCGGGCATCCCAGGCTGAAAAAAGCAAGTATATGTTTTCCGCTGTCAAGTCTTATAGCAGGTGCATCTGTTTTGCCCGGGGCGTAGAGTGCGCTCATATCGAGATGGAACTTTTCTTTATTCAGCCAATGAGGTTGCGTATCGGGCAGGGCATATATGAAAAGCGGCAGTGCAGTCATTACTGTCAATACAACAATCCATAAGACGTTCAACCGATTTGCCAGTAAACCCTTATGAAACCGGGTAATGAGTAACAATACCGCCAGTAATACAGCATTTTTCAGTAAAGATTCAGAAGGGGTCATAGCGATTTTATCCCCAAAACATCCGCAGTTCACATTATTGCCCTGCACGGCCCAAAGTATGGCCAGGTATATACTGAAAAGCACCAGTAAAACAATAGCGAGCTTAGGAATCCATTTTTTCTTCCCAAGTATATTTGCTGTAAGCAGCAGGCCGATACCAGCTTCCAACCCGATTAATAACCTTGCCCCGACAGCCGCTACAAACCAGGAAACATGTATGTACTCAACAATTGTGTATTCGAATTTCTGTAAAGTATCAAGCTTGGTCCACGCTGAATAAAGAAATAATAAACCGGTGAGCGTTGATATTAATATAAAAAACAGGCGGAATATTTTGTTCATTTTGTAAAAATAAAAAGGATGTCTTACAAAAAGACATCCTTTACCATACATAATGTATATCCACTATTTCAGCGTGCAAGAAGCAGTTATGCCACCGAAAGATGCAGTTTGGTTACATTGCGATTTAGCTTTGCTTTTTGTGTCGTGAATGGTAGTAGTACCAATTACACTACCGTTGATGCTACACTCACAAGTGTAATCTTTTTTACAAGATGTAAACATTGCTGCGATAAGTGCGATTGCTGCGATGGGGGCGATTTTTTTCATAATTGTTTTTTTAGATATAGATATGTGATTGTTTAGGACTTTATTGTTAGGTTTATTTTAACGCACAAGTTCCTCCTACCGGTGCTGCTGCGTCATTTAAGGTTTTACATTTGGCTTCAGCATCTTTTTTTGTTGTTTTTATTTCGCTGCTACTGTTCAAAGAAGAGTTATTTGCGTAAGTACACTCACATGTGTAATTTTTTTTGCAAGATGTAGATGCCAGTGCAAATAGGGCAATAGCAATCATGGGGGTGATTTTTTTCATAAGTTAATTTTGAAATTTGAAGACAAATATAATCGCGCTTTTTAAAATTTTATAGTCTCTTTAACAAAAATATTGCTGTAGTTTATATCGTTATATACTGCGCAGCTGATGTTTTATTTACGTACTGGCACGGATATAACGGGCGGTAAGTTGCGGCGAAAATCAGAAAATGCAAAGACAAAGGTGTAAAATGCCGATTTTATTCGACGAATAGCATATTTCATTCAACGGGTAGTCTTGCAGTTACAAATATTTTACACTGTTATATTTTCAATATTTCTCCACATTTTTGGCCTGAAATACAAAACTGGAATATTTTTTGCTATTTCATCCTTTCTGTCTATATTTGCAGTCCCTTTCGCGGGAGCTAGCTTGTGCATAAACTACTATTGACTGAACTTTATTAAAGAATACAGATGACCTGTACTAATAGGCATAGCCTTTTGGTTCGGGGATTTTTTTGTTGTAAAAAACGGAGTTTTAATATATTATGGCTATACCACAAAAACGAACCAATTCCGGTCGCGTCAACTTCGGTAAGATTCACGATGTAGCTGATACGCCAGATTTGTTGGGCATTCAGCTTCAGTCATTTAAAGATTTCTTCCAGCTTGAGACTACGCCAGATAAGCGTAACAACGAGGGCCTGTTCCGTGTGTTCAAGGAAAATTTTCCTATTACGGATACGCGTAACATCTTCGTACTCGAGTTCCTGGATTATTTTATTGACCCGCCCCGCTACACGATTGACGAGTGTATGGAGCGCGGCCTTACCTATTCAGTTCCCCTGAAAGCGAAACTGCGCCTGAGCTGTAATGATGAGGAGCACGTTGACTTTGAAACCATCGTTCAGGATGTGTTTTTGGGTAACATTCCTTACATGACCCCTCGTGGTACATTTGTTATCAACGGCGCTGAGCGCGTAGTGGTATCACAGTTACACCGTTCTCCCGGCGTATTCTTCGGGCAGAGTGTTCACCCTAACGGTACTAAAATCTACAGTGCACGTGTTATTCCTTTCAAAGGTGCGTGGATGGAGTTTGCTACCGATATCAATAACGTGATGTATGCCTACATCGACCGTAAAAAGAAATTCCCGGTAACTACACTGCTCCGTGCCATTGGTTACGAAACAGATAAGGATATACTGGAACTGTTCGGTATGGCCGATGAAGTGAAAACAGATAAAAAATCACTTTCCGCCCATATTGGCCGCCGCCTGGCAGCACGTGTACTGCGTAGCTGGACGGAAGACTTTGTAGATGAAGATACCGGTGAAGTAGTAACCATTGAGCGTAACGAAGTGGTACTGGACCGTGACAATATACTGGATGAAGACAACGCTGCTATGATACAGGAAATGGGTATTCCCAGCATATTCCTGCAAAAAGAAGAAGTTAGCGGTGATTTCTCTATCATCTACAATACCTTAAATAAGGATACTTCAAATTCTGAGCTGGAAGCGGTACAACACATTTACCGTCAGCTCCGTGGTTCTGACGCCCCCGATGATGAAACAGCACGTGGCATTATCGAAAAACTGTTCTTCAGCGATAAGCGTTACGACCTGGGTGAAGTAGGCCGCTATAAAATCAACCGTAAACTGGGCCTTGATATCAACCTCGATACCAAAGTACTGAGCAAAGAAGATATCATCACCATTATTAAATACCTGGTACGTCTTACCAACGGTAAAGCGGAGATAGATGACATCGACCACCTGAGCAACCGTCGTGTACGTACGGTAGGTGAGCAACTGTTTGCACAATTCGGCGTTGGTCTTGCCCGTATGGCACGCACCATCCGCGAGCGTATGAACGTTCGTGATAACGAGGTGTTCACGCCAATCGACCTGATTAACGCACGTACACTGTCATCAGTGATTAACTCGTTCTTCGGTACATCGCAACTGTCTCAGTTCCTTGACCAGACCAACCCGCTGTCTGAGATTACGCATAAGCGCCGTATCTCGGCCCTCGGCCCAGGTGGTCTGAGCCGTGAGCGTGCAGGCTTCGAGGTGCGTGACGTACACTACAGCCACTATGGCCGCCTGTGTACGATTGAAACACCTGAAGGTCCGAACATCGGTCTGATTTCTACCTTGTGCGTACACGCCAAGATTAATGATATGGGCTTTATCGAAACACCTTACCGCAAGGTAAAAGAAGGTAAAGTTGACCTGAAGCACCACCATTACCTGAGTGCTGAAGAGGAAGACCTGGCGAAAATTGCCCAGGCCAACGTACCGCTGGACGATAAAGGCCATTTCGCAGAAGATAAAATCAAGTCGCGCCAGACTGGCGACTTCCCGATACTGGAGCCTAACGAAGTGGAATACATGGACGTGGCGCCCAACCAGATTGTTGGTTTGAGTGCATCATTGATTCCGTTCCTGGAGCACGACGATGCCAACCGTGCCCTGATGGGATCGAACATGCAACGCCAGGCTGTACCCCTTATTCGTCCGCAAGTGCCTATCGTAGGTACTGGTCTTGAGGCCAAAGCTGCCCGCGATGCACGTATCCAGATACATGCAGAAGGGAATGGCGTGGTTGAGTATGTAGATGCTAACGAAATACATGTACGTTACGACCGTAGCGAAAAAGACCGTCTCGTATCATTCGAAGACGACCTGAAAATATATACACTTACCAAGTATAAGAAAACCAACCAGAGCACCAGCATCACCCTGCGCCCATGCGTACGCAAAGGACAGCACGTGAAAGAGGGTGACTTCCTGACTGAAGGCTACGCTACACAGGATGGTGAACTGGCACTGGGCCGTAACCTGAAAGTGGCATTCATGCCATGGAAGGGTTACAACTTCGAGGATGCGATAGTAATCAACGAAAAAGTAGTTCGTGAAGACTGGTTCACATCGGTACACATCGATGAGTATGAACTGGAAGTGCGCGATACGAAACTGGGTGAGGAAGAACTGACCCCGGATATTCCTAACGTATCGGAAGAAGCTACCAAAGACCTGGATGAAAATGGTATCATCCGCATAGGTGCACATATTGGTGAAGGTGACATCCTGATAGGTAAAATAACGCCTAAAGGTGAGACAGACCCGACTCCGGAAGAGAAACTGCTGCGCGCTATCTTCGGCGATAAAGCCGGCGATGCGAAAGATGCTTCTCTGAAAGCGCCGAGCGGAACAGAAGGTATCGTTATCAACAAACAACTGTTCCAGCGTGCCAAAAAAGACAAGAACTCTAAAGTGCGTGAAAAAGCAGCATTGGAGAAAATTGAAAAAGTGCACGAGAAAAACCTCGAAGACCTGCTGAACCTGTTGATGGATAAACTGATGACCCTGCTGAAAGACAAAACATCTGCGGGCATCACCAACAACTTTGGTGAACTGGTACTGAGCAAAGGTGGTAAGTTCAATTCTAAAACGCTGAGTTCTATAGACTACCAGAACGTTAACCCGTTAGGCTGGACAGGCGATGCAGAAACTGATGAGCATATCAACCAACTGCTGCACAACTATAATATTAAGTATAACGAAGAGCTGGGCCGCTACAAACGTGAGAAATTCAACCTGAGTATAGGTGACGAACTTCCCGCGGGCGTATTGAAGCTGGCTAAAGTTTACCTGGCCAGCAAGCGTAAGCTGAAAGTAGGTGATAAGATGGCGGGCCGTCACGGTAACAAAGGTATCGTAGCGAAAATTGTACGCGCCGAAGACATGCCGTTCCTTGAGGATGGTACTCCGGTTGACATTGTACTGAACCCGCTGGGTGTACCTTCACGTATGAACCTCGGACAGATTTACGAAACTGTTCTGGGCTGGGCCGGTGAAAAACTGGGCGTGAAATTCGCTACACCAATTTTCGACGGTGCTTCTGTTGATGAAATAGCAGGGCTGATAGAAAAAGCCAGCCTGCCTGAGTTTGGCCATACGTACCTGTACGATGGTGAAACAGGTGAGCGTTTCCACCAGAAAGCTACGGTAGGTATCATCTACATGATTAAACTGCACCACATGGTTGACGATAAGATGCACGCGCGTTCTATCGGGCCATACAGCCTTATTACACAGCAGCCGCTGGGTGGTAAAGCGCAGTTCGGTGGCCAGCGTTTCGGTGAGATGGAGGTTTGGGCACTTGAAGCATACGGTGCATCCAACATCCTGCAGGAACTGCTTACCCTGAAATCAGATGACATCATGGGCCGTGCGAAAACTTACGAGTCAATCGTGAAGGGCGACAACGTACCGAAACCCGGTATTCCTGAGTCGTTCAACGTATTGGTGAATGAGCTTCGCGGCCTGGGCCTGGAGTTAAAATTTGAATAGTAGTATCATATAGGCGAACGGAAATCTTCTTGCCTTGAACAGAGTTTAGAAGATTTCCTTTTCGCTAAGTGAGCATGTAAATGGATTTCGGTCCAAAATAAAAACTAAAATATTTCTTTAAAATGGCAATAAAGAAGGATAATCGTCCCAAAGCTGGTTTTAATAAAATAACTATTAGCCTGGCTTCTCCTGACACAATCCTTGATAGGTCTTATGGCGAAGTATTAAAACCGGAGACCATCAACTATCGTACATACAAACCCGAGCGTGACGGTTTGTTTTGCGAAAAAATATTCGGTCCTGTAAAGGATTATGAATGTTATTGCGGTAAGTATAAGCGTATCCGTTACAAAGGCATCGTCTGCGACCGCTGCGGTGTGGAAGTAACTGAGAAAAAAGTACGTCGCGAGCGCATGGGCCATATCAAACTGGTAGTGCCCATCGTGCATATCTGGTATTTCAAAAGCCTTCCTAATAAAATCGGTTACCTGCTGGGTGTTAGCTCCAAGAAACTGGAGAGCATTGTTTATTACGAGCGCTATGTAGTAGTACAGGCAGGTGAGGCTGATGATTTGATACGCCAGAAACTGAACCTGAAAGATTCTGAAAATACACACCAGCAACTCATTACAGAAGATGAGTACCTGGAGATTCTGGATTCTATTTCGAAAGAGAATCAGTACCTGCCTGATGATGATCCGAATAAGTTCATCGCCAAGATGGGTGCTGAAGCAGTACATGCACTGCTGGGCCGTATAGACCTCGACCAGTTGTCTTACGACCTGCGTAATGCAGCTGCTAATGAAACATCGCAACAACGTAAGCAGGAAGCCCTGAAACGCCTGAGCGTAGTAGAAGCTTTCCGTGATGCGAATACCCGCGTGGAAAACCGCCTGGAGTGGACGGTGATGCAATACATCCCGGTTATTCCGCCGGAACTGCGCCCGTTAGTGCCCCTGGATGGTGGCCGTTTCGCGTCTTCCGACCTGAACGACCTGTACCGCCGCGTTATCATCCGTAATAACCGTTTGAAACGCCTTATCGAGATTAAAGCTCCCGAGGTGATCCTGCGTAACGAAAAGCGTATGCTGCAGGAAGCGGTAGATTCGCTGTTCGATAACAGCCGTAAATCAAACGCTGTAAAAGCAGAAGGTGGCCGTGCCCTGAAATCTCTTTCAGATGTACTGAAAGGTAAACAAGGCCGTTTCCGTCAAAACCTGCTGGGTAAACGTGTTGACTACTCCGGTCGTTCGGTAATCGTGGTAGGCCCGGAAATGAAACTGCATGAGTGCGGCCTGCCGAAAGATATGGCTGCCGAACTGTTCAAACCGTTTATCATCCGTAAGCTGATAGAAAGGGGTATTGTAAAAACAGTTAAGAGTGCGAAAAAACTGGTTGAGCGTAAAGAAGCCGTAGTTTGGGATATCCTGGAGAATGTACTGAAAGGCCACCCGGTACTCCTGAACCGTGCCCCGACGCTACACCGTTTGTCTATACAGGCATTCCAGCCCAAACTGATTGAAGGTAAAGCCATACAACTGCACCCGCTGGTATGTTCTGCGTTCAACGCCGACTTTGATGGTGACCAGATGGCCGTTCACGTGCCGCTGAGCCACGCAGCTATATTGGAAGCGCAACTGCTGATGCTGGCTTCTCATAACATCCTGAACCCGCAAAACGGTACGCCGATCACCCTGCCTTCCCAGGACATGGTATTAGGCCTGTACTACATCACCAAAGGTAAAAAGACCATGGGTGATGAGATCGTGAAAGGTGAAGGCATGGCATTCTACAGCCCCGATGAGGTAATCATTGCCTATAACGAGGGCAGGGTAGAAATGCACGCATGGATTAAAGTAAAAGTAGACGTGCGTGAAAAAGACGGCAGCCTGAAAAAACAACTGCTTGAAACTACCGTTGGCCGTGTAATGTTCAACCAGTTCGTACCGAAAGAAAACGGTTACGTAAACGCATTGCTGACCAAAAAATCGCTGCGTGAGATCATTGGTGACATACTGAAGAATACAACTATCCCGCAAACGGTACAGTTCCTTGATGATATCAAACAACTTGGTTTCCGTACTGCCTTCCGCGGTGGTTTGTCGTTCAACATTAAAGACCTGACCATTCCGGAAGTCAAAGAAGAGCTTATCAGCAATGCACAGGCAGAAGTTGATGAAGTTTGGGAAAACTACAATATGGGTCTGATTACGAACAACGAACGCTATAACCAGATCATCGATATCTGGTCGCGCGTGGATACCCGTGTAACAGAAACCCTGATACGTGAGATGGCAACCGATAAACAAGGTTTCAACTCCGTGTACATGATGCTTGATTCCGGTGCCCGTGGTTCTAAACAACAGGTTAAACAGCTTGCAGGCCTTCGCGGCCTGATGGCAAAACCCCGTCGTAGCGGTTCTACAGGTTCAGAAATCATTGAAAACCCCATCCTCTCCAACTTTAAAACAGGTTTGAGCGTATTGGAGTACTTCATCTCTACCCACGGTGCGCGTAAAGGTCTGGCGGATACGGCCCTTAAAACAGCCGATGCCGGTTACCTGACACGTCGTCTGGTTGACGTAGCACAGGATGTGGTAATTAATGAAGAGGATTGCGGTACACTGCGTGGTATTGCTACCTCTGCCCTGAAAGACAACGAGGAGATAGTAGAACCACTGTATGACCGTATACTTGGCCGTACCTCATTGCACGATGTATTCGATCCTATAACAGACGAACTCATAGTAGCAGCCGGCTCTGAAATAACAGAAGATGTAGCCAAGCATATTGATGACAGCGGTATCGATACGGTAGAAATCCGTTCGGTGCTTACCTGCGAAAGCCGTCGTGGTGTATGTGCCAAGTGCTATGGTAAAAACCTGGCAACAGGTTACATGGCGCAGAAAGGTGATGCCGTAGGTATTATCGCAGCGCAGTCCATCGGTGAGCCGGGTACACAGCTTACACTGCGTACCTTCCACGTGGGTGGTGTGGCCGGTTCTTCTGCTATCGAGTCTCAACTGACTGCGAAGTTTGACGGTACCGTTCAGTTTGACGGTTTGCGTACTACCAACTTTAAAGATGAAGAAGGTGATGATATTACGGTAGTAATAGGCCGTACGGGTGAAATGCGTATCATCGATGTAGCAAACGACCGTCTGCTGATTACAAATAACATTCCTTACGGTTCGCACCTGAAGGTGAAAAACGGACAGAAAGTAGCAAAAGGCGATGTGATTTGTACATGGGATCCGTTCAACGCCGTTATCGTATCGGAAGTAAATGGTAAAGTGAAATTCGATAACGTAATCGAAGGTGTTACCTACCGCGAAGAAGCGGATGAGCAAACAGGCCACCGCGAGAAAGTGGTTATCGAAACGAAAGATAAAACCAAAATACCTGCCATCATTGTTGAAGGCAAGGAAGAGAAAATGTATAACCTCCCGGTTGGTTCACACATTATTGTAGCTTCGGGAGATAGCGTAAACAACGGGCAGGTACTGGTGAAAATACCACGTATCATGGGCCGTAGCCGAGACATCACGGGTGGTCTGCCACGTGTAACCGAACTGTTTGAGGCACGTAACCCGAGCAACCCTGCTATTGTGGCTGAAATCGACGGTGTGGTAGCATTTGGTAACGTGAAACGCGGTAACCGTGAGATCATTGTCGAGTCTCGTGAAGGCTTGGTGAAAAAATACCTTGTGCCGCTTACCCGCCACATCATGGTTCAGGACGGTGACTTCGTAAAAGCAGGTACTGCACTGTCTGACGGTGCTACCACTCCGGGCGATATCCTGTCTATCAAAGGGCCTTTCGCCGTTCAGGAATACCTGGTTAACGAGATACAGGAAGTATATCGCTTACAGGGTGTAAAAATCAACGATAAGCACATCGAAGTGATTGTGCGCCAAATGATGCGTAAAGTAACCATCATTGACCCCGGAGATACCAAATTCCTCGAAGACGATACGGTTGATAAGTTCGACTTTATGGTTGAGAATGACTGGATTTTCGATAAAAAAGTGGTTACGGAAGCAGGCGATTCAGAAAAACTGCATCCCGGACAGATTGTTACCCTGCGTGAAATACGCGAAGACAACAGTATGCTGCGCCGTGCCGATAAAAAACTGGTTGAATACCGTGATGCGAACCCCGCTACATCAGCCCCGCTGCTGTTAGGTATCACCAAGGCATCGTTGGGTACACATAGCTGGATATCGGCAGCATCGTTCCAGGAAACTACCAAAGTACTGTCGCAGGCAGCTATCAATGGTAAATCGGATGAGCTGATGGGCCTGAAAGAGAACGTTATTACAGGTAACCTGATACCCGCAGGTACCGGTATGCGCGACTTTGATGAGCTGATTGTTGGTTCTAAAGAAGAATTTGAACTGCTGATGGCTAACCGCGATGTACTGCAGTTTGACGAAGAAGAATAGTAATGACCAATTACAGATAATGGAACGCCACTTTTTTAAGTGGCGTTTTTCATTTTACACACCTTTAGCCATGCTTTATTGTACCAATGGCATAGTTTTTTCAAACCAATATGAAAACGTATGTTATGAGAAAACTACTGTTAATAGTCAGCGCTTTATGTATCGTAGCCTCTTTCCCATCATGTGTAGCTAAGAAAAAGTACCGTGCTGCACAAGCCGCAGCCGCTGCAAACCTTGCTGAGAAAAACCGGCTTCAGTCTGAATTGAATGCACGTAACAGCAGCCTCGACAGCCTTCGCGATTACGCAGGAACATTAGGCGAAGTATACCAGAACACTAATCAGCAGCTCAATATGAGCAAAGAGCAGATTGAAGAGCAACGCCAACGCCTCATGCACCTGCAAAACCTGATTGATATGCAATACCGCAATACAGAAGCATTGCGCAAAAAAATAGCCGATGCCCTGGTGAACTTCAATACCAACGAGCTTTCCGTGTCTATGAAGAATGGTAAAGTTTATGTTAGTATGCAGGAAAGCCTGCTTTTCCCCTCGGGCAGTGCGGTGGTGAACCAGAAAGGTAAGGATGCCCTGGCAAAACTGGCCGGTGTACTCAATACCAACCCGGAAATCAATGTAGAGGTAGAAGGGCATACAGACAGTATTCCCATCAATACTAAAATGTATCCCGATAACTGGGCACTTAGTGTGGCAAGGGCTACATCTATTGCACGTATCCTTATTAAGGACTATTTCGTAAACCCGACCCGCATTACCGCCAGTGGCCGCGGAAAATACGACCCCGTAGCGTCTAACGCTACACCAGTAGGAAGGGCGCAGAACCGCCGTACAGAAATAATACTGGAACCTAAACTGGATGAACTGATGAACCTGATAAGAGGTAGCCGCACAACAGTATCCGGCAAATAGAGTTGAACAATGCCATCTGAATAAGCAGGGAAAGAGTTTCCCTGCTTATTTTTTGCACTAAAGAAACGTTATAAATGACTGTTCTTATGGTAGTGACAAAACTTTTTGGTAAATTAGAATGGAGGAGAATTCATTTATGAAAAAGTCTGTAAAGCCCATATTATACTTCCTGGGAGGAGCTATGCTCACTGCTGCCGTAATTACCGGTTTTGCCTTTCGTGGTTCCGATAAAAATGAAGAAACCGTTGAGGTGAAAGAAGACGGGCGTTTGCAATACAAGTGGTATGCGCCGGCAATTCCGAAGGCCATATCATTTGCCGGGGAAAGGGTACCCCTGGAGCGGTGGGACATACGCGAGCAACTGGAGCGGGAGATACTCTACAATTATTATAATCAATACAGTACTATCTATATACTCCGTCTTTCCACCCGCTATTTCCCCATCATAGAGCAAAGACTGAAAGCAAATGGGATACCTGATGATTTTAAGTACCTGTGCGTGGCAGAAAGCGCATTGCGTAACCAAATATCGAGTGCAGGGGCGGTAGGGTATTGGCAGTTTATGAAAGAGACCGGTACACGCCACGGGCTGGAAATATCTGATGAGGTAGACCAGCGGTATGATATTGAAAAATCGACCGATGCTGCCTGTAAATACCTCAAAGATGCATACGAAAAATTCGGCTCCTGGACAGCCGCCGCCGCTTCGTACAACTGTGGTATGGCCGGGTATAACAAATTTGCATCTTACCAGTATACAGGCGATTATTACAATCTTCTTTTACCGGAAGAGACCATGCGCTATATATTCCGCATCATCACTTTTAAATACCTCATATCCGAAGCAAATAAACTGGGCTATGTTGTACAGAGGGGAGATGCCTACAAACCTGTTAAAACGAGGACTGTAACGGTTGACAGCAATATACCCGACCTGGCACAATTTGCAATAGACCATGGCACTACTTACAGGATGCTGAAAATACTGAACCCCTGGCTGCGCGATAAAAAACTGACGGTAAGGGCGGGCAAACAATACGATATAGATTTGCCGATGTAAGGGAGCTATGGCATTTCTGCTGCTTATTGATTAGTTTTAAAGAAACAAATACCTGCTGTGCATGCGCAAGCTCGCTGCTGTTGTAGTACTCATCGTTACGGTAATACTGATTGTCATACTGGATAAACCGCATGGCAGCATGCCGGCCATAGGCCGCCTGCTCGACCCCGTAAACGGCTGCTGGGCCAATGCCGAACCGGTACATAAGAATTTTACAATGGATCTTTCCCTGGCTTCATTGCAGGAACCGGTTACCGTTAGTTTCGACAGCCGTTTAGTGCCTCATATACGTGCTACTAATCCGCATGATGTTTATGTAGCTCAGGGCTATGTACACGCTTACTTCCGCCTGTGGCAAATGGATTTGGAAACACGCGCTGCGGCAGGCAGGGTCAGTGAGATATTGGGAGACAAAGCGTTGCAGTTCGACAGGGGGCAACGCAGGAAAGGAATGGTTTACGGGGCCGAAAATTCGCTGAAGGCGATGGAGGCCGACCCGCGTACCAAAGTGATGCTGGATGCATATACCACAGGTGTTAATGATTATATTGCTACCCTTACCCCGCGCAAATACCCGCTTGAATATAAACTGATGGGTTTTGCGCCGGAGCAGTGGACGAATATCAAATCGGCCCTGCTGCTGAAGTACATGGCAGACGACCTGACGGGAGAAACCGACGATATAGCGCTTACGGTATTAAAGGGGTTACTGAGCAAGCAGGAACTGGATTACCTGTTTCCTGAAAAAATAGAAGGCGGTACTCCTGTAATACCGGCATCAACCGTTTTTCCGCCCGCTACATTAAAACAGCGCAAAGCGCCGCCTGACAGCATCGCATTTGCTACGCTCACACCGGCTGATTTTCACAATGAACGTGAAGAAGGGAAGGGCAGTAACAATTGGGTGCTTTCGGGCAGCCGCACTGCCAGCGGTGTGCCTATTCTCTGCAATGACCCGCACCTGGGTCTCAACCTTCCGTCCCTTTGGTACGAAGTACAGTTGCAAACACCTTTTATGAGCGTATATGGTGTATCGCTGCCCGGTGCGCCGGGCGTGGTTATCGGGTTTAACAGGAATATATCATGGGGCTTTACCAATAACTACCGCGATGTAAAAGATTTTTATGCCATAGAAGAAAGCAGCCCGCATACCTACATCTTCGGTGGTAAAGAACTATCCTATAATGAACGTATCGAGCGCATCAAAATAAAAGGGCAGCCAGATTATTTTGATACGGTGAAATATACTGTTCACGGCCCTATCATGTACGATTCCACTTTTCCGGCACCGGGCGGCTTGAAAAAGCCCCTGGCCCTGACCTGGATGGCACACCGCAAAAGCAATGAACTGCTGGCGCTGTATATGCTTAACAGGAGCAATAACTACCCGGAATTTGTAGCGGCTATCCAGTACTTCAAATGCCCCGCGCAAAATATGATATATGCCGACCGGAAAGGAAATATTGCCCTTTGGGGGCAGGGACAGTTCATTAATAAATGGCCGGGACAAGGTAAATACGTAATGAACGGTACCGATAGTGCAACCTTATGGAAAGAACTGATACCGGTAACAGAAAATCCGCATGCCCTTAACCCGCCACAGGGTTACCTGGCTTCGGCCAACCAGTCTGTAACTACCGATGCATACCCTTATTGGTACAATGGTAACTTTATTGAATTCCGCGCATGGCGTATCAACCAGGTATTGAGCAATACCCGCGAGGCTACCGTTCAGGATATGTTTGCCCTGCAAAACGATACCTATTCCATTCTTGCCGCTAACGTGCTTCCCAGTATGTTACAGCATCTAAACCCTGCGGAACTGAAGGGGGATGCTGCACAATATTTCGATTCGCTTACATCATGGAACTATTACCTCGCTGCCGACAGTAAAACAGCCACCGTATTCCAGCTATGGTGGGCAAGATTTTATAACGCTCTATGGCAAACGCGTTTTGCCGGTATCCCCGGCGATTTGCTGCCTTCTCCGGAACGTACTATGCAGTTGCTGAAAACAGATAGCTCGCTGGTAACAAAAGCAGGTAGCATAATAGAAGCAACCTATAGACAAACAATAGATACTTTTAATACACTGAAAGAAAAAGAATGGTACCATGTAAAAAATACCTCGGTAAGGCACCTGACCAAAATCCCGGCGCTGGGTTTTAATGATTTGGAAATAGGCGGGTGGGGCAATACGGTAAATGCTATGAAAGGTACGCATGGCCCCTCCTGGCGCATGGTAGTGAAGATGGGCAGGGATATAGAAGCCTACGGCGTATATCCCGGCGGGCAGTCGGGCAACCCCGGTAGCAGGTACTACGGAACATTTATAGATAAATGGGCGAAAGGTGAATATTATAAACTGCTTTTCCTTTCGCCAACACCTACACCCCAGCAAAAAGAAAAAATAAAATATACCTGGACCATCCAACCGAAATAAAATTATGAAACTGCTTACCGTTATTTTACTCATTATTGTAACAGCTTTTGCAGCTTCATTGTTCCTGCCCTGGCAATGGTGGTATATAGCTGTTATTTGTTTCCTTTACGTTGTTATAATGAACATGAAACCGGCAATGGCTTTTCTCGGTGGCTTTTGCGGGGCAGGGCTTTTCTGGCTGAGCCTGATATTGAAACATGACCTGGTTAACGACCATATTCTTGCAACACGCATGTCAGGAGTGTTTTTCGGCAGCCCGAATGTTATTTTATTCATTTTCGTCAATGCTTTGCTGGGGACTGTTATTGGCGGTATGGCTGCATGGAGCGGCGGGTTGATGAATAAAGCATTTAGATAGCGTGTTGTACATTTGCTATTGTTGTTGATGACCGGCGACTTTCGACTAAAGACTAACTACTAAAGACTATTTTGAACGTATCCATACGCATACAAAGAAACATCGCTATACTATCTGTTGTCTTGTTCTTTTGCAAGATAACGGCTTGGTACCTTACCCACTCAGTTACCATACTGACCGATGCACTGGAGAGCACTGTAAATGTGATAGCAGGGTTCATTGGTTTGTACAGCGTAGTACTGGCGGCCAAGCCGCGCGATATGAACCATCCTTACGGGCATGGAAAGGCAGAGTTCGTTTCATCGGCAATAGAAGGCTCGCTGATAAGCATAGCAGGCTTCATGATTATATACGAAGCGATACAGCAATTGCTGGAGCCGCACCCGTTGCATGAACTGGATTTGGGTATACTTATAACAGGTGTAGCCGGCCTGCTGAACTATTTTATCGGTGTGTACGCCGTAAAAGCAGGAAAGAAGAACCGTTCGCTGGTAGTGGAGTCTGCCGGCAAGCATTTAAAGAGTGATGCCTATTCTACTTTTGCCATGATACTGGGCTTATCGCTTTTGCTGTTCACAGGCTGGCAATGGCTCGATAGCGTGGTGGCGCTCATCTTTTCAGGGGTAATCATTATTACGGGTTATAAACTCGTTCGCCGCTCATTGGCCGGTATCATGGACGAAGCCGATGAACTGTTGCTGGAGCAGGTAATCAATGTATTGCAGGAAAACAGGCAGCCCCAATGGATAGACCTGCATAACCTGCGCGTGATACAATATGGTGATGTGATGCATATAGATGCACACATGACCCTGCCCTGGTATTACCAGGTGCTGGATGCGGAACGTGAGATACATGCCCTTGAAGACCTTGTAAAAGAAAAATTTGGCAACAGGGTAGAGATGTTCATCCACATTGATGCCTGTATGCCTTATTCATGCAAGTTGTGCGCCCTGCAGGATTGCCAGGTAAGACAGACGCCTTTTGTGCGGCAAATCACCTGGGATAGCCATAATGTGCGTACCGATGCCAAGCATGGCAAGGAAAACGCTTAAAACATACCATTCTTTTCCCGCTCATAGCCCGTATCTATTAACCATTTGCCGCTATCGGCGGCGGCAGTAGCCAATTGGTCGCAGCGGTTATTGCCGGGGTTATCAGCATGTCCTTTTACCCATACAAAACGTATGCGGTGTTTTTTATAGTAAGTAAGAAACTCCTGCCAGAGGTCGGCATTTTTCTTGTCTTTGAAGCCCTTTTTCACCCAGCCGAAAACCCAGCCCTTTTCTACGGAATTGACCACGTATGCCGAATCGCTGTAGATGACCACATCCAGCCCGTCGCGGGTTAGCTGTTTCAATCCTACTATTACGGCCATCAGCTCCATGCGGTTGTTGGTAGTAAGCCTGTAGCCCTGGGACAGTTCTTTTACCACGCTGCCCCATTGCATTACTACGCCATAGCCCCCGGGGCCGGGGTTGCCGCGTGCTGCCCCATCCGTATAAATAATCAGTTGTTTCGACATGAATTGGTGTAAAGCCTTTAACTTCGCGCCAAAAATAGACAGTTGACCGCCAAAATAAAAGTAGCTGCCGTAAGTTACCTGAATACTAAGCCATTATTGTACGGCATAGAGCGCAGCCGGCTCATGAACGATATAGAGCTTATTGTAGATTATCCCTCCAATCTTGCCACCAGCCTGAAAGAAGGGAGCATCGACGTGGCCCTTTTGCCTGTAGCGGCTATGCCGGGTATAGAGGGTGCGCATATTGTAAGCGACTATGGTATAGCGGCTGATGGTAATGTAGCTTCTGTAGCTATTTTCAGCCAGGTGCCGATGGGAGAGATTGAATCCGTTTATCTCGATTACCAGTCACGCTCATCTGTAAGGCTGGCGCGCCTGCTGCTGGAAAAGCACTGGAAGAAAGGTGTGGTTTATAAACAGGCAACAGAACATTATATAGATTATATCAACGGTACAAATGCAGGTGTCATCATCGGTGACAGGGCATTACAGCAACTGAATAATTTTGAATACGTATATGACCTTGCCGATGGCTGGAAAGACTATACCGGGTTACCATTTATATTCGCTGCATGGGTGGCCAATAAAGAACTGCCTGCTGATTTTATTGTTGCCTTTAATGAAGCCAATGCATTAGGCCTCTTGCATATTGACGAAATTGTAGCGGCGAACCCGTACCCTTATTTCGACCTGCACGAATATTATACAAAACACATTCACTATCTGCTGGATGCAGATAAGAAAAAAGGTTTGGAAAAATTTCTGCAACTGATAGCAGAGTAGTACTACTCAACAATCACGGCCGTACCCGATACGCTCACCATCAGCATGCTGCCTGAATTGCCTATAACTTCGTAATCTACATCGATGCCAATTACGGCATTGGCACCCATATTTCGTGCGCGGCTGGCCATTTCGTTTACCGAAGTTTCCCTTGCTTCCTGCAATACCTGCTCATAGCTGCCGGAACGGCCACCCACTATATCGCGTATATTGGCAAATATGTCTTTGAAGATATTGGCGCCTATAATCGTTTCGCCAAATACGATGCCTTTGTATTCTTTAATGTTTCTGCCCTCAAGCGTATGGGTTGTTGATAATAACATGGTGTATGTGCTTTTATTATTCTAAAATACGAAATGCGGCAGGCAATAACGAATTATGATGATGCAATAGGGATAATCTTATATACACGGGTTATCTTTGTACCCTTATATACAAAGTATGCAGCACAGCATTACACTGGTAGAATGTCCGAGAGATGCCATGCAGGGATGGAAAACTTTCATACCTACAGAGCAGAAGGCCCGTTATCTGAATAAACTTCTGTCTGTAGGCTTTAACGTACTCGATTTCGGTTCGTTTGTTTCGCCGAAAGCCATTCCGCAAATGGCCGATACAAAAAAAGTACTGGCCCAACTCGATGTAAGTAATACACAGACCAAATTACTGGCTATTATTGCCAACATAAGAGGGGCAGAAGACGCAGTAGTATATGATGAGGTGAGTTATCTCGGCTTTCCCTTCTCTATCTCCGAAACGTTCCAGTTGCGGAATACTAATAAAACCATAGCTGAGTCGCTGAAGCAGGTAGAAGAGATACAAAAACTCTGCGCTTCGCGCGGGAAAGAACTGGTCATCTACATATCTATGGGCTTTGGCAATCCTTACGGCGATGAATACAGCGCAGAAGTAGCGATAAAATGGGTAGGGCAGTTATCGCAAATGGGTATTAAAACGATTGCTATGGCCGATACCGTAGGCGTAGCAAAGCCCGATAACATAGCATATATATTCAAACACCTCGTACCTGAGTTCAAAGACGTGCAGATAGGGGCGCATTTTCACAGCAACCTGTTTACATGGGAAGAAAAAGTACAAACTGCTTATGATAATGGCTGCCTGCGTTTCGACAGCGCTATAAAAGGCATTGGCGGCTGCCCGATGGCCGAGGATGAACTGGTGGGCAATATTGCTACGGAAAACATAATAGCCTGGTGCGATGCCAAAGGCATACCCGTAGGACTGAACAGGGAAGCGCTCTTTGAAGCAATGGATATAGCCAACGAAATTTTTATTTAATAACTGCAGCTATTTTTTTAAAGCTGTTCAATTTCCCCGCGGGGCTGCTATATGTCAACACATAGTGAAATAAAAAGGGTTACCACCAATACGCTGCAATCGATGAAGCAACGCGGCGAAAAAATAAGCATGCTTACCGCATACGATTTTTCGATGGCGCGGATATTTGATGATGCGGGTATTGATGTGCTGCTGGTGGGCGATTCGGCATCCAATGTAATGGCCGGCCATGAAACCACCTTACCCATCACGCTTGACCAGATGATATACCACGCCCAAAGCGTAGTACGTGCGGCACACCGCTGCCTTATCATTGTCGATTTGCCTTTTGGCAGTTACCAGGGCAACAGTAAAGAAGCGCTCAATTCCGCTATACGCATCATGAAAGAAGCCGGGGCACACGGTATCAAACTGGAAGGTGGGGGAGAAGTGATAGAATCCATCAAGCGGATTATCAGCGCAGGTGTGCCGGTAATGGGGCATCTTGGCCTTACACCTCAGTCTATTTATAAATTCGGTACTTATACCGTACGTGCCAAAGAAGAGGAAGAAGCGGAAATGCTGATAAAAAATGCACATGCCCTGCAGGAAGCGGGGTGTTTTGCCATAGTACTGGAAAAAATACCGGCATCGCTTGGTAAGCGGGTAGCCGAAGAACTGAAAATACCGCTGATAGGCATTGGTGCGGGTATGCATGTGGACGGGCAGGTACTGGTAATGCATGATATGCTGGGTATTACCAAAGATTTTTCCCCGCGTTTCCTGCGCCGCTACCTGAACCTGTATGACGATATCAGTAACGCGACAAAGCAATATATACAGGACGTAAAAAGTAAAGATTTTCCAAACGAACAGGAGCAGTACTAATGGCAAACGCACAGGCATGGAAGGAGATAGTACGGGAATTGGACGGTAAAGGAGTAACACTGGTAGCAGTTTCCAAAACAAAACCCGTAAGCGATATACAGGCGCTGTACGACCTTGGCCAGCGCGACTTTGGGGAGAATTATGTACAGGAGCTGGTGGATAAGCAACCGCAATTGCCTGCCGGTATACGCTGGCACTATATAGGCCACCTGCAATCGAATAAAGTAAAATATATAGCCCCGTTCGTGCACCTTATTCATGCAGTAGACAGTTTCCGCCTCCTGCTCGAAATCAATAAACAGGCAGCTAAGCATAACCGCACAATAGATGTGCTGTTGCAAATGCACATAGCAGCTGAAGAAACGAAGTTTGGGATGAACGAACGCGATATAGTAGAGTTCATGGATTACTACGAAGCCCAGCAGGAACAGTTACAGCATGTACGAATAAGGGGGCTGATGGGAATGGCTAGTTTTTCGGAAGATGAAGAACTGGTACGCGGTGAGTTCAAACGCCTGCACAATATGTTCCTCTACCTGAAAAAGTCTTCTTTCATTATGGTGCCCTACTTCGATACCTGTTCAATGGGTATGAGCAGCGACTACAAAATTGCCATAGGGGAGGGTAGCACTATGGTGCGCATTGGCAGCCTTTTATTTGGCTCGCGCCAGTACAATTGACGAAATGGCTACTCCTGCCTGTGAAGGAGGCGCAGCAATTTACATTATGATAAGGTGATAGGAATATGACAATTAAGATATATCTGGTATCTTTTTTGCGTTTCTTTAAGAAAGCCTTCATTATGACTAAATACCTGTTGCCTGTCATCCTCGTCATGGTTGTATTGGTTTATAGCTGTAAAAAAGATGCTACATCACCAACAACACCAGTCCCTACAGGCAATAACGATAGCACAGCACATATTGACAGTGTTGACAACCTTTTAGGCATCTATATCGGTAATGTGCGTACTACAACCGATATTTTCTATGGTACCGGCCACCAGCCTGAACATAGTTATGATACCACCTATAGAACTGATACGATTGAAATAAAAAAAATATCAGCAGATAGCTTTGCCATTGACAGTCCGGGTTGGATTGTATATGGTAAAAATGGTCATTTTAAATATAATGCATCTAACCAGTACAATACAGGAAACGGCGGGTCGGGGTCAAGCAGTGGCGAGATATTGTACTTCTTTCCTGCAAGTGATAGTTTATACGTGAAAAAAGATTTTGGTCATTATAGCGGTTACGGCCCCTATTCTAAAACAACCGACGAGTTTTTTGGGAAGCGCTGATATTACCTGGGAAGCGCAATTTATAGTTACTTATAGTCTTCCAGTACCAGTTGTTCTGTACAGAAATAGTACTCCCTTACGTCGTTTGATGCTACAAGCACCAGCCTGCCTTTTGCATAAGTATCTACCCATTCACGGTACTGGTTCACGCCCTGCTCATCGAGGTTGGTACAGGGCTCATCAAGCAGCAGGGCAGGGGTATCGGTAAATATGGCCTGGGCCAGTTTTACCCTTTGTTTCATGCCCGATGAGTAATCGCTTATGGGCTTATCGGCTATATTCTTTAGCCCTGTAAGTTCTATAATGCGGTTGACCGATAAATGTTCAAGCGGTTTTTTAAAGCTGAAATGGAAATCGAGAAACTCGCGCAGGGTCAGCTCTTCAACTATTTCCATGCCCGGCGCACAAAAGCTGATGTACTTATACACCGTATCGTTGGTGATGTTGCTGCCGTTGTGCTCATACAGTATTTTCCCCTTCGACGGGGCCTGCATACCGGCCAATACGCGCAGCAGTGTAGACTTGCCACTTCCGTTCGGGCCAAGCAATGCATACGCCCCCGGCGACGAAAAGGTATAGCTTACCTCTTTAAATATCCAGTGGCGTTGAAAACGTTTGCTTATATGCTCAGGAGATATCTTCATTCAGCCTGCGGGAGTAGCCTTTCATAATGCCCCTCCCTGTTTCGCGGATAAAGGTAATAATCTCATCCCGCTCATCCGATACCGGGGTTTCCGTCTCGATGATGCTCAATGCTTTTGATGTATTATAACCTCTTACGAACAGGATACGGTATATATCGAGTATATGATTGATTTTTTCAATAGAATACCCCCTGCGTTTCAGCCCTACGGAGTTGACACCTACATAAGACAGCGGCTCACGTGCTGCTTTTACGTACGGCGGCACATCTTTGCGTACCAGCGAACCGCCTGTAACGAAGGCATGCGAGCCTATACGTACAAATTGCTGTACGGCAGTAAGCCCCGCAAGTACTACGTGGTCGCCTACGGTTATATGGCCGGCAAGGGTAGTATTGTTCGAGAAAATGCAATGTTCACCTATTTCACAATCATGTGCTATATGGCTGTAGGCCATTATCAGACAGTTGTTGCCTATGCTGGTCTTATTGCGGTCGAGTGTGCCGCGGTTGATGGTCACGCACTCACGTATGGTACAGTTGTCACCTATTACGGTCAGGGTGTCTTCACCCTTGTACTTCAGGTCTTGCGGAATGGCAGATATAACCGAACTGGGAAAGATGCGGCAGTTTTTACCAATACGCGCGCCCTCCATAATGGTCACGTTCGAACCTATCCATGTACCTTCACCTATTTCCACGTTTTTGTGGATGGTTGTGAACGGGTCAATTTTTACGTTCGGGCCGATTTTCGTATCCGGGTGTATGTAAGTAAGCGGGTGGATCATTTTTTATCTTTTCGAACGATTTGAGCTACCAGTTCAGCCTCGGTAACCAGTTTATTACCTACATATACCGTACCGCGCATTTCGCAAATACCGCGGCGTATCGGGTTCAGCAGTTCCATCTTTAATATTAACGTATCTCCCGGCACTACCCTTTGTTTGAAACGCACTTTATCTATCTTGATAAAATAGGTATCATAGTTTTCGGGGTCTATGTAGTTGTTCAGGGCAAGTATGCCGCCTGTTTGTGCCAGGGCTTCTATCTGCAATACGCCGGGCATTACCGGGTTGCCGGGAAAGTGGCCCTGGAAGAAATGCTCATTGAAGGTCACATTTTTAATACCCACTACGTGGTTATCGCTCAGTTCAATGATTTTATCGACCAGCAGGAACGGGAACTTGTGCGGCAGTGACCGTTCGATATGCGTGATGTCGTATATGGCCTGTTGGTTCGGGTCGTAATTGGGTATATCAGACAGGTGCCTGTTCTTCTTGATGAATTGCTTGATTTTCTTTGCAAACTCCACGTTTGAAGCGTGCCCCGGGCGGCTGGCAATGATGTGCGCCTTTATGGGGTGGCCTATAAGCGCCAGGTCGCCTACTACGTCCAGCAGCTTGTGGCGTGCAGGCTCATTGGTAAAATGCAGTTGTACATTGTTCAATATACCTTCCTGCTTTACTTTGATATTGTTTTTATTGAAAACCTTGGCAAGATGGTCCAGTTCGTCCTGGCTTACCACTTTGTCTACCACTACAATCGCATTGCTCAGGTCGCCGCCTTTTATCAGGTTGTTGTCCAGCAGGTATTCCAGCTCGTGCAGAAAGCAGAAAGTACGGCAGGGGCCTATTTCTTCCTTAAACTCGGAAATATGTTTCAGGGTAGCATGTTGTGTGCCTAAAACAGGTGAGTTGAAGTCTATCAGCGTGGTTATCTGGTAGTCGTTGCTCGGCACCGCCAGCATATCCACATTCTTGGCAGCGTCGTAGTAGTGTATATTGGTATCTATTGTGTATACGATACGTCTTGCTTCCTGCTCCTGCAGCCCTACGCTGTCTATCGCCTGTAGTATTTGTTTGGAACTGCCGTCCAGTATAGGCACTTCCGGCCCGTCTAGTTCTATCAGTACATTATCTATGCCAGAACCTACAAGGGCGGCCAGGGTGTGTTCTACCGTGCTTACCCTTGCGCCGTTATATTCCAGTGTTGTACCGCGCGATGTATCTACTACATAATCTACGTCGGCCCTTACAATAGGCTTTTCAGGCAGGTCTATGCGTTGAAAACGTATGCCGAAGCCGGGAGTGGCCGGCTTAAGGGTCATATTAACTGCCTGTCCTGTATGCAAGCCTACACCGGGCAGGGTCACACTTCCTTTTAATGTATGTTGATTTTCCGCGGATGTTGGTATCTGCACGTTGTCTGTTTTTTTCTTAGCCTCTGATTTTACCAATGTTTCTGTGCTCACTTCTGTACTGAGATGTTTTGATTCAATAATGAGGACAAAGCCTCTACTTCCTCTTCCAATTTAAGAAGACGTTGTTGCAATTCCGGCAAATTTCTAAAAATTGCCTGACTTTTTAATGAACTTTTATAATCAAAGGCCGGAGAGCCCGTCAATGCTGCATTTGCAGTGGTTACCGATTTGGAAAGCCCGCTCTGTGCATTGATGCGCGTCCCGTCTGCAATCTGTATATGTCCTACCATGCCCACCTGGCCGCCTATAATGCAGTTTTTACCTACTTTGGTACTGCCCGATATGCCCGACTGGGCTGCAATAACGGTGTTTTCGCCTATTTCCACATTGTGGGCTATCTGTATCAGGTTATCCAGTTTTACACCTTTGCGGATGATGGTTGAACCCATTGTGGCGCGGTCTATGGTCGTATTGGCGCCTATTTCTACATCATCTTCTATAATTACATTGCCTATTTGGGGCACTTTTTTATAACTGCCATCTTTTTGCGGGGCAAAACCAAAGCCATCGCCGCCTATCACCGTTCCCGAATGTATGACCACACGGCTGCCCAGTGAACAACTGTCGTACACCTTTACCCCGGCAAAAAGCCTGGAATCTTCATTAATTACCACGTTATCACCAATATAGCAGCCGGGGTAAATCCTGACCCTGTCGCCGATAATTACATTTTCACCTATGTATGTGAACGCCCCAATATAAGTATCTTTTCCTATAGATGCTGTTTTAGATACGAATGAAGGTTGCTCAATGCCGTTTTTACCGCTTCTTGAGATAATCTCGTTGTATTTTTCCAGCAGGAAGGCAAAACTACTGTAAGCATCTTTTACCCGTATCAACACCGGTTTCACTTTTTCCCGTACTTCCAGCGCATCATTGATAATAATCACGCTTGCTTTGGTAGTATACAGGTATTCTTCATATTTGGGATTGGCAATAAAACTGAGTGAGCCTTCACCGGCTTCTTCAATTTTGGCCACATGGCTTACTTTGGCCTCGGGGTTGCCCTCTATTTTTCCTTTTATGAGTGTTGCTACTTGTAGCGCGGTAAACTGCATCAGGTATATATTTCTGTATTAATTTAAAAATTGTGAACTATCAGAGGGCAGGTTGCCGGGCTTAACATAGCAAATATAATTCTTATGTATTGGCCGTGCAAGCGCCTGGTTAACGATTGGATTGTCAATTTCTGATATATCAACAGTTGTGCCATTCTTCAGGGCTATGGCTATCCGCTCGTCATTTATGTTGTAAGTGCTGTTGGAAGTAGTACCTGTGCTAACAAAATAAGGAACCATACTTTCATCCAGTTTCAGTGCATCCCTTATTTCCCCGGTTTTTTCTGCAAGCAACGTATCCATATTTTCAGAGCTTAACAGCACTTTATACAGCTTCCTTTCCGTAAGCATACGGCATAGCAGCGATAGTACAGGGTCTCGGTGCGACTGCCATACTTTTACCGATGCCATTACATCCGTATCGTCCAGTTGACAAAACCAGTCAAGGTGTTCTTCATTTTGCTCAAAATCTATGGCTGTCAACTCCTTGCCTAAAAAATATTTCAGGGCAGGGGTGCAAAACAGTTGCTCACCGTTCATAACCAGCTCTTTGGCGCGTTTCAGTATGTTGATAAGCAGTAACTCGGCAGCCAGTACAGTTTTGTGCAGGTATACCTGCCAGTACATCAGGCGGCGGGCTATGATAAACTTCTCCACCGAATGCACGCCTTTTTCCTCTACCATCAGCTCATCATCTTTCACAGTCAGCATCTGCAATATCCTGTCATAGCCGATTACCCCTTCCGATACGCCGGTATAAAAACTATCGCGGTTCAGGTAGTCCATCCGGTCAACGTCAAGTTGGCTCGATACCAGTTGGTGCAGGTATTTTTTTGAGTAGGAGCGGTCGAATATCTTAATCGAATTATCCAGCAACCCGTCAAAGCGGCGGTTCAGCCGCTGCATGATGAGGTGCGATAAATGTTCATGGGGTACGCCTTCTACCAGTGAATGTTCCAAAGCATGGGAAAAAGGGCCGTGGCCTACATCGTGCAGCAGTATGGCTATACGGGCGGCAAGGCATTCTTCGCCCGATAGTTCCACTCCTTTGGCTTTCAGTTCGTCCAGTGCCTTACCCATCAGGTAACAGGCACCCAGCGAGTGGTGCAGCCGGGTATGCGTAGCGCCGGGGTACACCAGTTGCGCCAGCCCCATTTGCTTGATGTGGCGCAGGCGCTGAAACCAGGGATGGTCTATGATTTGCAGCAGTTCCTTTTCCGGGAAGCGAAGAAAACCGTATACGGGGTCGTTTATTATTTTTCCTTTCATTGATTGTATGCTGTTGCTACAGCATATTATTTTCTTGCAAAATTACCGCCACTCCTCAATAGGTACTTCTTCCAGGGGCTCTGTTGTATCCTTATACCCGCTTGAGCGGTATGTAGAACTGCGTTGCAGGCTGGTAGGGTCTACTACATCGCAGTCGTTGAAGCCCTCCGGAGCTTTAAAAGTAGCATCCGCCGTGATGTCCAGCGATTTATCCGCATATACGCGTTTCATGAATTCGGCCCAGATAGGTAATGCAGCAGCGGCACCTTGCCCCAGCCGTTGGCTGGTAAACCGCAGGTACCGGTCATCGCAGCCCACCCATGCACCCGCCAGTATTTGCGGTGTATAGCCAATAAACCATGCATCGGCCTGGTTATTGGTTGTACCTGTTTTTCCGGCTATTTCGCTGGTAAACTTATACCGGTAGCGCAGCCTCACGGCAGTACCGTGATTTACTACGCCCTGCATCATTTTTACCATTTTAAAAGCTGTATTGGCATTAATGAGTTCTTTCTGTACAGGGGCGAATGTTTTGATGACCTCGCCGTTTTTATCTTCTATTTTGGTTATGTACATGGGCTGTACGTTCATGCCACCTGTAGGGAACATGGTATAAGCCCCCAGCATTTCGTACAGCGAAATATCGGGCACACCCAATGCAAGGGAGGGCACAGGGTCTATTTTGCCCTCGATGCCGCATTTGTGCATGAAATCGATAAAGGCATCCACACCTACCTGTTTTATCAGGTACAGGGCGGCGTTGTTGACAGACTTGGCCAGGGCCATATTCATAGGCAGTGAGCCATATTCGCTGCCGCCTGCATCATATCCTTTAATGGTAGAAAAATCCTGCGGGGTAGTGGGCAGCGAACCGCATGGAGAAAAACCGTTATCCACCGCGAGGCAATACAGTAAGGGTTTTATGGTAGACCCCACCTGCCTTCTTGTATTCTGGTTCACGTGGTCGAACTGGAAATAGTTATGGTCAATACCACCGACCCATGCCTTTACCTCGCCGGTATAAGGGTCCATTACCATGAAACCTGCCTGCAGGAAAGTTTTCATGTATTTGATGGAGTCGATAGGGCTCATCAGCGTATCTACTGAGCGGTTCTTATTCCAGGCAAACACTTTCATCTTTACGGGCTTGCTTAGCTCCTGCATGATTTGCTCATGGGTTTTCCCGTCTTCTTTCAGGGTGCGGTAGCGTTCCGATTGTTTGATGGAGGACAGCAGGTAAGGTTTAAACTCCTTCCAGACTGTTCCGTCTTTGAATTTGCGCTGGGCAGCAAAGTCTTTTTGCAGGCTGCTGAGGTGTGCGGCTACTGCTTCCTCGGCATATTGTTGCAGTGTTACATCCAGCGTGGTATATATTTTCAGCCCGTCCTTATAAATATTATAGGGTGTGCCGTCTTCTTTTTTCAAGTCCTTACATACCTTTTTTACTTCCTGCTCCACTATCTGCCTGAAATAGGGTGCAAGCCCTTCGTGGTAGTCCAGTTTATGATAGTCCAGTTTAATGGGCTTCTTTGTATAAGTAGCTGCCTCGGCATCTGTGATATAGCCATAATTGGCCATCTGGCTGATAACTACGTTGCGGCGTTCTGTAGCAATTTTTGGATTCCTGCGCGGGTTGTACAGGGTATTTCCTTTCAGCATCCCTATCAGTACGGCGGCCTCATCCACCGTTACCGAGTCGGGCATTTTATTAAAGAAGGTGAGCGATGCATTCCTGATACCATATACATTATCGCTGTAGGGCACTGTATTCAGGTACAGGGTAATGATTTCATTTTTGGTAAGGTTGCGCTCCAGCTTTACCGCCATTATCCATTCTTTCAGCTTAATGAACGGCAGGGTGAACATATTCTGGTTCTCGCGCGGGAAGAGGTTTTTGGCAAGCTGCTGGGTAATGGTAGACGAACCGCGCCTTTTTCCTGTCAGTACATAATAAGGTATGGCCAGGGTGGCGATAGGGTCGATGCCTGAGTGCTCATAAAAGCGCGCATCCTCTGTTGCCAGTAGTGCATTGAATATATTGGGCGATATTTCTTCGTATTTACTGGTAGAGCGGTCGGTTACATAGTAGCGGCCTATCAGTGTGCCGTCTACTGCATATACGTCTGATGATAGGGCGCTGCTCGGGTTTTCCAGCTCTTTCATGGAGGGCATATACCCCAGCCAGCCGAGGTTGGCCGCGGTTATCAGTAGTATAAAAGCTAACACACCTGCAAAAAACACGCGCCACAGTATCCTTACCGATAGTTTGGGTTTTGTCTTTTTCTGTTTTTTATCCTGCAAAATGTTCTGTTTATCGTTGGGCAAATCTATAAAAATTAATAAGGCGCAGGCACTTGTTTCTTGCCTGTGTACTTATATTTCTTATACTTCTTCATCTTCCGGCATTACGAAAAAGCTAACGGTCCTTACAGGGTTCAGGAACCCGGCAAGCCTTTGTTTTACAGGCAGCTTTTTCCGTACCGTATGAATGAACGGCTGCAGGAAAGTGCTTATATATTCCTGCTCATTTACTGTAAGCGGTTGTTTCGCATATTTTTTCTTCAGGTATATATTCATAAAGCCCGCCATCGATGTGCCGAACATCGGGTCAATTACATCCTTTGCATATTGCATAGGTGTTTTCGTGCCGCGTGTAATGCCCACCTGGTGCAGGTAATAGCCTGCTGTGCGATATGCCCAGTATGCTTTGCTGCCCTCTGCTTTTGCATTTCTGTACCTTGTGCGATAATACAGGTACACCAGTGAAGGTACCAGCAGCAGCAGGAGCAGGATTGCGCCAACAATACCAGCCAGCAGCCATGCTATCTCTTTTACAGATTTTTGTTGCTGTTTGGGTTGTTGCTGTGGTTTGGGTTCCGGCTTTTTCAGGTCTTTGCGTTTCAGGTATACCT